>JAJZVM010000124.1 GCA_021845645.1 Bacillota bacterium
TCGAGCTCCTTCAAGGTCGCGACGATCGCGTCGAACGCCTGCCACGAACGCGCCGCGCGCCCCCGCCCGCCGTACACGATCAGCTCGTCCGGCTTCTCGCCCACCCGTCGGTCCAGGTTGTTCATCAGCATCCGCATCGCCGCTTCCTGCGGCCAGCCCTTGCATGTCCGCTCGGCCCCCGTCGGTGCCTGGATCTGCCTTGCCTCGGACAAGATCGACAGCCTCCCTGACTAGATGTTCCCGAACCCCGACATTTCCTCGAGCCGGCCGAGGATGCCCTCGATGCGCGCCGCGCTCGCCTGCAGCAGCGGCAGCACCTTGGAAACCTTGTCCTCCGTGAAGCGGAACGCGGGTCCGGTGACGGAGAGGGCCGCGCGCGCGAACCCGCGTCCGTCCGGCCTGAGCGGCACCGCGAGTGCCCGCACGTCCACGTCCATCTCGCCGAGCGAGTGCGCGTAGCCCTGCCTGCGCACATCGGCGAGGTTCGCGCGCAAGGCGCCCGGGTCCGAGATCGTGACCTCGGTGTACGGCGTCAGTCCCGCGGCGATCACCGCCTCCAGCACGTCGTCCGGCAGGAAGGCCAGGAGGGCGCGCACCGTCGCGCCGGCGTAGAGCGGCTCCATGCGGCCCTTGGCGAACGAGAGGCGAACGGGTTCCTGGCTCTCGACGCGCTCGACGCAGATGCCGAAGATGCCCGCAGGCGCCACGAGCAGGACCGTCTCGGAGGTCAGACGGCTCAGCTCGCGCATGACGGGGCGCGCGAGGTCAGGAAGCGGATCGCGCAGCTGCAGCCGGCGCGCCAGGGCCTCCACCCGCTCGCCGAGACGGACGGTCCCGCCGCCAGCGCTTTCGAGGTAGCCTGCGTCGCGCAGCCCCTGGATGTAGCGGTAGGCCGTCGAGGCTGGCAGCCCGGCTGCCCTTGCCAAGTCGGCGACGGCGAGCTCGGTCTCGTCTGCCGTCGCGAAGACGGCCAGGAGACGCAGCCCACGCTCGAGGCTCGAACCGCTGCGACGCGCCAACCGCGATGGCCCCCTTTGGCATTCTCGTAGAATGAGAACTTTCTCGTAGAATGCTGCTGAGCAATTCGCGCGACATAGGTCGCTTCCTGCTGTGTCCCCCAAGGGGCACATGGTCCGAATGTCGCGAGTTGGCGGTCTCAAGGCCTAGGTCGGTGGTGGTCCTTTGGCGGACGAACGTACGGCGGCGGCGGCGACCGCCCTGTCCTAGGACCCGAGGCCTACAACCGCGGCCCGACGCGCGGGCCGCGCCGAGCCGGTACGCTCCCCTTGAACGCTGTTGCAGGGGAGGGCCTCACATGACGACATCTGCCGAGTGGCGCGGGCAGCCGCCCGTTCTGCTCGTCACGGGCGCTTCGAAGGGACTCGGTCTTGCGGTGAGCCGCGCCTGGGCGGCGCAGGGCATGCCTCTGGCGATCGCGGCGCGCGGCGCGGGCCGCCTTGAGGACGTGCGCCGGGAGCTCGCGGCGATGGGCGCAAAGGTGCTGGCCATCGCCGGGGACGTCGGCGAGGCCGGCTTTGCCGAATATCTCGTTGCGGAGACGATGCGCTCCCTCGGCCCCGTGAGCCACCTCGTCACCTGCGCGTCGTCGCTCGGCCCCCTGCCGCTCGGTCCCCTCGCGGATATCAGCGACACCGGCTGGGACGAGGTCGTGCGCACCAATGTACTCGGCACCGTGCGGCTTTGGCGCCAGGTGCTGCCGGCCATGGAGGGGGACCCAGGCGGCGGACGCATCGTCCACCTCTCCTCGGACGCGGCCGTCGAGGCGTACCCGCACTGGGGAGCGTACGGCGCAACCAAGGCGGCGGTGGACCACCTCGTGCGCATCCTGGCGGCAGAGCTTCTGGCGCACGCCCACGCGGGAGTCCTGGTCTACGCGCTCGATCCCGGCGATATGGACACCGACATGCATCGCATGGCCGTCCCGGACGAGGACCCGGCCGGCCTCGCGCGTCCCGGGGAGGTCGCACCGGCCGTCATGGAGCTCCTGCTCCGCATGCCGGCGCTCCCGTCGGGCCGCTACCGCGCGACCGAGATCGCCGTGGCCGGAGGCGCGCGATGAACGCCGCCGTCCGGGCATGGACGCCCGAACCGGACCTCGAACTGGGCATTGCCGAGGAGCGCCTGCTCCCCGCAAGTGCACCCGCCGAAGTGCGCGGCGACGGGCGGGACGACGTACGTCTGCTGCTCCAGGAACGCGGCGGCGGGGGCTTTGCGCACCGCCACTTCCGCGACCTCCCAGAGATCCTGGCGCCAGGTGATCTGCTCGTCGTCAACCGCTCGGCGACCGTGCCCGCATCCCTGCCCGCGCAGGACGATGCGGGACGGTTCATGCGCCTGCATGTCGCGCAGCGGCTCGGGCCCGGCATCTACCGCGTCGAGGGCCGCAGTGCGGACGGGCTCCGGCCGGCAGCGCGGGTACCCGCGGCGGGAGAGCGGCTGGCCGTCGTGGACGGCAGAGGCGGGCGCCTCGACCTCAAGGTCCTGGATCGCGCCAGCTCCATGTCGCGTCAGGTGGTGGTGGCCACCCAAGGACGTCGGAGCCTCGGCCCATGGCAGATGGAGATCGGTCAGCCGATTCGTTACGCCTACGTGCCGCGCCGTTGGTCGATCGAGTTCTACCAGACCGTCTTCGCCGGGCCGCCCGGGTCGGCGGAGATGCCTTCGGCGGCCAGGCCGTTCACCACAGGGACGCTTGCGGCGCTCCGCCGGCGCGGGGTGCGGATCGCCTTCCTGACCCTGCACTGCGGTCTGTCGAGCGAGGAGGTCGAAGGAAGCCTCGCCGAGCACTACCTGCCGCCGGAGCCATACCGGCTGCCTGCCGGGACGGTGCGGGACATCATGCGCGCGAGAGCCCGCGGCGGTCGGGTCATCGCCGTCGGGACGACGGTTGTGCGCGCGCTCGTCAGCGCCTCGCGCGAGGGCCGGCTCGCGGCCGGTCACGGTCTCGCGGATGCCGTGGTGCGGCCCGGAGTGGACGTGCAGATGATCGACGGCCTGCTCACAGGCCTGCACGCGCCGCGCAGCTCGCACCTGGCCCTCCTCGAGACCTTCGCGCCGCCGGAGCACCTGCGGGGCGCGTACGAGGCGGCCCTGGCGCAAGGCTATCTCTGGCACGAGTTCGGCGACGTGCACCTCATCCTGCCCGGCGTCCAGACGGCCTGATGCGGTACTCTGGAAGCGGGAGGTGACGGTGGGTGGGCACGACGCCCCTCGGGCGCAGCGAGGCCCTTCGGCGTGTGGCGGAAGCCCTCAATGAGACGCTCGACGCCGACGCGGCCATCGCCGCCCTGCTGCCGGAGCTCGAGGGGGTGCTCGGCCTGCGCACGGCCTGGGCCTTCCGTTACCGCCCCGAGCGCGGCGACTTCGTCAAGATCGCCGCCACGGGTCTGCCTCCAGCCCTCGCCGCCGATCACCAGCGGGCGCTCGAGGCGGCGGGCTGCGAGTGCCAGCGCCGCTTCCATGCCGGCCAGCTTACCGGGGCCGTGAACATGGTGACGTGCTCGCGCCTGCGTGACGCCATGGGCGACAAGGAGGGCCTCGTGCTGCACGCAAGCGTGCCCTTGCGGCGCGGCGACCACACCCTCGGCATCCTCAACGTGGCAGCGCCGGGCCAGGCCCACTTCGACCAGGAATCGCTGGCGCTCCTGTCCGCTGTCGGCAACCAGTTCGCGGTTGCGCTCGGCCGCGCAGAGTCCCAGGCGGCAGCGGAGCGGCGCGCCGGCCAGCTCGCAGCCCTCGCGGACGTGGCGACGGCGCTGGCGGCCGAGGGCGATCCACCGACCATCCTGCGTCTGGCGGTCTCGCTAGGGGTCTCGCGGCTCGGCATCCCGTGCCTCGCGGTCCTGCGCGAACCCGGCGGCGAGGTTCTGGCCAGAGATGCGCGCAGCCCGGCGGCAAGGCCGTCCCCGCGCACGGCGGACGGCCTTGCAGGCCTGTTGCCGGGCAGCCGTGCCGCCGTGCGGCACGCGGTTTCTGAGCAGGAAGACCTCCTTGCGGGGACGCCGGAGCCGCGCTTCGATCCCGCGGATCTTGCGGTCTTCGAAGCGTTCGCGGCCCTGCTGCGCAGCGTGCTCGCCGCGGCGCGCCGGCAGGAGGACCTGCGCCGGGCCGCGGTCGTCGACGAGAGGCAGCGCATCGCCGCGGACCTGCACGACGCCGTGAGCCAGCGGCTGTTCGCGGCCATCCTCGGCCTGCGCACGGCACGGCTCGCCGCGGGGAAGAGTCCCGACGCGTCGCTGCGCCAGCTCGAGACGGCCGAAGAGCAACTGCGCACGGCGCAGGCCGAACTGCGCACCCTGGCGCACACCCTTCTCTGGCAGGCCCCGCGGGATTTGGGCGCCGCCCTGCGCGATCTCGTCCACGCGTTCTCCGTCGGCGGCGGGCCGAAGCTGACCGCGCGCATCGGCTCCGTGCCCGAGCTCTCGCCCCAGGCCGCGCAGGCAGTGCTGCGCATTGCCCAGGAGGCCCTGCACAACGCCGTCCGGCATGCCGGCGCCGCGCATATCCGCCTGAGCTTCGTCCTCCGCCGCGGCGAGGTCGTGCTCAGGGTGCAGGACGACGGGTGCGGCCTTCCCGCGCATGTGCGGCGCGGCGCGGGCTTCGGCTCGATGCAGGCGAGGGCGGACGCGGCCGGCGGACGCCTCACGATCCATGGCGCGGCCGCACAGGGCGTGCTCGTGGAACTGCGGCTCGCCCTGGCGCAAGGAGGGAGCGGAACGTGACAGGCGAGGTGGTCACGGTGATGATCGTCGACGACCATCCCATGGTGCGCCAGGGGCTCGCCGCCTTTCTCGGGCTGGCGGAGGACCTCCGCCTGGTCGGCGAGGCGGGCGATCTCGCAGGCGCAGCCGAGGCCGTCCGCCGGCTGGAGCCCGACATCGTGCTGCTCGACCTCGTGCTGCCCGGCGCCAGAGGCGCCGACGCCGTGGCGGCGATCCGCGCGGCGTCGGCCCGCGCGCGGATCCTGGTGCTCACGTCCTTCGCGGAACCGGAACGCGTGATGGCGGCGCTCTCGGCCGGCGCCGACGGCTACCTTTCCAAGACCGTGGCGCCGGAGGATCTCCTGACGGCAGTGCGCCAGGTGGCCAGGGGGCGTTCGGTGCTGGACGAGGGCGCTCTCCTGGCGGCATCGCGACGCAGCGCCGCCAGGTTGCCCACGGGCGAGCGCCTGACCGGCCGCGAGATGGAAGTCCTGGGGCTGATGTCCGAGGGCTTGGCCAACCGCGAGATCGCCCTGCAGCTCGGCATCGCGGAGAAGACGGTCAAGGTGCACGCCGGCCGCATCTACGCGAAGCTCGGCGCGCAGAGCAGGGCGCAGGCGCTTGTCCTGGCCGCCCGTCTCGGGCTCGTATCCCTCGCGCCGCAGGAGACGGGATGGCCGGGCCTGGGAGACGGCGGACAGCCGACCTAGAGATCCCGGGCCAAGGCTTCGAGCTCGCCGCGGATCAGGTCGCGCACGCGCCTGAAGACCACGAGCCGCTCCTCCTCCGGCCCCAAAGCCTTCGCCGGGTCCGGCAGGCCCCAGTGCATGCGCTGCACCTGCGGCGGCGTGACGGGGCAGCGCTCCTCCGCATCGCCGCAGAGCGTCACCGCGAGACGGGCCTCCCGCAGCCGCTCGGGATCGATCGGCTTGCTGAATTGCTGTGAGATGTCGAGACCGACCTCCGCCATGGCCTTCACCGCCAGCGGGTGCAGGGACGAGGGTTCGAGCCCGCCGCTCAGGATCTCGAAGCGATCGCCGAACAGCCGCCGCGCAAAGCCCTCAGCCATCTGGCTGCGCGCGGAGTTGCCGGTGCAGATGAAGTAGATCAAGGGTTTCATGCTGTCCCTCCAGTGCACGGACGACCTTCGCCTAGGCACGTCCTGCACCGCAAACGCTAAACCGGGCGCGGGAACGGGGCAAATGAAGATTGTGTTACGGACGCGCCTGGCCATGCACTGGGGTCCGTTTCGGGGCGGGGCGCAGGCTCACGCACTGCGGAACGATCTCCTCCATCGCATACGTTCTGTCGGCGGTGCAGGCAGGGAAAGTGGAGGGGTTCTGGCCGAGGCGTGAGCACGTGGCGGCGCTGCCGGTTTGGGCCCGTGGGCTGCGCGCCATGACGGGCACCGATCGGCCTTGGCGTCATCGGCTTGCGTCCGTTGCGCTGGTGACGGCTGTGGCTCGCCGCGGAGCAGTGCGTGCCGGACGTATACGAGCCGCCGACCAGTTGCCGTCCTTCCGCAGGAGCTGGAGATCCTGGAGAATCCGACGAGGTGGCGTTCCGCCGAATTGCGGTTCGCGTGCAGGCCTCGGGTGAAAGCGTCGGCACTGCAGGCCGGGGATATCCCCGGCCTGCAGTGCTTCCCAAGCTACTTCTTCGTGCTGGGGCCCTTGCCGCGCATCTTGCCCGAGTGGCTGCGGGCGGTCCCTCCGTGCGGCGTCTTGGCGTGCTTCGTGCCGGAGGTCCGGCCCGTTCTCGTGCCGATCGGCCGGTGCGTCATCGGCTTGCCCGTCATGTGGCCCTTGCGGGTGTGGCTGGCGGCGGCGCCCGAGGTGCTCGTGCTGCCGCTGCCTGTCGCGGCGTTGCCGTTCTGTGTGAGGAGTTCCTGCCAGTAGGCCTGGTTCTCGTAGCCGACCTTCCAGATCGCGATGCCCGCCAGCTTGTACTGCCGCGCGATCGCGACCTTGTCCGCGAGCGCCTGACGGCCGCCGTAGTAGATGACGTGCTTCACGCCGTTCTTGGTGTACGTCACCTTGGTCTCCTTGGTCGCGGCGCTGTAGCTCTTCTGGGACTTCGGCATCGTCGAGGCCTGCGCCTGGCCGACGGTCGTGCCGGTGCCGGTGGAGAGGTTCCAGCTATAGCCGTAGCTGTTGACGCCGAGGATGATCTTGCTTGCCGGCACCCCGGACTGCAGGGCGTGCTTCACGGCCGAGACGACCCAGTTGTGCGGGGAGACGGGGCCGGGAGAGCTCGTGTTGTCGTGCCGGTCGTACGTCATCAGGATAAACTGAAACGTGGGACATACGCTTGATGTGACCCTCTGGGGTCAAGAATGCGCATAGCCAAGAACTGCAGCAGTGCTTCGGCGCGCGCCCTTGGCAGGTTGGGAGTGACAACGTGGCCGAAGAACTGGTGGTGCAGCTCGAGCTGGCGGGAGAACGCCTGGCGCTCAACGGTCAGCAGCTGCACTGTGGAGATCCCATCGAAGTGCCGCTCCGAGGCCTGGACCGGTGGGTGCCGGCTACGGTCGAATGGTCCCCATCGCTCGGGTGGTACGCGCTCCCGTGGAGGGGCGAGCACGACCACCGAGACCTCGCAGTCCTGTTGCACTCCGGCTCCCCCGTCCGGCCGATCCGCGATCACGGCTACTCCCGTTAGCATCAACCCACAGAGGCCTCCCGCACGGGAGGCCTCTTCGCACGCGGATGGACTTCAAGCGTCAGTACCTCGGAGGTGAAGGGGATATGCGAACCGATGTGCGAGAGCACCAATCGTGGACCCGTGAAGAAGTCACTCGCCTCGAGCTCATGCTCCAGCGCGGGATGGACGCAGTTGACATCGCTGTACGACTTCACCGCAGCGTGCACTCTGTCCGCGTCGAGATGGCCACTCTCGAGCAGGCCGGCCGCATGCGCGCTGAGGCCGAGCGTGCCGGCCAGTCCGACACGGCCGACACCGGCCGGGTGCTGCATTACCGACTCCTCCAGCCGCTCACAGAGGACGAGGCCTTTGCGCTTGGTCTGTGTTTGCCGAACGCCGAACGCCAGGCAGTCGCCTTCGGCTGCCTCGAGGCCTTCCGTTCCGGTTTCGAAAAGATCGAACAGGCGATCGCAGCACGCTGATCGCCTAGGGCAAGGAGGGCATTTGGTGAGTCCTAAGTCGCCAGCACGCTTGTCACGGCCGCTGCAGGCATGCCTTGAGATCCTCCGCGATGGACCCTCCGCAACCGTCTGGACCTTCTGCAAGACGGGCACGATCGACGCCTGCGAACGCCGGGGCCTCATCCGCGACACGGGCAGGCGCGACGCCGACACCCTACGCGTCTTCGAGATCACGCCCGAGGGACGAGTGCAGCTGCTGGCTCCCGCGACTACCGCCCCGCCGGACCTCTGGAGCTGACCGCGCGCTCCCTAGGCACCCCATGCTGTGTCAGGGGCCGGCTGCCCCGGCTCTGTGCGAAGGAGGATTGAGATGGCCGT
Organism: Bacillota bacterium; assembly: GCA_021845645.1. The sequence goes on from JAJZVM010000124.1 coordinate 8,204, forward strand.
CAACCCGATCGAACCGCTCGACGAGATCCTGCGCGCGCCGATCGGCGCTATCCGTGTCGTCGGCAACGTCCGCCGCGTGTTTTCCGAAGAACCGCTCGCCGAGCTTGCTGACAGCGTGCGGCAGCATGGCATCATTCAGCCGCTGGTCGTCCGGGCCGCGGAGGACGGAGGGTACGAACTCATCGCGGGCGAACGCCGCCTGCGCGCTGCCCAGCGCGCCGAACTCGCAGACGTCCCTGTGCGCGTCCTCCACATCACGGCCCAAGAGGCCGCCACCTTGCAGCTCATCGAGAACCTGCACCGGCAGGACCTCACCCCGGTCGAGGAGGCTCAAGGGTACCAGGCGCTGCTCGCCACCGGCCTGAAGCAGACTCAGTTGGCGCAGCAGATCGGCAAGAGTCAGCCCTACATCGCAAACCGGCTCCGCCTGCTGAAACTTCCCGATCAGGTGCTCAACGATATTTCGCACGAAAACCTCTCGCCTAGCGTGGCCCTACAACTCGTCGACATCGCCGGCAACGCAAAGCTCACGGCGGCGGCCGCCGAGAAGCTCAAAGCTCAGCACGCGACCCAGGAGCAAGCGCCCGGCGTGATCGCCGAAACCCTGGCCGCAACCTGCCCGATCGTCGACGCCAAAGGGTACATCTACGGCAACAACAATCGGACGTGCGATCCAGACGTACACAAGGACTGCTCCTGCCGGCGGCATGTACATCCGCGCTACTCCGCCGAGGCCGTGGTCTGCATCGATCCGAAGCGCTATGCCGACGTGGAGGGTGCGGCGCAGGCTAAGATAGATGAGAAGAATCGCAAGGCACTCGAGAAGGCGCAGGCCAAGGCGGAAGCCGACGACGGCGTCCTGGATCTCAACGCGCTGAAGTGGACCGCCTACGGTACCGAGGCGAAGTACCGCAACGTGACGTCGCCCTACGGCGGTGGGAAGCAACACGACTGCATCGGCGACCACTCGCAGTGCGCGTGCCTCCGCCGGGCGAAGGGGCCGCACGACAACGAGCACACGCGGCTGATCTGCATCGACCCGAAGCAGTTCAACCGAGCCGAGCGCCAGGCGAAGCGCGAACAGACCAAAGCTGCGGTTGCGCAGATGGTGACTGAGAACGAGAAGCTCTCCCGGTGGGCGCGAGGCGAGATCGAGAACCTGGTAAGCGAAGGGCTCGAGACCATCCTGGGCCAGGCAGACCTCGTCTATCTGGCCACGTGGGTATTCAGCTCGTGCGACGTCTACCTCGGACCGACAGAGCACCCGCGCATCGACCGCAAGAAGTACCTGCACGAGCTCGGCATCGACATCACCTTCAGCAGCAGCTACTTGCAGAGCCAGCGCCGCGAGATCGCCGAAGCTTTCCTTGCCGCTCCGCCGGACGCCCTCCTGCGGATCATCTACGAGTGGCCACTACTCGCCCAGGGGAGCGCTCGCCACGCGCTCGGTCACTGGTACCGAGAGCAGATCGACCCTGAGGCCGTCGCCGCGGAGGCCCCGCCCTCGCCGGACGACTTGGACGGCGATGGCGACGCCGTTACCGAGGAGACAGACCAGTGAACCGGTTTGTCAGTGCAAGCGAGCTCGCCAGGTTCACGTACTGCGAACGGCAGTGGGACCTCGAGCGACGCCTGCACCTCGGAAGTTTGTCGACTCGGCAGCTCGAGCGCATCGCACGGCGCGGCCGCGCCAGCCAAAACCCGACCGCCCGCGCCCACGCTGCTGTGGCAGACGCGTATGCGCATCGGGTCCGACCCGCCCTGCGGCGCGGGGAGACCTACCACACCGAGGACGCACGCCGACACAGAGCGCCGCGGCCGCGGCCGCTACCACTCGTGCTTGCCATCCTGGCCATCTTGGCCCTCGTGCTCCTGAATCTAAGGTAGGTGGCGCCAGTGTTGCTACACCTGGCGATCCTCGGCGGCCTGGTGCTGATCCTGGCGCTCGTGGCCGCGTCCATTCCCCGCCTCGGGAAGCGCCTACTCTATTCCGACGCGGATCACACCACGCTCTGGCCGGCGCGGGCCCTACGCTCACCGTGCTTCGGCCTCGTGGCCAAGCCGGATTACGTCTATCGCGAAGATGGCCAGATCGTCGTCGAGGAACTGAAGTCCGGGCGAGTCCGCAGCGCCCCGTACACGCACCACCTCATCCAGCTCGGTGTCGAGCTCCTGGTGGTCGAACAGGCCTTCGGCAGGCGGCCGGTCGCCGGCCGCCTGCGCTACGCGAATCGCACCGTTCCGGTCGCTTACACGGAGGACCTGCGCCAGCAGGTCCTAGCGGCATTGAGACGCTACCGCTCGGTCGTTGGCGGAAAGGAGCTTCCGCTCCCGACGTCGGACACCGCCAAATGCCGCAGCTGCGCTGTCAGGGAGCTGTGTCAGGCTGGCCTGGCCGACCACCATTGAGGGGAGGATCTTCATGCGGAACGGTGAGGGCCCAAAGCCAGCGAAGCAAACGCAGGCCCCGAGCACTCGGGTGACGCCTAGCGGTGGCATGGCCGCCGCTAGCCTGATCTGGCTCGCCAGACAACGCGCGGCCGGCAAACGGATCATAGTCCTCGACCCCAAACCGGAGCATCGCCTTCTCTTGGATGCAGCCTTCAGCCACCCGATCCGCTGTCACACTTGCGGGGCGCTCGGGCGAGGTACAACGTCACTCACGCGGCTCCCCGAGCGAGCGGCAGACTAACGGCACCAGTGCCTGTGTCAGGCCGGCAACGCCGGCCCCCGCCCGACGCCGACTACGGCGTCGACTCACGCATCTGATCGGCACCTGGTGAACCAAGGGCGTAGACGGCGGCGGATCTTCCGAAACGCCGCCGGCGGCTCGGGGGCTCCGGACAACACCTAAGGGGCGCCCTCCACCCCCTCGCCGCAGTGGCCTGTGGACTTGTCGCGCCCATGGACAACCTCCGGTTGCCCACCGTCGCTTGCACAACCCTACGGGTTGCGCACAGGGTCCACAGGCCACTATCTCCCCTCCCGTCAACCCACCCCAACCCTCCCGGCGCCCCTCCCCAGGGAGGGTGCCTCGGGAGGGGTCGATTACACAGGATAAGGGGGCGCATCGCTGCGCGCATCACACACGGCGGGCAAAGCCCGCCGGTCCGCTTCTAATGCGGGTTTCACGGCTCGCCGAGGCGGTGCGCTTCGCGGTGCGGTCGGGCCACCCGTTTTGGTCTGCTTTGTTCCCTAAATGCTGGCATCGGAGGCGTTGACCGTGCCTGAGAACGGCGACATGCGTCCTGTCACAGTTCGCTTTACTGAAGTTTCGTTCGCGAACCTCTGGGCGCGCGCTAAGGCGCAGGCGGTTCCCGTCGCAGAGGTGGTCCGAGGGATTGTCGAGGAGCACCTCCAAACGGATGCCGGAACTCAGGCGGCGCCGGCGCTCATGAAACTGCTCAGCCAGAACCTAGACCCAGTGCGTGACGAACTCCGCCGCGTTCGCATTGCCGCAGAAGCGGCCACGTGGGCCGCTTCCTTCGCCGCCGTCGCCGTCGGCGGCGAACGGACGGCTAGCTTCACCGAGGGGCGGTTCGTCCAGGCGGCCCGTGAGGAGGCCATCGTGGCGATCGCACGCATGGATGCTGTGGGCGAGCCGCTGGACCTCGGAGAGGAGGTCGAAGGGGGCAATGAGTGATGGCCGGAGCCGCGCCGGAACTGAAGGCCCCGGTCGTCTGGCGGTTGAGGTGGAAGCCGCCGAGTCCTCGGACGCTGCGAAGCGCGGCCAACCACGTGCGGTACATCGCCACCCGACCAGGCGTGGCACGGGAGGAAGACGAGCTCATCGGGCACGCCGGCTACATTGCCAACCGCC
>JAJZVM010000125.1 GCA_021845645.1 Bacillota bacterium
GTCCTGTGCCAAAGCTATCCACTGTCCCCTCTCCCGCAAGGTGTCCTGTCAGCCTTTCGCGAACCCCCAACGCAATGCCTTGTGCCAAAGGGAAGAGAGCAATGTCGCACGAAGGCCCATCCCACGACATGCCCAGCGCCGGCACACCCTCACCCGCAGGCTCCACAGAAGGTCCCCACGCACGGCTCGAACGGCTGGGGCGGCTGTACGCGACACTCTCGGCCTGTCTCGGGGCGGTGATCGCCGCGCAGACGCGGGAGGCTCTCCTGCAGGGCACGTGCGACGCCGCGGTCTCGGCGGGCGGTTTCCGCTTCGCCTGGGTCGGCCTCGTGGAGACAGGGAGCGACCGCATCGTGCCGGCTGCGTTCGCCGGCGCGGAGCTGGGCTATCTCCGGGAGGTCCCCCTCAGCCTCGACGAGACGGGCGGCCGCGGCCCAATGGACGTGTCGCTGCGCGAGGACCGGCAGACGCACGTCGCGGACTTCCTGCACGATCCCTGGACGGTGCCCTGGCAGCGCGCGGCCGCTGTGCGCGACTACCGCTCGGCCGTATTCTGCCCCCTGCACGAGGACGGGCGGGTCATCGGCGGCCTTTGCATCTACGCCGCCGAGGCGCACTTCTTCCAGGAGGGGGAACTGGCGCTCGTGGAAGAGGTCGCCCGCAGCCTCGACCTCGCCCTGGATCGGCTGCTGGCGCGCCAGACGGGTCAGGTTGCGCGGGACTTGACGCGCCTGCTGCAGCTCGCTGTGCAGCAGGCGAACGACGCCGTGATGATCGGCCTGCTGCCCGGCCAGGGCGGAGACGGCGAAGTGGTCTTCGTGAACCGCGCGTTCGAGGAGCTCACGGGCTTCACCCTCGACGACCTCAGATCGGGCATCGGCGGCGCCGCGCCTTCGTCGCCCGCGGCGATCGAGCGCCTGCGCTCTTCGCTCAAGGCCCAGGGGCAAGGCGGCGAGGCGGAACTCCTGCGCAAGGACGGAAGCCGCTACACGGCGGCCTGGTCGATGCAGCCCCTGGTGGGACGGGACGGCCACCCGACGCACGTCGTGATCACGCAGCGGGACATCAGCGAGCAGAGGCGCCAGGCGGAGGCGATGCGCTTCCTCGCCCTGCACGATTCACTGACGGGCCTGCCGAACCGCATGCTGCTCCAGGACCGCCTGCAGCTCGCGCTCGCCCGCGCGCAGAGGGACCGCGAGCCTTTCGCCGTGGTCATGCTGGACCTCGACAACTTCAAGCTGGTGAACGACACGTACGGCCACGCCGACGGCGACCTCGTGCTGAAGCACCTCTCGTCGCGCCTGCGCTCCGCTTTGCGGCGCGGCGACACCTTGGCGCGCTTCGGCGGCGACGAGTTCGCGGCGGTCATCGGCCGCTGCCGCACGCCGCAAGACCTCGAGCAGGTGCTCGGTCGCCTGCAGGCCGCGACGAAGACCCCTTTCACCCTGCATGGCAGGGAGTACCCGCTCGAGCTCAGCCTGGGCGTCGCCGTCTACCCGGAGGACGGACGCGACGCCGAGACGCTCCTGCGCCGGGCCGACAGCGCCCTGTACGATGCCAAGACGTCAGGCGGCGGTCGCTGCCGCTACTTCGACGCCGCGCGCGAGGAGGCGCAGGCGGTGCGCGGCGAACTCCGGCGGGACCTCGCACGCGCCCTGCGCGAGGGACAGCTGCACCTGTATTACCAGCCGCAGGTCGACCTCGTCGGACGCGAGGTTCGGGGGGTGGAGGCGCTCCTGCGCTGGGAGTTGCCGAGCGGCCACGTGCTGCTTCCGGACGAGTTCCTGCCGGCGGTGGACGAGTCTTCGCTCCTGCCGGAGCTCGGGCGCTGGGTACTCGAGGAGGCATTGCGCCAGGCGGAAGAGTGGCAGCGCAGAGGCATCTTCCTGCGGGTGGCGCTGAACGTCCACCCGAGCCACCTGCAGCTGTCCACGTTCTCGCCGGACGTCGAACAGGCCTTGGCACGCCACTTGGACCTCGAGCGCTCGTACATCGAGCTCGAGATCACGGAAGCATCGGGCCTGACGGATGAGCGGCTCTGGGCGCAGCGGCTGCGCGACTGCCGGGAACTCGGCCTGCGCATCGCCATCGACGACTTCGGCAAGGGCTACAGCTCGTTCAGCCGCCTGGTCGGGCTCGAGGCGGCCCTGGTCAAGATCGACCGCAGCTTCATCGCCTCCCTGCCCGGCGACCGGGCATCTGTCAGCCTCGTCCGCGGCATGGTGGCCATCGTGGGCGCCACGGGCAGCGAGGTTCTGGCGGAAGGCGTCGAGACACCCGAGCAGGCGGATCTGCTCGTGGAGATGGGCTGCCGCCTCGCGCAGGGAAACCTTGTCAGCCACCCGATGCCTGCGGCGCAGCTTCCGGCCTGGCTCGCCGCCTGGCCGCAGGTGGCGGCTCAGGCCACCTAGGAGAACATTACTGGGCAATCCCCTACTTCAATAGAGTAAAGTGTTGGCTTGGGGTGATCTTCCTGACGTCGTCCTCTTCGCGCGTGCAGGTGCGTGCAGCCGTCCAGAGCCGCCGGCTGGGACATGTCTTCGCACCGGTCTGGCGTACGGCCAGCGGAGCCCTCTTCGGCTTTCGCGCCATCATGCGGTTTCCGGACGGCACGGGGCCCAGCGCCGCGGCCGCGGCGGCCCGGGAGGCGGGCGACTTGGCGGCGCTCGGCGAACTCTCGCTGCTGTCCGCCATGCGCGTGAGCTGGAGCTTGTCCGGCGGCCTGATCGTGGACGTTTGGCCGACGGAGGACTTCCTGTGCCGGGTACCCCAGGCCACCGCGTTGCGCAAGACGACGGACGTACTGGCGGAGCTTGCGATCACTGCCGAAGTCTCGGCTGGAGCCCTGCGTCACACCGCCACGCACCTGCGCGAGCAAGGCTTCGCGCTCGCACTGGCAGGGGAGGACACGGCCGCCCTCTGCGACGCGGCGGAAACGTTGCGGCCCGAGGTTTTGCGGCTGCAGGCGCCGCTCCGGGAGGGACCGGAAGCGACTGCCCTCCTCTCCGCCGCTCGCAAGCTCGGTGCTCTCGTCCTTGGGGACGGCGTCGACCGCCCAGGCCAAGTGGCGGAGCTAAGGCTCCTCGGCTGCGACCTCGTCGAGGGGCCGCACCTGGGCCGACCGGCCCCTGCAGGCGTCTGGACGCCGGCGCGCGTCAGCCTCAGCTGGCCGCGGGAGGCATCGCTATGAGGAATTTTGCGTGGCGGGCGCGGAAAACGCGCTTCCCGGGCCGCAACGAGTGGCGCTGGCACCTCCAGCTCCAGGCGGAGCGGCTGGCGTCACCGCTGCGCTTGGCCTCGATCCTGGCGTTCGTTGCGCTTTGGGCCCTGGTGGCGCACCGGGTGCCGCAAGGGCCACAGCCTGTGGTCCCATGGCTTCTCTCTCTGCTCGTCGTCTACGCTCTGCTCGATTTCGTCATCCTGCACCTGAGGCCCAGGCTCGTCGCCCAATTCCCCCTGGGCTCGGTCCTCCTCGACTACCTCTTCGCCTTTGCGCTCACCTGGGAGACGGGCGGCGGCAGAAGCCCTATCCTGCCGATCCTCTTCCTCGGAGTGGCGAGCGCAAGCCTCCGCCTCGAGACGCTGTCCGCTGCCATCTTTACCGTCCTCTACGCCTTGGGCGCAGGTCTCATGGCGTCCGGCGAGCCCTTTTTCGCCGCGTCGCTCCTGCTGCTGGGCATAAGCCTGACCGCTTGGGGCGCCCACATCCACGACGACCGCGTCGAGCATCTGCGCGATCCCCTGACTGGCGCCTTCACGCGTGCCTACGCTCTCTTCCACCTCGAGCGCATGCTGGAGCAGGGCAAGATGTTCTCGGTTGGCCTCATCGACCTCGACCACTTCAAGGCGGTCAACGACAAGGTGGGACACCTGGCGGGAGACGCCGTGCTCCAGCAGTATGTGCACAGGGTCCAGTCCGGGCTGAGGGCGGGCGACCTGCTCGGCCGCTACGGCGGCGACGAGCTGCTGGTGGTCTTTGAAGGTGTCGGGATCGACGAGGCGTTGCAGATCGCCGAGCGCCTGAGATCCCTCGTGGCGGAGCAGCCGATGCGCGTGCCGGATTCCCAGGAGCAGGTCGCGGTTACCGTCTCGATCGGCGTGATCGAGTCGCACCAGGGCATGCGCACGCACGAACTGCTGAAACGGGTCGATCAAGGGCTTTACCAGTCCAAGCGCATGCGCAACGAAGTCTCGGCCTGCTGATCAGCTTGCGGGCGGCCCGGACCGCGCAAGGCGCTGCAGTACCTCCCTGGCGCCGTCGACGAGGCTGTCCCGCAGGTCAAGACGGCTCCCCGCGAAGCCAAGCGAGAGCACGCCCCGCACGTAGGCTCCCGGACCGCCCATGCGTCGCACGAGATCCCGCAGGACCTCGTCCGGCAAGAATGCGCTCGTGACCGTGAGCATCGCCGCCATGCCGCACAGCTGGCTGCGCGCCTCGGCGGCGGAAGGTCCCTCGGCGATCCGACCTTGCGGCAGTCGATATCTCATGTCTTGTATGCGCCCTCTCCATGTCATGCAGACATCTGTTCCATGACCTGCGCGTCCTTCCTGCAGGCCTACCAGTCAGAAATGATGGTGGCAGGGAGGACGAGACGTGCAAGAGAGGCGCCGACAGCTGGGGGGCCGCATCCGGCAGCTCCGGCTGGAACGCCATTTCACACAGTCCAGGCTAGCCGAGCTGGCGGAAACGGACCAGGCGCACCTGGCCCGCGTCGAGCGGGGCGAGCGCTGGCCGAGCGTGCCGCTTCTCTTCCGTCTGGCCGATGCGCTCGAGACGGACGTGGCCGTTCTTTTCCGCAGCGATGGCGCGACGGCCGAATCGTTGCGCGACGATGTCTGGCTGGTTATGCGCGACGCGAATTCGGACCAGCAGGTTGTCGTGCGCGAAATGCTGCGCCTCCTGCGCAGTTCCTGGCGCCTGCAGGGAGGCGCACAGCAGGGCGAGCCTCCCAAGGACCCGACGTAGCTGCGACGCCCACCCGGGCCCGCCCAACGGCAGGGCGCTGGGCGGCTTTGCGGCTGGCGGCTGGTGGGAAGACCGGAGAATGAAGTCAGTTGACCCGCAGGTGTTCGAGCACGACGTGAACGATGACGGCATGCGATAGGGCCGTGTCCATCTCGTGCAGGAAGACGGCATTCCGCTTTCCCGGTTGCGCATAGAGGCCAACTGGCCGCGTGGCGGTCCCGGTCAGGTATTCGACCTGTCCGCAGGTTTCGTCGGAGCCGTCGAGCGAGCAGAGGTAGAACTCGCCCCTCCCCCGCAGGCGGAGGTCGGCCTGCCACCATCCCTCGGCGAGGCGTGGCAGGCGCACTTCGTAGACGCTCCAGCCGGAACGCTCAGCCTTGTGCTCCGCATGAACGCCTACAGGCAGCGGCATCCCCTCGACGACGTGAGGTCGCCTGTAGATCCCTGTCCTCTCGAGCAGCGTCGTGCCGGCGGCACGTCGCACCAGCCGATAGCCTGCCGAACGGGCGAGCTTGAGATAGGGCGCCAGGCTCCCGGTGGCCGCATTGGCATAGGGGGGCTGCGACAGCTCGATGTAGCGCGTGCCCAGTTCGCGCACGAACGAGGGCATGAGACTTCCCTGCACAAACGAGGGAATGACCGTGGTACGGGCATTGCCCACGTAGACGTAGTCCGCGGCGGTCGTCAGGAGGCTCTGATGACCGACGATCGCGCGATCCGTCGCCAGCGCCCGTAGTCTGGGACTCCCGACCTGCTGCGCGCTGTAAGCCACCGTGAGCACTTGATTGGCATAGAAGAGGAGCCCCAGGATCCAAAGACAGGCGATCAGCGGAGCTACCAGCACCGGCCTGATCGAGAACTGGTGCCGCGCCCGTCGCGCGACCAGAAGCCCCTCCACCGTTGCGGGGTAAAGGACAGCCAGGTAGGCGGACGGGTACTGGAAGATGCCGCTGAACATGTTGATGTCGAGAGAGAGCCACCCGACCGAGATTGCAAGAGCAAGCGCGGGCCAGAGCTTTGGGCGCAGGATGGGCAGGAACAGGAGCGGCAACACGAGCTGCATGAGATCGATCCACTTCGCGGGCCAAAACAGTGAGAGGAGAACGGCCACCATCTTGTCGGCCATGCCGGTTGCGTTGCCGAAGAGGCTGCGCTGCATAAAGGCGACGTGCCCCGGTGAGAGCAGCGGCAGAAGCCAGACCACCTCGATCGTGGAGACTGCAAGTCCCGCAAGCCCCAGCACCAGCGTTACCTTCTGAGCACGTCCGAACTCCGTCGAAAGCCCGATGTAGAAGGCGCTGACGGCAGCCACGATGAACCCGGCCGCTTCGCGCACAGCCAACGTCAGGACGGCGAAGAGAATCGCCCACGCAAGCCGCCCGCGCAGCAGGTTGAGCAGCATCGCGAGTCCGAACAGGCCCGCGAAGATGTCCCAGTGGAAGCCTCCGACGGCATCGCTTGCCGGAGGGTACAGCACGATAAGAACAGCGGCCGCCCAGAACCAGGCGCCGTCGAGATGGCGCTCGACGGCGTACCTCAGGGCCAGGGCGACGACGCCGGCAAATGCGGCCGCCTGGGCAAGGATGAGCAACCACGGCGAAGGCCAGATGCGAAAGAGCAGGGCAAGCGGGTACATATAGGTCTCGAGGTCGTCGGAGAGGTACGGATGTCCCGGAATCGCGCCCACGACAGGGTTCAGGTGGCCCAAGGCGATCAGATGCGCGGCCTGCCAGTAGAAGCCGAAGTCGAACGCACCCAGTCCCCCGCCGGCAAAGGTCACGGCGGCCGCCAGAAACGCGCCCAACCCAGCCATGATGGACACCATCGCGATCGATTCGCTCCGTCGAGCCTGGGTCGCTGCGTGGCACAAGCCACCGGGTGCCGGCAAGTTGACGATCACCTCGCGCTGGGTCGTACCGGTCACGGGGGTGCCGCTCCAATCATCTTCCATCATCGCAGAGAAGCGACCCGTTTCAATCCCCATCTTCCGGCGAACAGCCGGTTGGCTGGGACGTTCTGGCGCGGCAGGCGCCCGCGTCAGAACGGATGCGAGCACCCCTGGCCTTGGGACAAGGCCAGGTAAGCACTCCGGCGTAGCGAAGGCTGGAAGCGGCGGCGCCAGGCCGCCGCATCTCTCGGGCCTGCGGCCTGTGCCTGAAAGTGAAAAGCAGTGGATGATGGCATGGTGCGCCAGGTGCGCAGTGGCAGACGGCAGTGATGCAGCCGCCTACTCTTGCGGCGATGCCCCCCGCCATCACCTGGGGGTTGTAACTGCGCGGAATCATCTAGGCCATGCCAACACCCTGCAGGGCGATGGCAGGCTGAGTCGCACGGCGCCCGGCCCGCAGCCGCCTGACCATTACACGTATGACCCGCTCGATCCCGTACCGACCGTGGGCGGCAGCCTGCTGATGCCGAGTCGCTATCGGCCCGGCCCCCTCGACCAGCGGCCGAACGAACAGCGGCAGGACGTGCTCTGCTACACGAGCGACCCTTTCTCGGAGCCGTACACGGTGATCGGGCCGGTGTCGGCCGAGCTTGTGGTCTCTTCGTCGGCGCCGGACACGGACTTCGTAGCGAGGCTGGTGGACGTATATCCGGACGGGCGGGCCATGACCCTCACGGATGGCATCGTGCGCACCCGTTGGCGAGAGACCTACGCCCTGCCCGGGGAGATCCACCCGGCACCGCCAAAGCTCCTTGAGCCGGGTGAGGTGGTCCGGCTCACCATCGCTCTCTGGGCGACAGGCGTCAGCTTCCTGCCTGGCCACCGGTTGCGTCTCGAGGTGACGAGCAGCTCGTTCCCGCGCTGGGATCGCAACCTCAATACCGGGGAGGACGAGTTCCTCATGAGCGTCACACCGCAGAAGGCTGAGCAGACGATCTTCCACGACGCGGATCACCCAAGCTCCATCGTCCTGCCGCACGTTCCGGCCTGACACGGGCTGAGGGCGCCGTTCCTGCCATGGCGGCGCCCTGCTTGTGCCCGCAACTGCTGTAAGCGGGATTGGCGGCTACAGCAGTTTGCGGGGCTGTACATCGCCAAATGGCGCGGGGACTTCGCTGTCCTGTCGGGCGGTCGGATCCCGAGGTCTTCGCGCGGCCCCCGGCCCGTTCCCGCCTGCGGGGGCGGTGGCTACCGGCCAGCGTATCGTGACCTCGGTACCCTTTCCCGCGCCCGTAGCGAGATCGACCGATCCGCCCCTGGATGCGACGAGCACGCGCGCAAGCGCCAGCCCCAGGCCCAGGCCGCCTTGGCCATCACCGCTGTAGAAGCGCTCGAACGCATGCGCCGCCACTTCGGGAGTCATGCCGACGCCCCGGTCCCGCACCCAGACTGAGGCCATGTCGTGCTCCTGGCGCCAGCCCACCTCGACACTGGTGCCTGGCGGGTTGTGCCGTTCCGCGTTGTCGACCAGGAGCCCGAGCACCTGCTGGACCTCGGCGGCCGGAGCCGCCACCCAGAGGCCTTGCGGACCCTCCTCCAGCTTGTGTCCGCGGGCGGCGCGCCGCAGGGTCGGCGCAAGCTCCGACAGGGCATCGCTTTCCCTTGTGTCGAGGTTGCGGATGCGCGCCGCGAGGCGGGCGGCTTCGCGTTGCGCGAGGACCGCGGCTTCCTTGGCCTCGTCGCGCTTCAGCCGACCGCTGCTGAGCAGTTCGAGCGTGCCGAGCACGGTGGAGAGCGGTGTGCGCAAATCGTGCAGCGTCATCTCGCGCAAGGCCCTTTCGCGCTGCTCCGAAGCCTCCAGTGCGCCGAACATCTGGCCGAGGCGGTCCAGCATGCGCTGCAGGGACATGGCCAGGTCCCGGATTTCGCGGACGCCATGGTGCTGCGGCAGGTGGGTCTCGAGGTCTCCCGTCTCGCTGATGCGTGCCGCCTCCGCCGACAGGGAGGAGAGGGGCGCCGCAAGGCTGCGCGCGATGCCCACGGCCACGGTCGCCGCCAGCAGGACCGCCGCCAGGGTGACAACCGCCAGCACGCCCTCGAGCGCACCGACGGGGCGCGCCACAGTGTCCATGGCGACTTGTTCGAGAAAGAGGCCTCCCGGAATCAGGACCACATCGCGCAAAACGCCGCGCTGCCGGCTCACGCCGAGAGGCGGACTCTCTCCCGGCGTGGCGCCGAAGCTGGCGATGCGCCTTCCACTCGGGTCGTAGACCGCGACGGATCCGCCGAAGGCGCGGCCGTCCCGTACGCCCCCCGTGCGGAGATAGAAGCGGGCGTCCGACTGCACGGCATTCACGAGCTGCAACTCGAGATTCTGCTCGAGCACGCTGTGTAGAAAGTAGGCGGCGCCGAAGTCCACCAGGAGAAGCGACGCTCCCACGAGCGCCACCATGGCGAGCAGCAACCGACGGCTGAGGCTCTGCAGACCGGGTCTAGGCTTCGCCATGATCGTCTAGACGGTAGCCGAAACCGCGCATGGTGTGAATGAGACGAGGTCCGTGGACCTCGAGCTTGCGGCGCAGGTAGCTGATGTAGACGTCGAGCACGCCGCTTTCGACCTCGGTATCGTAACCCCAGACGCGCTCGAGGATCTGATCGCGCGTCAGGACACGCCGTGGGTTGCGCATGAACAAGCAGAGGAGGTCGTATTCGCGGCGGGTAAGCTCGAGCGGCTGACCGGCGCGCAGAGCCTCCTGGCGCTCCAGGTGCACCTCGATATCGGCGAACGTCAGCACCGGAAGGCGATCGGTTGGAACTGGGTGACGGGCCACCGCGCGCATGCGCATGACGAGCTCCTCAAAGGCAAAGGGCTTCCCGACGTAGTCGTCCGCGCCGAGTTCGAAGCCGTGCACCCGATCTGGCACCGAACCGCGCGCGGTGAGCATGATGACGAAGACGCCACGGTCCTTGAGGCGAGGCACAAGCGCGAAGCCCGACCCGTCGGGCAGGTTCACATCGACAAGGGCCAGCTGGAAGGCGGTGCGTCCGATGAGAGCGATCGCGCTGGCCATCGTGTCGCATGGGGTCGGGTCGAAACCCTCCGCTTCGAGGCCGAGGCGCAGCGTCGCCGCGAGAGACGGATCGTCCTCTACCACTAGGACACGCATGGCCACCGCATCTCCTTGGCAGAAAAAATCGTACCGGGTGGAGACAGACCTGAATGCCGTTCGCAAGCGAAATGCAGGCGACAAGATTGTGGAGTTTGCACCTTGTAAACGAGTTACAGTGCACTTAGATCTGCTAAGGCGTGGCGCTTGAAAGGCAAATGGCGAGGCCAGCCTGGCTAGGCCCGTCCCAGCCGAAACCGGGCTCCTCCAGCTCTCTGACCCTCCCGACTTCGGTCGTCCGTGCCTGCGTGCAGTTCGCCGCGGTAAACAGGTCGCCACCGGGGAGGGGACCCCGGTCGTTTGCAGAAGACGTTGTCAGAACCCTAGACAAGCAGGTGGAGGCACCAAGCGATGAACGTCTTGCGGGTGGATGCCGAGGGATCTCTTGTACATGCCGAGCAGGCGCGGCCTGAGCCGCAAGCCTCGGAACTGCTGGTCGAGGTCGCGTACGCCGGCGTGAACTTCGCCGACCTCGGGACAAAGGACGGGGTTCCCGGCAGTGAGGTGTCCGGCGTCGTTGCGGCGGTCGGCGAAGGCGTGAGCGGGTTCGCGGTCGGGGACCCGGTCGTTGGCATGCGCGCGGTGGGCGGTTATGCCGCGTACACGCGGCTGCCCGCTGCCCTGGCCACAAAGCTTCCCGCGGCCGTCCCCCTGGACACGGCGGCCTCGGTCTATACGCAGGGCCTTACAGCCTACCATCTCCTGCATACCGCAGGCCGGGTGAGCAGCGGCGAGCGCGTGCTGATCCTCGCGGGAGCCGGGGGGGTCGGCAGCCTCGCCATCCAGTGGGCCCGGCAGGAACAGGCTGGCATCATCGCCGTCGCCAGCACACCTGAGAAGCGCAGGCACGCGTCTTCGCTCGGAGCCGACAAGGCTATCGGCTATGAAGAAGTGCCCGCTCTTGGCGAGCAGGCGGTGGACCTCGTTCTGGACAGCGTCGGCGGCCAGAGTTTCGGCGACGCCCTGAAGGTGCTCGCGACCTACGGTCGCATCGTCGTCTATGGACAGGCGGCAGGGTCGCGACCGGAGCTCCAGGTCGGGCAATTGATCGGGCGTTGCCAGTCCGTGACCGGCTTCTCCATCAGTTTGCTGGGCCTCACAGCGCCCGAACGGTTCCGCCATGGCGTATCCGCCCTGCTGCAGGCGCTTGCCGGAGGAACCCTCCACCCCGTGGTCGAGCACGTATACCCTTGGCGGGAAGCCGGGGAGGCCTGGTCCCGCCTGCGTTCGCGTCAGTCGGTCGGCAAGCTTCTGCTGGCGTTCAAGTAGGGCGAGGCACGCAATTTCCGGCGCGCCGCCAGCACGGACATCCGCAACTTCCGGCGGCTACTCACAGGGTGGCCGCCGCCCTTTTGATGCCCCTGCCCTGGGGGCCTGGCCCGGGCGGCGGTTTCCGGTGTAGATCGCACGGCGCCTTCAGGCCCGAACATCCCTGCCGCCGTGCGGCATGCCTTCGCCTCGACCGAAGAAATGGTTGAAAAGGAGTGCGTTCCCCGTCTGCAGGATGGCCGCGAGCAGCACGGGCAGACCGGCGAACTGGAGGGCCCCCAGAAGGTAGCCGCCAATCGACGGGCTCACCGCGTTGGTCACATTAAAGGGCAGGTTGGTCGCGGAACTGACGCGACTTCGCTCACCCTGATCCACAAAATCCAGCACAAGCGATTGGCGTGCCGGATCGCCGACCTTCTGGAACGCCATCCGGACGAGGAACAGGGCGCTCGCAACCATGAACGTCGGGGACAGCGCGACAAGCGCCGTGAATACCGCGGCGATGAGTCGCGTCCAGACGACGGCGTTCACCCGGCCGAGGCGGCGCGCCAAGGGTGCCGAGGCC
>JAJZVM010000126.1 GCA_021845645.1 Bacillota bacterium
CGTCTCTCTTCGGACTCCAAGCTCTCTGGCAGCTACACGAATGGGTACAAGTTCCATGACCTAACTCTAGCAGTAATCTACACCAAACTCAATAGAACGCTAGATGTTATCGAGCAGTAACTACCCCTCCAAGGTGTGGCTCCGTTTGGCGGCTAGCGCCGCGGCAGGATCGGACTTCCAGCGCATGGCGCCTTGCCGGGCGGCCCGCCGCGGACGCCGTACGCCCCGCGCCCGGCGGCGTACCGATCTGCACGCCCGCTTCTCCCGCTGCAGGCCAGGCTGCCGGCCTGCAGCCGTACTGGCCGAGGCGTGCGACTCGGCGACATGCAGGCGTCGGACCGACCGCGCTGCGCATGCAAAAAAGAGCGGTGCTGCACCCTTGCGCGCACCGCTCCACGCTGCCGGCAATGCGTCGCTGGCGAGCTCGTGCCGTATCGCGACGGCGAAGGTCCGCCTGCGGGAGTCAGGAGCTTTGGCCCCCGACCGCCTCCCCCTTCGCCTGTCTTGTTTCCCGCCTGCGGGCGGGAGCGCCTCGGGCAGTCCCCAAGGCGGCAGGTTGCGCGCCTGCCGCCTGGTCGTGGCCCCTAAGGCGCAAGCCGCCCGATGGCGCCTGCAAGTACTTTGGCCGCTTCTGCCCTGGTGGCGATGGCCCCTGGCGCGAACCGGTCGCCAGGCAGGCCCTGCAGGAGTCCCGCAGCCACGACCGACTGGACCGCGGGGAGCGCCCACGGTGCAATGTCGCGGCCGTCGGCGAACGAAACGGGCGGCGCGCTCTGGAGCGCAAGGGCCCGCGCGACGAGCACCGCCATCTGCTCCCGGGAGATGGCTGCGTTTGGCCGGAACTCGCTGGCGGTGACCCCCTGTGCGATCCCCGCCTGCAGCGCGGCAGCGACGTACGGCGCAAACCAGTCCCGCGGCAAGACATCGGCGAACCGCAAAGAGCCTGTGCTGGCCGGCGCGATCCCCACTGCCAGCACGAGCATCTTGACGAACTGCGCCCGCGTCACCGGTGCACCCGGCTCGAATCTCCCTCCCGGCAGGCCCTGCATGGCGCCTGCAGCGAGCATCCGCTCGATGTACGGCGTCGCCCAGTAGTTCTCCGGCACGTCGCGCGGCACTTCAGTCGCAAGCAGAAGCGTCAGCGTCGCTGGACCCGCGACGCGCACCGAGACTGTCCCGGCCGTGGCATCCACGGCGGAGGGGCGGAACGTCCACACGCCGTCCGAGCCCCGGACGTAGACCGACAGCCTCCCTGGCGCCAGGCCGCCGAGGGCGGCGAGGCTGTAGGCGAACGTCGCGGTCGCGGGAGCGCTGAGCGTCCCACCGGTCAGGGTGAAGGTGTCGCTGATCCCGGTCATGCCCGGGGGCAGCCCTCCCGTCGGCCCTGGCGCTTCCGCGACGGCAAGCGTCTCCCCCGCAGCGAGCGCGCCAGGCGCTACCGTCATGCTGAAAAGCCCGTCGGCTGTCGCAAGAATGCCGCCCAGCCCGCCGACTTCGCCCGCAGGGCCAGACGGGGCCCGATGAGCCGACGGCGCCGCTGCGCCCGCTGCCGTGACCGTTGCCACGGCCGTCACCGGTTGGGCTGTACCCACGACCGAAACGCTGATCGTCGCGTTGCCGCCGCTGGAGGGCGGCGTCCAGGTCACGCTGTAGGAACCGTCGCCCAACGTCGTCAC
This sequence comes from Bacillota bacterium, assembly GCA_021845645.1. The sequence goes on from JAJZVM010000126.1 coordinate 1,677, forward strand.
CTCGAAGGCGCTGAGGCTGCCGGAAGACGCCGACAGGTCCACGTAGGCGTTCTGCACCGGATCGCCGCCGGCGTCGTAGACGAAACCGGAGATCGCTGCAGATCCGTTGGCGGCCACCGTGGCGGGAGACGCCGTCACGGTGATCGACGCCGGCACCAGGACAGGCGGTGCGAAGTCGTAGCTCGCGCTGGCGCTCAAGAGAGGCGTTGCGCCCTGGTCGCTCTGGGCTGTGATGGTGTCGACGCCGCTCGATGGCGGATTCTGGGGCGCGGTGTAGGTGACCGCGATCTGACCCTGGCTCCCGGCTGTGAAGGCCTCCGGCGTAGCCGTGAGCGCGACTCCCTCGGCGACGGCGCTGCCCAACGCGCCGGCCGCCAGCGAGAGGTAGACGGTGGCTCCCGGGATTGCCGCGCCCTGGGCATTCGTGGCTGTGACGACCGTCTCCGCCGTGTCGCCCGGGTTCAGGGAACCCTGCGTGGCGATGGCCTGCGGGGAGAAGGCGAGCAGGTCGCCGCTCGACAGCTGGACGGTGGGCGCCGCCACCCCGAACACCGTACCTGTGAGTTCGGCGAGCGTCGGATCGGAACTTGCGTCGAAGGGCCCGAGTGTGACGCACGCGGTCTGGGCGTCGTAAGACTGCGGGTTCACCGCTTGCCATGTCGTTCCGTCCGGCGACCACTCAATCGTGTCGCCCTGGCTGACGCCGCATTCCGTCGCCGTCACAGTTTGGAATCCACCCTGCGACGGCGTCGAGACCGCGATGTCAAAGTACTGCCCGGCCGACTGGAACGACGGGGCGCCCACGGGATCCACGTTGTATTCGGTGACGGCGACCGTGCCCGTGCCACCGGAGGCGGTCGCAGATGTGTCGGGGGTGGCGGAGTTCTGGCCGCCGGCCGTCGCGCTGCCGTTCGGAGAACTGCTCTGGGCGTCGCTCGAGCCGCTGACGACGGGGCCGCTCGTGAGGTTGGACGCCGCTGCAGGCACGATGTCGATCGAGAGACTCTGGCTCGCCGTCTCCGCCGGCGTCTCGCTGTCGGTCACAGTCACCGTGAAGAAGTACATGCCGGCCACCGTGGCACCGCTCGAAGAGATCAACCCGTAGGTGGGGTCCAGCGAGAGGCCCGGCGGCAGACTGCCCTGCACCGACCACTGGTAGGGGCCCACCCCATCCGTCGCCTGCAGCAGCGCAGAGTACCAGCCGCCGGCTTCGCCGCCGGGCAGAGCCGAGGTCGTGATCTCCAGCGCGGCGTTCTGCTGGCCGGCGGTGAAAACCTGCGCACCCGAGCCATCGCCCGCGAGGCCAGAGCCGCCAGACATGTACCGCTTCGCGCTGTATGTCATGGTCGTGCAGACGAAGCCTTCCGTCCCGCTTGCATTTGCAACGACTTCGCACTTCGAGTATCCGCCCAGGCCACCCTGGCCGGCCGCGCCGCCCGTCGCGAGGTTCGCCGCCGAGTTTGTGCCGGCCTGACCGCCATACACGAGGCCGCTGGTCTGTGCGCTGGCGCCGGACGCAACATAGATCGCGCCGCCCTGCGCACCGCCGCCATCGCCGCCTTGGCCGCCCATGCCGCCCAGCGCGCCGAAGGACTTGAGCGCATTGACGCCGGACTTGCCCGGCGCGCCGACGGGAACGCCGCACCCGTACACGGGCTGCGAGAGGCCGGCTTCCGTATAGCCGCAGGTGAGGCCGCCCGGCCCCCCGCCGCCGCCCATCGCCTTCACGCCGTCAGCGGCAGAACCGCCTGTGCCGCCCGCACCCCCCTCGCCACCGATCGCCTGGTTGCCGCCGTCCGTGCTGTCGCCGAACTGGGTTGCCTGCACGGCAAGGCTGCCGCTGTTCCAGATGCCGCCGCCCTGCGCCATGCCGCCACTGCCGCCCGCACTGCCCATCCCCCCTGGGGAGCTGTTGCCGCTTGGACCACCCATGCCGCCCTGTCCGCCGGCACCCGGCTTGCCGGTACCTTTCGGGCACCCTGGTGCAGGAACCGTGACATCGCCGCCCTGGCCACCGTTGCCGCCGCGGCCGCCGACGCCGCCGATACCGCCGTAGTTCGACGCGTCGTTCGGCGCACCGCCGCCGTATCCGGCGCGCGCCGTATTGCCCGCGAAGTCGCCGCCGTTGATCTGGAGCGTGCCGAGATTCTCCACGGCGCCTCCCTCGGCCGGGCCGCCGTTGCCCGCATTCCCCGGCTGGCCGCCCATGCCGCCCTGGCCCCCCGCACCGCCCGCGTAGCCTTCGCCGCCCGCGCTCGCACTGGTGCAGACGTCGCCTCCCCCGGCCGGCCCGGTCTGGCCCGGGTCCCCGAGGCCGCCCTGGCCGCCCGCGCCGCCTTCGCTGCCCCAGCCACCCTCGCCGCCCTGCGCCGAGTTCAGCAGGAAGGTAACGTTGTCCAGCGTGAGATTGCCCAGGTTGTAGATGGCGCCGCCCTGCGCGTTGCCGCCGTCTCCGCCGTATCCTCCCTGGCCGCCGTTGCCGCCGCTGCTGCCGAACGCGCCGACGCCGCCATCCCCGCCATTGCCGCCATCGCCGCCGCCGCCCGCGACCGCAGAGTTGCCCGCGAAGCTGCCGCCGTTGACCGTGACCTGGCTGCCCGCCGCGATATACATGGCGCCACCTTGGGCGTCGCCGCCCGGCTGACCGTCGGAGCCTGCCGTGCCGCTCTGCCCGCTTTGCCCTGGCGTGCCATTCTGACCGCTCTTGCCCATCGCCGCTTGCACAGAGCCGCCGATCACCGAAAGATCGTCCAGGGTGAGTTGACCGCCCTGAACATCGAACACACGCTCGGTCCAGCCGCTGTCCGCGGCAGCTTGCGTCGAGCTGAACGTGGGCGGCGGCGGCGCCTGCAGCGCCACGCCCTGCCCCGTCGCGTCGAGGGTGACCTGCAGGCCCGAGGGAACCTCCAGCGTCTTCGACAACTGGATCGTTCCGCTGCAGGCGAATGCGATGTAACCGCCCGCCGCGAAGGCAGCCTGCAGGCTCTGGTCGTCGCAGTTCACGAGAACCGTGGTGGCATTGCGCAAGCGGAAGGAGACGGTGCCGGAAACCCCCTGCACCGCTGCCGTGACCTGGTAGGAACCCGTCGATCCGCCCGCCATGGTCTGCACGCTGGCGACCCCGTTCTTGCCCGTAGGCACTGCGACCGTCTGGCCGCCGCCAGCGAAGGTGGCGCTCGGGCCGCTCCCCGGCGCCGTGAAGACCACCGACGCGCCGGCGACTGGATTGCCTCCCTGATCGAGAACGGTCACCTGGAGGTCCTGGGAGAACCATTTGCCGACCGCCTGGACCTGGCTGCCACCCGCCGTGGCCTGGAGTGAGGACGCCGTGCCCGCGGTGTTCGTCAGGTTGAACGAGACGTAGTTCGTACCCTGCGCGGATGCCGTGACCTGGTAGGTTCCCGCGCTGCTGTTGGCCGTAAGCGTGGGCGACGTCGCCTGCCCGCTGCCGTCCGTCTGCGCCGTTGCGCTGGTCGCGCCACCCGCGAAGGTGGCGCCCGCACCGCTCGACGGCGCCTGGAAGGTAACGGCGACGCCGGCCGCGACCGGGTTGCCGGTGGCGTCGTCCACCGTCACGACGAGGGGGCTGGCGAACAGGCTGTCGATCGCGGCCTGCTGCTGGTTGCCGGAGGTCACGACCACGGTCGCCGGGATGCCGGCAGGGTTCTGTCCGACGGCGAAGTCCTGGCTGAAGGCCATCCCGCCGATCGTCAGGCTGAGGGGGTAGCTCTGGTTCGCCGCGACGCCCGGCACGTTGAAGTCGCAGCCGGAAAGGCCGCCGTGGGCATCCGTCGTGCAGCTGCCCGACAGTGTCAGCGGCTGGCCGGCGAAGGTCGCCTTTGTGACGGCGGCGCTCTGCGGCAGCCCGCTGCCACCGACCGTGGCGAGCGATCCGGGGTAGTCCTGGCCTGTGAAGGTGAACTGATAGGCGTAGACCGGCACGGCAACGCCCGCGATGAACTGGCCTTTCGTCTGGTCGGCGGCTCCCACGAGGAGCGTGCCGCCTTGATAGCCGCCAGGCAAACTCAAGGTGAAGCTGGCGGCCCCGTTCTGGCCACTCTGGGCCGAACTTGGCGAAACCTGCCAGGAGTACCCTAGGTTCGAACTCGCGACGCTGACCGCCACCGTGTCGCCGCTGACCGGGGCGCCGCTGCCGTCCAGCAAGGTGACAAGGGCTGTCGCCTGCGGGCCCTGGCCGTAACCGAGCGTGTCGAAGACGATGGGATTCGGGGTTACGGCGAGCGTCGAACCTGCGAGCTGCGCGGGCAGGACGACGGGCGCGATGCCATAGTCGGGCGTCGAGGCCGTGCCCGGGTCAGCGGATGTCAGCACCTGCAGCTGATCGGCCGCGCCAGCAACTGGAGGGTTCGCCACCCCGGCGATGGTCACCGTCACCGTGGTGGAGGCGGGAATGATCGTGCCGCTGCCGCCAAGGTAGATGGTCGCGCTGTCTCCCTGGAAGGCGCTCACGCTCGACACCGTCACGGGCGAGCCGCCGGCCGCAACGGTGTAGTCGAGTGGTGCGGTGGGAAAGACCGTTCCCAGGGGTGCTGTGAGGACGAGGTCGTCGCCAAGCGGGTTTGCGCTCGTGATCGCTCCGACGGCGCTCGTCTGGAAGGTGACCGTGTAGCTGACGCCAGTGGCGCCCTGCGCTGCGGACGATAGCTGCAGCTGGGGACTTTGCACCTGCGTGCCGACGACGCTGATCTGCGCGTCGAGCGTCGCGGTGGCTCCGGTGACCGTATCCGTGACCTGGATGACGGGAAATGTCGTGTCCCCGGCATCGCCGACGTCCGGAGTACCGCTGATGAGGCCAGACGTACTGAGGCTCAGGCCGCTTGGCAGCTGGGCATAGCTCGTCACCGCCCAACTGTAGCTGCCGGAGCCGCCGCTGGCCTGCAGCTGCTCGGCGTACGGAGTGTTCGTCGTGGCGCTCGGCAACTTGGCGGATGTCGTGATCGCGAGGGGTGCCTGCGCCGAAACCTGCACGCTCGCGTTGCCGGCGATGCTGGCGGTCACCGTGTCGGTCGCCGTGATGGACTGGGCACCGGTCGTGGCTAGGGTGACTCCGCCTGCGAAGCTGTGGCTGCCGTCGTCGCCCCCGGTGCCGGTCGTGAAGGTGTAGTCGGCCGGCAGTGTGGCGCTAGGGTCGCTGCTTGTGAAGTGCACAGTACCGGAGTAGCCGGTGGCGGTGTTCCCGTAGGGGTCGTCGGCGGTCACGGTGACCGTGAACGGGGTGCCCGCGGTCTCAGGCGACGCGGCCGTCACCGACAGGGAGGCGGCGGACGCCGGTTCCACCGTGATGCTGCCGCTGCTGCCGGTGATGGAGCCGGTCAGCGTATCGGTGGCCGTCACGGTCGCCGAGGCGGCCGAGTAGAGGATGATCCCGCCGAAGGTGTGGCTGCCGTTGTCGCCACCCGCTCCGGCCCTGAAGGTGTAGTCGGCCGGCAGGACCGGGGCTTGGCCGTCGGGGCTCGCTGCCGCGCTGGTGGTGAAATGCACCGTGCCTGTGTAGCCCGTCGCGGTGTTGCCGTAGACATCCTGCGCCGTCACGATCAAGCCGAACTGGGAGCCGGCCGTCTGCTGGGCCGAGAAGAGAGTCAGCACCAGCTGGCTCGCCGCACCCGGATTCAAGGTGAACGCCGGTGACGATGCGGGGGACGCATCGGCACTCGTATGCACCTGCAGAGTGTAGTTGCTGCCAGGCACGGTCGGGTTTGTGACAGCGTGACCCGAACCGTCATTGAGCACCTTGACGGTCACGGATCCACCCGAGCCCACCGCGACCGGACTGGGGAAGGTCAGGGTGGTTCCGGACGCGGAGACGCTCCCGCTGACCGGCTGACTGTTCACATCGATGTCGCTGCCGGAAAGGGCGCCACCGAACGACGTGCCGCTTGGGAACTCCAGGTAGACCGAAGCGCCTACGGTGAGGCCGCTCGTCGCGGTGAAGCCGACGGTGTACATGGAAGCTGCACCGACCGTGGCATCGCCAACTGCGACCGTTACCTGGCCAACCGCAGTGCCGCCCCCAGGCGGACCAACCGCGCCCGTCACCTGCACCGTGGGCAAAGCGCCGAGCGGCGTGAGCGTCCCGGCTGCGGTCGAAGCCTCGGCTGCCCCGAAGATCGCGACCGTCGCAGGTGCGGGCACCGTAACCCCCGGTCCCCCTGCACCCGTGTCGCCGTAGGTGATGGTCAGGGTCTGACCGCCAGAGAGGGTCACGTTCGTCACGGAGATCGTCTGTCCGATGGCCCCGACACTGCCTGCACTCGCCACCGTATAGCCCTGGGCGCTCGCGGCCGTGCTGGGAGCCGGCCACGAGGAGGGTACCGTGATGTCAACGGTGCCGTTCGCGAGGCCGCCGCTCGCCGCCGTATAGGTGAAAGTGAAGCTCTGGCCCGTGCTGCCGCCTGGGACGGTTGCGGGGCTCACCTGCACGATGCCGCTGCCGTCTTGGGCTGTGCCGATCGTGCCGATGGCATAGGAGGCGCTGGTGGCCTGGGTGTCCGACGAAGTCGACAATGTCAGGGCGTACGTACCCGCCGCCGGGTTCGTCACGTTCGCGACCTCGATCGCGACTGGGCTTGAAGCATTGATCGAGAGGGCGGGAGGCAGCGTGATCCGGATCGTCGTAGAGCTGCCGCTCCCCTGCAACGTTACCGAGGCGGGCGTCTGCGTGTTCACCTGCCAGTCGGCGGCCGACGTCGGGAAGCCCTGGCCATCCGGCAGACCGACGGTGATCGTCCCGGTACCTCCCGCAAGCGCACCCGAAGCGCTCGTCGTGAAGGTGATCGCATAATTTGCGTTCGCGCCCGCCGTGGCCGGGTTGGGCGTCACCGTGAGCCCGCTCGGAGATCCCGACGGCGCAGCTATGGCGTAGCCCATGCCGGACGGCAGCACGTCGGAGGAAGTGCTGACCGTCAGGATGTACGAGCCGGCCGGGGGATTGGTGACGTTCGAGACGACGATGTTGACCTGGCTCGATGCGGCGATGTTCGCTGGCACCGCAAGGACGAGGCTTGACGAGTTGCCGCTGCCCTGTGGCGTGACCGAAACGGGATGCTGCCCGTCCACCGTCCAGTCCGAGAGCGTGGCGGGAAAGGTCTGGCCACTCGGCAAGCCGAGCGTGATCGTGCCAGAACCGGCCGTGAGCGCGCCCGCGGCGCTCGTCGTGAAGCTGATCGTATACTGGGCCGTCGCACCTTGCACGGCTGTGCTCGGCGTCAGATTCACTCCGCTGACCGCGGTTCCGACAGGTGCGACGGCGGCCGCAAGTCCGGACCGGGCCGTGGGCAGCGCGGCCACTGCCGAATTCCAGGGACCTATGGTCGATGGATTGTAGCTCTCCACGGTATCCACCGCCTGCCCGGCGGCGTTCTCCCCGCCGATCGCGTAGATCAGTCCGTCGGAGCCCACTGCCGCCGCGAGTCCGCTTCGCGCCGTGTTGAGCGACGGAGCGGCCGCCCATGGCCCGTTGGTCAACGGGTTGAATGTCTCGACGGACGTCAATGCGGCTGCGCCGCCGTTCGCGCCGCCCATCACGTAGATCTTAGCGTCGGGACCATATACCGCCGCAAGCCCGCTGCGTGCCGTGTTGAGCGGGGGACCTGCCGACCAGGGCATGTTGGTTGCGGGGTTGTACACCTCTACGGACACAAGTGCGGTCCCGCTTGCGTTCGCCCCGCCGATCGCGTAGATCGAACCATTCGCCGGATCGTAGACAGCCGCAAGCCCGCTGCGCGCGGTGGCCATCGACGCGACGGCCGACCAGCTGTTGCTCGCGGGGTTGTAGGCTTCCACAGTGTTCAGCACGACATTGCCGGAGCCCGTGCCGCCGATTGCGTAGATCAAACCATTCGCCGGATCGTAGACAGCCGCAAGTCCACTGCGCGCCGTCGGCATGGCTGTGACGGCCGACCAGCTGTTGCTCGCGGGGTTGTAGGCTTCCACGGTGTTCAGCGCGACATTGCCGGAGCCCGTGCCGCCGATCGCGTAGATCAAACCATTCGCCGGATCGTAGACAGCCGCAAGCCCGCTGCGCGCCGTCGGCATGGCTGCGACGGGGGGGCATTGCGCCTGCGTCGACCAGCAGTTCAATGCGCTGCTGTAAGCCTGCGCCGTGTCAAGCACACCGTTCGCGTCCGCCCCGCCGATGGCGTAGATGGCACCGCTCGGACCCGAGGGTCCGGCACCGGCCGGCACAGCCGAGAGAAGGCCCGGAAGCAAGAGGAGTGCGGAGGAGATGAAGGCCAAAACGATCCGCCGAGCTCTCTTCACGCTGCAGCCCACCTTCAGGAGATCAGTCATCGGGGCGCATCGGGTCGGTCCGGCCACCGCAGGTGAAGGGACACTCGGAGGCCCGGCGCGAGCCTGCGGCCACCCGGGTAGGCATGGCAATCTGCGTTCGCTGAAGAACACGATCGGCCACGCTCACCAGCACAGCGGACATCGCCTGGACGGCCCGGTGCACCTGGCAATGGACACTTCCTCAAGATTTCATGGTAAACCGGCCCATTCCAGAAAAAGATCAGGGGCGCGGCTGTCGTCCCCCTGATTTTTGCGGTCTGCCGACAGCGATCGGCCACAGCCTCTCCCCGGTGCCCTGTGCTTCGCCGTGCGGCGGCTCCCAGGTGTCTGGCTCCCAGGCCCTCTCACGCGCCGCCATCTGTTACGCGGGCTTGCGGGATCGGCCGGCGCGTGGGGGTGCGTTCGTGGTCAGGGACATCTGCTCTTTCGCGACATTGTCCTTGGGCGATGTAAGGTTCGCAGAGTCGTTCCAGGCCATCTGATGTGATGTTTCGGTTCGATCGCAGCGATGCTCGTCCGTTCTGCAGGGAACGGGGAGTATCACTTTCCCTTTGCCGTCCGGGTCGTTCCTTCACGATCAGCGGCGACTTCGAGGTCGTGTGCGTGCTCCCGGACGCCATCTTCGCACCGTCGCTCCATGGCGGCGACCGTCAAGGATGCCCGATGTGGCGAGCGGCTGGGACCTGCCGCCCCTATGGATGCGCACCTCGAAGCCGCTGTGCCGCGAGGCTGACCGACCTCCTCCGCCGGGCGAAACAGGGGGAGTTTCACAGTTGAGGGCGGAGATCTTTCGATTTACGCAGAGCGGTCCCTTGGCCAATCCCTTTGGGCCGAAGGGAACAAGCCCGAAGCCGATGGCAGGAATGGGCGGATCTTGGCGGAAATCGGATCATACCGACTTCCAGGTTCCCGTGGAGAGCTTGCGGGAAGCCAGGATTGATGCCGAATATCGGCGGGGCGTGCATCCGGAAAGGGAGTAGCAATGAAACGAGCAGCGCGTGTCTTGTCAGCGATGGCGGCCCTTCTTCTTCTCAACGCGCTACCTGGCGCAATGCCGCAGGCAGCGGCGGCAGGCGGCACCACCATCCAGGTCGTCACGGACTGCGGTGGCACATCCAGTCCAGGCCAGGATCTCGTCAACGCACTCGCGGCGACGCAGGACGGCAATGCAAACGGCGAATGCTCCAGTCTGGGGACGGGCCTTGCCGGCCCCTATACCCTTGTCCTCGACCCGAGCTACACCTACTCCCTGACTTCGCCCTACACCGCCGGAGGCGCCACCGCCTCCCAGGACAACAGCTACGACGCGGGGCCGACGGCCCTACCCAACATCACGACCGATGTGACGATTGAAAGCTCCTCCGCGACCCAGCAGGCGGTGATCGAGAGGTCCGCCTCCGCGACGACGGACTTTCGCCTCTTCGACGTCATCAGCAGCGGCAGCCTGACCCTGCAGGACATCGAGCTCGAGGGCGGGTACGCGCAGGGCGGTGCCGGAGCCGATGGCGGCGGCGGTGGGGCCGGCATGGGCGGCGCCATTTTCGACCACGCTGGCACAGTCATTCTGCAAAGCGACACGTTGACCGGCAACCACGCGCAGGGCGGCGCAGGCGGCAGCGAAATTGGGAACATGCTAGGCGGCGGCGGCGGGCTCGGCGGCAACGGCGGCAGCGGCTACTCGAGCTACGCAGGAGGTGGCGGCGGCACGTTCGGCGACGGGCAAAGCGTGACCAGCGGGACGCCGGCAGGCAATGGCACTGGCGGCGAGCAAGGTGGCGGCGGCGGCGGCGGCGGCTACGGCGGCTACGGCGGCTTCGGCGGCGGT
>JAJZVM010000127.1 GCA_021845645.1 Bacillota bacterium
CTCGACTCTGAGCAGGTACCACCACCAGCACACCGAATCACCTCACAGAACGTCCCTTCTGTGAGGTGAACCTGCTTAATGGCCGACAAGCCCCCGATGACGGGTCCGCGGCGAGAAAGGCATGGCGTGGCCAATCGGCCAGGTTATCCTTCACCTGACGCCTCAGCCGAGACCGTGCTGTATCTTAGCAAATACACTTCACGAAAGATCCAGTCCTCGGAGGAGGTTCCAGACAGCCTCGCGGAATGGATCGGGCGGTACGAAATCCTCGCCGTTGCCGGGGTGCGATCCGAGGCAGTCGCTCGCAAGATCTACCTGCACCTCGAGCGCTTCCTCGACCACTTCGTCGCCGCCTACGGCCATGACCGCATCTCGGCTTGCCTACGGCGCGACGTCGCCACGTGGCAGAGGTCGATGATCGACGGATGCCTTGCGCCGGCGACGGTGAACAACCACCTGGCCTCGCTGTCCGCCTTCACGAGCTGGGTCATGGCGCAGGCTCCAGATGCCTTTCCGGTCGGTGATCCCACGAAGGGGATAGGGGAACTCGCGCTCCCTCCCCTGGAACCGAGATCTCTCTCGGAGGAGCAGATCCGCAGCCTCAAGAATGTCTGCGACCGCTTGCCGCGATTCCACCAGCTCAAAGGAAGGCGCGTGCAAGGCCGCGGGGTGCCCGGACACGCACACGCACGGCCATGGCGGGACCGGGCGATCGTCTACACCCTGCTCTCGACAGGGTTGCGGCGCGAGGAACTCGTGCGCCTCGACCTCGACCAGGTGGAGCCGAACACGCCCGAGGAACTGCGGCGGGCGCGACGGGGCAGGATCGTCAGGGTGAGGGGAAAGGGAAAGACGGAGCGGACCGTCTTCCTTTCCAGGGACGCGCGCGAGGCCATCGCGGACTACTTGGAGCGGGAGCGCACCGGCGACATCGGCGAGGGGACCACGGCGTGCTTCCTGAGCGCTGCCGGCATCCCGGCGCGCCGTGCAGATGGCCGCCTCTCGCCGCGGGCGATCAATGCCATCCTCGAGCAGATCGGGCGCTGGCACGACGCTGAGTCGACAGACCCCGCTCGTCGGATCTCACCGCTGCGGCCACACGACTTGCGCCACACCTTCGCGGTGCAGCTCGCCAAGACCACAGGGGCAGACGCCTACGAGCTGCAGCGGCGCCTTGGACACAGAAGCCAGCGCTACATTGAGCGGTACACCAACCCACCGGAGCAGGTGGCGGCTCACTACGTGGAGGAGTTCTAATGCGGGTGCTGGTGGCAGGGTTTGGTGACCCGCGTCGGTTTGCCGGCGTCAAAGGGCTGGAGTTCTCCCCACTCAGCCAGGCGGACGACCCGACCGAGTACGATTTTGTGTTTCTCCGTCCGTCGCTGTTCGGCGGCATCTTCCCGGACGCAATGATGGGGGATCTCGTTGGGTCTGGCTCGACTGTGAGGCCGAACAAGCTGGTGGACGCTCAAGTCCTTCAAGCGCAGATGCTGGACATCTCCCGTCGGCTGGTGTTGTTGGGGCAAGTGCACGGGCTGGCCGTGATCCCCAGTGCCGAAGAGATGATACGGTACTATGAGCCTAAATCAATGCATCCCACAGTGGCTCAGATTAACCAGGCGATAGGCGACCCCCGTGCCAATTTTATCGAACACGTCGTCGTCAATCTCGATGTGCTTGAGCACTGGAGCATGAGGATGCACAGCACGCAAGGGAGCTCGGGCGCTGTCGTGATGCCAGGGCATCCGCTCGCGCGATACATCGACAGCGCCAGGTTCCGCTGGGAGGCGGTGTTTACGCACTACCCGCACGCTGGGAGCCAAATGCTTGCCGTCGCGATGGACAGGTCGGGTACGCACCGCATTGCCGTCGAGGCATCGGCTGGAGGCAGCTATCTCTACGGCATCCCTGAACCCGCCAACTCGAACGACCTGATGCTCGCCATCGATTGCCTGCGCGAGGCCTATGATTGGAACTCCGGAGAGGCAGATATCCGCAGCGGGACCGAGCGGTCTCTCGAGGACCGAATTCAGAGAGGGCAGGACGACATCGTGCGACTCGCCAAGCAGTTGCAGGAGGCGGAGGAGGACCTGCTTGAGGCACGCAGACAACGCGAAGCGCTGATTGCGTCGCGCCCCGAGATGGTGGAAGCCATGTCTGACTACGCGGCTGGCCGTGATCAGCATAGCCTTGCGCTCTTCCACAGGGCCTATGAGCGCCTCAAGAAGTACTACAGGGAGTCCTACTCCGGAGACGAAGACGCGTTTCTGGACTGGCTCGAGATCAGCGACGGCAAGAGGCGGAGGTTCGGGAAGATCACCAATGTGGGTGAGCGTCATGCTCCGGCTGGCGGCATAGCGCCCCAACCGGCGGTGAGCGATGAACAGTTCGAGGAGGCCCGTACCTTCCTGCAGGAGGTCCTCGAACGATACATGGAGAGAGTGCGGTCGGGCCGGTAACCGCACGGGCGCAGTCGGAGAGACGGAGGATGAACTCTATGGCCCTGCGCTTCTTGTCTGACGATCACGAGCGGCTGTTTCGGGACTTGGTGTACCTCTTCTTCGACGGCTCTGAGGCAGGTGAAACCGAAGAGGACGTGATGACACGCAACCGCGAAGTTGGCCCGGCGCTCTACGTTCTCAGCGCGTTGCGCTTCAAAGGGGAAGAGGTTCGCCAGCACCTCGGTCGCGGGCGTGCCGCCTTCGCGGCACTCGTCGATGCAAGCAACGCCTGGAGCTCCGGCGAGCAAGCCTTGCTAAGGCTTGCCGCGCATCTCTACGACTGCAAGGAGTACCCGTGCTCTTTTCTCGCCTGTCTCGGTGATTTGGACGAGCGGAACTTCGAGGCCGCGATGCACGCGCTGCGCTGGCGGTTCGATCGCTTCGCCGGGGCTGGAACGCTCCAACCAGGCACGTAGGTCCCGGCGTGATCACAGGCCAGTGCGACAACGCATGCGGCGGCTACAACCCGAGGCCCGCATAGCCGACAGTTCTCCAACGGCAGTTTCAGCGGGTCCATCCGAACCGTGCAATGATCTCCTTGAAAGCGCAGCCGCCACATGGCTACGCGGAAAGGAGATTTCGATATGCTGCTTCACGCTGAAGTGCGTCAGACCCTTCCGACGCCTACGCCGCAGGTGCGGCTCGGTCTGACGATCGTCGGCCCGGCGACGGGACCTGACTCGATCTGGCCGACCGTGGCGAAGGCCAGCCTCGGCATTGCGGCGATCGGCTTGCTCGGCTGGGTGCTATTCGGGTAGGGAAGAGGGCTCCGCGGCCGATGACCGGCCACGGAGCCCTTGCTCACGTCTCAGACGGCCGCGCTCGGCCGGTTCGGACCGATAGTTCGTGCAGGCGTCGCGGTGGCCCCCGCCGCAGATCCGCTCGCCTCCGTGGTGTTGCCACGGAGACCTCAGTCGTCACAACCACATTGCCCACAGACGGGACAGATCTCAAGGCGGCAACGGGGACAGATGGCGCGTTTTTTGCGCTGGTGCGGCGCGCCGCAATGCGGACAGCGAACACGCTGTACCTTTGGTGTCTCCTCGTCCGACTGGGTGCTAGGCAATAGGACGTCTTCCGTGCTGCAGACGTACTCGGCATGGTCCGTGCTCACCACCCTGCAGGTCCGTGTTTCAACTGCGATGCTTTCGATGCGTGCCCTGATCCACCGCTCCGGGAGGCGAACCCACAACATGTGGTCCTCTTGCTCCGCCTGTTCACGAAAGATACGCGAGCTCCAGACGTAGGGCGATTCATCGGGCAACCTCTTACCCCCTTACTCAAGAGAGTCCACCGCCTCCTCGAGGTCTCGTTCCGTGGGCTGGGTATAGCGTTGCGTCGTAGCGATCGACGTATGTCCGAGGATCGCAGCGACGTCGACCAGGCTGCGCCCGGAGTCGATCAGGCGCCTGGCGTACGTGTGCCTAAGGGTGTGAGGCGTGACATTGCCGACACAGGCAGTGCCGCGCGCCCGCCGCATCACCCTCTCAATCTGAGCTGGTCCGATCCCAAAGACCGTCGGACCGTCTTGGGGTCTAATTCTACACCACCGATCAAGCGCGGCGCGGGCCGCTTCATTGAGGGGAACGCGCCGATTCTTATGACCCTTACTGTGAGCATTGCGCACGATGATCCAGACCCGCGACGGACGCCGTTCAATGTCCTGTGACCGCAGACCGGCAATTTCCCCGACACGCAGGCCGGTGTGCAACAGGAGCGTCACAATAGCGACGTCGCGGATCCGCGCGATCTTCTCCTTTTCTGTCTCCGCTGGTCGACGTCTCAAAGCCGTTAGGATCGCGTCGACCTCGTCGGACTCCGCACCCTTCGGGGCCAGTGGCTGCTCCTGCTCGCGCCTGAGATCCGCCGCAGGGTTCGGCCGGTCACCCATGCTCACGTGAAAGAGTTGCCGCAGGGCGACGATGGTCAGGTTGATCGTAGGTGGCTTCAAGCCGTCTTCGCGCATCGCGTTGCGGTACGCCCGCAGGGTCTCCGGCGTCACCGAGTCAAGGGTCCCGTCCCGGGCCTCCAGCCACTCGAGGAAGCGCCTAGCGGCGCCTGTGATGGTTCGCACGCTGTTCTCAGCGCGGTCATGGGCCCGGAGGTCCCTCTCCAGTCCATCGATGGCAGTTCTGTGCTCATCCGTCATACTGCGGCGTTCGTTGCATGGCCGCCAAATCCTGCCTGCGCTTCAGGTTGCCAGAAGAGAGAGACCTTCCGGTGCGCATGGCAACGCACACGGGAGTGCGATCGCACTCCCGTGTGTTCTATCCCTTTGACCGCGAGTTTTGCCCGTGGTCTCATGCGGCTCCGTAGGCCCTGCGATCGCCGCGGTGCACGTGTAGCGGCCGCTGCCAGACCGGCAGCCAGCCAGGACGTACAGCCACGCGCACGCGCTCGTTCAACGCGGCCCTGGCCCCGCGTTCGCGCGGTCCCACGAACCAGAGATAGCGGTTGAGTTGGGTACCGCGTTCAATCACCCAGCCAGGCGGAAGCTCCGCCTTGGATCGGTTGCGTCCCCCGCACTTGCGCGAGATCCGCGCTCCAGTCGCTGGGTTCAGGAAACCACGCCAGTTTGAGCTCACCGACATACCCGCCCACCACGCGTTTGATGCCTGATAGATGCCGCCGATGTGACGGTGACCGAAGGGATCCACCACACCCATGTCGCTGAGTGCCACCGCGATTGTGAAACGATCGTCGAGGTGGGGAAGAAGGCGCCAGATCTTAGAGACAAAGTGCGATTCCGTGCCGAAAGGCGCCGCATCGAGGGCGCAAACGCGAGTCGCCGCGATCACTCGCCTGCGCCACTCGAGGTCATGCCCGTAGAGCCACTCCACCACCCCTGCAGCGGGCGGATTGAGGATTGTGACCGCAGCCAACGTGTCGGCGAAGTAGAGGCCGAACGCCCAAGTCATCGGCGGGGGGAGAGCCCCCTTGGCCCGATGGAGGTAATGATGGCGGGAGAGGAAGTCGAGGGCCTCGCCACGGCCCTTCTTCCTGGAAGCGGGGCTCATGTCAGGGGCATAGATCGGTTCGACCCTGGGCTGCATCTCACCGATGCGCAGCAGTTCGCGCCCGACGGGAGGAATCCACGTCCGCCTCGCCGACGCCTCGCCTTCGAGGTAGTCTGCCAGATCCAACTGCGCTGCCGCGGCCGTGCTCATCGCGAGGCGGCCTCCGGACGGGCGCCCTGCCATCCGTCCGCGAGGGCGCGCAAACCGCCCTCGAGCACGATGTTCCCCTCGCCGAACACGCCGCCGGCGACCTCGATCCGCAAAGCGGCACCGTGGCGCTCCAGGCGCCGGGCCACTTCGAGGCAGCGCTTACAGATGACCGGCTTCAGCAGCCTGTTGTGGTCTCGCAGCTCAAAGAAGGCGTGGGCGGGCTTGCAGAGTGGGTCACCGGGCAGACGCCGCAGGCGGCCCTGCGCGAGTGCCGCCGTGGCCGCAAGATGCTCACCGCCGACCCGTCCTTCTCCGCGCAGGCCGTTCGACGGGTTGTAGGCATGAAGGATTCGGAGCGTGATGGTCTCCATGCTCGCAGCCTCCTCGTGGGATCGGGTGGGATCACTTCCACCCCAGTGTCGCAGGTGACGATCGTCTTCCCCGTCCGTGGCCGGTGTCTGACTCGGTCGATGTCTACGGCTAGAGCATCTGCAGAGCGTCGCCACAGATCACGTGGCTCCACTGGCCCAGGCCGTGGATGACGAGGTTCAGGCGAGTCATCTCAGCGCATACGGGGTCTATGTCGATCCCGGTGAACTCGGCGCCTCCTGCGGCGAGAAACGCCTCAGGGAGCGCGTCGGCTGCCGCGAGCAGCATGGCCCCGGCGCCGCACGAAGGGTCAGCGATTCGGAGTGGGCGACTCTCTGGCAGCGCACCGTCGGGCGGCAACTGCAGCCCCGCCATCATGGACGCAATGCTCCAGGGCGTGAAAAACTGCCCCAGGCCGCCCTTTGAGTGGCCGAAGTGCATGTAGATCGGGCCCAGCGCGTCCTCGAACGTGTGCTTGGCGAGGTCGGCCACGGCTTGAGCGGCCGACCGCAGCTCGCGCTGCGGCTGTCCGTGGTCCTGGGCCTCCGGGGTGCCGTCTCCGCCCGCTGCCAGGGCGCTAAGCGCCTGCAGAAATGCCTGGAACACCTCCGTACGGTCGCCGTGCAGCATCATCGCAACGCGCTCCAGGCGGCGGACGACATCACGGACGACGTCGCGCACATCGGAATTGCTCGCGATTCTGGTGACGGTCGCGGGAGTGGGGGAGAGGATCGGGGCCTCGGAGCTGAACAGGTACTGTTGTCCTTCCGGAATCCTGTGGCGCATGGCCGCACCTCCGCTGCGGTGGTTCCGCCTCCAGTCTGCCGCCGCGGGCACGCACCTGCGGCCGTCGGCGGATTCTAGCTCCTCGAGTGGCAGGCTGCGAGAGCCGCGCGGCCCGCCTCGGTCAAGGCGTGCAGCTGGTTCCCATCGGGCCCGGTATCTACACGTATCCAGCCATGCCGCTCGCACGTGCGCACGGTTGTCTCCGATGCTGTCGTGAGCCACGCGGCCTGGGCGCCCCCGTAGCTAGCGAGCGCCTCCAGGAACAAGACCTGCGCCACCGATGGCAGTGGTGCCTTTGCCGCGTCTGGGCGCTTCGTGCCTCGCCCACCGATGCGGTCCAGGAGGTTCCACGCCTCCTCCAGGAGCAGCGCAACCAGCGTCGGGCAATGGTGCGCTGCCTTGAAGACGCACAGGGTCTCGTGAGAGTAGGCCCAGGCAGCCTCTGGCCCCTTGGCCGCAACTTCTCGAAGGTTGTGGATGCGATCGGCGAGCTTGATCTCCGTGCTCTCTGCCGATGCGAAGATCCGCTGATAGTACTCGTCCTCGGGGAGGTCTGGCCGTTTGGTAAGAGAGTCGACGAGACGCGCCGCCTCGGGACCAGCGGTGGCGGCGATCGTGGAGAGGGCCACATCGCTGTCTTCGACAACGTCGTGCAGCCACGCGGCAGCCAGCATGTGCGGGCGCCTCTCCCCGGCCTGTTCGAGGATGTGAACCACCGCGGCGGGGTGGGTGATATAGGGCGCATTCGTCCCAAACCTCGTCTGTCCCGCATGGGCGCGCACGGCGAGGGCTCGCGCAGCCAGCACCAGGTCGCTTTCGGTTCGGGGGCCGCTGGAGCCCGAGGCCATCTCTCCGTTTCCCCGGTAAGGCGTCATTCCTGCATCGCCTCCCGCCATCAGTCTCCTGCCAAAGGAGACATCGTGCGGGGGCATGCCGCCATTTTTGGCGTCGAGGTGAAATTCCTTAGGATTTCTGGTCGCGACGATGCTACTAGGAGACAGGGACACTCGCGCACCACGAAAACCCGCCATGCAGGTGGTAGAATCGCCGTCTGCCTGAGGAGGCGCTAAGACAGCCGCGAGGGTGCCTATGTTTTGGGCAGGGAGGTGGGGAATGTGCCTCGCAACCGGATCTGGCTGTATGTGCTCGGTGCTGTGCTGATTGCGGCCGGCACCGTACTGATGCGGTTGGCCACGTAAGGCCCGGGCATGCGCGAAGAGGGGCACCTGCGTCCTCCATGGACGGGGCGCCCCTTGAACTTCCCTCTTCAGATCTGCGGCCGAAGTTGGCTGCTTTGCGATTGCAGAAACGACACCGCCGCGGATATACGCTGTTCGTAGCCGTCCGTCACATACCGGGGAAGGGGCTCTAACAGCTTACCGTAGCCCAGCACGCCCGAGATGATCGCCATCGCTAGGACGTCCTGCGGGTCCTTTGTTCCGTCGAAGGCGAAGAAACGATTCAGCATGTCCCTGGCCCCATGTCTATCGCCAGTCAGAGCCCGGCAGAGGCACATCTCAGCGTAGGAGTCCGGCCGGAGCGGTGGGGCCGGGGACAGGGCCTCCAGAGCAATAGCGAGGTGGCCGAGCGCATCCTGGAGATCTCCGAGTTGACGGTAGATGACACCAAGGTTGTGATGGTATCTGGCCTTGCGATCGGGGTCCATGGCGTGTTTCTCGAGGTCGGTCAGAAGAGCCAGGGCGCCCTCGGGTGACTGAGCGCTCCACCGGCAGATGGCCTCCCCGAGCCTGGCATCGAAATACCAAGCGTCCCCACGTAGGAAGTGGGCAGCCCGATGGTACACGGGGAGTGCTTCTCTGTATGACTGCATTCCCTTGAGAGCATTCGCCTTGGTCAGCAGGGAGTAACCCACCTTATGTAGGTCTCCGACCGACTGAAAAGCCTCCGCGGCCTCGTCGAATTTCATGGCAGCCCGGAACCAGCGGCCTGTACGCATCATGGCAAGCGCTGCGTTATATGATGCGTCCGCGCTCTTCGCTACATCATTAGTTCGCTTTGCCGCTTTCTCTGCTCGCAGAAACCACACTAGCGATCGGGCGTAATTCCCTTCTTGGTAGGCGAGAACTCCCCACAGATGATACACACGCCCCTGGTATCGTCTATTGTCGCGCAGGGCTACGCGCAGCGAACGGAGGCGCTCCAGGACCGGCCGCGCCCCGGCCATGTCCCGAGCTTGCAGGAAGTGCTCGCCCATTTGGATCAGCGGAAGCAGGCGGCTCTCTTGGGCAAGGTATTCCACCAGCCAGTCTGACGACGGCACAGCAAGCAAATCTGTCAGTAAGAGCAGGGTCTTGAAGCTGGGGTCCCTGCGGCCCGCTTCGATGTCGCGGAGGTGTTGTGCGCTCATGCCCGCGAGGGCCGCCAGATCGCGGATTTTCATGCCGATCTCGGTACGGCGATCGCGAAGAAGGGTGCCGATCATGGCGCACCTCCGCGCAAGCAACCCTGTAGGTAAAGTGCGTGTACAAGCTTTCTATTTGCTGACACGCTTCTCCTGTACCAATCCATCTCTGGAAGAGGGCTAGGAGATGCTGTAGGCGCTTGCGGTCTACGAGACAGACGGGTTCTGTATCGCTCACGATGATTGAGACCAAAGGATAGACAGGGCGCCGCCCTACCACGACGCCTCGACCTGGCACAAACTCCGGATTGGCTGGTCGCTCTCCTAACATTCAATGACAAGATCCTCAAGGTCGGCTCGGCGCTCTGTCGGATTGCGGCCTCCTCCTGTGATGCACACCGGCGCCATACGAAGACGGCGCCCGGCTGGCCAGATCTGCTGTCGACTCGTGTTCCCTCAAGAGAGAACCGCCACGTCTCGCTTCCATGCGGCCTGAGCAAGCTTCTCATCCCTCGTGGCCAAGGGCACACCTTCACGCATGGCCAACTCCAGGTAGGCGGCGTCGTAGACGGAAAGGCCCTCATCGCGCGCAAGTGACCACGCCGCCGCGAAGCTCCTGTCGTTATGGTCCACCTCTACCACGAGAGCGGCCCACAAGGCATCCCAGACGCGTTGGGCCTGGATCCGCGAGATGCGACCCCGCCGTTCGCCCGAGAGAAGTCCGTTTGCAAGTTCGAGCGGCCACAGGCTCGGCACCACAGCGTGGCCGTCTGGGGGCAGGTCGGCGGACCGCTCGTCCGCGAAACACCAGGATAGAGCCGTCGATGCGTCGAGCACGTAGCGGCTCATCGACGGCCCTCCTCCACCCAGGAGCGCAGCTCCTGCGACGGGATGCGGGGCAGTTCCGCGCGGAGCTGGCGCAGCGTTTTCCAGGCTTCCTCGCGGTCCTCCGCCGCCCGTACGGGGGTAAGCAGCGCAACGGGCTTGCCTCGATTGGTGATCGTGATGGTTTCTCCTTGAGCCACCGCCCTCAGGAGCTCGTTGAGATGGGTCTTCGCGTCGAAGGTGCCAACCACACGCATGCCGATTCACACCTTATCAGACTGGTTTAACAACTAGTATAGTAGCGCCAGCAATGGCCGCGCAATTGCCTCCTGTGGCGTCCTGCGTCGGAGGGCCTGCACCACCGAGCGACGTACGTGGAGATACGGCATACCCAGACCGAATCGCTCGCAATCATTCTGAGCAGGCCTGTCGTGGGCGGTTACATGTGGCTTGCCTTTCCGGTCGGCCCAGGCCGCGCACGTCAGTTGCCGAAGTGCGGCCGCTCAGGCCACCTTGAACTGCGCGACGGCGTGGCGAAGCTCTCCTGCCAGCTTGGCGAGGCTGTCGGCAGAGGCGGCGATCTCCTCGGCCGAGGCCGACATCTCCTGCACCGACGCCGACACTTCCTCGGCCGACGCGCCCGTCTCCTGCGAGATCGCCGCCACCTGCGACACCGCCTCGACCACGCTGCCGCTGGATGCCGCCATCTGCTCTGACGAGGCGCTGTTCTCCTCGGTGATCGACGAGACGGAGACCATGCGCTCCGCCGCGCGCTGGGCGGTCGCCACCACCTTGCGCCCAGCCTCCGTGACCTGGCGCACCCTGTGGCTCGTCTGCCCGGTCGCCTCCAGGATCTCGCGCAGCGCAGCGCCCGCCCGGTCGCCGAGTGCACTGCCCCGCTCCACCTCGCGCGCACCTTCCTGGGTCGCGGCGAGTGCGGCGCTCGTCTCCTCCTGCATGCTGCGGATCAGCGCCTCGATCTCCATGGCCGCCGTCTTGACGCGATCGGCCAGGG
Organism: Bacillota bacterium; assembly: GCA_021845645.1. The sequence continues at coordinate 11,026 of JAJZVM010000127.1, forward strand.
CACGCACCTCCTCCGCCACCACGGCGAAGCCCTTGCCGTGGTCTCCGGCGCGCGCCGCCTCGATCGCGGCGTTGAGGGCGAGCAGGTTGGTCTGGCTCGCGATGTCGCTGATCACCTGGATGATCTCGTCGATCTGGCGCGAGGTCTCGCCGAGCTTGCCCACCTTCTCGGCGGCGTTGAAGACGGAGGTGTGGATCTCCGCCATGGCCTGCACCGCCTCGCCGATCGCTTGGCCGCCGCTCTTCGCCGCGTTCAGCGTGAGGTCGGCGTGGCCCGCGACGGTGTCGACGTCCTGCACCATGGCCTTCACCTGCTGGCTCGCCTCCTCCATGAGGCCCGCCGCCTGCTCGGTCTCCTTCGCCTGCGCCTGGGCCCCCACGGCGATCTGGTCCACCGCCTGGCGCAGCTCCTGCATCGCCTGAGCTCCGCCTGAAGCGTGCTGGGCCTGCTGCACCGCGCCCTGCGCCACCTGCGCCACCGCCGCCGAGACCTGCTGGGCGGCGGACGCGGTCTGGCCTGCAGCCTCGGTGAGCTGGGTGCTCGCGCTGCTCACCTCTTCACTCATGCGATGGATGGTGCCGATCACGCCCTGCAGGGCCTGCAGCATCTTGTTGCCGGCGCGGGACAAGACCGCCACCTCGTCCCTGCCCACGACCTGCATCGGCATCACCGTCAGGTCGCCGTCGGCGATCCGCTCGAGCATGGCTACCGTCCGGCTGAGCGGGTGGACGATGGCCCGGCTGATGACGATCGCCAGGAAGGCTACGAGGACCGCCGCCAGGAT
>JAJZVM010000128.1 GCA_021845645.1 Bacillota bacterium
GTCTACGTCGAAGGCAAGATCGACGTCGAACGCGAGTTCTACGTCTCCGTGACCGTCGACCGCAACGCGAGGAAGCCGCTTGTCATGGCTTCCTCGCACGGCGGCGTCGAGATCGAAGACGTGGAGGACAAGTACATCGTCCGCCGCCACGTGGACGAGGCCTTCGGCATGCAGGGCTACCTGGCCCGGGACATCGCCGCCGAGATGGGCCTCGAGGGCGATGTCGCGAAGCAGGTCGCGGTGATCCTGCAGAAGCTCTACGAGGTCTTCCGCACGGAAGACGCCGAGCTCGTGGAGATCAACCCGCTCGTCGTCTCGGGCGGAAAGGTCATCGCAGCGGACGCGCGCCTCAATATCGACGATGCGGCCCTCTTCCGCCACAAGGATCTCCCTTCGGTGGCCGAAGGCACGGAACTGGAACTCAGGGTGAAGGAGATCGGCCTCGCCTTCGTGCAGCTGGACGGCGACATCGCCGTGATGGCGAACGGCGCCGGCATGGCCATGGCCACGCTGGACGCGCTGCAGCACTTCGGCGGCAAGCCCGCGAACTTCCTCGACGCAGGCGGCGGCGCTTCGGTGGAGCCGACGGCCCAGGCGATGGGCGTGCTCGTCTCGATGAAGCCAAGGGCGATCTTCGTCAACATCTTCGGCGGCATCACCCGCTGCGACGACGTTGCGAACGCGATTGTCCAGGTCAAGAAGACGCAGGGCATCCCGGTGCCGCTCGTGGTACGCCTCGTGGGCACCAACGAGCAGCAGGGCGTCGAGATCTTGCGCCACGAGGGCATCGAGGCGTTTCGAGAGATGAGCGAGGCGGCCAGGAAGGCCGTCGAACTCGCCGGGGAGGTGCGCTAGCATGGCGATCATCATCGATCAGGACACCCGGGTCGTCGTGCAGGGCATGACCGGCAACCAGGGCAGCTTCCATACGGGCCAGATGGTCAAGTACGGCACGAACGTCGTCGCGGGCACCTCGCCGACCAAGGCCGGCCAGGACCACGAGGGCATTCCGGTCTTCGCCTCGGTGCGCGAGGCGGTCCTGGAGCGCGGCGCCAACGCGTCGATCGTGTTCGTCCCGGCGGCATTCGCCAAGGACGCCGCGTTCGAGGCCATCGACGCCGGCTGCAAGGTCGTCGTCATGATCCCCGAGCACATCCCGGTGCAGGACTCGATCCTCATCGTCGAGTACGCCCGCTTCCGTGGCGCCAAGGTGGTGGGACCGAACACCTACGGTCTCATCTCGCCAGGCAAGTCGAAGATGGGCATCATGCCGAACCACATCTACGCGCCCGGCCCGGTGGGCCTCGTGGCGCGCTCGGGAACCCTCTCCTACGAGATCGCGGCCGCTCTTACTGAGGCGGGTCTAGGTCAGTCCACGGCGATCGGCATGGGCGGCGACCCCGTGGTGGGGCAGGTGTTCAACGACGTGCTGCACCAGTTCGAGAAGGACCCCGAGACCAAGGCCTGCGTGCTGGTCGGGGAGATCGGTGGCAGCGCGGAGGAGGAGGCGGCCGAGTTCATCAAGACGATGAGCAAGCCCGTCGTCGCCTACCTCGCGGGTCGCGCGGCACCTCCCGGAAAGCGCATGGGTCACGCGGGGGCCATCATCGAGCGTGGCCGCGGCACCTTGGAGAGCAAGCGCAAGGCACTCGAGGCGGCCGGAGTCACGGTCGTCGAGATGCCGTGGGAAGTGGCGCCGGCGGTGAAGAAGCTGCTGGGCTAGACTGCAAGGACGATCGGCGGCCGCCTTCGGGCGGCCGCCTCCTTGTTGCTGGCCCGAAGGAAGCTATCCTCCGCGACCGCCAGCCTCGGACTCGGCGAAGAGGTGGGTGGCGGCATAGAGACTGGGCGCTCCACCCGTGTGCAGGAACAGGACGTTTTCCTCGGGACGGATGACGCCCTGCCTCGCGAGGTCGATCAGACCGGCCATGGCCTTGCCGGTGTAGGTCGGATCAAGCAGGATGCCTTCCGTGCGGGCCAGGAGCTTGACCGCTTCGACCATCGCCTGTGTAGGCTGGCCGTAACCCGACCCGATGTAGTCGTCGTAGCAGGTGATGGCGTCTGGCCTGACCTGGACGTCGACGCCAAGGTAGGCCGCGGTGTCCGCCGAGATCCTCTCGACGTCGGCCAGCAAATGCCCGCTCGGGTGCAGAACGCTGATGGCGGTGGCGGGCACGTCGAAGTGAAGGAGCTCAAGGCCGAGCAGGATGCCGGCCACCGTACCGGCGCTGCCGCCCGCGACCACGATGCGGTCAACTGGAAGACCCTGGTCGAAGCACTGCCCCATGATCTCTGCCGCGCAGCCGACGTAGCCGAGCGCGCCGATGGCGTTCGAGCCGCCCATCGGAATGACGTAGGGCGTGCGTCCCGCGGCCACCGCCTCCGCCGCGGCCGCGTCGAGTTCGGACGCCCAGTCCACGTCATCGGGGACGATCTTGATCCTGTCGGCGCCGAGCAGATGGTAGAGAAAGATGTTGCCGTTCGCGTCCCGCCGGTAGGCGCCGGGCGACGGCTCGGACAGGACGAGCCAGCAGTTGAGGCCCTCCTTGACGGCGGCCGCCAAGGTCAGGCGGCAGTGGTTCGACTGGATGCCGCCGCAGGTGATCAGCGTGTCACAGCCTTGGGCCAGGGCGTCCGCCACGAGGAATTCCAGCTTGCGCGTCTTGTTGCCGCCGCCGGTGAGTCCAAGAAGGTCGTCGCGCTTGACATAGACCTGCGGCCCGCCGAGTGCCTCGGAGAAACGCGGTATCCGCTCGATGGGTGTTGGACCGGTCGTGTATCGCCGTCGTGGGAACTTCGCAAGATTCATGCCACACCTCCGCCCGTGTCGGAGCTGCGCGCCTGGACTCCCAGGCGCAGTCGCTTCCAGGCTATGTCTAAGCATCTCGCCTGACACGGCTGGAGCCCTGCGGCGACGACGTGGTCCGCGAAGGTCGGGCCATGGAAGCAGGGAGCTGCAAGCTCCCTGGCAGAGGGCGACAGAAAGGGGAGAGGAGGGGAATTACATACCGGAGTGGAACACTCATGGTTTGCGTGCCCCAGGCGGGCTTACGGGAGGAGAGGCCACGTGCAAGATCCTGGAGACGGAGAACGCGCGCAGCGGAAACCTTCGCTTTGGCGCAACACCAACCTCACCATCCTGGTGAGTGGCCAGTGGGTATCGCAGGTCGGCAACAACCTTTTCGAGCTTGCGGTGTACTGGTATGTGCTCGCGCAGACCCATCAGGCCGCTTCGCTCGGCTGGGTGGGAACGGCGATGGCTCTGCCGGGGGTGCTGGGCCTCATGACCGGCGTGTTCGTCGACCGCATGGACCGCCGCTGGACCATGGTCGGGTCGGATGTGCTGCGGGCCGCGCTCTCCGCACTACTCGGCGTCTTTGCGCTGCTGCACGTTCTGCCGCTGTGGCTCTTCCTGGTGCTGGTTCTCCTGCTCATGGCGGTCGGCACCTTCTTCAACCCGGCATCGGGGGCGCTGCTGCCGCAGATCGTCCCCGATGAGCAGCTGGCGGCGGCCAACGGCCTCTATTCTTCCGCGGGCAGCTCCGCGGGGCTGATCGGCATGTTCGGCGGTGGCATCGTGATGTCGCTCTTGGGGCCGATCCTGCTCTTCTTCATGAACGCGGCGTCCTTCGTCGTCTCGGTCGTCAGCCTCATGTTCCTGCGCGTTCCGCGGCGAGAACGCGTTCCAGCCGCGGCCGGCGCGGGTCAGTTGTACAGCGAGTGGGTCGAGGGATTCAAGGTCTACCGGGCGATTCCACTCCTGCGTACCCTCCTGCTGGCGGCGCTGTTCGTCAACTTCGCGGGTCAGGGCCTAGGGGTGCTCGCCGCGGCGTGGGTCAAGGGCCCCTTGCACGGGACCGCCTTCGACTATGCGTTATTCGGAGCGGCGATCACCGTAGGCGCGATCGCGGGCGCCCTGACGGCGGCGCAGGTCATGCGCCGATTCCCCATCGAGCAGGTGTTGCCAGCCGGTACGATCGGCATCGGCCTCGCTGTCGTCATCCTGTCGCGCGTGCCGCTGCTCTGGGTTACGCTTCTCTGCATGCTTTTGGCGGGTATCGCCATGGGCCTCATGAACACCGGACTGACCACCATGATGCAGCGCATCGTACCGCAGGAGAAGATGGGGCGGGTCTTTGGGACGCTTGGCGCACTGCTGACGTTGGCGAACCCGGTGGGTGCCGCCGTCGCAGGCGCCCTTGCCGTGGTCTGGTCCGTGCCGTTCATCTACCTGCTGTTTGGCGTGCTGATCCTGCTTGGGTCTCTGCCACTCCTCCGTCTACGCGCAGGGACGTCCGCGCAATCGGCCGCCTAACCTCCCGCGAGGTGCGAAAGAGGCGAGGGGCCGCCGCCAAGCGGCTGCCCCTCGCCGATGTTCTCTCCAACCCCTGGCCGACTAGCGACCGTCCAGGGCCTGCACGAGCCGACGCACGACGCCCAGGTTTTCGATGCGGCCGAACCGCCAGCCCCGGTCGTAGAGCGCCAAGGTGACCATCTCGCCCCGCCGGTCGAAGCGCCAGATGCGGAGTTGGGCGATGCGTCCGCCACCCTTGTAGAGCGTGCGCTGGTTGAGTCCGTAACTGACCCGACCCTGGGTCAGGCGGGCATGAAAGCCGTACTTGCCGAGATGTCCCGCAATGACGCCATCCTCTTCGAAACGACGACTAAGCATCTTCGTGGCCTCCCGGCTCCAGCGTTGCCCAGATGTTGGGCAGGCTAGACATGCCGCAGCCGGATGGAAGCGCCTCCGGGCGCAGGTGAGAACCGGTGCAGGGCAGAATGGGAGCATCCGAGGTGATCCCAGCGATGCCGGCAGAAATCCTGGCTCCACTGATCAGCCCGCGCGATGCCAAGGGACGGCTCGATCTCGACGGACTGGCCGCAAACGTCGCGCGACTGGGGCCCGATGTGGATGGTTTCCTTGTTCTCGGCTCATCAGGCGAGTACGTCTATCTCTCGGAGCGGGAGCGCCTGGACGCCGTGCGTACAGTGATGGAAGGGGCAGGCGACCGCACCGTGTTCGTGCAGGTCGGGTCGGAGACCACGGAGTCTAGCGCAGCCTTGGCGCACGAGGCGATGCAGCTCGGGGCAACCGGACTCCTGGCCGTCACACCCCATTACTACACGCCGCAGCTCAAGGGACCCGCTCTGCAGGCCTACTACAGGACGATCGGCGCCATTGGCCCGACCTACCTCTACCACATCCCGTCCTATACGGGCATGACACTCGATGTGCGGGAGATCCTCGAGATCGCCGACCTTCCTGGCGTCGTCGGCATGAAGGACTCGACGGGCAACCTCGCGCTGCTCACGGAGATTCTCGCGAGCTGCCCTGCGGGCTTCCGCTACTATGTCGGATCGGGCGGGGCGCTCCTCGCCGCCATGGCCCATGGCGCCGTCGGGACGATCGCGGCGCTCGCGAACCTTGTGCCGGCGCAGATGCGCGAGGCCGTCTCGCTGTTCGAAGGAGGACGGATCGCCGAGGCGGCCGAAGCGCAGCGGCCACTTGCGCGGCTGAACGCCCTTGTAACGCGCCGCTACGGCATCCCTGGGCTCAAGTACGCGGCAGGCAGGCTCGGCTTTGCGGCGGGCGACCCCGTGCCACCGCTCCAGCCCGTGACGTCCGCGGCCGCTGACGAGATCGACGCGGCGATCGCTGACCTGAGGGTGCCTGCGGCGGGATGAACCGACGCGCGCTGCTGAGCCTAAGCTTCGCCCACTTCACCGCCGATCTGAACTCTGGCGCTGTCCCGGCTCTCCTGCCGCTCGCGACGACGCTCTTCTCCCTGAATTACAGCGCCGCAGCACTCGTCATCCTGGTGTCGAATCTCACCTCGTCCGTGATCCAGCCGCTGTTCGGCGTGCTCGCGGACAGGCGTCCGATGCCTTGGCTGATGCCGTTCGCGCTTGCCCTGGCGGCCATCGGCACCGCCGCCTACTCGCTCGCAGGCGGCTACGGGTCGTTCGTGGCCCTGGTGGCGCTCACAGGTGTCGGCGTGGCGGCATTCCATCCCGTCGGTGCGTCCGGGGCCTACTTTGCCGCTGGGGCGAAGCGCGCCTCCGGCATGAGCATCTTCTCGGTCGGGGGCAACATCGGGTTCGCGTTCGGCCCGCTTCTTGCGGGTCTGACCACCCACGCCTACGGCATGACGGGGGTGCTCTGGTTCCTGGTGCCGGGGGCCGCCGCGGTCATTGTGCTGAGGTTCTTTGCGCCGCGCGAGACCCAGGTGCGACCTGCCCACGAGATGAAGACGGCGCCGGTGCCGTGGCTGCTACTCTCGATCCTGGTGCTGGTCGTGGTGTTGCGCAGCACGGCGCAGTACGGCGTGCTGACCTTCTACCCGCTCTACCTGACGCACCTGCACCGGCTGTCGCCCAGCCTCTCCGGGGCCATCCTCTTCTTCTTCCTGATCATGGGCGCATTTGGCACCATGGTCGGCGGCCCTTTGTCGGACCGCTTCGGCCGCAGGAGCCTTATGCTCTGGAGCTGGGTGGCGACGACGCCGCTCCTCTACCTGCTGCCGCGGCTGCCCGGCGTCTGGCAGTTCGTGGATCTGGGCGTGCTGGGGTTCGCGATCGTCGCCACCTTCAGCACGACGGTCGTCCTGGCGCAGGAAATGCTGCCTGGCCGCCAGGCGGTGGCTTCGTCGTTGACGATCGGACTCGCGATCGGCCTCGGTGGCGTCGTCATGCTGTGGCTGGGTCAGCTCGCGGACGCGGCCGGTGTGCGAGAGGTCCTCGGCCTGCTCTGGATCGCGGGTGTCGCAGGCTTCCTCGGATCCCTGCTGCTGCCTCAGCAGGTGCGGATCGCCGACTAGCGGCACAGGACACCTGCAGCGCCATGTCGTATGCGAACGGCCAACTTGGCAGGCGCCTTGACGGCGCCGCAAAGGTGGACCCACGTTGGATGTCACCTGCGTGAACGGGTGACCTGTACCATGCCGCCCGCCGACGCAGGCAGCCCACGCGCTGGCGGTCATGAATAACCCGGCTGGGCACGGCAGTCCGGCACGGACGGCGCGTGGAAGATGGACCTCAAGCAGGAGGCTGCTCGGCAGCGAACGATCCGTCCTCGGGCGTCTGCGTTCCCCCAGGGGAGGAGGCGTGTATGGAACGATCCGATGTCAGCCTGTACCGGGTGATCCTGCCCGTATCGGACATCGAGCGGGCGGCGAGGTTCTATGCGGATGTGCTACTCGTGGCCGGCGAACGCGTTTCGTCGGGCCGGCACTACTTCGACTGCGGCGGGGCGATCCTCGCCTGCTACGATCCGGTGGCGGATGGCGACGAGCTTGGCGACGGTTGGCGTCACCATCCGAAGCAGTATATCTACTTCGCGGTGGACGACCTTGCGGCCACCAGACGGCGCGCCATCGAGGCCGGCGCGCAAGACCTCACGGAGGTCGGCAAGTTCCCCTGGGGCGAGACAGCGTTCTACGCGCTCGATCCCTTCGACAACCCCATCTGCTTTGTGCTGGTCTCGACCGAATTCAGGGGCGGACGGTACATTGGATAGGCGACCGCCCTGTCTCGGGCCGATGGCGACGTGCGCTCTTCAGTCGACGGTCGTGTAGCGCGATCGGAAGTAGACGAGGGGTTGCGCATCGCCTTGACCGTCCAGATGCAGCACCCGGCCAAGGAACAGGGTGTGGTCCTGCGCCAATACTTCGTCCGTCACCTCGCATTCGAGGTGGCCGATGGCGCCATCCAGCCAGGGCAGGCCGCCAGGGCTGGGGTGCCAGACGATCCCTTGGAGCGCCTGCCCCGGGTCCTTGAAGCGCTGGGCGAAATGGACGGACACGTCCTGCTGCGTCGCCGCCAGGAAGGAGACGGCGAAGCGCCTCGAGCCGCTGATGATCGCGTGGGAGTCGTTATCCCGGCCGATCGAGACGAGGACGAGCGGCGGCTCGAGCGAAACGGAGAGGAAGGCGTTGGCCGTCATGCCGTGCGGGCCTTGTGGTCCGGCGCAGGTGATGACCGAAACACCGGTGGCCCAGTTGCCCATCAGACGGTGAAACTCTTGCGGCAAAGACGTAGACGGCGCCCGGGAGAGGCCGGGCTTCTTCCCTTCGTGAGAAAGTGGCGCGCGACCAGATGGCCAAGGGACCGTGCGCCAGGTGGCCTACGCTATCCACCATATGCTATCACCATTGCCGTGTCCGTGTGGCCCGGAGTGACCTGCGTGTCACGAGGCAAGAATAGCGCCCCGCCGCGGTCCACGGCGGGGCGCTATTTGCCGCTACCGTTTGGGCGGGCGCCAGGCGTTCGCGTCCCAAAGCGTTCCCGTGTAGGCGCTAAGGGCCACATGGGATAGCTTGACCGGATTGTAGGCCGCCTCGGTGGAGATATAGAAAAGCGGCACCATCGGCAGGTCCTGGTAGAGCTGCATCTGCACCTGACGGTAGTCCTGCGCGCGCAGGGACTGGTTCATCTGGTTCAGCGCATCCTGCGTCCAGGCGTTGACATTCTGATTCTGGTAGCCCGAGAAGTCGTCACCCTGGTGGTACGGGCTGCCTAGCTCAGAGTTCCAGATCGCCGCGTCGTCCGGGTCAACGTTGTTCATCAGACCGAACTCGCCGACCTGGTAGGTGCCCTGCGCGAGCATGCCGTTCGGACCGAACAGCGCCTGCGTCGTGAAATACACCGGCAGAACGCGGATTCCGGCCTGCGCCTCCTCGCTGCTGACATACTTCATGATCGCCACGTGCAGCGGGGTGTGGGTCAGGGAGACGTCCAGGATGAGCTCCTGCCCGTTCTTCTGGAAGTAGCCGTCGCTGCCGATCTGCCAGCCGTCCTGCTGCAGGGCGGCGCGCGCCTGGGCGATGTTCTGCTTCACCACCGGCACCTTGGGATTGAAAGCCCAGCTCCACGGCGGCTGGTCCGACGTGGCCACCTGCCAGCGGTCGCCCGAGATGCGGGCGGCGATCTGCTGGCGATTGAGCGCGAGGTAGAACGCGCGACGGACGGCGAGGTCGCCGGCGATGGGATCGCGCAGGTTGAACGTGAACTGCTCGAAGACCGCGCTAGGCACGCTTGCGACGACAAGGTGCCGTCCCCGCAAGGTGTGCACCTCGGGGGTGCTCAGCGTGAGGAGATCGGCCAGGTCCACCTCATGCTTCTGCAGGGCGGCGACGAGGTCCGACTGACGGCTGTAGGACGAGACCACGATCTCCTTGAAGGTCGGGCGCGGCCCATCCTGCCCCGCGTAATAGGGGTTCGGCACGAGGACCACCTTGGACGCGCCGTACTGGTGTACGGCATACGGACCCGTGGACAGCGGATGGCGGTTGTAGGACTTGTCCGTCGCGATGGTCGCGACGCGGCCGTGCAGGGCGTGCCAGGGCAGAAGCTCCGAGAACAGGGTCTGCCAGGCCGCGAACGTTCCGTGCATGTGCACCACGGCGGTGACGCGGTTCGGCGTGTCGATCGCCGTGATCTGGTTGTAACCGGCTTGGTAGGCGCCGTTGCCGGGTTCCATGATGGCCTGCCAGGTGAAGCGGATGTCCTTGGCGGTCAAGGGTTTCCGGTCCGACCACCTGAGGCCGCGGCGAAGGCGGTAGACGATGGTCACGTCGGCCTCCGGGCCAGGCGTGCCGACGATGGTGATGCGGGGAGCGGCGGCAAGGAGGTCCGGCCGCCAGACGTAATGCAGATGCCCGCCTACCGTGGCGGGCCGATAGCTCATCAGGCCGTCCGAGGTGGCGCCGAGGACGTCCGAAGCGGCCTGCGTACTGGCCAGGAGGGGATCCAGGCTGCCGAAGGAGCCCAGGATACCCACATTCAGAACGGACGGCGCTGCGGGCGCCGCGGACGCAGCCTGCACACTCCCGCCCCAGGTCAGCATGAGGCCGAGGGCGGTCGCGATGACTGCATGGCGCTGCAACGAAACACCTCCAGATGGTGGAGTCCACACCCTCTATGACGGTTCGGGCCCGTATTCCTCAACAGCGATCGCCTGTCCACCCACGGCCCACAGCAAGAACCGGCGCACCTCGTCGTCTTCCTGCTCCGCTACGCCGTCCCCGCGCAGGCCGTAAACGAGCGCCTCGCGCATCGCGCCCAGCACGAGGCGGGCGCGCAGGGCGGAATCGCCCGGCGGGATCAGCCCGTCCTGTGCGGCTTCGGACAGGTCGGTGGCCAGGAGCCCGAGGAGCTCGGCCTCGATCACATCGAGCCGTTCCTGCACGGCTCTTGTCGCGCCGGACGCCTGAAGCAGCACAATCGATGCGAGATCGCGCCGCTGCCGAAAGCACTGGAGAACGGCCTGCACCGAACGGTCCAGTTTGACGAGCACGCTTGCGGCGCCGTGGCGCCGCTGCCGCACCTCCTGCAGCACCTCGTCGTAGAGCAGGGCGATCAGCTGGGCGAAGCACTGCTCCTTCGAGGGGAAGTAGAGGTAGAACGTGCCGGTGGCCACGCCCGCCCGCCGGGCGATCGCCGCGACGGTCGCGGCGTGGTAGCCCTGCTGGGCGAAGACGCTGGCGGCCGCGGCGAGGAGCGCATCCTGGCGGCTCAGCGGGCCTTCCCTGGATCTATCCATCTAGCGCCGCAGCGTCCAGTGGGCGTGGGCCATCGATCGTACCATGTCCTCGCGTACCTTGTGCCCAAGGCCGGGCCTGTCCGGCACCTGTATGGTGCCCTCGGACGATACGGTCACTTCGGGTTCGATGATGTCCTCCTGCCAGTAGCGGCTGCTTGCGGCGGTGTCGCCAGGAAGGGTGAAGCCAGGCAAGGTGGTGATCGCGACGTTGTGCAGCCTTCCCACCCCCGATTCCAGCATACCGCCGCACCAGACGGGCCAGCCGGCCGCCTGGCAGAGGTTGTGGCTCCTGATGGACTGCGTGAGTCCCCCGAGCCGGCCGATCTTGATGTTGAGGATGCGCCCCGAGCCCAGCGAGATCGCCTTCCTGAGGTCCTCCGGCCCGTGGATGCTCTCATCGAGGCAGATGGGCGTCTTGAGCTGCCTCTGCAGCGTGGCGTGGTCGATGATGTCGTCGTAGGAGAGGGGCTGCTCGATCATCATGAGGTCGAGTTCGTCCAGCCGCTGCAGCAGCGGCAGGTCCTCGAGCGTGTAGGCGGAGTTCGCGTCCGCCATCATCGGGATCTGGCCGAACTCCCTGCGCACCGCCTTGAGCCGGTCGTAGTCGACGCCAGGCTTGACCTTGATCTTGAACCGCCTATACCCTTCACCGAGGAAGCGCTCCACCTGCTTCAGGAGGAGTGCTTCCGTCGGCTCGATGCCGATCGAGATGCCGACCTCGATCTCCTGCCGCGTGCCGCCCAAGGCGCGGCTGAGCGGCAGTCCGAGCTCCTGCGCGTAGAGGTCCCACACGGCGCCCTCGAGGCCGGCCTTGGCCATCTGGTGGCCGCGCACCTGAGCCAGGCGCTCCTGCAGGTCGTCCGGGTGGGTGATGGGCGCCTTGAGGGCCCAGGGGACCAGGTAGTCGTGGAGCACGGACTGCGCCGTCGCCACGGTCTCATAGCAGTAGAAGGGATCGCGGGAGACGGTCACCTCGCCCCAGCCGGTGAAATCGTCGGTCTCGGCGCGCACCAGCAGGAACTCCCGGTCGTCTTCCCGACCGAAGCTGGTCTCGAAAGGATGCCGAAGACGCATCCGCAAGGCGAAGATCTCGACCTGACGCAGTTGCACGGGTGAAGGCTCCCTTCCAAGCACGGTAAGGGAGACTTCCACTCGCGGTCAGG
>JAJZVM010000129.1 GCA_021845645.1 Bacillota bacterium
TCTTCCGCGACGGCTGGGTCGACCAGGTCGCGCGCATCCTCGCGCTGAGCGGCGTCTCGCTGCCGGTCTTCTTCACGGCGCTCGTGCTGCTCGGCATCCTCTACGTCCACTTCGGCTGGCTGCCGGGTCCGGGACAGCTGGGCCCATACACCATGCCGCCGCCGCACATCACCGGCATGGTCGTGCTGGACTCCCTGCTGAGCGGTGACTGGCCGGCCTTCACGGACTCGCTCTGGCACCTCGTGCTGCCCGCCTTCGTGCTGGGCTGGTCCTCCGCGGGCATCATCGCGAGGATGGTCCGCTCGAGCCTGCTCGAGGTTTTGGGCCTGGACTACATCCGCACGGCCAGGGCCAAGGGCTCCCCGGAATCCCGGGTGATCCTCGGCCACGCCCTGCGCAACGCCCTGATCCCCACCATCACCGTCATCGGCCTCTCCTACGGCAGCCTGCTGCAGGGTGCCGTGCTGACGGAGACGATCTTCGCCTGGCCCGGCATCGGCCGCTTCGCCACCCTCTCGGTGACGAACGTCGACGTGCCGGCCGTGCTCGGCGTCACGCTGGTCGCCGCAGTCCTCTACTCGGTCGTCAACCTGATCGTCGACCTGCTTTACGCCTTCCTGGACCCACGCATCAGCTACGTCTGACCACCGCGCCACCTGCGAGGGAGGTCCTGATCTGTCTGCCAATAACCCGCTCGGGACCCTCGAGCCGCTAGAGGCCACGCGCCTGCCGTCGCAGCGCCATCCCCTCTTGGGGCTGCTGCGCACAGCCTTGAGGAGCCCGATGGCCGTCTCCGGTCTGGCGATCATCCTCTTCTTCATTGTTTTGGCGGTCTTCGCGCCACTGCTGACGCACTGGAACCCGACCGCCACCGATCTCGGCATCCGCCTGCTGCCGCCGAGCCCCAAGCACTGGCTCGGCACGGACGACCTCGGCATGGACGTCTTCAGCCGCATCGTCTTCGGCGCGCGCATCGACCTCGAGTCTTCGCTGATCGTCGTGCTTTCGGCCGGCACGATCGGCACCCTGATGGGCCTCTTCGCGGGCTGGCTCGGCGGCTGGTGGGACGAGATCCTGATGCGGATCACCGACATGTTCCTGGCCTTTCCAAGCCTGATCCTGGCGATGGCCATCTCGGCCATCCTGACGCCGAACCTGACGAACGCACTGATCGCCATCTCGGTCACGTACTGGCCGATCTACGCCCGCCTCGCGAGGGCGCAGGTACTGGCGCTGCGCAAGCTCGAGTTCGTCGAGGCGGCGCGCTCGATCGGACTGCCGCAGGTCGGCATCCTCTTCCGCCACATCCTGCCCAACGCGTTCACGCCGCTGCTCGTCGAGGGCACCCTCGACATGGGCTCCGTGCTGCTGATCGCTGCGGGCCTCTCCTTCATCGGCTTCGGGGCACAGCCGCCGACGCCCGAGTGGGGCCTGATGATCGCCCAGGGCCAGAGCTTTCTCATGACGCAGTGGTGGGTCTCGACGGTGCCTGCGATCGCCATCCTGCTGCTCGTGATCGGCTTCAACCAGCTGGGCGACGCCCTGCGCGACATGCTCGACCCGCGCATGCGCTTCAGGCGCTGAGGTCCGTGCGCCGCGCCCACGTGATCGTCAGTTGGGCCACGCCTGCGTGATGGCACGCCATGTGCCGCCGCCGTCCGCCGTGCGCCAGAGCGTCTGGCCGACCACAACGTCGGCCACCTGCGGGCTGAGCCACTGGATCGAGCGGACATAGGGGATGTAGCCCGCATTCGGAATGCGGACGCCCTGCACGGGCAGCCAGGTTGCGCCGTGGTCGCGCGTGAGCTGCAGGCTCGTGCTGCCGTTCTGCGTCGCTACGGCCGCCAGTCCCAGGGCGGCGGAATAGAAGCCGACCGCCCGCACCGTGCCGCGGAGTGCCCGGCTGCCGATCGCGACGGCCTGCCAGGCGGCGCCGCCGCTCGCGGTGCCGAAGCCCGTGATGAGCGGCGTCCCAGGGCCGGGCTGCCCCGGATAATAGGCGATCGCGAGGAACGCCCGCCGTCCGTCGTAGCGCTGCAGGGATACCGCCGATGGGCTGAAGTGGGTCTTCGCTGCCGCGGCGGAAAGCTGGAACATGCGCGCCTGCGGCCAGGTCGTCCCCGAGTTGCGATAGAGCTGGGCGTACGGACCGGCGCAGGAACCGTTCAACAGCCAGGGCGACGCCCCTGCGGCGGCTGCCGCGGCGATCGGGCCGTCGGACCCAAGGATCTTGCCGGCGGGCCGCCAGGTCCGGCCGCCGTTCGCGGTGCGGTACGCGTCCCAAGCGGCCTGGCAGGCGCCGACGCCCGCGAACATGAGCGCGATCCCGTCCGAGCGGGTCGCGAAGGCAACCGTGGCTCCCATGTAGGGATTCGCACTTTGTGTCGGCAGCCCGCCTGCAACGGGGGCCCAATTCCGACCCGCGTCCACCGTCTCATAGAGTTTCGGGGCGGGCTGTGCCGCATCGCCGCTCGCGATGACGGCGAAGCCGATCTGGGGTGTGACGAAGTCGACGCTCTCGACGTTCGCCTGCGGCTGAGCGGCCGCCGACGGCGCCGCCGGCAGCGCGAGCCCGAGCAGCGCGCCGGATGCGAGAAGACCGAGCAGGCTCGGCCGCACCTTGGCCAGGTTCATCTGGGTCGCCTCCCGTATCCTCGTTCCAACAGAGTAGAACGCTCCTGCCCGCGCGGTTGGTTTCACGGCACGTAGAGCCAGCTCCGCCCGCCGTCCTGCGTGCGCAGGAGGCCCGTCGTGGTCTGGATGAGGGCTGTGGCCCCACCCTGCACTGCGATGGCCGCAGGTGCCCCGGCAGCCGTCAGGTCGAGGGTGCGCCAGGTCCGCCCGCCGTCACGCGTCAGGAGGTACTTGCCGCTGTCCGCGTAGCGCTGCACGATGCCGAGGCCCCCCGCGTCGAACGCCATTGCCGAACCTGGCCAGGCCCTGGCCGGCACGTGTTTCTCCCGCAGCAGGACATGCCAGCGGCGCCCGCCGTCCGCAGTCTCGTAGAGCACCGCCTGCCCGGGCCCGCCGACGTACGCGTATCCCCGATCGCGTGTCGGGAAGTCGAGGGCCCAGGTGTAGCCATCCGGCAGCCCCGCGTACCGGACCCACGTCCTGCCGCCGTCCGCCGTGCGCAGGATCGCACCTCCCGTCTCGCGGTAGAGGACGGCGACGCCTGTTCCGTGGCGGTAGAAGCGCACGAGGCGCGGGTCGTCATGGAGAACGAGACCGACCCTGCCCCAGTGTCGGCCGCCATCGCCCGTCTCGAAGAGCAGGCCGCCTGGGTGTGGCCAGGTGCTGGCCGCCAGGAGGTAGCCATGCTCGCGGGAGGCGAAGGAGACGAGATAGGGCGCCGTGCCGGGAAGATCGGCCACGAAGGACCACGTGCCGCCGCGATCGCCGCTGCGCACCAGGGCACTCGGGTCATAGACCAGTCCGACGCCGTAAAGCGTCTTTCCCGAACCCGAGACAACGCCGCGGATCGGCGCGACGGGCCAGATCTGCCGGACCCTCCCCTGCGCCGTGATGCGGACGAGCGTGCCGGCCCCGCCGCCGAGGGCGGGGTTGGGCCCCGCGATGGCGTAGGCCATGGCGCCCAGGGGATCGAGGGAGCCTGCGACGAAGGTGCGGGCGAAGAACTGCCGGAAGGTGCGGCCGCCATCCAGGGTGACCAGAACGCCGCCCGCCCCGGGACCCGCGCCCGGTGACAGAGTGAGCCAGCCGACGTTCGCGTCCGCGAATTGCGGTCCCCCCGGCCAGCCTGCGCTGATCTGCGGCCCCCAATGGTACGCGGGCTGCAGGACGCGCCAGGTGGCGCCACCATCGCTGGTCGCCTCGAGCTCCGGCAGGCAGCCGCCCATGGTGCAGCCGTCGAGCGACGGCAGGACGGCAAAACCGGTTCGGGGCGTCACGAAATCGAGTGCGAATGCCCCACCGTTGGCGACGTTCGACATGCCCACCGTCTGCAGCACGCGCCAGCTCCCGCCGCCATCGCTCGTGCCGAGGATCGCGCCCTCGCACGCCGCGCTCGGTCCCTGCGCCGCGCAGCGCCAGCCGGCCACGTAGCCGACGGACGGGCTAAGGAAGTCGACGCTCGTGGGCGCGTAGCCGCTCGTACCGACGGTCTGCCAGGTGCGCCCGCCGTCCTCCGTGCGGACCAGTCGCGTGTCGCCGGGAGGCGAAGCCCCCGCAACCCCGGCGACTGCCACCCCGACGCTCGGGCCAAGGAAGTGCGGCGGCGCGATAAAATCGAGGCCCTGCCCGACCGCACGCCAGCTGCGCCCCCCGTCGCTTGTGGCCAAGAGGCGCCCCACCTGCCCGGGCGCGCCGACGAGCACCCAGCCGTGGCTGGGGTCCAGCATCTGCAGCCAGCTCGGTTCACCCGGCCCGAGCGCAGTCCAGGCGAAGGTCCGGCCGCCGTCGCCCGTGGCGCCGAACGCACCCTGGCAGTCGGCCTGGCCCGGGCGGCAGCGCTCGCCGACCATGTAGCCCTCTCGCGGCGAAAGGAAATCGATCGCGGTGGGCCGCCAGGGCGCCGCGGCGAGCCGAGCGGGCAACCGCCCGGCGATCCGTCCGGACACGGGCGCCGCGCCGTTGCCTTGCGCCTGGCCGCACGCTGCGGCCAACGCTGCGGCGAGCAGCGTCACCGCAGCCGCGCCCACCTTCGCGGCAAGGCTCCTGTGCCGGGCCATATGGCACCTCCCCGGGACATGCGAGCCGTTTCACGGGGAGTGTTCCACCTTCAGGCACCGTATCCTCGTCGAAGGGCCTCTTGGTTTGCCCCGGGCGAGATCGAGACCCTCGCCCGGCGGGAACTCCGTCTGCGGTCCGCCCGACCTCTTTGGATCTTCCGAGCGGGTCGATCTCTTGCCTACTCGAACGACCAGGCGTGCGTCTTGAGGTCGAACGTCCCCTTGGCTCCGGACGCCGCCCGAAGTGAGACGACTTCGCCATGGACCGCGGTGATCTCGAGCCTGCCGACCTTTCTCGGGCACGTGAACGAGACGTCGTACTGCGCTATGAGGCCGAGGTCCGTCGCATAGTTGAGCAGCGTACCCAGCGTGGCCCCGCCGCCCTGATCCGCCGTGTAGACGTAGAGCGGATCCCACACTTCGCCGTACTCCGCGACCGACCCGTCCCGCCAGAGGCTTGTGACGCCCGCCAGGTACTCGGGGCTCATGAGGCCGTACATCGACGGATATCTGTCGCGCGGAATCTCGGCGACCTGCCGTGCCTCCTTGGATTCGGGCCAAAGGACCGGGACGCGCCCACCCTGGATGACGCCATGCACTTCGCCGCCGGTGAGCTGCTCGGCGGCGCCCGTACGCCCGTTCACGGCCGCCACCTCGAACTCCAGCGTCGGCGGCTGCGGCATCTCGGGACCAGCCGAGTTGAGGCCGAGGTTCTTCCCCACAAACTCGATCAGATACACCGAGGCGGGGTTGCCCGTCCGGCCCCCGCGCAGCCCCGCGGGCTGGATATAGATGAATCTCGCCAGCCGCAGCGCGATGGCCCAAGTGGACTCGGTCCGCCGGAGTGCCTGCAGCGGGGTCAGGGTGAAGGGTTTCGGCGCAACGACGCGCCATGGCTGCGCGTAGAGGTACGGAAGTCGCTTCTGCCAGGCGACATGGCGAACCGGGATGCCGTCAAACCTCGCAGGGAACGGCATCGGAGCCGCCGTCGGCCGCGCCTGGCCGCACGCGCCCAGAAGCGCGACGCAAGCCGCGAGGGCGGCCAAATGCTTTCGCACCTCTGTCCCCCCTCGCGGCTCCACATCCAGACTTGACAGGTTTCTCCACCTTGATGGCGCACACCTTCTATTCGCCGGTACCGCTCACACGGTTACTGGATGGCTCGTCAGGGTGTTCGCGGGGCTCGACGTCTGTGCCCACATGGTGGATCGCCGAACATTCCCTGGCCTACGAGCCATCCCGTTCAGCCTCCAGATGCTGCGGCGCGCCGTCGGGCACCGCGCCGAACTGTTGTGCCGCGTCGACACAGTAGCCGCGGCCGATCAGGAACGTAGTCTTCGTCAGCTGGCTTTGGGCCTGCCGCGCAACCTGCTGGCAAGAGGTAGCCGGCCCCAGCCGACACCACGGCGACGACAATCGCCGCGCTGAGCCAAGCAGGGCGTCACTGCTGGCGGCTGACCGTTCATCTTCCATCCCTCCAGCGTGGCAAGGCGTCAGGTGCGCGCTGTCACCAGCCTATGCGCGCGGGTGGGAAGATGCCGGCCGAACGCCCTGGCGCCATACGAAACGTGGCGCCAGGCCCGGAGCTTCATGCTCCCCGCCCGGCGCCACCGCCAGTCCGATTCTCTTCAGCCGCTCTGACGGCCCCGGCGAAGCGCGGCGGTCGCGCTCTCGTTGACGGCCATGCGGCCTTCGTCGATCACGACGCCGTAGTCCCTGCGGGCCGCCTCGAGCGACACGTAGCCGCCGCGCACGTCCGCCAGGACCTTCTGCGGGTCGCGCGCATACGGGTCACCCCAGCCGCCGCCGCCGCCCGACGCGTTCACCATGACCTCGCCCGTGCGCATCTGCTCGTAGACGGATCCCCCGCGCAACTCGCGGTCGGTGCCGGCCCAGACGACGACGTGGTTCGGGTCCGCCTCGCCGCCGCCTTCGAGTCCCCAAGGACGCGTCTTCGTCTTCTTGACCATCGTCAGGGCCGTCGCGTCCGCGAGGAAGCGGTAGACGCGCGTCACGCCCAGCCCGCCGCGGTGCCTCCCCGGTCCCGCGGAGTCCTGACGCAGCCCGTAGTGCTCGATCAGCAGCGGCGCCTTCGTCTCCATGACCTCGATCGGGTTGTTGCGGCAGCCGGGCTCCGAGAGGTGCATGATGCCGTTCTCGCCGTCGCCGCCCATGTGGCCGCCGAACCCCACCGCCTCGTTGCTCGCCTCGAGCCAGATCTTGCCCGTGTCCGGGTGCACCCCCACCCCCATCCAGGAGCAGATGTCGCCGCCCGACGCAGCCGGCACGACGTCCGGCATGGCGGGGGCGAGCGCCTTGCAGATCACCTCGGGCAGATAGAGGTCGGACCACATCATGAAGGTCGCGGCGGGCGGCTGCGCGTTGAAGAGCGAGCCTGGCGGCGCGATCACCTTGAGCGGGCGGAAGTTGCCCTCGTTGGCGGGCGAGTCGGGTGTCGTCAAGGCCTTGAACGCCAGGCCGCAGACGCCGAGCGTCGACCCGACGGGCATGTTCATCGGGCCGAGCACCGCATCCGACGAGCCCGTGAGGTCCACGAGGAACTCGTCCTCGCTGATCGTCACCGTCACCTTGATCTTCAGCATCGTGTCCCGGTCGACGCCGTCGTCGTCGACCCACTCCTCGGCCGTGAAGGTGCCCTTGGGCAAGGCCGCGAGGCGCGCCCGCGAAAGGCGCTCGCCGTGGTCCAGGATCTGCTCGACCGCCTCTTTGAACGTCCCGGCGCCGAACTTCTCCACGAGCTCCCGCACGCGCCTCTCGCCGGTGTGGCAGGAGGAGATCTGCGCGTTCATGTTGCCGATCACCCTGTCGGGGATGCGGCTGTTGAAGCGGATCAGGCGCTCGAGATCGCGGCTGTAGACGCCGCGGTCGTAGATCTTCATGCCCGGCAGGATCAGGCCTTCCTGGTGGATCGACGTCGTATCGAGGCAGTAGCCGGGGTCTTTCTGGTTGAGGTCCAGCCAGTGCGCCTTGCACGCCGTGTAGCCGATCAGCTCGCCCTGCGCGAAGATCGGCGAGCCGACCAGGACGTCGAGCGTGTGGTTCGACGACCAGTACGGCCAGTTGAAGAGGATCACATCCCCCTCGTGGATGTTCTCCTCGCCGAGCAGCTCGACCATCTTCTGCAGCCCGTAGTCGTTGCCGCGCGTGAAGACGGCGAGGCCGGGCGCCTCGGCGAGCAGGCGGCAGTTCCGGTCGTAGATGCCGAGGCCGAAGTCCTGGATCTCGTAGATCACCGTGTCGTAGGCGGTGCGCTTCAGGTTGCGCAGCATCTCGCGCGCCGCCGAGAGGAGATAGTTGTGGATGACCTGCGACGTGATCGCGTCGACGCCCATCAGTTCTTGCCTCCGATCACGATGACGAGCTCCCCGTGCCGCCCGACGGTCATGACGTCGCCCGCATGCAGGAGCAGGGTGTAGCTCGGCTCCTCGACGATGGCGGGCCCGGCCACCTCGTCGCCGGCCCGGAGCAGGGCGCGCCCGTAGACCGCGTAGTCGACGCGGTCCCCCGCGTCCTGGCGGTAGACCTGCCGGCTGCCCTTGCGGGCCGCCGCGACGTCGCCCGTGCCCGCCGGGATCTCGGCGATCGCCGGCCGCGACATCACGCCCATCGCGCGCACGCGCAGTGTGACGATGTGCACCGGATCGTCCATGCGGTGGCCGTACTGCATCTCGTGCAGGTCGCCGAACCGCCGCGCGATCTCAGGCACGGCCGCGGGGCCGAGTGGCCCCTGCGGCAAGGCGATGCGCACGGTGTGCTCCTGGCCCTCGTAGCGCATCTCGGCCCAGCGCACGAAGCGATGGCGGTCCTGCTCGAAGCCGTCGCGCCGGAGAGCCTCCGCCCCTTCCCGCTCGAACGCGGCGTAGAGCGCCTCGAGGGCCGACATGTCCGCGCCCTCGAGCGACGTCACCTGCGTGCGGGCGTAGTCGTAGACGACGTCCACCATCAGCATGCCGAACGCCGAGAAGTTGGCGGGCCCCGGCGGCACGACGACGGTCGGGATGCCGATCTCGCGCGCCACGTTGCAGGCGACGAAGCCGCCGCCGCCGCCGAAGGCCAGGATGGCGAAGTCCTTCGGATGGTGGCCCCGCTCGACCGAGATCTCGCGGATCGCCCCGGTGATCTTCGCCTCCGCGATGCGCACGATGCCGGCAGCGGCCTGTGCGGGCTCCAGGCCGAGCCGCTCGGAGATGGCGCGCACCGCCGCCTCGGCGAGGTCGCCCTGGATCTGCATCTGGCCGCCGAGGAAGTTGACCGCGTCGAGGTAGCCGACGACCAGCGCCGCGTCGGTGAACGTGGCGGCCTCGCCGCCGCGGCCGTAGCAGGCCGGCCCTGGCAGGGCCCCTGCGCTCTGCGGCCCCACCTGCAGCGCGCCGCCCTCGTCGATCCAGGCGATGCTGCCGCCGCCGGCGCCGATCGTGCGGATGTCGATCATCGGCGTCGAGATGGGCAAGGTCTCGATGCTGGCCTCGTTGTCGATCGAGATCTGCCCCCCTACGACCATCGTCGTGTCGAGGCTCGTGCCGCCCATGTCGAGCGTGATCAGGTTCGCATGCCCCGTCAGTTGCGCAAGGTAGGCCGCCCCTACGGCGCCGCCGGCCGGGCCCGACATCACCGAGTGGACGGGCTCCTCCTTCGCCGCCGCGACGGTCATGGCGCCGCCGCCCGAACGTGTCAGAAGAAAGCGGCCCTGGAAGCCCTGGCTGCGCAGGGCGCCGTCGAGGCGGTCGAGATAGCTGCCCATGATCGGCTTGATGTAGGCGTCGATCACGGCCGTGCTCGTCCGCTCGTATTCCCGGTACTCGCGGGTGAGGCGGTGCGAGAGCGTCACCGCGAGCTCCGGGCAGACCTCGGCGAGGACCTGCTCCATCGCGAGCTCGTGCTCGGGATTCACGTAGCTGTGCAAAAAGCTGACGACGACGGCCCCGGCCCCGCTGGCCCTGACCTGCCTGGCCACCTCCGCAGCCCGCGAACGGTCGAAAGGCCTGAGCACCCTGCCGCGGTAGTCCATGCGCTCGGGCACCTCGAAGCGGAGGTGGCGCGGCACGAGCACAGGGGGCTTGCGGTACTTGAAGTCGTACATCGGCTCGCGGTCGGTGCGGCCGAGCTCGTAGACGTCGCGGAAGCCCTCGGTCGCGACAATCGCCACGACGGCCCCCGTCCGCGTCAGGAGCGCGTTCAGGCCGAGCGTCGTGCCGTGGATGAAGTAGTCCACACCCGCGATCGGCACGTCCGCCCGCGCGAACCCCTGCAGGACGCCCAGGGCGGGGTCCCGCGGCGTCGTCTCGACTTTCTCGAGCCGCACAGTGCCCAGTTCCGGGTCGAGCGCCACCACGTCCGTGAAGGTGCCGCCCACGTCCACCGAAATGCGCATCGTCCAACCTGCCTCCTCAACGTCTTGGCGCCTTCGCCGCCGGGGATCCCTCCCTCAGCCGGCCACCTGCAGTGCCGCCTCCGGCAGGTCGCCGGGCAGCGGCCGGAAGTCGACGTCGTAGCCGAAGGCCCTGGGCCCCACGACCGCGAGGGCCCGCTCCGTCTTGAGCTTGGCGGCCGCCGGGATGCCCACCACCGTCAGCCTGAGGCCGTAACGCAGGGCCTCCGTGCCAAGCGGCAGGCCGCTTTCCTCCTCGATCAGCGCGACGATGTCGGGCACCGTGGCCACAGGCACGCCGTCGCGGTAGGCGATGAGAAACTCGTTCTGGATGTCGATCTGCATGTTCTCGGACTGGTAGCCCCCAAGCCCCGCGATCTGCAGGCGACCGCGCGCGAAGCCCCCCGTCGTGCGACGCTCGACGTCGACCACCTTGCCGACGAACAGCTCCTGGGCGGGCACCACCGAGGCGATCCCGGCGATCGGGTCGTCCTTTTGCCTGTTCGCCACTTCGACGGCCCTGCCGAGCCTGTGCACCAGCGAGAGCGTGCCGTGGATGCCGTAGGACTTCAGCTCCCCGCCCGTGATCACGGGCAGCGCGAGCGCGACGGAGCCCCCCATCGCCACCGTCGCGGCGCGCCCGATGCGCTCCGCCGTCTTGGCGCTGTCGACCGGCCCGAATACGGCCGAGTTGCCCTGCGGGTCGTGCAGGGCGAACGGCCAGGGCCGTACGCCGTAGATCATGAAGGTGTCCATCTGCAGTTCGGGGAAGGCGCGCCCCATCGGGTCGGCGTCGATCACCGGCAGGCCGCCGTAGGCGCCGGCGATCAGCGGTTCGATCGCGTTGCCGCCGCCCACCTCGCCGACCACGAGGAAGCGGAACTTCCTGCCGAGATGCTGCTCGATCGCGTGCACCGACTGCCACATCTCGTCGCCCCGCGGCAGCTTCTCGATGCCCACCGTGGGAGCGCCCATGCCCGAGACGCCGCAGCCCAGGTCGTCGTCCTGGAGTTCGCCCGCCGGCATGATGCCGACCCGCCGCCCCTCGCGCAAGAGCCCTGTCAGCTGCAACTGGCCGAGGTAGGGGCTGCCGCCGCCGCCGGCGCCGAGGATGCCGGCGCCCACCGCGATGGCCGAGACCTCGTCCTCACGCAGGATCCACATCCCTAGCCCACCTCCTCGAGATCTCCGACCGACTTCATGCGGATGCGCGAGGCGCGGCTCGGCAGATAGGCGAGCGGCACCTCCTCGAAGTCGACGATCTGCGCCGTGCCCGGCTTGGCGCCGGCCTCGACCGCGCGGGCGGTCGCCTCTGCCCTGGCCCGCGCGAGGACCTCCTCGCGGCTGACGCCCTCGAGGTCGAAGACCTTGTCGATCTCCCCCCCGACCTGGGCGATCGCGGCGCCGATCGCGTTCGCCACCGCGAAGTGCTCGGGGCGGATCACCTGCGAGGTACCCTCGATCGCATCGGGGATCAGGATCGAGCCGCCCCCGA
>JAJZVM010000130.1 GCA_021845645.1 Bacillota bacterium
CAAGCTGATGCCGGAAGAGCTCCGCAACGCTTCGCGCATCTACGCCTGCCTCCGCGAAGCGCGCAGCCTGTTCCGGGACCACGGCGAGGACGAGGTGACACGCCTCCTCGGCCGGACGTCCGCGGCTCTGACGCACATTCCGGGGTTCCGCCTGCAGTACGTCCATCTGCTCGACCCGCTGTCGCTCGCCGAACGCCAGCGCGCGCGAGCGGGAGACCTCCTGATGATCGGCGGCTTCTTCGGCCGGACGCGCGTCGCGGACGCCATCAGGCTACCGTAGCCGCGCACCGCCATCATTCCCTCCGCATAGGCTGGCCACGGGCCCGCTGCGGAGGGATTTCCCTTGGACGACTACTTTCTCGAGCGCAGCGCCGAACGCGACGCCGCCCGCCACGAGGAACGGCTGCGCCAGGCGCTCAGCGGCTATCTGCGCGACCTGGTGGCCGAGGAGGCCATCGTGGGCGGAGATGAGCACAACCTGCGCGTCACGTATCCCGTCCTACGGGAGCGCCGGCTGCGCTTTGCGGATGCCGGGCGCGGCATCCTGATCGAGGGCCCGGGGAGCGGCAACGGAGCGGGCGACGCACCCGGCGAGAATGTGCTCGACTGGCTCCGCGAAGAGATCGCGCAGGTTCTGGACAGGCGATGGAAGCTGCCGGAGATCGCACCTCCCGGCGGCCGGGGCGTTCAGCGAAACGATGCCGAGAGCCTGGCGCGCGTCGGCCGCTGGGCATCTCTCGCCCGGCGCGAGAGCATGCGGCTGGCGCTGATCCGGTCCAGGGCGACCGGCCGGCCACTCAGCCTGACCGAAGAGGACCTCAGGTTTCGCAGCGTGGCGTCGCAACGCGCTCCGGCGCCCGACGTCCGCATCATCGCGTTGCGCGATGTCTCGGGAAGCATGGGCGACGAGAAGAAGCAGCTCTGCCGCAGCTTTTTCTACTGGCTGACCAACTTCATCCGCCGGAGCTACGGACCGCTCGAGATCGTCTACCTGATCCACCATACGGAAGCCCAGCGCGTCAGCGAAGAGGAGTTCTTCCGGCGTGCCGAGTCCGGGGGCACCAAGGTATCGGCGGCTTACCGGCTGGCCGCCGAATACAGCCGGGAGTCCTTCGGCCGGGGACAGCAGTCGATCGTGCTGCACTTCACGGACGGCGACAATTGGGGCGACGCCGACAACCGCCTGGCGAAGGACCTCGTCCAGGGCATGCTTCCCGTGGTCGGGCTGTTCGCGTACGTCGAGGTGCGTCCGCACGGGCGGCCGTCAGGGCTTGGCAGCACGCTCTCCGAGATCAGTCACCCGCACTTTCGCAGCCTGCGCGTCACGGACCGCCAGAGTGTCCTCGGGGCGCTTGATCAGCTCTTCGGCACCGACGGGGCCGGCTGAACGCGGACTTGGGCGGCTCGCCGGACCTGCCCAGGGGAAGGGGATGTCCGTTGGCGGTGCCCTCCGAGGCTCCCTGAGTGGACAACCGATGCGACGCGCGAGCCACCTGGCCACGAGCCGAACGCGACCGAGCAGTGCTACTGTCGAATAGCCACAATGACCATGCAGATACGTCCACGCAGGCCTGGATCGGTGCCATCGCAAGCAATGGGCGAGTGATCGCTGGAGACGCCGAATTCTGCCGGAAGACCATGGGCAGCGGCAATTGGCTGGGCCGCTGGCCCCAGCCGATGCACTGGTCCACACGGCATTGACCGCAGTGCGCAACCTGCTCCTTTGGGATGGCGCCGCAGCGCGGAAAGGCTCATTGCGCCGGCCCGGAGTAGTCTTCAATCCAGCGGAGAGGGTGAGGCATGGCGCGGCACGGGCCCTAGCTAGATTCCGCTGAAAAAGTGCGGGGAGCAGGGGAAAAATTAAGGAGTTTCCCCTCCTGATGGCGAATGAGTAGGTGTCTAAGCCAATCGTTCGCTAGGGGGGAAACCCACTGAGGGTGGCTTCTGCGAAGCAGGCGCCATTCCTGCAGTGAGAGCAGATGATCAGGGTGGATTCGGCGCAGTTGGATCTGTGGAGTTCGGTGCTGCCGGCAGAAGTGTGGCAGTTGCCGGAGGAGCTCCGAAGGGTCGATGCGCTGCTGGACAACCCAGAGGTCCTGGCTCCATTAGCCCGCGTCCTAAACCCTGAGCAGGGCCGGCCGTCGCTGCCGCTGACACAAGTCTTGCGACTGTTCTACCTGAAGGATCGCTACCAGCTGAGCGACGCGGCGGTGCTGCAAGAGGTGTCCGACAGCATCCACTGGCGGCGGTTCTGCCGTCTGGGACTAACGGACGAGGTGCCGCACCCGACCAGCTTGACGAAGTGGCGCCACCGCTTGGGGCCGGAGGCGCTGGCTCAGGTCAACGCGGCGGTGATCGACGGCTTACGAGACGAGAAGGTGATCCGTGGCCGTCGCATGCGCATCGACTCGGCCGCGGTCGAGGCGAACATTCACTAATCCCACGGACAGCCAGTTGATCGCCGATGGTATTCGCCAGGTTACCCGCATCGGCCTGAAGATCCATGCGCTTGTGGGCAACGGTGTAGAACGACTCACCGATCGCACGCGCAGTGTGAAGCGGCGGATTCTTCTGATCGCCAAACACCTGAGGCGCCGAACCGGACAAACGGTGGAGACTGTGCGCGCGGTCACGGCAGGGATCGCACAGATCGCGGCAACTCAGGTGCGCGCCGCAAGGCGCGTCCGGCAGCAGGTGGACGAGGCGGTGTCTACGGCTTCGGAGCAGGTGGCTCGCCCTGCGCGGCGGCTCGCCCTGCAGCTGGATCGGGTGATCGAACTGCTCGAACGGGTGGTTGCCCAGCACCAGGCGGTACGTCGTGGAGAGCACCACATTCCCGACCGGATGGTCAGCCTTGCGGATCCTGATGCCAGGCCGATCGTCAAGGGCAAGCTCGGAAAGCCGGTCCAGTTCGGATACAAGGCCCAGATCATCGAAGCGGAAGGCGGCTTTGTCACCGACTACACGGTGGAACGGGGCAATCCGCCGGATGGCGACGCCCTCCTCCCTGCTGTGCGCCGGCACAAGAAGCGGTTCCGTCGAGCACCGCAGATCCTCGCTACCCATCGCGGCTGCGACAGCGGAGCCAACCTACGCGGCTGTCGCGAGCTCGGGGTGCGCAACGCGGCCATCCCCAAACGCGGCAAGATCTCGGAAGAGCGTCGACGACTTCAGCAAACGCGATCATTCCGCAGAGCGCAGGCCTGGCGATCCGGCAGTGAGGCCACCATCAGCAGACTCAAGCGAGGATACGGTCTCGACAGATCCCGCTATAGGAGCTACGACTGGGTGGCCACCGGCGTAGGACTGGCCATCCTCGCGCACAACCTCCGCCGAGCCGCCCGCCTGTAGCGGGCGGGATCTGATTAGATGGGGAAACCGGGTGATACCCCAATGCGCGGCCCCGCCCGGCTACCCGTCAATTCCACTTTTTCAGGGGGATCTAGATAAGCTAGAACGCTGTGGGCGTAGTGGTCGAGCCTCCGTGCGAGAACTTCAGCGGTCTCGGCCTCGAGCCGCTGCTCTTCCTTCTGCATCGGCTCTTAGCTCATCGCCCGATGCTTCCAGGCGTTGGCCAGGAGCCTGCTGCCATCCATGGCCCGACCCTCGAGTCCCACCAGGGCGGCCCGTACCGCCGCCACCTTCTGGGCGAACAGAGCCGCCAACGCGTCCAGGTGCCGCGTCCGGAAGGGCGCGATCTTCCAGAAGTCCGGCTGCTGGTTGCCGGACAGATACCGCATCGGAGTGTCCTCGTAGAGCATGCGCTCGATCTTGCGCGAACTGCGCGCCCCGCGGAGGTAGGCGTGCAGCAGGATCCCGACCATCATGCTCGGCTGTAGGATGGCTGTCCCTTCGTCGACGTGTACGAGCGGTAGATCTGGCTGAGGTCTGCCTTCAGCACCGTCTCCCGCAGGAAGAACACCTTGTGGCCCTTCGGCAGGGGAACGGTGATGCATAGGCTGCCTCTTGCCGCATTGCCTTCTTGTCCAGCGCTACTCCAGTCGAGCAAGCCCCGCTGACGTGAGTTGGCCGCCATGCGACCGGTGGTTATACTTGGGGCAGAGGGGATGGAACTGCGTGAACCGACCGGTAGATCCTTCTCCACGAGACTTTGACGATCGCGGCAAGGTTGTCGGCCGCCGGAGCGGCAGCCGGCGTTTTGGCTTTGAACGGATGGAGGGCTTTGCCGAGCTGCTGAACGGCCTGCGAGGCGTCGACATCGTGCGCCCACGGGGAGTCTTCCGGTTTCGCTCCTACGAGGAGGCGGATGCGTGGTGGCAGGAGAGGATGACAGCGAGGCCCCGGCGAGCCGAACGCCAACCCTCCGAGACCTGATTCGCCTATGTGACGCTTTTAACCGGGCCGGATGCCGGTACATTTTGATCGGCGGTTTCGCAGTCAACTACTATGGGCTCGATCGGGCCACTCATGACATCGACTTCCTGGTGGATTCGTCCAGGGAGAATGTACGGCGCCTTAAGGAGGCCCTGAGCGTTCTCGAGGACAACGCGGCGGCTGATCTCGGCCTGGGGGACATCGAGGATTACGTGGTCGTCCGAGTACAGGACGAGGTCACGGTGGATCTGCTGGGGGCGGTCGGTGACATGCGCTTCGAAGACGCCGGGACGATTCAAGTCTCCCTTGGCGACGTCACTGTTCCTGTGGCGGACCTCACTACCCTCATTGCCACGAAGCAGGGCATGAGGGACAAGGACAAATCGGACCTTCGTTTCCTTCTGCACGTAAAGAGTCAACTGCAGAGACCCGAATCGACAGTGGAGCATTTGAAGCCGCCGCCTTCTGCGGGCAGGCGTAATGACGGCCCGGATCTGTAGCCATTCCGAAGAGGAAGCAGGACAATCCGCCAAACCGAAGCGAGCTGACGCGCTGCACAACAAGCAGGCGACGCTCGCTGCCACCTCCGCCGAGTTCGTCAGGCCCGGTGTCGAGGGCCGGGGCAAGACATGGCGGCGATGGTCGGCGTCGGGATTGGGACGATCCACCGTCACTCCCCGACGGGCGCGCATCTCTGTGATGGTCGTGTGCCGCCATCAGGTTGGGGCATGCGCTGATGCTGGGCCGGTCCTGCTGGCGAAGGGTGGCTTGCCGCATGCGGCTCGCGCAGTGGATCACGCATTTCGCGGGTTCGGGACACCGGGTGACGCTCTCATGCGGTGCTGAAACAGATCGCCGCTTGCATTGCCGCGCGCTGCACAGACGAGAGGTTGGGCATTGCACCTGTGGATGACCGGACAAGGAAGGGTCAGAAGCAGCTCTGCCAGCGTAGACAACGCGGAAAGCCCATGCCTACTGCGTTTCGGGGCGTCACCCCACAGAGCAATTTACTGACGGCGACAATTGGGGAGACGCGGACAACCGCCTGGCGCGGGACCTCGTCCAGAGCATGCTGCCTGTGGTCGGGCTGTTCGCGTACGTCGAGGTGCGTCCGCACGGAAGGCCGTCAGGGCTTGGCAGCACGCTGTCCGAGATCAACCACCCGCACTTCCGCAGCCTGCGCGTCACCGACCGCCAGAGCGTGCTGGGCGCTCTCGACCAGCTCTTTGGCACCGAAGGTGGCGGCTGACGGTGGAACGGTCACGTCCCGGGAGACGGCTTGGCGCATGGGTGGAAGTCTCGTCCGCGTCACTACCGCCCTCAATCGCAAAGGGTGGGAGTGATCGGGAAGGCCGATTGCGCGATTCCTTGAAGGCTTCAAGCAGCACGGCGGACCAGGAAGGATTCAAGTCCCCCTTGGTGACGTCACTGTTCCTGTGGCGGACCTCACTGCCCTCATCGCCACGAAGCAGGGCATGAGGAAGGACAAATCGGACCTACGTTTCCTTCTGCACGTAAAGAGTCAACTGCAGAGACCCGAATCGTCAGTGGAGCATTTGAAGCCGCCGCCTTCGGCGGGCAGGCGTGATGACGGCCCGGCTCTGTAACCATTCCGAAGAGGAAGCGGGACAATCCGCCAAACCGAAGCGAGCTGTCGCACTGCACCACAAGCAGGCGATGCTCGCTGCCGCCTCCGCCGAGTTCGTCAGGCCCGGTGTCGACAATTGGGGCGACGCCGACAACCGCCTGGCGCGGGACCGCGTCCAAGGCATGCTGCCTGTGGCCGGGTTGTTCGCGTACGTTGAGGTGCGTCCGCAACGGAGGCCTTCGGGTCTAGGCAGTACGCTCTCCGAGATCAACCACCCGCACTCTCGCAGCCTGTTGGTCACGGACCGCCAGCAGTCCGGGTGATTAGTGGGCTGGAGCACGGTGTTTGGAGCGGCGGCGTCGAACTGGCAGTGCATGAAGGAGAGGTACAGGATCCGTATCCATGGGTTCGCAATCGGGCCGGTTGGCTCGACGCGACTCCTCTGACACAGCAGCATGCCTCTGTTCCGCGACGTCAACGCCCTGTCCGACGGGAGCCGCCCGCGCAGAGTTCTTCCCTGGGGAGAACTCCCTGAGCGAACTCCGAAACCGATCGCCCGGTTTGCGCGTTCTATCGGGTGGATACGGACGCAAGGGGGATTACTTTGAACGCGCGCCTCGCCCTTCTTCCCGCCGCTGGAGTTCTCGCCTTGGCCCTTGGGGGCTGCGGCGCAGCCGCCTCTCAGGCGGCCGGCAGCCAGGTAACCGCGCCCTCGACTGGCGCATCACATAAATCAGCGACCATATCGGCCACCGCTTCGAAGCCGTCCACGTATGCAGCAGAGGTCGCGACGATCAAGGCAAAGGGATACTCGGTGATTGGATCCACTCCAACCGCATCGGTGCAGACCAGCGGTGGGGGCACGCTCACCGCGTGGATTGCGATCCTTACCGCCTCGCAAGACGGACACGACGAGTACGTCTTCTTCTTCCACGGCGGCAAGTACGTGGGAACTGGTACGGCGCACCCCAGCTTGGAGATCACCAGCGCCAAGCCCGCCGGCCTCGGATCGATCGCGGTGAAATATCCTGTCTACAAGAAAGGCGACTCCTTCGCGAATCCGACGGGAACCTCGGTCACGATCAGGTACCACTGGAACGGAACGAAGCTGGTCGCGAACAAGCCCTATCCCAAGCAGTTTAGCTGACACCGCGAAGACGACGAGCCCACGTCCGATCGCCCTTCTTGCAGCGGATCGGCTTGACCACTCTGCGGTATGGCGCTAGCTGTTGGCGATCAACCCAGCTCACCCTCACACTACGCCAAGCTTGGCAGCCTGTGAGGGTAGTGTCTCCCGGAAGGTCCTGGAGCAAGGGCTCTGCGGGGTCCGCGGCGGTGAGATAGCGCACGCACGTTCGAAACCATCAGCCGGACGATCGGATGCTGTTGCCCCGTCGTTCGCCGACCTTCTGCCGAAGGACCACCACAATCCGACCCAACTCGCGCCATGTACCATATGGGCGCATGCATGGCGGGCCGTGATGTAAGCCAGCACGTGGCGCTGATGGCGTCTTCCGCGTGGTGACCCGACAGGAGTTCGGCAGCGAACTTCCCTGCGGTCTCGCGGTAGCCGCCAAGAGGAGCACGCGAACACGCCGAGGGTACCTGGGTTTGCGTGCCACCGGGACCGCGACAGGAGGCCGACCGATCCGGCCATTTCGCCCAAGCCTAGCGGACCGTGCGGGTTAGGGGTCGTTAACCCAACCTGCGATGAGGGCGTCCGATGGCCACGGCGACGAATCCTTAATATTTTTAAACATGGACTGCTTGCCAGAGCCAAGCGGGACCTTGTGCACGGCTTCACATCTTCGGGGTGCTGCTATCCTGCATTCGGATGGTGTGGCCCGGGCCACACCCTGCACCGCCCCCAAGGCGGTCATGGCGATGACGTGTCGCGGAGTTCTCCGTTTCGAGGAGTACGCCGGATACCGAGCCGACGAGACGTTAGGGTCGAGGAGGCTTCCACAATGTCCAAGGACGGCAAGGCGAATCTCAGTGAGGCGCTCTGGTCGCCGGAGAAGCGTGTCGTCGTCGGCATGCTCGTGTGGCTTCTGCTGCTGGCCCTCGGCAGCACGTTCGTGTCGACGCCATTCCAGTCGGAGCCGTCGGCTGGCGCGAACATCGATTACTCCCACGTCATGTACCTGCATGGCCTTTTGATCGGTATGGTCGGCTTTCTGTCGCTGGTCGCCATGGATGTATTCGGAGCGGGCCACAAGAACCAGACCCTGCACAACCTGATTCTCTGGGGTACTCTGGGCGCCGCGCTCTTCAGCGGTCTCGGCGGCATCTTCAACCACGTGATCGCAGACGTCGTGCCGCTCTGGATGCAGATCATCTCGTTCTTCTTCCTCGATGAGATCCTCATCTCTCTCACCATCGCCCTCTTCTTCCGTGCCGCCGACACCCGCAAGATCTGGACGTGGACGGCGGCCTTCGCTGCGCTGAGTGCCCTCTTCGCCGCGATCATGGGGCACATCGCCGGCTGGATGCTGGAGTTTGGCGACTGGCCCAAGGGCATCATCGGCGGCTACGCCACCATGGCCGGCATGAAGTGGCAGGACTGGCTAGCGAACCTCATCGGCTCACATTCGCACGACATGGTCACCGCCGTCATCGCACTCGCCGTCGCGACGACTGTCGCGGCGTATGGCCTTGAGCGCCAGGGCAGCCGGGTGACGAAGTTCGGGCTGTGGCTCGTCGCCTTCGGCACGATCGCCGCCGCCTTCGTGTACGTCGTGGGAGGCTTCTCCCCGGCGCAGCCCCCCATGCTGTTCGCTCACGGCCCGAACGGTCTCGCGGGTGACGACGCCATCACCGGCGTCTTTGTGATGGGCGGCGGACTGGTCGCCCTCATCGGCCTCGGGCTCGAAGCCCTGCCCGATGCTCTGCACCGCTGGGGTGCGGTGGTTGTCACGGCCATCCTCTTCGTTACGGTCGTCGGCTTTGGCTACTACATCGAATTCCACGAGAACATCTTCGGAGCAGGTGCGGCCGGCGCACCGGGATCGCCGGCCGACGCGGTGTTCACTTGGTTCCACCAGGACTTCGCGTTCTTCCTGATGCCGGCCCTGCTCACCGTCCTCCTGGCGCTCAAGTGGCTCGCGGTGGACCAGGGTCTCCGCCGCAGCGCTACCTGGACCCTGCTCGCCGGGGCGTTCGTCGCCTTCATCGGAGGCATGCTCTACATCTTCGTCAACCAGGCAAGCCATGGCATTTCGTTCGTCGTCACAACCATCGGCTTTGTCGTGATCGTGATCGGCGCGGTGCTCGCCATCTGGTCGGTCGTCGGACGCGGACAGCCGCAAGCTGCCACGGTGGGCAAGCTCCAGCACTCGCACTGACCCCGTCCGGGGCAACGGAGTGCCCCCGGACAGGAACACCTCGCTGCGTCATGCTGCTTGGAGCGACGCAAGCCGGTCGCCGAGGATCGGCGCAGTGTAGACTGGATGGGTTGAACGTGCGGCCGGAACCGCTCTTCTGAGCTTCGCGGGTCCGAGCAGGGCCCGTGCGGCATCGGAGTTGAAGACCCTCGCTGCTCTGCTTGAGACCTGGCGCGCCGCCCTTTCGCATCGAGCAGATGCGAAAGGGCGGCTAGCTTACGGACCATCCCGCCCTCACGAGAAGCCGCCTGTGGCCTTGTCATGCCATCGGTGCCCCCGACGGTGGCATGGGCCGGCACGGCCACCTGGGCAGCCACATATGGATGACTCTTGGGGACCCGCAGGTCTTCAAGAGCCACTGCACGTCCGAAATGGCCACGTTTGCTGCTTGGCCGGTCCGGCTCTCGTGGGGGGAGGGTTGAGCGTGCATTTGGAGAGGCCCGCCGAACGCGAATTGAGCGAACGTGACGGGCGGAGTGTCGCGCGGAGACGCCCGGCACGGCACCCGGTTCCCTGGATGTTGCCCGTTGGCGCTCCGTTCGCCGATGTCGAAGGTCGACCGCCTAGGGGTCCGTCACGGCTTGTCAGCACCTGCTCGGCGACCAGTCGCATGCAGGTTTGCAGCCTGACTGTCCCGGATCCCAGAAAAGTTCCCGGTGCGCCTGACCAGCGGTGCGACAGCTGTGTACCCTGACCTGGACCTCGCGGCGCTGCGCCGCCGCGCCGAGTGGCTTGGCCTCGCGCCAGGGGACGTGCGGCTCTTTCGACTGCCGCCCCAGGCGCTCTGGAGCCTCGCCACCTACGGCCTCTTCGGGCGCTACCGGCACTGGACCCGGGGCAAGGCGTACCAGCGGCTGCGCTTGCAGGGGGAGCTCGGCCTGCAGCGCATCTACGAGCTGATCGTGCACACGGAGCCCCC
Source organism: Bacillota bacterium (assembly GCA_021845645.1). Next base: position 10,226 of record JAJZVM010000130.1, read on the forward strand.
GCAGGCCTACGTGCTCGCAGGCAACAGGCCGATCGAGGACCTGCTCGTGGGGGCGCACGTCCTTGGCCACGCGGACTTCTTTCACCGCAACGTGTGGCTCAGGGGACGGGACCGGGACGTGGCCCGCACGGTCCTCCTCCATCGCCAGCGCATCGGGGACTACATCGCGTCCTACGGCCAGACGGCGGTGGAGTCGGTCCTGGACACAGCCGTGCTGATCGAGACGCACGTCGCGCAATTCGGTCCCCAGGACCTGGTCGGTACGATCGCCCGCCAGGCGCCTCTCCTGGCATGGCAGAGGGACTGCCTGGAAATGGTGCGCGAAGAGGCTCTCTACTTCCAGGCCCAGGAGAGGACCAAGATCGTCAACGAGGGCTGGGCCTGCTTCTGGCACCTGCGCATCCTGCGTGACCTCGATCTCGCCCCACCGGACCGCATGGAAGTGGCCCTCCTGCACAGCCGCCTCGTGGCGATGGAGCCCGGCTGGCTGAATCCCTACGCCCTGGGCCTCGAGATCCTGGAGGATATCGCCTTGGCCGCCGGGGCGACGCGGGGCGAGGCGCCCGTCGGCAGGGCACTCGAGAACCTGCTGGAGGTCGCCGGGGTCGTCGACGACCAGGCACTCATCCGGGACTACCTGAGCCAGCGCACGGTTGACCGGCTCGGGCTCACGGTGCCCTCGAGCGGAGAGGGCCCAAGCCGCGACGTCGACGATGTCCGCCGCGACCTCCTCCGCCAGGCGGGTGCGGCCGGACGTCCGACGGTCGAGGTCGATCAGGCGGTCACGGGCTGCACGCTGCGGCTCCGACATCTCCATGACGGCCGGGACCTCGACCTGCCTGACGCCGAGTCGGTTCTGGGCGAGATCCAGAAGCTCTGGGGCGCGCCTGTGCTGCTGGAGACCATGGTCGGCGGGCAGCGTGTCTGCCTACGCCACGATGGCCAGGAGGTGCGGCGGGAGGGCTGAGGGCACCCCCTGCCGTCAGGGGAGTGGACGGCAGGCCTGACCCGGCCAACTGGCAGGAATCGGGCGACGACGGGCGAAGCCGTGGCCAGATGGAGCGGGAGGTGGCCGAAATGTCCGTCCAGTTGACGCCCCTGAGATTCCTGTCGCAGAGCGAGCGACGTGAGCCCGAAAAGACCGCGGTCGTGTGCGGGGAGACGCGCCTGAGCTACAGCGCCTACGCCGACCGCGTGCGTCATCTGATCGGTGCCTTGAGGTCCCTGGGGGTCGAGCGCGGCGATCGCGTGGCGTACCTCGGGCTGAACTGCCACCGCCTGCTCGAACTCTACTACGCGGTGCCGGCCAGAGGGGCCATCCTGAGCCCCCTGAACGTCCGGCTGACGG
>JAJZVM010000131.1 GCA_021845645.1 Bacillota bacterium
ACGTTGCGCGCTCGACGGCCCTGTCCGCCCGCCGCCGCTCCTTCTCGTACAGCAGGTGAAAGAGCTCTGCCTCACGTTCGTGGCTGCACCCGCCTTGCTCTTCCATGACCCGAGCATACTACGGACCAAGTCAAGAGTCCAGCACCAAAGCTGAACGGGGTTCACCGAAGGTGTACTAATACCGTTGCTTCATCCACTGCCTGCCAGGTCCTGACCGATAGTGCTCGAGTGCCTCCATTGCTGTGGCATGAGGCAGACGCCGCCTAATCCTACGCATTTCGGCCCAGAATGCCTCGGCGGCAACTTCTGTAAAGACACGTTCCTGGTCCACGGCATCCACGACGACGGCGCGCACCGCGAGCAACGGCAGATCATTGCTCTGACAGTACTTAAGAACATCGCGGACGTTATTGCTACCCACTGTGCCGCCATGAAATCTGACATAAGCCATCACCGCGGACTCGCCCCGCCCGAGTCGCCCACCACCGATGAGACGACTGTACTCTGCTGCGGCCGGGTCCAACGTATCAATTGATATGGTCGATATTGCTCCTGCCGCGATGGACGCCTCCACCCGTCCGTGCAGATGAGGCACCTTGGCCAACTCGTATAGCACAATGTCAGGTACCACAATGTCCTGATAGATTCCAGTTAGTAGTGCCATTCGGTTTGTCCAAGCAAAGCATGATATGAAATCTGTATCTATAACTAAAGGTGGATCAGTCAACCACATCGCTGCCTCCGTCTTCCTCCTCAATATCCAGGATACCTGCGTCAGATAGCAGCTCCTCATACTTTCCGAACGATATGGTCCCAGCTTCTAAGGCCTGCGAAGCCATTTCGGCATAGTCACTCCACAGAGTGGTCTCGCCAGTAGCACGATACAGTTGCTCGTCGTAGCCCAGATGCTTGGCGGCTTCACGAATATTCGCCTCCCATGCCTGCGCTGTCTCGGCCGAGATGAGTCCAGCTTTCTTCAGTTGGATTAGGGCCGCCTTATGACCAACGCCAAAGAGCTGTTCCAGGTAGATGATATCGCCGAGTTGCAATGGCCTGCCGACCCTGCCTCGTTCATGCAACATGTGTTGAATACCCTCGATCGGCAATAATAGGTGCGATGCAAACTCATCGGCCTGCCGTTCCACGAAAGAATCATTGAAGCCTGGGTGACAAGCCCTAGTCTCTAAACCGTGGTCGAACAGAGCGTGGTAGAGTTCGTGCGCCAAGGTGAAATTCTGATGGCCAAGCGACTTAGCAGAGTTGATCAGCACGACCTCAGCCTTTCCGGAACGCACGAACACGCCCGATAGTTGGCTTTCCATCGGGCGCTTCACGCACGTGATCCCAAGGATGCGATATACCTTGGGCATCTCAATAGGTTCCACTGCGGAGAATCCCATTTTTAGCCGCTGGGCACGGGCCAAGCCCGCCTCACGCACGTTCAAGTTCAAGGTTGGTCGCCGCCTTCTCCGGCTGAAAAGCGTTTGAGCGAATCCAAATTCATTGCAAAGCGCTTCACCCAGCGAATGACTTCAAGATCCTCGGGTGCAATAGAATCCGAACGAAAGGCTGCCACTGCAGCCTCACGGCTAGGTTCAAGTTCCGAGGCAACGAAATAGGACAACGCGAAGCCGTACAGATCCGCAAGCCGCTGCAAAGTGGGCAAATCCACAGGACGCCTTCCGGTTTCGACATATGAGAGTTGCTCGCGATTAATCCCTAGGTACTCTGCAACCTGCCGCTGAGTGAACCCTGCGTGTCTGCGGGCATGAGAGAGGCGTCGTCCGATCTCCTCGTAGGTCAAGCTCGCCATAGTGGGACCTCCTCTCTGGTGTATAGTGTAACCTATTCGTTACCCTCTTCAAGTATTTCCGCTTGTTGTGTAACCAACTCGGTCTAGCTCATCCCCCCGACCAACACGTACGCTTGTCTCTTACCTGGGGCAGCGCTGTCGAACCGTCCTCTACCATCGCCTCGTGGCTGTGACCACCCCAGACCGGCCGTCCTCTGGGATCCGCCGATCGCCCGGTGGTATGTGCCGCGCAGCCCACTGCGCGAGGCCGGTCTGGACCAGGAACGGGAGAGCCAGACACAGCTCGGACACAGCCCTGCCGACACCTCTTTGCGGGGCTTCGCGAGGAAGGTTGGCGGCTGCAGCACCTTGTCCTCCTCCGCCGTGGCGGCCGTGGCGACATCCTTTCCCTCCGGTTCCGGCGGGGAGGGCTCTTCCGCTGATGCACTCTCCTCCGTGGCCGGTTCGTCCGTGGCGCCACTCTCCGCTACATCGCCCGTACCCTGCTCAAGATCCCCGTCGAACAGCCGGGTCGGCTCAGGTCCGCTCGGCGGGTCCCCCGCGACGGCGCTGCTGCTCTGCGTCGAAGGCCCGCAGGCGCCAGACGCCGAAAATGTCCATCGAGCGGTGGAATCGTTCCCAAAGGAGGTCCGCCATCGCTTCGTCCGGGATCTCCCGGTGCTCACGGACGAACTGCACCATCTGGTTGGACACACCGAGATCGCCGGGATTGCGAGCGCCGGGCGACGATCGGAGGGGACGAACGTCGCCTCAAGCTTTCGAATCCAGCGGTAGATCTTCCCATTCCGGCGAATCCGGCAGGGTGGTCCGGATGAATCCGGCCACCGGGATGGAGCATCGGCTGCGCGGTCAAAGCCGCCCAACGCGCCACCTCGGCCGCATAACACCCGCCCGTAAGGCCCTCGTATCCTCACTCTTGAAAGCTTGGCACGGCGCCAGGTCTACGGCATGGGAGAATCCTCGAGCCACCTGTGCGAAGCGCGGCTTGACGCACGCCACTAGTCCGAGGTGGCTCCCGACGGTTACATGGAATGCGATAGCCAACCCGCGGATATCAGAGTGTAGCACCGTCAACCGGCCTGGCTCCGAACCGGGATTCTTTCCCAAGGTGGCCCGTTCTCCCTGGGGCTCGACGGCCTCGTTCCTATCAGAGTGGCTCAATGCCCACAATGTGTTCCGAGCGGAGGACCTGACAGGATGGCCCGTTTCGAACGGCTGAGTAGCTGCGAGTAGACAACGTTGCGGTTGGACTCGAACTGCCGCTCCATAGCTGCCTATACCCATGTACTGGTGCCGCCGGTTCAATCCGACCTTATCCAAATGACTGAAGCCAGGGTCTTGCGGCCGGCATCCTCGGTCAGGACGCCGGCTGCACGTGCTCCATCACCGCAGCGGCCGGCCTGTCGACGAGCACCTCGCAGGACGCGCGGCGGACCACCTGCGCCACATTGCGGCTGAGTTCCTCGCCGGGCCTGCGCATCTTGGCGTCCAGGCCGAGCACAATGAGATCGGCGTGCCGCTCGCGCGCGACGCGCAGGATGCCTTCCCAGGCGCTGCGCGCGGGAATGGTGACGCCATCGCTCGCCAGCTCGTGCGTCTCGCAGATCGTCACCCCGACGGCGATCGCCTCGTCGCCGGCCGCTCGCTGCAGCGGCATGGCGGCGTCGAGCGGCAGCGAGAGCGGCACCTCCACCACGTGCACCAGCACGATCTTGGCCTGCTGCGGCTGCGCAAGGCGGCAGGCGAGCTCCACAGCGCGCTCGGACGACAGGGCGCGCACGACAGGCACGACGACGGTGCGCAGCTGGTTCACCGTGCGGCGGATCTGCGCCACCTCGTAAGGCAGTTGGCGCGGCACGCGGAACATCCAGCGGAAGACGAGCGCCAGCAGCAGGACAAAGACCACGGAGATGACGCTTCCGAGCAACCCTACATGCAGCGGCATGTCAGCTTCGCCTCCCCCGGGCCTCATACAGCCGCGCGACGCCGAGCCCGATGAAGAGCACGCCGATCAGGTCGTAGAGCCAGCTGCCGTGCTGGGCGAGGCCCCGGCCGACGATGATGACGCCGAGCATCAGCGCGATAGCCCCGACGGCCAGGGCAAAGCCGCGTTTCATGCCTGCTGGCCCTCCCGCGCGGCCTTGTCCGCGAGTGCGGCCTCGTACTCCGCGAGGAGTTCGAACTCCTCGGCATCGCGCAAGGTCTCGCGCTGCGCCTGCTCCCAGTTGCGCGGCAGGGCGCGCCAGGGCGGCAGCCCGGCACGGCGCCGGTAGATGTAGTAGATCAGCAGCATGACGAGCACCCAGGCCGGACCTGCGATGCGGCCGATGGCGTGCGTCAGGATCACCTCGAAGAGAATCGTGCCGACGCCGAGGAAGCCGATTACGGCCAGAACCGGGAAGGCGACCCGCTGGCCGCCGTCCTCGGGCCGCCCGAGCATGATGTTGAACGGCATGCGGTAGGGTCTCGGCGTATAGGGGTCCTTGAAGCGCAGCACGATCAGCGAGACGAAGACGAGCAGGTAGCCGAACGTCGCACCGAAGGCGTACATGTTGGCGAGCGTGCCCATGGCCTGACTCGTGAGGAACGCCAGGATGGCCTGCACGACGGCGACGCCCGAGAACACGATGATCGTGCGGTAGGGCGTGTGGTAGCGCGGGTGCACGGCGCTGAACCACTCCGGCAGCAGGTGGAACGTGCTCATCGAGTAGGTGAGGCGCGAGGCGCTCATCACGCCGGAGTTCGAAGAGATGAGGACGATCACGCCGCCGATCAGTGCCGTCATCGGCGCCGCGATCGCGCCGATGATCGGAATCTTCTGCGCTACTATGGCGATCGGGTCGCCTGGGTGCGCCCCGAGCACCTGCCAGGGCAAGAGGCCCATGCCGAGGACCGAGAAGGCAAGTGCGAAGATCAGCACGTTCAACACGAGGGAGATCGAGGTCCGCGGCACGATCGTCGCCGGGCGGCGCGTCTCCTGCGACACCTGCGAGATGGACTCGAGGCCGACGAACGAGATGATGGCGAGCGACGAGCCGTACATGAACTTGTGCATGGTGGGGAATTGGAACTGGATCTGCAGGAGCACGAGGTGTGGATCCCAGGCGAAGACGAAGCCGAAGACGACGATCACGACCTGGCCGATGATCGCGACGACCCCCAGCACCTCGTTGATGCGCGAGGAGATGCGGATGCCCACGTAGTTGATGGCGACGAGGAAGCCGATGATGGCCAGCGTCTCGGCGAGCCAGAGCAGGTTCACGCCGACGAACGGGCCGATCGTGACGGCGAAGGACTGGATGTGCACGCCGAGCGCCGGCAGAAAGAAATTGAAGTAGCCGGAGGATGAGACCGCGAAGAGGGAGATGTCGATGGTGTAGTCGAGCAGGAGCGCGGCTCCGCAGACGAACCCCCAGACATCGCCGAGGCCGCGCAGGGTGAAGTACTGGCCGCCGCCCGCGACGGGGTAGCTCGACGCCAGTTCGGTGTAGGCCAGTCCGACGAGGAGGTAGACGATGCCTGCCACGGCAAACGCGACAGGGGTCGCGCCCATGGCCGCACCGGCCACGAGGCCAAGCGCCGTGTAGATGTCCGCGCCGACGTCCGCGTATCCCCACATGAAGGAGCCCCAAACCGTGACATCACGCCGCAGCACGCCGGCTTCCTCGGGCTGAGCCAATCCTTACCCCCCTCAGATGCCGGAAAGGACGTCCAATACACTACACCGGTTGATTGTGGGCCGCAAGCCAGGGAGCTATGTCCAATGCGCAGTCCGGCAGCGGCGCGTGTGAAGCCTGCCGCCTGAGGCAAGCATGGCAATGCACGGGTGCGCATTGCACCGCCAAGCGCTATCCTGGATGGGACATGCCTTGACAGCGTGAAGTGGGAGGGATACGTCGGGGTGTGCGGTATCGCCGGTTTCTTCGGCCCCCCCGATCAACAGCTTCTGGAACGCATGACGTCGGCGATCCGGCATCGCGGACCGGATGACCACGGCTTCAGCGAGAGCCCCCGCATCAGCCTCGGCATGCGGCGCCTGAGCATCATCGACGTGGCGGGCGGCCACCAGCCGATGGAGACCGCGGACGGAAAGCTCCGCATCGTCTACAACGGCGAGATCTACAACTATCGCGAGGTGCGCGCCGAGCTGATCGAGAAGGGCCACCTCTTCCGCACCGAGAGCGACACCGAGGTGCTGCTCGAGGCGTACGCCGAGTGGGGCACGGACTGCTTTCGCCGGCTGAACGGCATGTGGGCCGCGGCGATCGCCGACCTGCGCGACACGAGCCTCGTGCTCTGCCGCGACCATTTCGGCATCAAGCCGCTCTACTATGCGGCCGCGGGCGAACGCCTCCTCTTCGCGTCCGAGGTCAAGTCGCTCTGGCAGGATCCCGCGCTGCCGCGCGGCGTGAACGACCAGATGGTCTACGAGTACCTGGTGCAGGGCCTGCACGACCACAGCCAGGAGACCTTCTTCCAGGGCGTGCACCACGTGCCGGCCGCGACCTATGTCGTCATCCGGGACGGCGCTGTCGCGGAGCAGCGGACCTACTGGCAACCCACGCTCGGCCGCGACGGCGCCATGAGCCCCGAGGCCTTCCACAGCCTCTTCAAGAAGTCGGTGGCGCGCCGCCTGATCAGCGACGTGCCGGTGGGGGCTGCGCTTTCAGGCGGCCTCGACTCCACCACCATCGTCGCGCTGATGACCGACCTGCTGCGCGAGCACCTGCCCGACGCCGCCTCGCTGCGCGGCCAGGTCAAGACGTTCTCGGCCGTGTTCGACGGTGATCCGATCGACGAGCGGGTGTACATCGAGGAGGCCGTGCAGCGGACCGGCGCCGACACCACCTACACGCACCCGAGTTCGCTGCAGTTCGTCGAAGAGATGGAAGACATGGTCTGGCATCTCGACGAGCCGGTGGTCAGCACGGGCCCATACGCCCAATGGTGCGTCATGCGCACGGCGAGGGAGCAGGTCAAGGTGGTGCTCGACGGCCAGGGCGGCGACGAACTCCTGGCCGGCTACGTGCCCTACCAGCTCGTCTACCTGCGCCAGCTCTGGCACGAGCGCAAGCTGCGGCTCCTGCTGCGGGAGTCCTGGCAGGCCCGCGACGTGCTCTGGCCGGTCGTGCGGCGCACCTTGCGCCAGCGCCGCGGCGTTGTCCCGGTGCAGTCGCTGCTGCGCGGCAGCTTCCTCTCCGCGCACCGCCCCGCGCCCGACACCCGCCCCGACGACAATCTCAAGGAGCGCCTCAAGCAGGACCTGACCACCTACAGCCTGCCTGCCCTCTTGCGCTACGAGGACCGCAACTCGATGGCCCACTCGATCGAGTCCCGCGTCCCCTACCTCGACCAGGAGCTCGTCGAGGCGATCCTCGGCCTGCCGGACGACGCGATCATCCGTGACGGCTGGAGCCGCATCATCCTGCGCGAGTCGATGCGCTCCCTTTTGCCCGACAAGATCCGCCTCAGGCGCTGGAAGGTGGGCTTCACGACGCCCGAGTCCAGATGGCTCTTCGCCCGGCGCGCTGTGTTCGAGAGCCTCTTCCGCTCGCCGCTCTTCCAAAGCCGGCCCTACTGGCAGGGCGACCGCGTCGCCCAGGCGTTCCGCGACGCGGCGCAAGGGCGGGCCCCTGCCAGCCTCCTGTTCTGGCGGCTGATCAACGTAGAACTGTGGCTGCGCGTCTTCTTCGAGGGCGGCGGCCGCTCGACCGATTCGCTGAGCCACTTCACCGAGGTCGGGGATCGCCTCTGCGCGGAGCGCTCCGGCGAAGCCGCAAAGGCCGCCCTCGCCCGCTACCGTCCCAACTGGGGCCGCCACCTCTTCATGGCGGCCGGGAACGCGGTCTTCATGCGCGCGCCGATCAAGACGCCGCTCGTCTCGTCGGGGGACGATCTCGTGCAGATCGTCCGCGAATCCGTCGGCGGCGATCTGCAGAGCGGCGACGTGGTCGCCTTGAGCGAGAAGATCGTCGCGATCAGCCAGGGCCGCTCCTACCCGGTGCAGGAGATCCACCCGCGACCGCTCGCGCGCTTCCTCACGCGCTTCGTCAGGAAGACGCCGCACGGCATCGGCCTCGGCATCCCCGAGACGATGGAGCTCGCCGTGCGCGAGGTGGGCGCGCCGCGCATCCTCTTCGCCGCGGCGGCGGCCGGCGTCATGCGCCTCATCGGCAGGAAGGGCGTGTTCTACGACATTCTCGGCCCGCAGGCGTCCGCCATCGACGGGCCGACGCGCGGCACGATACCGCCCTACAACACGCACGCCAAGTTGGCGCCCCTGGATCCGGACGGCGTCGCGCGCCAGCTCGCCCAGGCACTCGGCGAAGGCGTCGGCGTCGCGATCGTCGACGCGAACGACATCTCGGTCAACATCCTTGGCGCGACCGGGGACATCGACCGGTCGCGGGTGCTTGAACTCTTCTCGGACAACCCGCTCGGCCAGGGGCACGAGCAGACGCCGATCGCCCTCTTGCGGCGGATCGGGCCGAGCGAGCCTGCAGCGTAGTCTGCCTGCAGCCGCGGCAATCAAAGCGGGCGGGGGCCTTCGGGTCCTCGCCCGCTCTGCCCTAAAGGTCTGCTTGGTGCACGGCCAGAGGGATGGGTCGGAAACGCCGCGCAGCCCAGGCCCCTGCGTCCCCGTTTTCGAGACCGGTGTCACATGCCGGAGCTGCGAGGCGGGTCAGCCGGCCGTGCCGCCCCCGTCGACCGCGAGGATGGCCCCTGTCACCCACTGGGCCAGGTCGCTCGCCAGGAACAGGACGGCGTCGCCGATGTCGCTCGGCTGGCCCAGGCGCGGCAGCGGCCGCGCGGCCGACTCGGCCAAAAAGGCGTCCACGGCGATGCCGAGCTGGCGCGCCTCGTCGCGCAGCATGGGCGTGTCGGTGTCGCCGGGACAGACGCAGTTGACGCGGATGCCCTGGGGTCCATGGTCGATCGCCATGGCCCGCGTCAAATTGACGACGCCGCCCTTGGCGGCGCAGTAGGCCGCGGCGTTCGGGCCTCCGGTCAGGCCCCAGCCGGAGCCCGCGTTGATGACGCTGCCGCCGCCCGTCTCGGCCATCAGCGGCAGCATGTGCTTCGAGACGAGGAAAACCGACTTCAGGCCGACGCCGAGCACGAGGTCCCACTCGTCCTCGCTCAGGTCGACGACGCTCTTGCGCCGGATCACGCCCGCGTTGTTGAAGAGCACGTCGACCCGCCCGAACCGCTCGCGGGCGAACTGGGCCGCGCGCCGGCAGTCCTCGGCCGAGGTGACGTCGCAGGCCAGGAACTCGGCTGCGCCACCTTGCGAGCGGATCTCTGCCGCCGCCTGCTCGCCGTGGTCCGCGTCGATGTCGAGCACGAGCACCGTGGCCCCAGCTTGCGCCAGGCGCAGGGCGCTCGCCCGCCCGATGCCGGACGCCCCTCCGGTGACCACCGCGACTTTGCCCGCCAGGGACAGGTTGATCGCCTTTGCCAAACAGGGTCCCTCCTCGCGCGACCTCATGCCCATGCGCGCCCGTACGTAGGCGCGGTCGTCGCACCGGGCAGCGACTGCCCTACGGCCAAAGCGTACGCAGGGCCTCCTCCAGCTTGGCTGTCGCTTCCCTCAGTTCCGCGTCCGAGAACCCCGCGTAGCCCACGATCAGGCCGCCGCGCGGCAACGGCCGCCGTGCGTTCGCCGACACCGCTCGCACCCAGACGCCGTGCTCATAAGCCCGGCGCACAGCCGCCTGGTCATCCATCCCGGGCGGCAGCCAGACCACGAGATGCATGCCGCCGGCGCTCGGCGGCCCCAGGTTGACCCTGTCCCCGAACGCCTCGCGCAGTTCGCTCCACAGGACGTCGCGCCGATGCTGGTAGAGTCGGCGCATGCGCAGCAAGTGACGCTCCATGCCGCCGCCGGCGAGCAGGCGCGCCAACCCGGCCTGCAAAGGCACCGCCGAGCCGCGGTCGAGCAGCGACTTCGCCGCCCGGAAAGCGGGTGCGAGCGCCTTCGGCACCACCAGGTAGCCAAGGCGCAGACCCGGCGCCAGGATCTTGCTGAAGGTGCCCACGTAGAGCACTGTGCCCGCTTCGTCGATGCCCTGCAAGGCAGGCAGGGGTGCGCCGATGTAGCGAAATTCGCTATCGTAGTCGTCCTCAAGGATCCAGCCATTGCGCTGCCGTGCCCAGGCCAGCAGTTCGAGCCGCCGGGCGAGGCTCAGCGTCGCCCCGGTCGGGTACTGGTGCGACGGCGTCACGTAGACAAGGCGCGCGTCGGGAGCCAGGGCCGTCCCCTCCCGCACGCTGAGCCCCTCGCCATCGACCGGAACGTTCACGATGTCGGCACCGGCCGCCTGCAAGGCGCTCAAGGCCCCGACGTAGCCCGGATCCTCCATCCAGGCCTCATCGCCCGGATCGAGCAGGAGCTGCGCAGCCAGATAGAGCGCCTGCTGCGAGCCGGATACGACGATGACCTGGTCCGCGTCCGCCCGCACGGCGCGCGCTCGGGTGAGGTAGCGCACCAGTTCCAGGCGCAGGGCCGGATATCCCGCCGGATCTGGATACTGCAGTTCCGACGCGGGCATCGACGACCAGGCGCCGGTCGTCAGGCTCGCGAGCCGCGTCGCGGCGAAGCGGTCCAGAGCCGGGATCCCCACCTCGAAGGGTCGGGCGGGCTGTTCCACTTCGCCAAGATCGGTCCGCGCCAGCAGCCTGCCGCGGCTGGAGAGGGGGGCTGCGCTGCCCGCAGGCATGGCCCGGGTGCCTGAGCGCCCAAGATCCTGCGGGATGTCCGCGACGAACGTGCCCGACCCCTGCAAGGCCCTGACGTAGCCTTCCGCCGTCAACTGCTCGAGGGCGGCGAGCACGGTGCCCCGGGAGACGCGAAGGGCCTGCGCCCAGGTCCGCGTGGCCGGCAGCTGCGTCCCGGGGGCCAGGGCCCCGTTCAGAATGGCCTCGGCGAGATTCTGGTAGAGGGCGCGGTGGCGCGGCCTGCCGGGCGGCGGCGGCCAAGCGATGGCCGGAATCGGGACCGACTTGGCCTGCTTCATGCGGCGCTCCTAAATGGTTTACCTGAGATAGTCCCAGGCGGATGTCTGCACTATATCACTTTGACTTTGAGCCTTGCATGCAACGCCCGCGCCCTTGGCCGCCAGCAGGCCACAGCCCCTCGCAAGGAAGCCGCGACGGCCCAGCTGCGCAGCGATCCGGCTCCGGCCCATGCCCTGCCACGAAGCTTCGGGCAGCCGAACATTCCTGGCTAACTGGTCTACCCGCATCACCCTCATTGTGGATCTTTCCGGTAGACCTTTTCGCGTCCTACGATGGACCTGGCCGAACGCGCAATCGCTGGCGCCTCTCCCGGGTAGCGCACGGATCCGCCGCCGTCCGGCTGCAGAGGCTAGGCTGGGCAATCGCGCCGCAGGGGGTGCAGCATGCTAGAACCGGCTTCGGGTCATCCGTACATCCCGAGCACGGAGCCGAACGTCCGCAGGGAGCTACTGCAGGCGATCGGCGTGGCATCGGTCGAGGAGCTCTTCGCAACCATTCCGCAGCACCTGCGCTTCACGGGGCCACTCGACATTCCCGGACCGCTCGACGAATTTTCCCTGCGCCAGGCCGTGACCCGCCTGCTCGACAGGAACAGGTCGGCCGGGGAGCAGCTCAGCTTCCTCGGCGGCGGCTGCTGGCCGCACTTCGTGCCGGCCGTCTGCGACGAGGTGGCGCAGCGCGCCGAATTCGTCACCGCCTACGCGGGCGAGCCCTACGAGGACCACG
>JAJZVM010000005.1 GCA_021845645.1 Bacillota bacterium
CCTCGACATCGGCCATCAGCTGCCAGAAGGCGTACTGCTGGCCTTCGTCGCCGGAGCGGCCAAGGGCGGAGAGCAGGGCCTCCTCGCGCACGATGCGCTCGAGGCTCTCCCGGACCTTCTGCGGCTCCTCTAGCTGTGCCCAGCCAAAGGCCACCTGCAACGCGTTGGCGGTGCGATGGCGCGCCGCCCGCACAGCCCGCAGCAACAGGTGCCGATGCTCGGAAGGCCCTTCATAAGCCAAGGCGGTCAGCGCCCTTCAAGGCGGGCGCCGACCGCCGCTCAAATTGCCGCATGACCCGCTCTTAGAGCGGCTGCACCGAAACCTCGGAACGGTCGCCACGCGTGCCGAAGGCAACGACGCCGTCCGTCAGGGCGTAAAGCGTATGGTCACGGCCGACGCCCACGTTCTCGCCTGGACGCACGCGCGTACCGCGCTGGCGGACGATGATCGTTCCGGCGCGAACGCTCTGCCCGCCGAACGCCTTGACGCCGAGACGCTTGGGCTGCGAGTCGCGCCCGTTGCGGGACGATCCGCCACCCTTCTTGTGCGCGAAGAGTTGCAGGTTCATGGTCTCTCATCCTCCTTGACGACGAGGGCGATCGCCCCCGGATAGCTCGCCGCGATATCTTGAAGGCCCAGGACGCACGTCTCGAGAATGATCTGCCCGGCCTGGCCGCTCTCTCCGCGCCAGAGGAGATCGCCGTCCCGCACCCTGGCGGGGTCCGCCGTCCCGTCCAGCCTAGCGAGGCCCAGCGCGGCCGTCTGCACCACCGCCGATACGGCCGCGCAGACAAGATCCTCGCCGTAAGGCGCCGTGCCGGCGTGACCGTGCACGTGCAGGCGAACGATGCGCCCGCCGCGTCGCCCGACTTCGGCCCGGATCACCCCTCGATCGCTGCGACCCGCACTTCGGCGTACGGCTGACGATGGCCGTAGCGACGGCGGTAGTTGACCTTGGGCTTGTACTTGAAGACAAGAATCTTGCGGGCCTTGCCGTGGCCGGCCACCTTGGCCCGGACCTTCGCGCCGTCCACAAACGGGTTCCCGACCGCCACCGTGCCGTCGTCGCGCACCAGCAGGAGCACCTGCTCGAACAGGATCTCCTCGCCTGGCTCACCGATCTTCTCGACGCGCAACACGTCGCCCGGCGCCATGCGGTACTGCTTGCCGCCGGTCTCCACAACTGCGTACATGCTCTGCCTCCCGACGCGCCGCTGCCGGTGCGCTTGCGCGACTTTCAAAAAACCGGCTGCGTGCGGTATGCAAACATGAGTATTCTACGGGCAATCGCCGAAAGCGTCAACGCGGTTGCGCGACACCGTCCTTGGCCGCCGTGGTGCGCCGCGCTTGGCGCTGGCCCACGAGCTTGGCGCGCGCGAAGGTGCGGAACGCCCCCGTCACATGCACCTTGACCTTCTCGCCGACCAGGCTGCCGCCGCCCTGCACGTCGATGACATAGCCTTCGACGCGGGCGATGCCGTCCTCCGGATTGCTCTGGTGGGGCTCCTCGATACGGATCTCGATTTCCTGGCCCGGCTGGACCGGTCGGGCCAACCGCTCGATCTCCTCGCGGCTGCCGACCGCCTTGACGCGCATCGTCTCGATGCGCAGGTCCTCCGCGCCGCGCACGTGGACGGTGCGGCCGATCTCCTTCTCGAAGTCCCTCAGGTGCGCGCCGCCGGTGCCGATCAGCAGGGCCGCGACGGCCGGGTTGACCTCGACGAGCACAGCCTCCTGGTTCTCGCGGCGCAGGAGCGTGCGCACCTCGCGTCGCACCTTCTGCGCCATCGTCTCCTCCGACAGCACGCGACCGCGGCCCTCGCAGTCCGGGCAGGTGCGCAGCAGCATGCCCTCGAGGCCGTGGCCGACCTTCTTGCGCGTCATCTCGACGAGGCCGAGCTGCGTCAGCCCGAGCACGTGCACCTTCGTGCGGTCGCGCCGGACCATCTCCTCCAGCGTCGACAGCACCTTTTGCCTGTCCTCGTGGCGGTCCATGTCGATGAAGTCGACGACGATGATGCCGGCGAGATCGCGCAGGCGGATCTGCCGGGCGATCTCCTCCGCCGCCTCGAGATTCGTGCGCACCACCGTCTCCTGGAGGTTGCGGTTGCCGACGAACTTTCCCGTGTTGACGTCGATGACCGTGAGCGCCTCGGTCTGGTCGATCACCAGGTAGCCGCCGCAGTGCAGCCAGACCTTGCGCCGGATGGCGTTCTCGATCTCCGGCTCGAGGTTGAACGCGTCGAACAGGCTGGCTTGGCCCGCGGACCAGAGCCGGATGTGCCGCCTCAACTCGGGCGACATCGTGTCGGCGAGCTCGACAACGCGGTCGTACTCCTCCTTGTTGTCGATCCAGACGTGCTGCACCTCATCGGTCAGCATGTCGCGCACGATGCGGAACGTGAGGCCGAGATCCTTGTGCAGCAGGGCTGGCGCCGTCATCACCTGGGCCCGGCGCTGGATGCGCTGCCAGAGCCTTGCGAGGAAGTCCATGTCCTGCTGCAGTTCGGGCTCCGGCCTGCCCTCGGCCACCGTGCGCACGATCACGCCGGCGCCTTCCGGCTTGGCTGCCTCGGCCCAGGCCTTGAGCCGGGCCCGCTCCTTGTCGTCCGAGATGCGGCGCGAGACGCCAATGAAGTCGTTTGTGGGCGTCAGCACGACGTAGCGTCCAGGCAGGCTGATGTTGCCCGTGACCCGGGCGCCCTTCGTGCCGATCGCCTCCTTGACGACCTGCACCATGATCTCCTGCTTGGGCCGCACCACGTCGTCGATGTTGACGAACCGCTTGGCCTTCTGCTCCTCGACGCCGTCCTCCTCGTCGTAGAGGGCACCGGCGTCCCCCACATGCAGGAACGCGTTCTTCTCGAGGCCGATCGCGACGAAAGCGGCCTCCATGCCCGGCAGGACGTTTTCGACGCGGCCCTTGTAGATGTTCCCTACCGCACGCTGCTGGATCGGACGCTCCACCATGAGTTCGACGAGCTCTCCGTCCTCGAGGATCGCCGCACGCGTCTCGAGGGGCTCGACGTTCACCAATATTTCGCGGCGCACCGCTTGTCTTCACTCCCAAAACTTCGCCGGGCCAAATCTGCCGCGGCCGTAAAACTGTTTGACTCAAGTATAGGAAGGGTCGCTCGGCTTGACAAGCGGGGCGACCCCGCTGCCGCCGCAGAAGGCACAGATCCCCAGGCCGCCGCACTCGCCGCAGGGCGCTGCGTCGCGCCAAGCGAACTCCTCGACGCCGCGGCCCTGGCAATGCGGGCAGACGCCCATGCCCGAGCAGGCTTCGCACGGCGTGGCCATCGGATCACCTCGGCATCATGGTGACCCGCCAGGCGGCAGTCTATGCCGCCCCTCGCGGCGCAGGATCTCTCCGACGGTGCGGTGCAGGTCGCCCTCCTGCGCAGCATCGTACAGCGCCTGGTCGTCCAAAGCGCCGACAACGCGTCCGCCCTCGTAGACGTAGACGCGATGCGCGCGGCCGCCGAACAGGCGCCGCAGCACATGGCGCAGTTCGCTGCCCGACGCGGCGGCAAACGCCTGCAGCGGCAGCACCTCGCCTCGCGAGAGGGCGGCAAGCGCCCGCAGCCAAAGGGCCCAGCGGCTGAGCGGCATGCGCCGCGCGACGCCGCGCTGAGCCCAGAGGATCACACACGCAAGCATGACCGCCTGCCAGCCAGGGTACCCCGCGAGCTGCGCGACGATGCCGATCACCGCCACGACCGCGGCGATCAGCCTGCCGAGAGCGATCGCCTCGCGACCGGCCGGCGTCCAGCCGACGATCCGCGAGCGCACGGCGCGCACGATGTGGCCGCCGTCGAGCGGAAAAGCGGGCAGAAGGTTGACCGCGAGCATGGCGAGGTTGACGTCGAAGAGCAACTGCGCGCGCGAGGGTAGCGCCAGGTGGTAGCGCAGCAGACCCGCCGCGACGCCGAGCGCCACGAGGTTCGCGAGCGGCCCCGCGACCGCCACCAGGACCTCGCTCAGGGGGCCCGCCATCTCGAGGTCCGGGATGTCGGCCTCGCCGCCGAAGGGATAGAGTTCGACGCGCGCGACGTGCAGGCCGAGCGTGCGCGCCGCCGCCATGTGGCTCGACTCGTGCAGCAGGAGCGTGCCCAGGTAGATCACGACGATGGTCCCCTGGCCCAGCAGCACGCCCAGGGCCAGGAGCGCCAGAAGAAGCGGGTGTGGCCGCGGCAGGGCAGGTCTCATGGACTCCCCAGCAGCCCAGGCAGGGGCAGCTGGCGCCGGCCGTGCGTCGCCTGGAGCGTCAGGTGGGGCGCCTCGCCCGGCGCGAAGTGGCTGACGGCGCCGATCACCTGGCCGAGGCGCACCGCCTCGCCGCGGTGCACGTCGCAAGGCGCGAGGTGTGCGTAGCGCAGCACAACCCCTGCGTTTTCGGTCGTCACCACGACGCCAGGGGCGTCCGGGCTGACCGCGATCACCGTACCAGCCGCCGCCGCGCGCACGATCGCGCCGCCCGGTGCGAGGACCTCGATGCCACCGCCCGGGTGGTTCACGACGGTGCCGACGAGCGGCCAGCCGTAGCGCGGCGCCCGCACCGCGCGCGAGCGTCTCGGTCCGCTTGCGGCGGGCGTTTGCCCCAAAGCCGCCGGCAGCTTGGTCTGCTGGCGGATATAGGTCCCGGCGACCTGCCGCACGGAACCGGCCAGGGCGCCGCCGCCCCGCTGGCCCCAGATCAGGAGCGCGGCGACGGCGGCGGCGGCCACGATTTGCAGCCAGAGCTTGCCCAAGGCTTCCACCTCGGCAGAGCCTATGCGGCGGCCTGTCCCCGGATGCCTAGGAGCGGAACGTGAGCTGGCCCGGGTGCAGGCGCAGGCTCAGGAGCATGCCAAGACCGATGAAGTCCGCGAGCACCGACGAGCCGCCGTAGCTGAAGAATGGCAGCGGCACGCCGACCACCGGCAGCACGGCCATCGCCATGCCGGCGTTCATCAGCACCTGTGTCGCGATCATCGCCAGCACGCCAGCGCCGAGCAGGATGCCGAACTGGTCATGCACGTCGCTCACCACGTTGAGTCCCCGCCAGACGAAGACGAGGTAGAGCACCAGCAGTACGCCGGCGCCCACGAAGCCGAAGTCCAGGCCGACGACGGCGAAGATGAAGTCGGTCGAGCTCTCGGGCAGAAAGCTGAGGATGGCCTGGTTCGAATGCAGGCCGAGTCCGTAGAGGCCTCCGGAGCCGAGCGAGATCAGCGACTGGATGATGTTGTAGCCGGAGCCGTTGGGATCGGCGTTGGGGTCGAGGAAGATCAGCAGGCGGCTGAGCTGGTAGGAGTGGATGAGCGGCAACGGCACATGGAAGCGCAGGTGCACGTAGATCCAGAGCACCATCAGGCCCATGCCGCCGCCGAACAGGAGCAGCAGGTGCCAGACGCGTGCCCCCGCCATGAACAGCATCACAATCAGGATCGCGACGAAGATCAGCGCCGTGCCGAGGTCCGGCTGCTTGAAGACGAGCGCCGCCGGCACAGCCGTGAACAGGATCGGCGAGACGAGGTCGCGCCAGCGGTTCATGCTCTTCTTCGCGGCGAGCAGGTCGGCGAGCCCGACGACCAGGAAAACCTTCGCGAACTCGGAAGGCTGCAACTGAAACGGTCCGATCTTGATCCAGCGCACGGCACCCAAGGCGCTCGACCCGTGCACGAGCACGAGCGCGAGCAGCAGGAGGGCGATCGCGTATGCCCAGCTGGCGTACGGCCGCAGGTTGCGATAATCCACCGAGGCGACCGCGACCATCGCGATAACGCCGAAGACGAGCCAGATCAACTGGTGCTCGGGGTAGTAAGCGGGCGAGACGCCCGGCAGCGACCGCGTCGCCGACGCGATCGTCAATAGCGATCCCAGGCTGATCAGGGCCACGACGAGAAGTAGGCCGAAGTCGATGCGCAGCAGCCTCTGCACCACGTCACCCGGCCGATAAGGGCCGACCCGGGACGGCCAAGCCGCCCTTGCCGGTGATCCCGACCAAGCCTTCCCTCCCCTCGCAGCGAACCCGGCCTGCGGGCCAAGGCGGCCTCGCCCCAGGCCAGGGCATTTGCACAATCAGCCTGCCAAGGGCCAGGTGGCACCCGCTCATTCTAGCATTGCGGCGCCTGCAATAGCGCAGGCGCCGCAGTGTCAATTGTTGCCCGACCTGCCCCTGCGGCGCAACTGCTTCACAGGGATGTTGGCGACAAGGGCCACATGATCCTCGACCGATTGCAGGTGGAAGTCGACGCCTTGTCCCCCGACCTCGACATATTCGCTCACGATGCGCATGACGTCCTCGCGCAGGTGTTCCATGAATTCCGGTGACGTGTCCGCCCGGTCATGCGCTAGGACGTTGCGCAGCCGGTTCTTCGCGACGTCGCGACTCTGGTTGCGCCCGAAGAGATTTAGCATGTCCGCACCCCTAAGCCTGTCCGAACATGCGGCGCAGCCGGCCGAAGAGACCGGCCGGCTCGCCGAACTCGGCGAACGGCACCTCTTCACCGCGGATGCGGCGTGCGACGGCCCTGTATGCCTCGCCGGCGCGCGACCCCTGGGAGAGCGCCGCGGGCTCGCCGCGGTTGGTCGTCACGACGATCTGCTCGTCCTCGGGTACCACACCGATCAGGTCGATCGCCAGGATGTCCACGATGTCGTCGACGCTCATCATGTCGCCCTTGCGCACCATGCCAGGCCTCAGCCTGTTCACGATGAGGCGTGCCGGCGGGATCTCCGCCGCTTCGAGCAGCCCGATGATGCGGTCGGCGTCACGCACCGATGCCACCTCGGGCGTCGCGACGATCAGGGCGTGGTCGGCGCCTGCGATGGCGTTCTTGAAGCCCTGCTCGATGCCTGCGGGACTGTCGACCAGGACGTAGTCGAACTCGGCGCGCAACTCCTCGGTCACGCCGCGCATCTGCTCCGGCGTCACCGACGTCTTGTCCTTGGTCTGGGCAGCCGGCAGCAGACTCAGACCCTCGAGGCGCTTGTCGCGTATGAGGGCCTGCCGCAACCGGCAGAATCCCTCGACGACATCCACCAGGTCGTAGACGATGCGGTTCTCCAGGCCCAGCACGACATCGAGGTTTCTCAGTCCGATATCGGCGTCCACGAGGCATGTCTTGAGTCCCAGCTGGGCCAGGGCGACGCCAAGATTGGCCGTGGTCGTCGTCTTGCCGACCCCGCCCTTTCCGGAAGTGATGACGATAACCTCACCCACGAGCCATCCTCCCATCTTCCGGTCTCGCGGCGCGTTCGATGACGACTTGTCCGTGTTCCACCCGTGCGATCTCCGGCGCGTCGGGCACATCCTCGTAGGCGTCCGGCGGTCTCGCGATGACATGCCCGATGCGCAGCTGCAGCGGCTGCAGGCGCCACGCGCAGACCATCGCCCCGTCGCCGCCGTCCGCGCCGGCGTGCACCACGCCGCGCAACTGACCAAACACGAGGACGTCTCCCGCCGCGCGGATCTCGGCGCCGGCGTGCACGTCCCCGAGAACGACGACGTCACCGTCGTGCGCGATCCTCTGTCCGGCGCGCAAAGTGCGCCGGACATAGAGCGCGGCCTCCCGCCGGGAGCCGTCACGCCCCACATCTTCTGACGCGTGCGTTACTTGGCTCACCTCCGGTCCCCTGCCGTTTCGGGGGCTCCGGGTGCATTTCCTGCCATGCTCGCCGGAAATCACCCGACGGCGTTTGACAAGTCAGTCGTTGCCGTTGATGACCCCCGGAGGAACGCTCTTGGTCGCGCTGCCGTTCGGCGCGAGGATGTTTCCGGGATCCTTGAGGTGGTAGTAGAAGTCGTAGAGGTCGCGCGCGACAGGCGCCGCGTAGGCACCTTCAACGCCGCCCGCGATCTGCACTGCGATGGCGATCTGGGGATTCTTGACCGGCCCGTAGGAAACGAACCAGGTGATCGACGGCTGTCCGTAGACCTGCGCCGTGCCGGTCTTGCCCGCGACCTGCAGCGGGAAACCCTGGAAGAAAGGGCCCGCGGTGCCACCGTTGCCCGGGATGGAACCCGGCTGCGTCGCCCAAGCCATGCCGCTGTGGATCGCCTGCCAGTCCGCGGAACTCAGCTTGACGCGCGAAGTGACCACGGGATGGTGCCTAAAGACCGTCTTGCCCTTCGGCGTCGTGATCGACTGCACGAGGTAGGGCTGGTGGCGCACGCCGTCGACCGCGACGGCGCTGACGTAGTCGGCGAGCTGGATCAGCGTGGCGAGATCCTCGCCCTGACCGATGGCCACAGAGTAGACGAGCCCGGGGAACCAGGCGCCGTTCTGCTTCGTGTAGAGCGCCTTCGTCGGCATGAGTCCCGAGGCCTCGCCCGGCAGGTCGATGCCCGTCGGCTTGCCGAAGCCGAGGATCGAAGCCCAGTGCGCGATCGCGTCGATGCCTGTGCGCCGGCCCGTCTCGTAGAAGAAGATGTCGTTCGACTGGCCAATGGCCCGCGAAAGGTCGTTCCAGCCGGTGTAGACCTTGATCCAGTTCCACGGGAACGGCGGATACCAGTAGCGCGGCAGGCCCTGGATCAGCGTCGTGGGCGTGATCGCCCCCGTCGCCAGGGCCGCGATCGCCGTCGCCATCTTGAACGTCGAGCCGGGCGGCTGAACGGCGTCGATGGCGCGGTTCAGCAGGGCGTCGGTGGTCGGGTCGAACACCTGCTTGGCCTGGGCGGTCGTCATGCCCTGCGCGAACCAGTTCGGGTTGAACGACGGATACGAGACCATCGCCAGCACGGCGCCCGTATGCACGTCCATGACGATGACCGCCCCGGACCTGGCGGGCTGCTTGAGTACGCTCTGCTGCCACGCGATGTCGTCGCGCAGCGCTCGCGACGCTTCCTTCTCGAGGGACGCCGAGATCGTGGTGTGCAGATTGTCGCCGGGAATAGGCGCCTTGGTGCCGAGCACCTTCACCGGCTTGTTGAAGCTGTCGACCTCGACCTCCTCGCCGCCGTCGGTGCCCTGCAGGTACTTCTGGTACTGGTATTCGAGGCCGCTTTGGCCGACGACCGAGTTCTGGTTCAGGCGCGGGTCGTTCCAGGCCTTGAGCTCCTGCGCCGTGATACCCTGCACGTAGCCGACGACGTGCGCCGCAATGTCGCCCAGCGGGTAGACGCGCAAGGGCTGCGCCTGAACGAAGACGCCAGGCAGTTGAGGCCGCTGCTCGTCGATCTGCGTGATCTGCTGCGGCGTCAGGTCCGTCTTGATCGTCACGGGAATGTACGGCTGGCCCTTGTAGCTCTCGACGACCGTGCTGATCGCCTTGGGAGTGAGCCTCAGGATTCCGGCGAGTCGCGCGAGTTCCCTGGCCGGTAGGGGCTCGCCGAGGTCGAAGAACTCGGCGGAGAACGCCGGCTTGTTCGTCGCGAGGCGCTTGCCATCGCGCGACAGGATCAGCCCGCGCGGCGCCATGATCGGCATGACGCGCACGCGCAGGGCGACGCCGAGGCTGCGCAGGGACGTGCCCTGCACAAACTCGAGATAGCCCATGCGCGCCACGAGCAGGCCGATCAGCAGCACGGACAGTATGGCGAGGAAGATCAGGCGCCTCTCCCGGAATTGTTGCTGCATCGCAAAGCCCCCCGCGCAAAGCGGCCGGAAGCGGGATCAGGATCCTTGGCTATGTGGGCGCTTCCGGACGGAAGAAGACAGGTCGAATGATATACGCAAAGGGTGCGGTGTAGATATATTCGATAAGCGCCAGCGCCGGGAAATCGTGTACGACGAAGTGCGCCGCGGCGAACGTCAGGGCGACGACGATCTGCTGCGCCAGCAGGGCGAGGAACACGCCGAGCAATGGCACGAACCAGGGGTCCGGATAGAGCCGGCGCCGGAGCAGGCCAGCAGCGGCACCGCCCAGCATCAGGCCAAGCGCATGCATGCCCAGAAGCCTGCCCGTCGCGACGTCCTCGAGGAGGCCGCCTATCAGCCCGTATGCCGCGCCTGGCCAGGCCCCTTGCCGGAGTGCCGCCATCACCACGACCGCCAGCACCAGATCCGGTGTCACGCCATCGATGGCGAGCGGCGGCAAGGCCGTGGCCCGCAGCAGGAAGGCGAGCAGAAGAAAGATCGCCGGGCCCCACGGCCCGTCCATGGCGCGCTGGAACGTCACTGCAGCACCACCAGAACCGTGTCGAGTCGGTCGAGGTTCGCGAGCGGGGCCACATCGGCCACGTGCACCAGTCCGAAGTCTCCCTGGCCCGTGGACGTGACGCGGCCCAGCGGCACCCCTGGCGGCAATGTACCATCGAGGCCTGAAGTGACGATGAGATCGCCGCGCCGCACGTTGGCGCCGGCCGCGAAGAACTGCATCTTCAGGGTCGACGCCTCGCCGTTGCCATCCAGCACGCCAGCGTCGCCGCTGCGCGCGACCATCGCGCCGATGGCGCTCTCGGGGTCGGGCAGCAGCATCACGGCCGCGCTCTGCCCGCCAACAGCGATTACGCGGCCGACCATGCCGCCATAGGACAGCACCGGGTCGCCATACTTGACACCCTGGTCGGAACCCGCGGCGATGACAACCTGGTCGAGCCAGTTGACTGGCGATCGGCCCACCACCGGCGCCGCCAGGGTGTGGAACTTCTTCAGGCTGCGGTCGCGCAACTTGAGCAACAGCTTGAGTCTGCCGTTGTCGCTCTGCACGGCCTGCAGCGTCGCCAGCTTGGACTCGAGCCTGGCCACCTGCGCCTTGAGCTCGACGTTCTGCTGCTCCGCGGTGAACGCCTGGCTCAGCATGCCGACGGCCCCAGCGCCCCACTGCACAGCGGAGTGCGTGCCGATTTCGAGCGGCAGCAGCACGCCGTTCACGAGGCCGCTCACGCGCGATACCGAAACGCGCGGACGGACTGTGGCGCTTTCAAGGAAGACGAGCCCAAGCACCAGGATCGCGGCCAGATAAAGGCGCAGGACGCCGCGACGAGGCAAAGCCTAACCCTCGCGCTGCAGTTTCTTGATCTTCTCCAGGATGGCGCGGTCGTCGAGGCAGCGGCCGGTACCCTTGACGACGCAAAGCAGGGGATCCTCGGCGATGTGCACCGGCATGCCGGTCTCGCGCATCAACAGGCGGTCGAAATTGCGCAAGAGCGCGCCGCCGCCCGTCATGACGATGCCGCGGTCCATGATGTCGGCTGCAAGCTCTGGCGGCGTGCGCTCGAGCGTCAGCTTGATCGCGTCGACAATGGCCTGGAGCGGCTCCGTCAAGGCGCGCTGCACCTCGTCGGCGCCCAAGCGCAGCGTGCGAGGCAGGCCTGTGACCAGGTCGCGCCCCCGCACCTCGATCGTCGTGTCCTCGGGCTCCATCGCCGCACCCACGCGGATCTTGACGTCCTCGGCCGTCCGCTCGCCGATCATCATATTGTAGTTGCGCTTGACGTAGTTGACGATCGATTCGTCCATCTCGTCGCCGGCGACGCGCACGGAACGCGATGTGACGATGCCGCCGAGACTGATGATGGCGACCTCCGTGGTGCCGCCGCCGATGTCGACGACCATGTTGCCGGTCGGCTCCCCGACGGGCAGCCCGGCGCCGATCGCCGCTGCGTACGGCTCCTCGATCGTGACCGGGTCACGGGCGCCGGCCTGCTGCGCCGCTTCCTTCACCGCCCGCCGCTCGACGCCGGTGATGCCGGAAGGGACTGCCACGACGACCTGCGGGTGAAACCAGCCGGCGCGCCGCTGCGCCCTGCCGATGAAGTACTTGAGCATCGACTGCGTAACCTCGAAGTCGGCGATGACGCCGTCCTTCATCGGCCGCACTGCGATGATGTTGCCGGGCGTGCGCCCGATCATCTGCTTGGCCTCCGCGCCGACGGCGAGAATGGCCTTGGTGTCTCGATCGATGGCCACCACGGACGGTTCCTGGATGACGATGCCACGACCCCTGACGAAGACCAGCGTGTTCGCGGTGCCAAGGTCGATCCCCAGGTCCCGCGAGAAGCTGCGATAGAACACGTCCGTAAGCGGCAACGCGAAGGCTCCTCCCTGTCAGTCCAATAGTCCCTGCAGTCGCAGGCTCACGAAGCTATTATCGCCGATAACCAGATGGTCAACCAGTTGCATGCCGAGCAATTGTGCCGCCTGCGCGATCTGCCTTGTCGTTTGGACGTCGGCCGGCGAAGGCGTGGGATCGCCGCTCGGATGGTTGTGCGCCAGCAGTACGCCGAGGGCGCCAGCCTGTACCGCGGGCCGCAGAATGTCGGCCGGCTGCAGGCCGATGCCGCCTCTGCCACCACGCGCAACGCGCACCTCGCCAAGTAGCGAGAGCCGGCCGTCCACGAGCAGCGCGAGCAGCTCCTCCACCTGTGTGTCGAGTCGCCGTCGCAGATAATCGTATACCTGCTCCGGCTCGTCAAGTCGCAAGCGCACAGGTGGATCGAGTGTCCTGCGTCCAAGTTCGAGCGCCGCGGCCACCTGAGCGGCCCGCGCGGGGCCGAGACCCGACGTGCGCATCAGGCCAGCGGAGCCCCGCCGGCGCACGCCGTCGAGACCGCCTTCGCCGAGCAGTCTCTGGGCTAGGGCGATTGCGCTCTCGCCCCGCCTCCCCGCACCCAGCACGATCGCCAGGAGTTCGTAATCGGCGAGGGCCGACGGCCCCTCCCGCAGCAGGCGCTCGCGCGGCCGGTCGCGTGCGGGCAGATCCTTGAGGGCCATCAGACGACGCGGAACAGGATCAGTCCGAGCAAGGCCCCGACGAGGCCGAGAACATTGGTGGCGAGACCGATGGTCAGATTGACGATGTACATGTCCAGCGAGACCGGATTGAAGCCGATCGTCTGGCTGAGCGGGCCCAGATGGAGGTCGCGGCCGAGCACCGTGCCGATCACAAGCAGGAGGACGACTGCGATCAAGGTCGTGAACCAGCTGCCCTGTCGACGGTGACGCACCAGCATCCCTCCTCCACCGCTCTTCGACAACGTTCAACCGGCAGAAGCGAATTCCTTCGCCAGACCCGAAACCTGTCCAAATCCGCTAGAAGGATCCGACAGGCCTGGAGCCGAAGACGGCCCGCCGGACCGGCTGACCGGTCGCTCCGGGCCGTCGAGTCGAGCACAGAGGGGGCTTTCGCCTGACCGCTTCGCACAGACGGCGCAGACGCCGCCTCGGCCTGCCTCTCCTGCTGCTCGGCCTCGTGCTCGCAGCCGCGGCAGGGTTGCAGGTCTACCTGCCACGGGTCGCGGCGGGCGCGATCCATGCCGCCGTCGCCGCAAACCTGCACACCAAGGCGTCCGTCACGGTGCAGGGCCCTTTCTGGCTCCTGGCAGGGGGCCGATTCGAGCGTCTCGACATGGTCGTCGGCCGGAGCACCTACCAGGGATTCCGTCTGCGCACGGCCTCGCTCGACTGGCGGGACGGCAGCATCGACCTCGGCCAGCTCGCCGGCGGCCAGCTCAGGGTTCTCAGTCCGGGTCGCCTCAGGCTGCGGCTCGTGGTCGGGCAAGGCGCCCTTGCCCAGGCGGTCGCGGCCGGCTTCAGGCAGGCCTTCCCGAGCGCCGCGACCGACAGCATGCCCGTGGTCGTGGTTACACCGCGGGACATTACCCTGCGCGGCAGCGTCACGTTCCTCGACGTGCCGGTCCGCTACAGCATCGCCGGCAGCCTCGTCCTGCAGGACGGCGGCCGGGTGCTCGCCTTCAAGGCCAAGGATCTCAACAACTCCGCCCTGCACATGCCGCCGCTGCCGGTGCTGCGCATGCAGGACCTGCCGCGCATCCAGGGGCTGCCGCTGCACATGGTCGGGGTCCGTCTCCTGAGAGGGGCCCTCGCGATCAGCGTGGCCGGTCCCGCGTCGGCTTCAGCCCAGTAGACCAAGGCGCCGCATGATCCCGCGCAGCTCGCCGATCAGGTAGAGCGAGCCGAAGCAGAGCACGGGCCGACCCTCGTTCCGCGCTGCGGACATGGCGGCCAGGAGTGCCTCCTGCGCCGTAGGGTGCGGCGTGCCTCCCACGACGGCGGCAGCCGCCTCCGCGCTCAGCCTGCGCGGACTCGCGGGGGCCGCCGTGTGCCAGCTGTGCACGAGGTCCATGAGCGGCGCCGTCACCTCGCGCGCGTCGCGGTCCGCCAGGCAGCCGAACACGGCGATGGGCCGTCGCGCGCCGAAGACCCTGCGCCAGGTTTCGCCGAGGGCCGCAGTGCCCTGCGGGTTGTGCGCGCCGTCCAGGACAAGAGGCGGATCGCCGGGCAAAAGTTCGAACCGCCCCGGCCAGCGCACGCCCTCAAGCGCCTCCAGGCCTGCGCTGGACGCCGCTCCGAGGGACACCCGCAAGGCGGCCACCGCCAGCGCCGCATTCGCGGCCTGGTGGCCGCCGATCAGGCCGAAGCGCAGCGCCAGCGGCTCGCCGAGAGGGTCGCGGTAGGTGAAGAAGGTGCCGTCCGCATGGACGGCGACATCCGTCACGCGGATCTCGCGCCCGAGCCGCCAGAGCGCCACCCCGAGCTCGGCCGCCGCCGCCTCGACGACGGCCATCGCCTCCTCAGGCAAGTCTCCCGTCACCGCCGGCACACCCGGCTTCAGGATGCCTGCCTTCTCCCAGGCGATCTGCGCCAGCGTGCCGCCGAGCCGGTCCATGTGGTCCATGCCGATCGAGCTGATGACCGCGACCGCCGGGGTGACGACGTTCGTCGAATCGTACCTTCCGCCGAGTCCCGTCTCCCAGGCAACGTCCGTGACCCCTTCCACCTGGAAGTGCCTAAGGGCCACGCCTGTCCACAGTTCGAACTCGGTCGGCGGGTCGTCGAGCGCCTGAGCCGCCTCCAGCACCCGCAGCGTCGCGGCCACGAGACTTGGGCCGTCGATGTCGCGGCCGTCCACCGACACGCGCTCGTGCGGCCGCTCGAGGTGCGGCGAGATGAAGCGGCCCGTGCGCCTGCCGCATGCGGTGAGCATGGCTGCGAGCGCGGCGGTCACGGAGCCCTTGCCGTTCGTGCCCGCCACATGGAAAAAGCGCATGCCCCGCTCGGGATGCCCGAGCCTGGCCACAAGCCCTTCGCTGCGCGCGAGGCCCAGCTCGCCGAATCTGCCCGCCGCGGAGAGGTAGGCCAGGGCCTCCGCTTCGGTCATAGCTCGGCGAGCGCCCTCGCCCGCCGCTCCGCTCTGGCCCTGCGGTCCTGCAGGTCCGCGAGCCGCTCCTCCTCCTGGCGCACGACGGCCGCGGGTGCGCGTTCCTTGAAATGCGGCCTGCGCAGGCGCTCCTCCTGTCGAGCGATCTCGTCGCTGAGTCCCTTGATCTCCTGCTGGACGCGGCCGATCTCCGCCTGCGGGTCCACGAGTCCCGCAGCGGGCAGGTAGATCTCGAGTCCCGCGAGCCGGCCGGAGAGGGCACCGCGCGGAGCGGCTGCGTCGCGCGCGGCGACGCGCAAGTCGGCCTGTGCGAGCCGGTTGAAGAGATCCTGGCGCTCCGCAAACCACGCCGCCTCGGCGGCATCCTCCGCCCGCAGCACGATCGGCGCCCGCTGGCCCTGGCGGATGCCGAGTTCGGCCCGCAGGTTGCGCGCAAGGCGCACCGCCTCCGTGAAGCGGTCGACGCGCGCGCGGGCCGAGGGGTCCGCGTCGGCGGCAGGCCGCACCCAGCGGTCGGTCGCGAGCATCCCGCCCGTGCCGGGAAGTTCCTGCCAGATTGCCTCGGTCACGAAGGGCTGGAAGGGGTGGACCATGCGCAGGGCATCGCGCAGCACGTCGAGCAGCACGCGGCCGACGCCCGCTCTCTGCCGGTCGTCCGCGAGGCGGGGTTTGGCGATCTCCAGGTACCAGTCGCAGTAGGTGCCCCAAGCAAAGTCGTAGGCGATGCGGCCCGCCTCGCCCAGTTCGAAACGCGCGAAGGCGTCGCGCATGCCCTGCGCGGCCTCGTCGCGGCGGGCGAGCAGCCAGCGGTCCACGTCGTCGTCCGCCGGCTCGGCGGCGGGGTCCAGGTCCTGCGTCAGCACGAAGCGGGCCGCGTTCCAGAGCTTGTTGGCGAAGTTCCTGCCCTCCAGCACGCGCTCGGGGTTCATGCGGATGTCCTGACCCGGCGTCGTACCGGTGAGGAGGGCAAACCTGAGGGCGTCCGCGCCATGTTCGCGGATGATCTCCATCGGGTCGACACCGTTGCCGAGGGACTTCGACATCTTGCGGCCGCGGGCGTCGCGCACGAGCCCGTGCAGCACGATGTGGCGGAAGGGCACCTGGCCTGTGAAGTGCATGCCCGTCATGACCATGCGCGCCACCCAGAAGAAGAGGATGTCGTAGCCCGTGACGAGCGCGGTCGTGGGGTAGTAGTGCTTGAAATCGGCCGTGCCGTCGGGCCAGCCCAGCGTGGAGAACGGCCAAAGCGCCGACGAGAACCAGGTGTCGAGCACATCCTCGTCCTGGTGCAGGGCGCCAGCGCAGCGCGGACATCTGTCAGGGGCCTCCATCGCCACCACCGTCTCGCCGCACCCCTCGCAATGCCATGCCGGGATGCGGTGACCCCACCACAGCTGGCGGCTCACGCACCAGTCGCGGATGTTGTCGAGCCAATCGGTGTAGACCTTGCGCAGGCGCTCCGGCCAGACCTCGATGCGCCCGTCCCGCGCGGCCTGGGCCGCCGGCTCCGCCAGGGGCTTCATGCGCACGAACCACTGGCGGGAGACGAGCGGCTCGATCAGCGTGCCGCAGCGCTCGCAGCTGCCCACGTTGTGTCGGATCGGCTCGATCCTCTGGAGCACACCCGCAGTCTCGAGCGCCTCGGTCACCGCGATACGCGCCTGCTCGCGCGCCAGCCCGGCGAAGGATCCCGCGGCCTCGGTCATGCGCCCGTCCTCGCCGATCACCTTGATCGACTGCAGTCCATGGCGGCGGCCGATCTCAAAGTCGGTCGGGTCGTGCGCCGGCGTCACCTTGACGGCGCCGGTGCCGAACTCGGGATCTGCCGCCTCGTCCGCCACGACAGGGATCTCCCGTCCGGTGAGCGGGTGGCGCAGCAGCCGGCCGACGAGTTCCTGGTAACGGACATCCGACGGGTGCACCGCGACCGCCGTGTCGCCCAGCATCGTCTCGGGACGCGTCGTGGCGACCTCGAGGCCACCCTCGCCGTCCACAAGCGGGTAGCGCAGATGGTAGAGGGCACCCTCGCGCTCCTCGTACTCCACCTCGATGTCGGAGATCGCCGTGCGGCAGCTCGGGCACCAGTTCACGAGGTAGTCGCCGCGGTAGATGAGCCCCTCTTCGTAGAGGCGCACGAACGCCGTGCGCACCGCCCGCGAAAGCCCCTCGTCGAGCGTGAAGCGTTCGCGGCGCCAGTCCGGCAGGGCGCCGAGAGCCCTGAGCTGCGACAAAATCGTGTGCTGCGAGCGGTCCTTGAAGGCATAGACCCTCTCCAGGAACGCCTCGCGCCCGATCACCCGGCGGTCGAGGCCGTCCTTCGCGATCTCCTCCTCCACCTTGACCTGCGTCGCGATGCCGGCGTGGTCCGTGCCCGGCACCCAGAGCGCGTCGTAACCCGCGAGGCGCCAGAAGCGCATCAAGGCGTCCTGCATGCTGTTGTCGAGCGCATGTCCGATGTGCAGCACGCCGGTCACGTTCGGCGGCGGCATCGCGATCGAACGGGCCTCGCCCTCCCCCTGGGGGACGAAGGCACCGCCCTCTTCCCAGAGGCGGTAGATCTCCTTCTCGCGGCTGGGGTCGTAGCGTGACTCGAGCATCGCCTTCTGCCTCCCAAAAAAGAATCGACCGCCCCTCAAGGACGGTCTTCACCGCGGTACCACCTTGCTTCCCGCCGCGCGGCGGCGGGCGCTCGACAGGCGTAACGTGCCTTCTTCCGGCCACGCCTCAGGCCTTGCGGCGTTCGGCGCGGCGGCTCCAGGGCGACCGGTCTTCTGCGTGCGGCCGGGGATCTTGCAGCCTCGGATCCCCTCTCTGCGGGCCGGGCAGGGACGCTCCCCTTCTACGCCTTTGCTTGACTAGAAAGTATCGAGGACGCCAAAGCCGCTGTCAAGCGGCGGCAAGGGCCCCTCCGCCCCGGCGGCAGGGCGGAGGGGCGGGGGGGGCGGAGGGGTCTAGCCCGCCGTGCCGTCCTTCCTCTGGTGCAGCCACACCCAATTTCCCGACGGGTCCTGCACGGTGGCCATGAAGCAAGGTGGAAACTCCACCGTGTCGGTGGTGATCGGCACGCCCTGCGCCCGCAGTTCAGCGACCGCCGCCGCCACGTCCGGCACGGCGATGGCCACGCCGATGGCGGCGTCCGGCCCTGCAGCCAGGCGCTTCAGGATCGCCGCCGCGTCGGCCTGGATCAGCGACAGCGTCACATTGCCGGCTTCGTATTCTGCCCACGCGTCGCCGAACTCTCCGGCCGGCCTCAGGCCGAGCATGCCACCGTAGAACTCTTTCGCGGCCGCCATATCGGAAACAGCGATCCCGACGAAGTCCACTCCCCGAACCTGCACGGGCGCTCACCCTCTTCCCGAGTATAGGCAGAGAGTACAGAACGTCCGTTTGTATTGCAATCCCGTCCGACGTGGCCGACCTTGATGCCGCGGATGAGCGAGAGACTCCCTGGGAGATCCACCAAGGCAGAACAATCTCCCGCCCGGGAGCATCGCATCTGCCGTCCCTGATCTTCAGGTCCAGGGCACTCAATGCGGACCTGCGCGCTAGGGCCCATGCGGCCTAATCGGACTTGCGTTCGTACCCGCAGCGAGAACAGCAGAGCGGTGGGGCGCAGGTCGGGCATGCAACCCGGAACAGGCGCTCCATGGCGGCGGGCGTCACTTGGGACCCGTGAGACACCGGCCCGCGCGCACACGAGATCGGGCGGATGCCCCAACGCCCAACCCGCTGCAAGGAGAAAAGACCCGTCGGCGAATTCCTGCACCGCCTCAGCCACACGCGCAACTTGCCGGTCAGGACCGCACCTCAACGCTTGCTCGGGCTCCGGCCGAGGGCGTCCAGGGTATCGGGGCCAGCGGGCGGACCCGGGGAGAAGCCAGAGACGAACCTGACGGGGAACACACAGCCGAAGGCCACACCGCCTCCCGGCACTCTTGCATCCGCAGACTTCCGAGGAATCCTGCTCGCTCTCAGCGCCGGAAGCCGTCCCCCGGTCGTCCTTCGCCCGCGCGGAACAAGGCGACAATCTGGGCGCGCCGCGATAGACGGAACTTGGCCAGGATGTCGCTGACGTGGTTCTTCACCGTTTTTTCCGCGAGGCCCAGGCGCTCCGCCACCTCGCGGTTGCTCAGCCCGAGCGCGACCGCCTCGGCAACCTCCCTCTCCCGCGGCGTCAAGGCGTCGGGATCTGCCTCCGAGTGCGAGGCTACGTCACCCTGGCGCACGTAACGCACGAGGGCGTCCGCCACCTGGTCGCGCAGCACCTGCCTGCCTGCAGCGACGTTGCGGATCGCAGAGCAGAGCGCCTCGCTGTCCACAGTTTTGGTGAGAAAGGCGTCGACCCCCGCGGCGACAGCGGCGATCATGGCCTGATCCTCGCCGTAGGAGGTCAGGACGACAATCTTGCTGCCTGGCACGCTACGCCGGATCTCCGGCACGATCTCGAGTCCCGGACGGTCCGGCAGACGCAGATCCAGCACGACGATGTCCGGCTGCGCGTTACGCACCGCCCGCAGCCCGTCCTCGGCGGTGGCGGCCATCGCCTCCACCGAGAACTCCGGATCGTCGCGCAGCAGCGACGCAAGCCCGACCCGCACCACCTCATGATCGTCGACGATGACCAGCCGGATCATTGGCTCTCCCCCTCGCCGCAGTCGCCGTGGGTCACGCGGTGGGGAACGGCAGCCGCAGTTCAAGCCGCGCCCCCCCGGAACGCGAGCAGGAGAGCGTCGCCGTTCCGCTGAGATCGAGTGCGCTTCGGCGCACGTTTACCATGCCGTGACCTTCCTTTACCTCCTGCGCGGAGAAACCGGTGCCATCGTCCTCGACGCTGAGGGAGAACACGCCGTCCACAATGCTGAGTTCGACCTGCACCTGCTGCGCTTGCCCGTGGCGGCCAGCATTCGCGACCGCCTCGTGGACGACCTGCGCGAGCTTTGGGATCCAGTGCTCCGGCAGACGCTCCGCAAGCTCGACGCAGCGCCAGAGCACCGTCATGCCGTAAAGCCGCGCCACACCCTCGGCCTCGGCGCGCAGCGCCTCGGCGGCGCTGCCCGGCGCATCGCGCTCCAATGCGTCGAGGACGTCGCGGATCGCGACCATCGAGCGCTGCACCGCCTCGATCGCGAGATCCACGCTCATGGTGTCGGTGAGCGCGGCGAGACCGTGACCCTTAGCGCGCTGCAACTGGATGCCGAGGGCGTAGAGCCCCTGCAGGGCGCGATCGTGCAACTCCACCTCGATCTCGTGGCGCTCGCTGCGCCGCACTTGGCCCGCGTAGGCGCGGGCCACCCGCTCGCGCACGATGATGATGGCCGCCTGGACCGCGAACATCTGCAGCAGGCGCTCGTCGGACGGGCTGAAGGCCGCCCTGTCCTCCTGGCCGCCGAGATAGAGGTGTCCAAGCAGTTCACCCTCCCAGCGGATCGGCACACCGAGGAAGGCGCGGAACTGCGGATGGCCCGCAGGAAAGCCTGTGTAGCCGGCCGCGTGCGTCACGTCGTCGATGCGCACCGGTTGCGTGCCGGAGAGGCGGGCGAGCAGGCCGCGGTGGTCCGGCGGCCGCCCAATCGCCTCCTGCACGCCCTCCGACACCCCGTAGGTCACGAACGAGACGACGCGCTGCGCCTCGTCGAACTCTGCGAGCGCGCTGTAGGTCGCACCGCTGAGTTCCGCCGCCAGAGCGGCGATACGGCCCAGCAACTGCTGGTAGGTTCCCTCGCGCGCTATGTCCACCGACGCCCGGTGTAGAGCCTCGAGCTGCTCGTCCCATCGGCTGGCTGCCTCATAGAGTCGGCCGAGCTCCTGCTGGCGCAGTGCAAGCTGGTGCTCGAGGCGCTCAATCTGCGAAAAGACCACATATATGATCGAGCCCATGGCGACCGCCTCGACCACCGCCATGTAGCGTTCCACGAACTCCTCCCAGGCCGTCGCGACGCGCAACCATGGTTCGATCCAGAAGTCAAAGCCGATCTCCACCAAGGCCAACAAGACGATCATGGCCCATTTGATCCGTGCGATGACACTGACGCGCCCCGGCCGCGCGCTCGCGGCCGGGGTCGTCTTGGCTTCAGGTCGACCACTGTGCATTGGGCATCGGCCTTTCGCCGCCAAGGTCAGGTGCGCAGGCCCCGACCGAGCGCCGGGATGTCTGCTTCCTGCGGCGACTCGCCGAGCTTTTGCAATCCATGGTGCACCCAGCGACCGAGAATGTCCAACAGCAGCAGGAATGCGCCGGAGGCAATCAGCAGGGCTCCAGCCATGAAGCCTACCACCGTGAGGCAGAACACGAAGCCCATGCCCAGCAGTGCAAGGCTAGTCATGCGCAGTGGCCCGACTGCGGCCTTCTCCAACTGAGCCGGCGCGTCGGCTCGTGCGGGCGCCACCCGCAACGCGGCTGCGGAGGTCTGGCGCAGGCCGCCCCGCCGCCACTCGCCCGCGATCGCCCGAGCAACCGCCCTGCCCTGGGCCATGGCCGCCACCACGGTCGCTGGACCTGTGAGGGCGTCCCCCACCGCGTAGACTTGCCGTGCGATCGGGCGCTGCGCACGCTCGACAGCCGCAGTGCGCTCCTCGACTCGCCGTGCCATCGCCTCGGATCCCTGCGGCAGCCCGGTCGCCATAAGCCGACGATCGCGGAACGCGGGAGAATTCTCCCTCCGAAGCGGCAGCGCGGCCTTGAGGTCCGAGATCGGGGTGGCGTCGACGCGGTAGCCCATGGCCACCACAACGAGCTGGATCAGCCCGACCTCTTCCGGAGGGCTCGAAAGCACCTCCGGCCGGTCCTGGGCGCTCTTCTGCCTAGTCTTGCCGAGCCGCGCGCTGAAGAGCTCGCCCCACCCGGGTTCCAGCGCCTGTACCGTCGTGTTGAAGCGGATCCGCACGCCCTCGCGCTCCGCCTGTTCGAGTTCGTCGGGACGGACCTTTGCGAAGCGCCGGTCCATCCACTCCACCGCGAGTACGTCAGCCCCGAACCGGCGCGCGCTACGCGCGACGTCCATCGCCGTGTTGCCCGCTCCAATGACGAGGACCTTCGCGCCCGGGTGGACGTCCACAAGTTCCGTGCGCTGACGCAACGCATCCTTGGCGCGCCGCAGGAAGGTCGTCGCGTCCTCGACGCGCACAGCGTCCGCCCCCTTTACCTGCAGCGGTAGCGGCAGCGACGCCCCGTGGGCGAAGACGACCGCGTTGTGGTCCGAGAGCAGTGCCTGCAGAGACTTCTGGCGCCCAACCTCGACACCCGTGACGATGCGCAGCCCGGCCTCTTCCAGCGCCCGCACGGGCCGCTCGGCCACCGCGTCAGGCAGAGTGAACTCAGGAATGCCCCACTCCAGAACCCCGAGCGGCTTCGCCTCGCGCTCGTAGACGACGACCTCCGCGCCCTCCTGGAGTAGATCCCAAGCCACTGCGAGTCCTCCCGGTCCTGCGCCGACCACCGCCACCGACAGACCGATCTGGCGCTTCGGCCGGACCACCGGCGGCACCGGCGCCATATCGGCCACAAAGCGCTCCAGGAGGCCGATGCGCACGGGTTCGCTGCCCGCCAGATTCCAGGCGCAGGCGCCCTCGCACTGGCTGCTTTGGTCACAGACGCGGCTGCAGATATCAGGGAAGAGCGTGGTCTGGCGCAGGATTTCATGGGCGCGGGCGAGATCCCGGCCGCGGATCGCCTCGATGAAGCTAGGGATGTTGTTGTGGGCAGGGCAGCCGAGACGGCAGGTCGGATCAGGGCAGCCGAGGCACCGCTCCGCCTCGGCGATGGCCTCGTCCCAGCTAGCGAGTCCAGGGTGCACCTCGACGTTGGAGTGCCGCAGGTGCTCTTCCACCGGTACGGTCCCGACCTCGACGGGCGACGCAACCCGGGCCGGCCCGGTAACCTCGATGGCACCGTAGGGGCAAGTGCGCTCGCAGGTCCGGCAGCCGACGCAGTCCTCGCCGCGAGGGGCGCACACCCAGTCTGACACGTCCAGATCAAGCGCCCCAACGGGGCAGCGCACGATGCACTCGCGACAGCCAGCGCAGCGCTCCTTGTCTACCACCACCCGACGCTCGGTGTCCCGGTTGACTTTCACCTCAAGCAGTGCCAATTCGTTCCCTCCCTCAAGCGGTCCCGGTTCCCGGAAGCCTCACTCCGCTCCAGCCATGGCCACGTAGAGCCAGACCATCGCCACGCCGATCAGCGCGCTCAAGAGGACGCCTGCGAACTGAACCGCTGAAACCCGCTTCGTGAGGCTGCCGAAGTCACGGCGACTGATGTGCCAGGTCGCATAGATCGAGGCCAAAGCCCCAACGGCGATCACGATCGACTGGCTGCGCACGACACCCGCGGTCGAGAGCAGATGCACGCCGTAGAGCGGCGACTTGGCTGTGCCGAAGAGGTTCCAGCCGACGTCGAAGGGGTCGGAAAGCGCGGGTACGATGCGCAACATGTGGTCGAAGAAGCGCGGTAGCTGGCGGGCGAGATAGTCGGCGGCGACGAGCGGGATCAGGCCGTAGCCCACCGGCGTCAGCCACTGCGAAAGTGTGCTGTCGTGCTCCTTCTCATGGTCGGCGAATCCCTTCTTGATCAGAAGGACGTAGCCGACCACGATGCCTGCAACGGTTGCGATGGCGATGATGTAGTCGATCGGGTTCGGGTAGCCCGGGTAGTGCGTCACCGCGTTCAGCCAGTTGTCGACCGTTGCGTAGACTGGGAGGGCGTTCAGCTGCTGGAACACGACCAGTCCCATCAGCAGGATCACCGCGACGGCAACGTCCCAGCGCCGCCGCAGCGGCTGGATCACGGATGTGAGCGGCTTTTGCACGTAGAGCCCAATGTTGTCGGACGGGCAACTCTTGAAGCACTCGGAGCAAAGTCCGCACATCAGGTTCGATGTGGCGCTACCTGGCCATTCAAACCAGGGGCAGGGATAGCCCTTTTCGCTGCCGCGCATGCAGTCCTTGGTCTTGCACTCCAAGCATACCGAGCGGTTGCGCGTACGGAAGCCGGTGACCATACCGGTTGCCCCGACCGTGCCGATCAGGGCCGAAAGCGGGCAGAGATAGCGGCAGAAGCTCCGCCGCTCCAAAACGAGGAAGGAGATCAGGGCGATGGTGATGACGGAGAGCACGAGGTAGCTCGTGTAGCGCGGCACCCCCGGACCTGCGATGTTGAAGTACTCTTCGAAGTAGGTGAGGATGATGAACAAGAGCACCGACGGCAGAAGCCCGTAGCGGCTCAGCTTCTGGCTCCAGCGGCGTCCCAGTGTCATGCTCGTCGGATTGCGTCGCCAGAAGGTCCGGCGTTGGATCCACTCCGCGAAGCCACCGAAGGGGCACATGGCGCACCAGGCGCGCCCGATGCCGACCATCAGGAGGAAGACCGCGCAGAACCAGATGTACCAGGTGATCACCGTCGAGAAATTGCGTGTGGGTGCGGCGACGCCAAAAAGGCCTGCCGTGATAACAATCCAGAAGATAATCTGGTTCGGCAGGATGAGTAAGAACTGAAAAGCGCGACTCTTGATCACCCGGCGCACCCAAGGGGTGCGCGTAATCTCGCGCCGCGGATCCGGATCGGTCGGCGCAAAATGCGCCTGCAATGCTCCCGGGTCAGGGTCTTTGGGCCAAACGGCCATCGTGCAACCCTCCTTTTGAGCAAAGATAGGGCCGCACGGATCTTGACGCCAGTGCCGAAAGTCTCCGCGGAAGCGCCGTTGCGCTGGATCGAAAGTCCTGGGACCAAAGTCCCGGGGGCCTCGAGCCGCTCGCGATCACCTTCCAATCTTGGTCAGGGTGTCATCGACCGGTTGTCCTCGCATGCCATGGCAGGCCAAGCTGGGTAGACGCTTCCTCGGAGCTTGCACGCTCTGCCATACGGCCTCGTTCGTCCCGTGGCAGAAACCTCCGAAAGGCGCCAAGCGCAAGACGAGCGGCATGTTCGTCCCCGCCAGGCCATAGGCCTTTTGCGGGAGGCTCGATCAAACGTGGGCGCTCTCACGCAAGGCACCCTCACCCTGTTCGGCGCGGGTCTGATCAACCGTGTGCTCGGCTTCTTCTACCGCATCCTGCTCGCGCAGCGACTTGGCAGCCAGGGCATGGGCCTCCTCGGCTACGCCTTCCCCGTGCTGCACGTTGCGATCACCGCCGCGACCGCGGGCCTGCCAGTGGCCGTCTCGAAGATCGTCGCGGAACGTGCTGCGCTGAACCCAGGCCGCGTGCGCGAAGTGCTGCGGACCTCCCTGCGTTTCGTGCTGGTGCTGAGCCTCGTCGCCACGGTGATCCTCGCGCTCAGTCTGCGCTTTCTCGAGAATCACGTGCTCGCGGACCCGCGTGCGGTCGCACCGCTCACCGCGCTGATGCCGCTCCTCACCATCGTCGCGGTCTCGTCGGTGCTCCGCGGCTACTTCCAGGGCCTGCAGCGCATGGCTCCCTCCGCCGTCGGCCAGGTCGTCGAGCAGATCGTCCGCATCGGCAGCGCGCTGTGGCTGATCGACCGTTTCCAGCACCAGGGCCTCGCCGCGATGACAGTGGCGGCGGCGGGCGGCATGGTGCTCGGCGAACTCTGCGGCCTGCTCATCCTTTGGCTTGCGTACCTGATGCGGGGCGGGCCTGCGCCCACGCCGCTGCCTCCGGCCGTCCGCGACTCGACACTGCGCGAGTTGCTCGGCCAGGCATTGCCGATCAGCGTGACGCGCGTCATCGGCAGCCTGACGGAGTTCCTCGACGCGACGATCATCCCTCGCCGGCTGGTGGTCTCCGGCCTGACCCGGGACGCGGCCACCGCCTTCTACGGCAACCTCGGCGGCATGGCAATGCCGCTCGTCTTCTTTCCCACGGTGATCTCCTACGCCTTGAGCCAGGCTCTCGTGCCCGCCGTGTCGGACGCCTACGCGCGCCAGGATCTCGCCCTCGTGCGCCGGCGCATCGCCCAGTCGATCTACATCGCGCTCGTCGTGGCCGTGCCGACGAGCGCCGTCTTCATCGTGTTCGGGCACCTCCTCGGCATTCTCTTCTACGGCCAGCGGCAGGTCGGCGATCTTTTGGTGCCGCTCGCCTTCGCCGCGCCGTTCGTCTACCTCGAGGCGAGCGTCTCGGCCGTGCTGCGCGGCCTTGGGCGCGCCGCCCTGGCCATGACGAACGGCCTGTTGGGCTCTGCGGTGCGTCTCGTCCTGGTCTGGACGCTCACGCCCTTGCCCGGCTTCGGCATCCGTGCCGTCCTTCTGGCGATCGGCGTCGACCTGTTCATCTCGTTCTGGCTCAACTACCGCTCGCTCTGTCGCGTGACGGGATACGCCGCCGACCTGCGCCGGCTGGTCGTGCCGCCACTTGTCGCGGGGCTCGTCCTGTTCTTCAGCCTGCGCATGTGGGAGGGCCTGTTGATGCGCCTCGGCGCCACTCTCTGGGTATCGACGCTCGCCGCCATCGGTCTGGGCGCTCTGCTCTACGCTGTGCTGCTGCTCGCCTTGGGCGGCGGTCGGCGCAATTTCAGCACCCTATGACGCGCCGCGCAGGCCTTGCGGCCGTCGCCGCCGCGCTCCTGCTCGCTGCGTGCGGCGCGACGGTGCCGCACATCCCGGCCGTACCCCTCGGCAACCTGGGCGCTCCGATCGCCATCGCGCCGCTGCTGCTCGACCAGGGCGATCCCCCCACGATTTTGGCAGGCCGCGGAGCGAAAGGGCTTGCCGCCCCGCTGCTGATCGCCGCCTCGACCGATCTGCCCCGTCTCACGCGGCAGGGCTTCACCGTCGTCGGCGCGATCTGCCGCACATCGCCCGAAACCCTGCTCTGGCATGGCGGCGGCCTGTTCTCCTGGCAGGACTTCGGCAAGGCGCCGCTCTATCTCGCGCCGGGCGCCGACGCACGCACCCTCGAGATCGCAGTCGCCCGCTATCGCGGCATCCTCGACAAGCTGCCGCAGGTGACGCCCGCCGCGGGCGGCGTGCGGGCCTTCCGCTCAGACCGCGCCGGCTTTCTGCTGGCCCCCGAGCCGCTCGCGAGCCTGCTGGTGGCCAAAGGCGAGGCGCATCTGGCGCAGCCGCTCGCCGACGAGCTGGGCCCGTACCCCACTTGCCTCGTCTACGCGCGCACTTCGGTGGTGCGCCGCGATCCGCTCCTTGTTACAGGCCTCCTGCGGCGCATCGACCTCGGCCTGTGGCAACTCCGCACGCAAAGCGAGCGGCGCGAGCTGCCCCACCTCAGGGCGCTCGCGCCGACCATCCCACCCTCGGCCATCCTGCGCTCCCTTGCGGTGGCGAGGAGCGAAGGCATCTTCAGACAGAGCGTCCTACTCGGCGAGTTGGACCTGCGCACCCTGCACGACGAGATCGCACCCGGCGCCTGGCCGGACAGCGCTCTCGACCTCGGTCCGGCGCGCGCCGCCCTGCGGCGGCCTTTCGTCCCCTAGATCGCACGTCATCAGGATGACGGGGCTGGGAATACGCTTTCCCGCGAGCCGCCCGACGGCGCGGAAGCCGGCTGCGCGGTAACACGCGACCGCGCGGACGTTGCGCTCTTCGACGCGCAGGTACAGGTCGTGCAGGCGCAGGTGATCGCGCGCATAAGCCAGCGCGAGCCGCACGGCGCGCCGCCCGTAGCCGCGACCCAGGTCCGCGGACTGCGCGATGCCGATGCGCAGCTCGGCCGTGCGCTCGCCGCGCCGGATGTCGAAGATCTCGACCTCGCCGATCACGCGCTCGGCGACCACGATCCAGAATGCCTGGCGCCTCCGCCTGTCCCAAAGATCGCTCCAGGGACTGGCTCCGATCGCATCGCCGTACCGCCGGGCTTCCTCGTCGCCGCTCCAGTCGAGAATCATCGGGTCGCTCGGGCGCCGGGGCAACAGGAAGAGGTCCTGATCGCTGAGCTCCATCTGGGCAAGGCACCTCAAGTCTTTCAAGATGTCCTGCCTCTTCTGCAAAAAGGCGATTCGTACCTTTATGTAAATTGGCCCAGCGATGCCTGCCGCTTGCGGATCTCGTCCAGGAAAGTCTCCAAGGCGCGCTTGCCCTCCAGCGTGCGGGCCGACCAGAACACGACGGGCGCATCGGTGCCGAGCGTCTCGACGATCTCGCGCTCGCGGCTGCGCCAGCTGCCGCGCCCCACCTGGTCGGACTTGCCGAGCAGGAGCAGCAGCGGTTCGCCGCGCCGCAGCAGAAAGTCGTGCCACAAGATGTCGAGCTCGCTGGGCCTGTGACGGATGTCGACGAGCTGCACCGCCCCGCACAAAGCCGCGCGCCGCTCCGCGTAGCGCTCGAGCACGGCCGTCTGGCGGCGCTGCTGTTCCTTCGACATGTGCGAGTAGCCGTAGCCTGGCAGATCGACGAGCACGATGCCGTCGCCCGCGTAGAAGTTCAGTGTGCGCGTACGGCCGGGTTCGCGCGATATGCGCGCGACCCTGGCCTGCGCCAGGGCGTTGATCAGGCTCGACTTGCCGGCATTCGAGCGGCCGAACAGGGCCACCTCCGGCATGCCGGTGACAGGCCAGCTCTCGAACGCCATGGCGGACTGCAGGAAGCGAAGGCGCATCAGTGCGCTGGCCCCGGTCTCAGGGCCGTGGAAAGCACCTCGTCCATGCCCTCCACCAGCACGAAGTGCAGGGCGTGCCGC
This sequence comes from Bacillota bacterium, assembly GCA_021845645.1. The sequence continues at coordinate 28,643 of JAJZVM010000005.1, forward strand.
ACCTTCGCGGGCAGTTCCTCGATGTCTGGCTGGTTCGCCCGCGGCACGATCAGCGTGCGCACGCCCAGCCGGTGGGCGGCGAGCGCCTTCTCCTTCAGCCCGCCGATCGGCAGCACCTTGCCGCGCAGGGTGATCTCGCCGGTCATCGCCACGTCGGCGCGCACGGGACGCCGGCTGAGCGCGGACGCGAGGGCTGTCGCCATCGTGATGCCCGCCGAAGGCCCCTCCTTCGGCGTGGCGCCCTCCGGCACGTGGATATGCACGTCCACCTGGTCGGGGAACTCCTCGCCGATGCCGAGAGCTTCGCGCCGCGACCGCACGTAGGTGTAGCCGGCCTGAGCCGACTCGCGCATCACCTCGCCCAGTTTGCCGGTCAGAATCAGGTTGCCCTTGCCCGGCGTGACGCTGACCTCGATCGGCATGGCGTCGCCGCCCACCTCGCTCCAGTAGAGCGCCGTGGCGACGCCCACCTCGTCGGACTTGCGCAGGTCGTGCCCGAGAAAGCGGCGCGGGCCGAGCTGACGCTCAATCGTGCGCGGCGTGACATGGAGGGTTCCCTGACCGGCAATCTTGCGGCGCGCGGCCTTGCGGCACAGCGTGGCGATCTCCCGCTCGAGGTTGCGCACACCGGCCTCCCGCGTGTAGCCCCGCACGACCGACTCCAAGGTCCCGCGGCCGAGTTCGAGATCCCTGGCCGCGAGCCCGTGTTCCTCGATCTGACGCGGCAGGAGGTGGCGTTTGGCGATCTGCACCTTCTCCTCTTCCGTATAACCCGGCAGGGAGATCGTCTCCATGCGGTCGAGAAGCGGCTGCGGGATGTGCTGCGCGAGGTTCGCCGTCGTGATGAAGAGCACGTGCGACAGGTCGAAGGGCAGCTCGATGTAGTGGTCCGAGAACTTGTCGTTCTGCGCGGGGTCGAGCACTTCAAGCAGAGCCGCGGCGGGATCCCCGCGGAAGTCCTGCGCCATCTTGTCGACCTCGTCCAGCAGGAAGACCGGGTTGCGGCTGCCCGCCTGCCGCATCCCCTGGATCACCCTTCCGGGCAGCGCGCCGACGTACGTCCGCCTGTGGCCGCGCACCTCGGCCTCGTCGCGCACGCCGCCCAGGCTGATGCGCACGAAGTTGCGCCCCAGCGCGCGTGCGACGGAGCGGCCGAGCGACGTCTTGCCGACGCCGGGCGGCCCGACGAGGCAAAGGATCGGTCCCTTGAGCGTCGGCTGCAGGGCGCGCACCGCCAGGTAGTCGAGGATGCGCTCCTTGACGCGGGTCAGGCCGTAGTGGTCCTCGTCCAGGATCCGCTTCGCGGCGTCGAGGTCCAGCACGTCATCGGTCTCGACGCTCCAGGGGAGATTGGTCAGCCACTCAAGGTAGGTGCGGACGACGACCGCTTCGGCCGACATCTGCGGCATGTGCTCGAGGCGCTCGACCTCGCGCATCGCCTTCTCGTGCGCCTCCTCGGGCAGGCCGGCGGCCTCGACGCGCGCGCGCCAGTCCTCCGCTTCGGTTGCCGGGTCGTCCTTTTCGCCGAGTTCCTGCTGGATGGCCTTGATCTGCTCGCGCAGGTAGTACTCCTTCTGGCTCTTCTCCATCTGGCCCCGCACCCTGGCGTGGATCTTGCGCTCGAGTTCGAGGAGATCGATCTGGCGCGTGAGGATGCGGTGCACAAGATCGAGGCGCTCGGCGACGTTCAGCGTCTCGAGAACCTCCTGGCGCTCGCCGATCGGGATCTCGAGGTTCGCGGCGACCGCGTCGCAGAGCTTGCCCGGCTCGTCGGTCGAGATGCTGAGGCTGGCGTCGCCCGGCAGCCGCCGGCCGAGCTTCAGGTACTGTTCGTAGAGGTGGACGATCGACAGCACGGACGCGGCCGTCTCCTCGCTGTCGGGAGCGGCCTCATCGTCGAGCGGCTCGACGTCGCAGAGGAACAGGTCCGCCTCGTCGGCGTAACCCAGAATGCGCACGCGCTGCTCACCGTAGACGACAGCCTTGAAGGTGCCGTCCGGCAGTTTGACAACCTGTTTCAGCTCGCAGAGCACGCCGACTCCGAAAATGTCGGCGGAGCCCGGTTCATCCTCGTGCGGATCGCGCTGGCTCGCGAAGATGATGCGGTGGTCGCCCGCCCAGCCGCGTTCGAGCGCCTGTACGGAACGCTCGCGACCCACCTCGAGCGGCACCACAAGCCCAGGGAACACCAACACGCCGCGCAGCGGCAGGAGCGGGTACTGCAAAAGAACACTCCTCGGCGGAACTCGCGTCACATTATACCATCCACCCGCGTAAAGGCCGCGGGCCCAGGGTCAGTCTTCCCCAAGCAGCCTCGCCGTGCCGGCCTGCGCCACCACAAAGATCATCAGGCCCACGATCGTCAGGGCGCCGCCAGCGAGATCGCCTTCCCCTGGCAGCGTATGCAGGAGGGGCCAGGCGATCAGCACGGCCGTCAAGGGTTCGAGCAAGGACAGCATGGCCACCGAACTGGCCGGCAAGGCTCTGAGGGCGAAGTTGAAGCCCGTGTGGCCGATCAGCGTCGGACCGAGCACAAGCAGTGCCGTCATCAGCCACGCCGCGCCGCTGAGCGGCCAGACCACCGAGCCGACGGCGGGCTGCAGCGCGAGGAGACCCGCGCCGGCGAGCACGTAGACGGGCGCGGCGTAGCTCAGCACGGCGAGCCTGCGGCGGGCGAGCCGCCCTGCCCGCAGGTAGACCGAGAAGGCAAGCGCGCCGAGCAGGGCAAGGGCGTCCCCCGTCAGGTCGCCCCTGCCCGACTTCGCGTCCGCAAACGCGATCACGGCGACACCCAGCAGGCCGACGGCGGCTCCGAACCACTGCCCGCGCGTCACCCGCTCGCGGGCCAGCAGCTCCCAAAGCAGGACGAAGAGCGGACTCGCTGACACGAGGACCACGCTCGACGCGACCGACGTGAGGTAGAGCGACTCGACCCAAGACCCGAAGTGGACGGCGAGGGCCAGGCTCGCCACCAGCATCGGGCCGACCTCCCGCCACCCGAGATGCCGCAGGCCCCGCAGGCCGAACGGCAGCAGCACGAGGCCGGAAACCAGGAGGCGCAGTCCCGCCGCTTCGAGCGCCGGCAGCGCCGCGAGCCGGAACAGGCTGGCCGCCGTCGAGGCGGCGACGACGGCCAGAACGAGCCAGACCCAGGCCAGAGTGCGCTCGGAGGGCTGCATGTGGATGGTGTTCTGCGGGACCCCCCCGCGCTCCTATCGGCGGCCCGGAATATCCCGGCCGTCAGGCGCCCACGTCCTGCTGGCCCGGCGCCGCGAGCGGCGCAGCCGCCACGGGCCGCTGCGACGGCAGCGCAACCGCGCCGCCCGAGTTCTGCTGCGCCGGCAGCAAGGCGAGCCCGAGCGCCTCCTGGAGCTGGTGCACCGGCACCACCTCGACCCCCATCTGGTGCAGGATCTCCTGGTCATTTGCCTGCGGCACCAGCACGCGCCGCGCTCCGGCCTCGGCCGCGGCCCGCACCTTCGCAGGCACTCCTCCGACCGGACGCACCTCGCCGTGGATCGAGATCTCGCCCGTCATCGCGAGCAGGTTGTCCACTTTGCGCTGCGTGATCGCCGAGTAGACCGCGACGGCGATGGCGATGCCGGCGGATGGCCCGTCCACGGGCATGCCGCCAGGCAGGTTGATGTGCAGGTCGTAGTCCCGGAGGTCCTCTTTCAGCACGGAGCCGAGCAGGGTCAGGACGCTCTCCACCGAGGACCTGGCCATCGACTTGCGCCTTAGAGTGTGGCCGCGCGCGCCAATGTCCTCCTCGTCCACCATGCCGGTGATCGTCAGGTGGCCGCCGCCGCGCCCGACGCGTCGCGCGGTGGCCTCCACCTCCAGGATCGTGCCGACGTTCGGACCCGCGACGGCCAGGCCCGTGGCCACCCCCGCGGCCGGCTCCTCAGGCATGTGCCGCTCGACGCGCGGTGTGTACTGCTGCGCCGCCACCACCCACTCGACGTCGCTGCGCGCGATCACCTGCCTGGACTCGGTGAGCGCGAGGCTCGCGGCGATCTGCACGATGTTCACGGCGTCGCGCCCGTTCTGGGCATACTCGGCGACGATCTCGAGCGCCCCGTCCTCCATGGCGATCTGCACGCGCTCAGCCGCGCCCTGCGCGATCCGCAGCACCTCCGCCTTGTGCAGCGGGCGGAAGAAGATCTCGACGCAGCGCGAACGCAGGGCAGGCGGCAGATCGTCGGGCTGGCGCGTCGTGGCGCCGACCAGGCGGAAGTCCGCAGGGAGGCCGTTCTCGAAGATGTCCTGGATGTGGCGGGGGACGTTCGGGTCCTCGCTGGCGTAGTAGGCGCTCTCGAGGAAGACCTTGCGATCCTCGAGCACCTTGAGCAGCTTGTTCATCTGCAGGGGATGGAGTTCGCCGATCTCGTCGATGAACAGCATGCCGCCATGGGCCTTCGTGACCGCTCCGGGCTTCGGCTGGGGGATTCCGGCCATGCCCATCGCACCCGCGCCCTGGTAGATGGGGTCGTGCACCGAGCCGATGAGCGGGTCCGCGATGCCGCGCTCGTCGAAGCGCGCCGTCGTGGCGTCGAGTTCGATGAACTTGGCATCCTGCTTGAAGGGCGAGTGCTTCGCCCGCTTTGCTTCCTCGAGCACCAACCGCGCCGCGGCCGTCTTGCCGACGCCCGGAGGGCCGTAGATCAGCACATGCTGCGGGTTCGGGCCGCAGAGCGCGGCCCTCAGGGCACGGACGCCCTCCTCCTGGCCGATCACGTCGTCCATGCGGGTCGGGCGCGTGCGCTCCGAAAGGGGCTCCGACAGGGAGATCTCACGCATCAGGCGGAGCTTCTCCACCTCCTTGCGCGACTCGCGGTCGATCGCCACCCGGCTTCCCTGCTGGCCGCGCAGCAGGTTCCAGAAATAGAGGCCGATCACCACCGCGAAGAAGAACTGCACGAAGGTGAAGATCCCCGCCGCGTAATCCACCCTTTATCCCTCCGTCCCCGGCTAGTATGTCGTCGGGGCGGGCGGGCTATGTTGATCAGTACGGCGTCTTCGGCGGCGTCAGGAGATCTCGCGCGCGAACGTCTCGGCGATCTCCCTGGCGCGCTCGCGGGCGCTGTGCACCGCATCGTGCACAGCGAGCCTGATCTCGCGCTGTTCGAGCACCTGCAGCGCGGCGACGGTCGTACCGCCGGGCGAAGCGATCTGGCGACTGAGTTCGTCCGGTCTCAGCCCGGATTCGCATGCCATGCGCGCGGCACCGAGCGCCGTCTGCAGCGTCAGCGCCCGCGCGACGTCCTCTGGCAGGCCCTCCGCGACGCCGGCCGCGATCATCGCCTCGATCAGCAGATAAACGTAGGCTGGCCCGCTGCCGGAGAGGGCCGTCACCGCGTCGAGCTGGGCCTCGGGCACGAGCTCGATCGGTCCGAGCGACGCGAGCAGCCTGGCAGCCCTGCGGACGTCGCCAGGGTCACCCTCGTACGCGACGGCGGTGGCGGATGCGCTGATCAAGCTGCCGGTGTTCGGCATGGCGCGCACGACGCGACGGTGGTCGCCGAGTTCGCGGCGCAGTACTCCGCTTCCGAGACCCGCCGCGACCGATACGACAAGATGGTCCGGCCTAAGGTGCTCTCGCAGCTGGTGGCACACCTCGAGCGCGTCCCTGGGCTTCACGGCCAGAACGATGACATCCGACCTGCGGCAGACGTCCCCCTTGTCGACCGTGGTGTGGACACCGAGCTCCGCCGCCTGCCCGAGGCGCACGCGGTCCCCGCGATTCGCGACCGCGATGCGTTGCGGCGGAAGGCCACCGCCCGCCAGCAGACCCTTCAGAAGTGCTTGAGCCATCGCCCCGGCGCCGATCACGCCAACGCCGCGGGTTCCCTCGTCACCCATCGCCGCACCCCCTTCTTGACCATGCAAAATCCCCCGTCCAGTGAAGGACGGGGGACCGTGGTACCACCTTCGTTCCGCCCGAAGGGCGGCACTTGAACCGGGTAACGTCCGGCATACGGCGGACTCGTCGCCCGCGGCTTCGGGATGGGTATCTGCGCCCTGCCACCGGCTCGCACCAGCCGCCGGCTCTCTTGGGCGGACACGCAGCGTCGTTCCCTGCATCGCCATGTCATCGTATTGCGACGTACTCTAGCACGTTGCACCCCGGCCGTCAAAGGAAATCCGCGAAAGCGCGAAACCGCGGTCCGAGGGCTGAGCGTGGGCTGCGCCCCTTGGTGTCAGGCGCCGCGGGCAATGGCCTCCGCCACCTCGAGCAGCTGCACGTCACCGCCACCGTAGGCTACTCGGCTGCCCAATACGTCCCTGAGCCACATCTCGACAGGGAACTCCTCGGTGTAACCATATCCGCCGAAGGTCTGAACCGCATTGCGCAAAGCCGTCACGGCGGCATCGCCGCTCTGGAAATTGGCTTCCGAGGTGGAAAGCAGGGCGTCGCGGCCGGCGTCGATGTCCCCTGCCGCCCGCAGGACGAGAAGGCGCGCTGCGTCGATGCCCGTGCGCATCCGCGCGAGCATGCCAGCTACCTGTTGGTGTTCGATGATCGGCCGCCCCATCGTGCGGCGGTCGCGCGCGTAGGCGATCGACGCCTCGTAGGCCGCTCTGGCCGTTCCCACCTCCGCGGCCGCGGTCAGGACCCGGCCGAGCTGCAGCACTTCGCGCGCGATCTGGAAGCCCTGGCCTTCACCGCCCAGCAGGTCGCCCGCCCCGACGGCGCAGCCCTGGAAGTCCAGCGTGCCGATCTGCAGGCTGCGCAGGCCCGATGTCTCGGTGCGGCCGAGGAACTGCACGCCGGCCGCCTTCTGGTGGACGAGAAAGAGGCTCGCGCCGCGCAGCCCCGCGTCGGCGTCGGTCTGGGCCAGCACCAGCAGGATGCCGTCGGCGCCTGCATTCACGATGAAGCGCTTGCGTCCGTCGATGCGGTAGCCGCCGTCTGTGCGTCTGGCCTCGCTGCGCACGCGCTGATGCTCGCCGCGCGACGCCATCTCGAGTTCGGAGCCGGCCTCGGGCTCCGTGACGGCCAGTGACGCGAGCAGCAGCCCGCCCTCACCGGCCAGCCGCGGCAAGTACGCCCTCTTCTGCTCCAGGCTGCCGTGGCGGGAGACGGCGGCAGCGGCGAGGCTCTGGCTGCCAATGGCCACGGCGAGGCCGAGGTTGCCCCAGCCCAGTTCCTCCATCATGACGACCTGCGCGAGCGCGCTGACGCCCGCCCCGCCATACTCCTCCGGCACGCCAGGCGCACAGAGCCCGAGCTCGCCAGCCTCCCTGAGCACATCCCACGGCACTTCGCCGGTCCGGTCGGCCGCCTGGCCACGCTCGCGCAGCCGCGAGAGCGCGAAGTCCCTCGCCACGCCCTGCAACGCCAGCACGTCCTCAGGAAGCCCTTGTGAGAAGTCGAGCGCCAACGAAACCGCCTCCATCGCTCTCTCTCTATGCTCCAGGGCAAGGCACTCGGTGCTTCGCCGTCTTCCTGGCCGGTCCTGCCAGAACCGCTCCCAGAGAGAGGGTCCCATCCTCTCGTGAGGATGGGACCCTCGGGCGACCCTCGTCAGGCCGTCTCTTCCTGCTTCTTGCGTCCCTTGCGCTCGGAAGTGACGAGCAACGGCTCATCGTGCCGCTGCACGACCTCCTTGGTCACGACGCACTTCGTGACGTCCTTGCGCGACGGGGTGTCGAACATCACGTCCAGCATGATGTCCTCGATGATCGCCCTCAGGCCGCGCGCGCCGGTGTTGCGCTTCAAGGCCTCCTGCGCGATCGCCCGCACCGCGTCCTCCTTGAATTCGAGGTCCAGTCCGTCCAGTTCGAAGAGCTTCTGGTACTGCTTGACGAGCGCGTTGCGCGGCTCGAGCAGGATGCGCACCAAGGCTTCCTCGTCCAGGGCGTCCAAGGTGACGATGATCGGCAGGCGTCCTACGAACTCGGGGATGAGCCCGTACTTCAGCAGGTCCTCGGGCAGTACCTTGGCCAGGACCTCGCCGATGCGCTCGTTGCGCGTGTGGCCGACGTCGGCGCCGAAGCCGATGCCCTTCTTGCCCGTGCGCGCCTTGATGATCTTGTCGATGCCGTCGAAGGCGCCGCCGCAAATGAACAGGATGTTGGTGGTGTCGATCTGGATGAACTCCTGGTGGGGATGCTTGCGCCCGCCCTGGGGCGGCACCGAGGCGACCGTGCCTTCGAGGATCTTCAGCAAGGCCTGCTGCACGCCCTCGCCCGAGACATCGCGCGTGATCGACGGGTTCTCCGACTTGCGCGCGATCTTGTCGACCTCGTCGATGTAGACGATGCCCTTCTCGGCCTTCTCGACGTCGTAGTCCGCCGCCTGGATCAGCTTCAGGAGGATGTTCTCGACATCCTCGCCCACATAGCCGGCCTCCGTCAGAGAGGTGGCGTCGGCGATGGCGAACGGAACGTTGAGGATGCGGGCGAGCGTCTGCAGCATGTAGGTCTTGCCGGATCCGGTGGGCCCCATCATGACGACATTGGACTTCTGCAGTTCGACGTCGTCGATCTTCGAGCCAAGGTTGATGCGCTTGTAGTGGTTGTACACGGCAACGGAAAGGGTGCGCTTGGCGCGCTCCTGGCCGATGACGTACTGGTCGAGGATCGCCTTGATCTCGGCGGGCTTGGGGATGTTCTTCAGCTCGACCTCGACGTCGTCGCCGAGCTCCTCGTCGATGATCTCCGAGCAGAGCTCGATGCACTCGTCGCAGATGTAGACCCCAGGTCCGGCGATAAGGCGTTTGACCTGATCCTGGAACTTACCGCAGAAGGAGCACTTGAGCTGGCCCTTCTCATCGGTGAACTTGAACATCCGCGACACCCCCTGTTAGCGGGACGGGTTCGGGTTTTGGAGCTCGCGCGACGCGATTACCTCGTCGATGAGCCCGTACTCCTTGGCCTCCAACGCGGACATGAACTTGTCGCGGTCCGTGTCCTGGTAGATCCGGTCGACATCCTTGCCGGTGTGCTGGGCAAGGATGCGGCTCGTGATCTCCTTCACCTTCAGGAGTTCCCGCGTGAAGATCTCGATATCGGTCGCCTTGCCAGGAGGAGCTCCGTTCACGCCTGCCTGGTGGATCATCACGCGCGAGTTCGGGAGCGAGAACCTCTTGCCGGGTGCTCCACCAGCCAGCAACACCGCCGCCATGCTCGCCGCCTGGCCGACGCAGATGGTGGAGACGTCGGGGCGGATGTACTGCATGGTATCGTATATGCCCAGGCCTGCGTCCACGACACCGCCCGGCGAATTGATGTAGAGGTGCACGTCCTTCTCGGGGTCTTCGCTCTCGAGGTAGAGAAGCTGAGCCACGATCAGGTTGGCGACCTGGTCGTCGATCGGCGTACCGAGGAAGATGATCCGCTCCTTGAGCAGCCGCGAGTAGATGTCGTACGCGCGCTCGCCGCGGTTGGTTTGCTCTACGACCATCGGCACCATGTAGCCCATCGGATCGCTCTCCTTACGCCCTACTCCTCGCCTGCCGGCCCAGCCGGCCCAGCCTCAGCCGCGGTTTCTGCGTTCTCGGACGGTGCCGCCTCCGCAGCGGCCGGCTCCTCACCCAAGGTGCCCAAAAAGCTGCGCAGCTTCTCGTCCAGCAGGATGCCGTAGAGCGACTGCTGCTCCTGCTCGCTCAGGCCCTGCGAACCGCGCGAGCGCTCGAGAATGCGCCGCGCCGCATCGAACTCGGCCTGGTTCAGACCGATACCCTCCTGATCCAGGATACGCCCGACGACCAGCTTCGCACGCACCTGCTGCTCGGCCTGCCGACGGATCTCCTCGTCCACCTCGTGGTCGTGCGCGGCATCGCCGTACAGCTCGTGCAGCGCGCCGTGCGCCTCGCGCTCGACAAGCGCCTCGGGCAACCGCAACTCCGCCTCGGCGATGATGCGGTCGAGCAGAGCGCTGCGTCGGCGATCCTCCGCCACGCGCTGAGCCTCGGCACGCAGAGCATTCGCGAGTTCCGCGCGCATCTCCTTCAGATCCTGATGGCCATGCCCCTGGGCGAAAGCGTCGTCCGCCTCCGGCAGCTCGATCTCGCGGATGTCCTCGACGGTGACGTGGGCGGTGCGGTCGGGATGCTCGCTGTCGAGCGGCACCTGCCGCGACTCGCCGACCCGCGCACCCTGCAGCGCATCGCGGAACGCCTGGAAGGAGCGGTCGAGAGCCACTTGCGTACGCTCAATCGTGCCGGCCTTGCCTTCGTCGTCCACGTAGGTGCCGCTGATCTCGACGACCGAGTTCTCGCCACAGACCTCGGCAGGCACAAGCGTCGCGTGCGACCTGCGCTCCTCGAGCAGGGCCGCGTCCACGGCTGCGTCCTCGACCTCGGCCGGGGCCGCCTCGTCGCGCGGCCAGCTGTGGTAGTCCGGCAGCGTGATCTCGGGCTGCAGCAGCACGCGCGCCTTGATGCGCACACCCTTGTCGTCCTTCGGGTCGATGGCTTCGATGGTGCCGTCCTCGAACGGTGTCAGCTTGAGTTCCTCGATCGCGTCGGAGTACGCCTTCGGCACGATCTCGTTCAGGGCGTCCTCGTAAAGGTGCTGCGGTCCGTATGCCCGCTCCACGATCGGCCGCGGCGCCTTCCCGGGCCGGAAGCCGGGAACCCGCACCCGCTTGGCGATCTTGCGGAACGCCTGGTCGAGCGCCTCTTGCATGCGCTCAGGCTCGATGTCGATCAGCATGCGGACCTCGTCTTCGTTCAGCTTCTCCAGTTCGACCACCATGTCCACCTCTTCCCAATCGGCGGGACCGGACCGCGGGTCCGGCCCCGTTGCACGAAAGGGGCGACCGGCCGGTCGCCCTGCAAAATTGGAGCGGAAGACGGGATTCGAACCCGCGACCTTCGCCTTGGCAAGGCGATGCTCTACCACTGAGCCACTTCCGCAGGAACCACTTTGGTGCGGGCGGAGAGATTCGAACTCTCACGGGTGTCCCCATGGGATCCTAAGTCCCACGCGTCTACCATTCCGCCACGCCCGCCTGGTGGGCCATGATGGATTCGAACCATCGACGCCCCGCTTAAAAGGCGGGCGCTCTAACCGCTGAGCTAATGGCCCAAACTTGGTTGGGGCGGTAGGACTCGAACCTACGCGTGCGGGATCCAAAGTCCCGTGCCTTACCAGCTTGGCTACGCCCCAGCGAGGCGAACACGCCGCGACACCTAAATATGGATGGGGTGAATGAGGGGACTCGAACCCCCGACCCCCAGGGCCACAGCCTGGTGCTCTAACCAACTGAGCTACATTCACCAGATCGCATGCGACATGATATCATCCGCCGCATGCCTCGTCAACGAACAGCGAACCCTTCGCGTCGCGTCGCAATGCGCACACGGCGGTCCGCGCGGCGAGCTCCGGCAGCTCCGCGGCCAGTCGGTCCGAAAAGACCTGTGGATCGCCGGTTGTCGCGCAGCGCACGCGTCCCGACTCGTGCTGCTGCGGCAGCTGCTGCGCGAGTTCGTCGGCCAGCATCTCGCCGGGGTCGATCAGGCGCGCCCAGCCGGCGGTCAGCGCGCCAAGCACGGCCGTGAAGTGCGGCAGATGCGTGCAGCCAAGCACGACGGCGTCGCATCCCGCCTCACGCAGTTCGGCGAGCGGCGCCTGCGCCTCGCGCACGACGTCCTGGCGGCTGGCGCCACCTGCCTCGGCCAAGGCGATGAGCCTGGGACACGCTACCTCGAGGACCGGTCCAGGCATCGCTTCGCGGTAGGCGTGGGTGCGACAGGTGTTGCTCGTCGCGAGCACGCCGATCCGGCCCATGGCACCCGCGCCGCGCGCAACAGGCGCGATCACGCCGTACACCGGACCTCTGAACGCCCCGCGCGCCGCCTCCATGCCGAGCGCGCTCGCAGTGTTGCACGCCAGCACCAGGACTTCCGCCGACTCCCTGCGGGCGAGCGCCGCGAATGCCGCCACGTCGCGGCGGACGTCCATCTCCGGGCGATCTCCGTAGGGGAAGTGCTCCTGGTCGCTGAGGTAGAGGTAGTCGCGGCGCGGCAGCCGGCGCCGGAGCGCCGCGAGCACGGTGAGGCCGCCGATGCCGGAATCGAAGAGCGCGATCAGCGTCATACCTCCTTCCTGCCCGGCGGCTGCAGGAACCTCGGCAACGCGGGCGAACCCGGGCGGAGAACGTGAGACCGGCTGAGGCAGCAAAGGGGGCGCAATGAATGAGCCAGAGCTGGCGCGGCCTGCGTGCCGTCGTAGTCGGCGCGCAGGGCGGCGTCGGGCGGGCGATCACCCGGGAGCTGAGGCAGCGTGGCGCCGCGATCGCCGCGATGGTGCGCAGGCCGTACCCTGACCCGCCACCCGGCCTGGAGGTGGTGCTCTCGCCGCTCTCCGACCCCGAGGCCGTGCGCGCGGCCTGCGCCGAGGTGGCCAGAGGGCCGGTCGACGCGCTGTTCGTCGCGAGCGGCGCCTACGCCGGCGGCACGCCGATCGAGGCGACGCCTCCCGACGTCTTCGAGCATCTCCTCTGGACCAATGCACGCCTGCCCTTCTACCTTCTGCAGGGCCTGCTCGGCCCGTTGCGGCAGGCGCACGGTCACGCCGTGCTGATCGGCGCCCTCGCCGCCGAGGATCCCCGTGCGGGTCAAGCCGCCTACGCCGCGGCGAAATCCGCCCTTCATAGTATGGTGCGGTCGGCGGCGGGCGAACTGCAGGGCTCCGGGGCCACCGTCAACGCTCTCCTGCCCTCGGTGATCGACAGCCAGGAGAACCGGCAGGCCATGCCAGGCAGGGATCCCTCACAGTGGGTCTCGCCGCAGCGCCTCGCGGCGCTCGCAATTTCCCTCGCGGAGCCCTGGGCCAAGGACCTTCAGGGAGCCCTGATCCCTGTGCGCGGCGGGCTCTAGGCGTCCGCCTCCTCGCGTCCGGACGCCTCGATCACCTGCAGCAGCGGCAGGATGGCCAAAGGCTCCCCCAGCACCCAGTCGGCGCCCGCCGCTGCGAGGGACTGCCCCCCGGCCCAGCCCCAGCCCGCACCGATAGCCGGCACACCGGCGGCCTTGGCCGCCTGCACGTCGCTCGGCGCGTCGCCAACATAGGCGACAGGCAGGCGGTCGACCTTTTGCATGGCGTGCAGGAGGGGCTCCGGGTTCGGCTTGTGGCGATGGGTGTCCTCGCGGCAGACGACGCAGCGGAAATGCTGCTGCCAACCCAGGCGCTCGAGCTCGCGCTCGACGGCCCAGCGCCGCTTGGACGTGACGAGCCCCGCTTCGATGCCGAGCGACGGCAGCGCCTGCAGCAGGTGCTCGACGCCCGCGAAGGCGGGGATGCTGTCCTGCTCGAGGCGATAGAGCGGCTGCATCTGCCGCCAGATCTCGTAGTAGAGGCCTGGCGGCATGCCGGCCGACGCGGCGTCGTGCGCCAGGAGGAAGCGCACGAGCCCCGCCTCGTCGGTGGCGAGGCCGCGGTCGCGGAAGGCCTTTTCTGCGGCGCGGAGGTGTGCCGGGCCGGAGTCGACGAGCGTACCGTCCAGATCGAAGAGCACGAACACCGGCGAGGCCTCCTCCCGTTGCCTCCCGCCGCGCGGCAGGAGGCTGCATGGCTGTTGCCCAACTCTTGCACAGGAGGCGGTCCCTGTGCAACCCACCGCGGAACCCGGCATGACGCCGGACGACGTGATCGAACGGCTGCAGCGGCTCCTGCCCCAGGAGATCGCCTTGCCGGCCGGCCGCCCGTCGGCCGTGCTCATCCTGCTCTACCCGAGCGGCGGCCGCCTGCACGTCACCCTGACGCAGCGCACGCAGGACTTGGCGCACCACAAGGGGCAGATCGCATTTCCCGGCGGCTCCAGCGACCCGGCGGACCGCGACTACTGGTCGACGGCCTTGCGCGAGTCGCGCGAGGAGGTGGGCCTGCTCGGCTCGCCGCGGCGGCTCGGCTTCCTGCCGCCGATCTTCATCCCGGTCTCCGGATTTTCGGTCGCGCCGTGCGTCGGATACCTGCCATGGCCACCCGCGTTCGCGCCGCACGCGGACGAGGTGGCCGCTCTGCTGGAACCTGCGCTTGACGACCTCTGGCCTTTGGAGGACTGGGAGGACGTGCCGCTCAGGACGGGCGGCTCGGTGCACCTGCCCTTCTATGCCTGGCACGGGCACAAGATCTGGGGCGCAACGGCCCGCATGCTGCACGCGCTGCGCGGCTTTCTGGAGCAGGCGCTGGCTGCCCAGGGCTGAGCGGCCGCAGGCGTCTTAGCTTTCCGCCGGAAGCTTGCGCGTGAAGGTGTGCAGGCCGCATTCGGTTTTGCCCGTACCCGACCAGCGACCCGCCCGCTCGTCTTCCCCTTCTCCGACCGGTCTGGTGCACGGCCAGCAGCCGATGCTCTTGTAGCCGCGATCCGCCAGAGGATTGTAGGGCAGATCGTTCCCCGCGATGTAGCGCCAGGCGTCCTGCCTGGTCCAGTGGGCCATCGGGTTGATCTTGGCGATCACCCGCCCGTCGGCCAGGGTGTGCCGCTCCAGCACCTCGACCTCACCGCGCGACGCGGTCTGATCACGCCTCATGCCGCTGATCCAGCCGTCCAGACCCTCGAGCAGCTGACGCATCGGATCCACCTTGCGGAGCGCGCAGCAGCGGTCGGGATCCCGGCGGTAGAGCTCGTCGCCATGGCGCTCCGCCTGCCGCGCGACGCTGAGCTCCGGTCGCACGTCGATGACCTCAAGCCCGTATCGCTCGGCGTACTGGTGGCGCAGGGCCACCGTCTCCGGAAAGAGATAGCCCGTGTCGAGGAAGTAGACCGGAATCGGCAGCCTACGCATGGCGATGACATGCGCCAGCACGATGCCCGTACCGCCGAAGCTGCAGGTGAAGGCGAGGCGCGGATAGCGTGCGGCGCTCCGCCGCAGAATGGCAGCGAGATCACCGCCAGCGACCGCGTCCGGTTCCTGGCCGAATGTCGGCCACGCTTCCGTCTCCAGCAATAGCCCCCCCATGATCACCGGACGAGCCTTCTTGCCGCCGCGCTTTGCATCGTCGGGAAGGGGACCGGGACCAGTCAATCTTCCATGTCTGTTCCCGGCTCCATCTCACCTGCCGCCCATCTGTCCCAGGGCCTGGGACTGGGATACGGTCGGCCGCGAGGGGCGAGCAGCGGCTGTATGGAACAACTTCCGCGCGGCCGGCCATCCCCTGTCAGTAGCCCCGCTTGGGGTCGACGAGGCCTACGAGCGGCTCGCCCGTCAGGAAGCGCTGCAGGTTGGCCGCCGCGAACGACCGCACCAGGTGCGGCTCGCTCGGCCCTGAGCTGTGGGCCGATATGAAGCAGTTGGGCAGGTCCCAGAGCGGGCTCTCGGGTGGCAGCGGCTCCCGCTCGAACACGTCGAGCTGGGCTATGGCCGGACGCCCCGCGCGCAGTGCCGCCACGAGGTCGCGCTCCACCACCGCGTTGCCGCGCCCGACATTGATCAGGATCGAGTCCTCGCGCATGCCGGAGAGCACGTTGCGGTCGACGATGCCGTCCGTCTCCGGCGTCGCCGGCAGCACGAGGACGAGCGCGTCGACACCTGCCGCGAACTCAGGCATCTCGCCTGGCGTGAAGTGGCGGTCGCATACGCCGCGACCCTGTGGCGTGCGGCTGAGTCCCCAGATCTCCATGCCGAAGGCGCGGCCGACCCGCGCCACCTCCGAGCCGATCGAGCCGAGGCCCGCCACGCCCAGCCGCTGCCCCTGCAGCGACGTGCCGGTCAACCGGTGCCAGACGTGGTCCTGCTGCATGGCGCGCATCTCGAAGACGCCCCGGCGCAGCGCGAGGAGATAGGCGAAGACGTGTTCCGTCATGACCGTCGAGAACGCGCCGACGGTCCGCGTCAGCGCGACGTCCGCCGGCAGCTGGCGCACGATCATGTCGACGCCGGCGCCGAGCCACTGGATCCAGCGCAGGCGCGGCATCCTGGCGAGTGTCTCCGTCCGCACGCCCCAGGCGAACAGGGCCTCCGTCTCCTCGAGATAGGGTTCCGCCTCCTCGAGCGTGCTTGCCCCATGGATCTCGACGTCCGGGGCGACCTGGCGCAAGGCCTCGACGTAGCTTTGCGTCTCCTGGGCATAGACGAGGATCTGCAAGGCATGCGGGACGGCCCGGGCCGTCCCGACTTCCCCCTTTCAGGCTGGCAAGGTGGCGCTTCCCATACCAGACCTTTCTGCGCCGGCGACGCGGGCCCCTCCTGCCCGGCGGCACGCCGTCTCCCCCAGGGGCTCTGGTATACTTTCACTGGTCCCGCCCGGCACAGCTACATACGTCCAGGAGGAGTGTCGATATGCCACGCATCGAACGCGACGCGCTCGGCGAGGTCGCGATCCCGGATGGCGCGCTCTGGGGGGCTCACGCCCAGCGATCGCACGAGAACTTTCCGATCAGCGGCCGCCTGCCGCGGCCGGAGTTCCTGGCCGCCGGCGCCCATGTCAAGCGTGCGGCGGCCATCGCCCACCGCCTGACCGGGCGCCTGGAGCAGCCGATCGCGGACGCCATCGTCTGGGCCGCCGACGAGGTGATCGCCGGCCGCCACCTCGATCAGTTCATCGTCGACGTCTACCAGGCGGGGGCCGGCACCTCCTTCAACATGAACCTGAACGAGGTGCTGGCGAACCTGGCTTCCATCCACCTCGGCGGCCGGATAGGGGACCACAGGGTGTCCGCACACGACCATGTCAACATGGGGCAGTCGACGAACGACATCTTCCCGACCGTGATGCGCGTCGCGGCCGCCGTGCTCTGGCGCGGCACGCGCGCCGAGGCGCTGGCCCTCGCCGACGGCTTCGGGGAACTCTCCCGCCGCACCGACGGCATCCTCAAGACTGGGCGCACGCACCTGCAGGACGCCGTGCCGATCCGCTACGGCCAGGAATTCGCGGGTTACGAAGGCGCGATCCGCCAGGCGGTCGAGCAGACGGACGCCGCGGTCCGCTACATCTACGAACTCAACATGGGCGCGACGGCCAACGGGACCGGCCTCAACGCCGAGCCCGGGTATCCCGAGGCCGCCGCGAGCGAACTCGAGAAGGCCCTCGGATTGCCGTTCAGCCCACCGCGCAACCGCTTCCGCCTGACGCAGAGCATGGGGGACTTCGTCTTCTTCTCGTCCGGCCTGCAGGTTCTGGCGATCGAGCTCTCGCGCATTGCCTCCGACCTCCGGCTTCTGTCGTCGGGGCCGCACGCGGGCTTCGGCGAGGTCCAGTTGCCGGCCGTGCAGCCCGGTTCGTCGATCATGCCGGGCAAGGTCAACCCTTCGATCCCGGAGATGGTCAACATGGTCGCACTGGACGTCATCGGCGCCCACGCCACCGTCGCCACCGCCGCGCAGTACGGCCAGCTCGAGCTCAACGTGATGATGCCGGTGGTCGCAGACCGGCTCGTCGAGTCGCTCGTGATCCTGGGCAGCGCCTGCGCGACCTTCCAGTCCCGCTGCGTCGCAGGCATCAGCGTCGACGCCGAGCGCAGCCTGCGCCTCCTCGAGGGCTCCGGCGCCCTGGCGACGGCCGTCGCGCCGCATGTCGGCTACGCCAAGGCCGCGGAGCTGCAGAAGGAGTCGAACCGCACGGGACGCAGCGTGCGCGACCTCGTCGTCGAACAGGGACTCCTCTCGGCCGACCAGGCGGACCGCGTGCTCGACCTGCGCACCATGACGGAACCGGGCGTCGCGGGTTAGCCGCCCCGCACGAAGGCGCCCGCCAGCGCGAGGCTGCGGGCGCCTTCGCCATGGCTGCGCATGGGCCGATCGCTCGTTGACAGCCGACCCCGCCTGCCGTACGATTCGGCGCAATATACTCCGTAGAAGGAGGCCCGCCGATGGGCGAGGAGTCGCTGAGGTCCCCGGTCGTGCTGAAGTTCGGCGGCTCGTCGCTCGCGACGCCCGACCGCGTCCGGCTGGTCGCAGGGCGGATCGCCGAGCGCCACCGGCAGGGCGATGCGGTGGTCGCCGTCGTCTCGGCCCAGGGCGACACGACCGATGAGCTTCTGGAGCGCCTGCACGAGCTCGCTCCCGACCCTCCGGCGCGCGAGGTGGACATGCTGCTCGCGACCGGCGAGCAGCAGTCGGCTGCGCTCGTCGCGGCGGCCCTCAGCGCGCTCGGCGTACAGGCCGTCTCGCTGACGGGCTGGCAGGCGGGCATCGCCACCGACCCCAGCCACCGCCGCGCGCGCATCCACGGCATCGCGCCGCAGCGCATCCGCCGCCTGCTGGCGTCGGGCCACGTGGTGGTCGTCGCCGGCTTCCAGGGTCTCAGCGACGCGGGCGACGTCACGACGCTCGGCCGCGGCGGTTCGGATCTGACGGCCGTCGCCCTGGCTGCGAGCCTCGGTGGCACCTGCGAGATCTACTCCGACGTCGACGGCGTCTACACGGCGGACCCGCGCATCGTCCCGGATGCCCGGCGCCTCCCGGCGATCGGCTACGACGAGATGATGGAACTGGCCGCGCTCGGCGCGCAGGTGCTGCAGGGACGCGCGGTCGAGTACGCCTGGCAGCACGATGTCGAGGTGCATGCCCGCTCGACCTTCGCCGAAGGTCCCGGCACGAGCGTCCGGCACGCTCAGGCCACCGAGCGCGTTCAGCCCGTGACCGGCGCGGCGCTCGACAGGAGTGTCGCGCGCGTCCTGTGCGAGCGGGTACCTGACCGGCCGGGCATCGCCGCGCAGCTGTTCGGCGCGCTCGCGAAGGCGGCGATCAACGTCGACGTCATCGTCCAGAGCCCGAGCCATGAAGGCAGGACCGACATCGCGTTCACCGTCGCCGACGACGATGCGGTGGCGGCCGAGGAGATCGCGCACGCCGCGGTCGAAGGGATCGGCGGCGGCCACGTGTCGCGCGACGCCGACGTCGCGAAGGTCTCGCTCGTCGGCGCCGGCATGCTTTCGCGCCCCGGCGTCGCGAGCCGCGCCTTCCAGGCCCTCGCAGGCGCGGGGATCAACATCATCGCGATCACCACGTCGGAGATCAAGATCTCCTGCCTCGTGCGCCGCGAAGAGGCCGAGGCGGGCCTGAGGGCCCTGCACAAGGCGTTCGGGTTGGGCGGGGACTGACCGTCGGAGCGCCTCCCGCCGGCCGATCCGCAGCAGTCTGCTATACCGCGGCGACGAGCTCTGCCACCGCTCCGACGAGGCGGCCGAGCTCCTCGCGCTGCGTGTAGAAGCCGCACGAGACCCGCACAGAGGCGTACGGCGCGGGCAGGTGGCGAACCCGCAGGCCCTGCTGACCGAGTGCGGCCGACACGTCTTCCGCAGCCCTGCCCCGCACCTTGAAGCTGACGAGCCCCGACATGGCGTCCTGGACGCGGGTGCAGAGCTCGACGCCGTCCACCTGCAAGAGGGCCTCGGCGAGTTCGCGGCCAAGGCTGGCGATGCGCCCGGCCGCCCACACCGGGTCATGCTCCTCCTGCCAGCGCAGGCTGGCGACGAGGCCCGCGAGCTGCGCCTGCGACGGCGAGCCGATCTCGTAACGCCTGGCGCCCTGGGCCGGCTGGAAGTGCCCGGCGCTGGTGTCGAGCGCCGTCCCCGACAGGTAGCCGACGAACGTGGGCTGGCACTGCGCCAGGCGCCCTTGCGCGACGTACAGCGCACCTGTGCCCTCCGGCCCCATCAGCCACTTCTGGCCGGGGAGCGCGTAGAAGTCCAGCTGGCTTGCGTGCAGGTCGATCGTCAACGCACCGGCCGCCTGTGCGGCGTCCACGATCGTGACGAGCCCCGCCTGGCGCGCCCACGCCCCGAGCTCAGATGCCGGCAGGACGTCGCCGTTCGTCCAGAGCACGTGCGAAAAGGCGAGGGCCTTCGTCTGCTGCGTCTGACGCGCGGCGAAGGCGTTCAGCCATGCCCTCGGCGTCGCCTGGTCAGGCGTGTCGACAAAGCTGATGCGCACGCCGGTGCGCCTGGCAAGCGCGGCGAGCGGCAGCAGGAGCCCCGGGTGCTCCTCGCGGGTCGTCAGGATCTCGTCGCCCCTCTGCCAGGCCATGCCCCAGAGGGCGATGTCGAGCCCGTCCGTCGTGCGCGGCGTAAGCGCGATCTCGTCGGCCTCCGCGCCCACGCGTCCCGCGATCAGCGCTCGCGCCTCCTCCCGCAGCGCCTGGCTCCGCTCGTGGTAACTCGGCCCGAGGCGTCCGCTCGCGATCTCGGCCTCGAGCACCTCCCGCATCGCGTCGCCGCTCTGGCGCGGCAGGGGCCCGTAGGTGCCGTTGTTCAGGTAGACCTCGCGTTCCGTGGCCGGAAGATCGCGGCGCACGCGGGCGACGCGCGCGCCATCCTGTCCCTCGTCGCCGAAAGCCTGCATCCGATCGCCTCCGCTGAGGCGATTCGCCTCATGCCCCGGCGCTCCTGCCTAGTGTTATGATGCCAAGGGCCCGCCACGAGGGGGATGCACGTTGCGCCTGCTGGGATTTGCGCTCGCCGTGCTCGCCGCAGTCGCGTTCGGCCTCTACATGGTGCCGCGGCGCCTCTCGCGCTCGTCGCCGGACGACTTCTCGTCCTTCATGGGCATCGGCATCGCCATCACCCTTGCTCTGCCTCTCGTCGCCGGCTCGGGCCGGTTCGTGCCCACAGGCTTCCTGCTCTCCATCGGCAGCGGCCTCGTCTTCGCGCTCGCGACGCACCTCTTCGTCCTCGCCGTCGACCGCCTCGGCCTGACGCGCGCGACGCCGGTGAAGAACCTCGCCGGCGTCTTCGGCACGCTGTTCGGCCTGACGATCCTCGCGGAGTACCGCGGGGCAGGCCCCGCGCTCATCGGGCAACTGGTCGCCGGCAGCCTGATGATCGCCGTCGGCGCCTACCTGATCGGCGGCGTCGGCGACCGCGCCCGCGAGCCCTCGGCACCAGGGCTGCGCGGACAGGCCGGCGGCTTCCTGCTCGCCCTCCTGTCGGCAGCGTGCTTCGGCTTCTACCTCGTGCCGCTGCGGCTCTCGGCACCCCTCGGCCCACACCTCGGCTATCTGGGCATGGGGATCGGCGCCCTCCTGGGACTCTTCCTGCCCCACCTCTTCGTCGGCCGGCTCGGCAGTTCGCCGCGCGACGCCCTGCTCGGCATGCTGTCGGGCGCCCTGCTCGCGATTGGCGCTCTGCTCGGCACGCCAGCCACCCGCCTGATCGGGCTTTCCGTCGCCTGGCCCCTGACGCAGCTCAACACCTTCGTCGCCCTCGTCGCAGGCTCGTGCTGGCTGCACGAGTTCGACGCCCGCCACGAGCGGAGACGCCTCGTCTCCGCCACGCTCCTGACCGTCGCGGGCATCGCTCTCCTGGCCCTCCTTTGAGCGCGGAACGCGACGCAACCCGTTAGCATGCCCCGAGGTCTCGCGCCCGATGCGCTATGATGGTGGCATCGCACCTGCGCCTAAGGCCGCGGGCTGTCGGCGCGGAACGGGAGGGATTGGTGAGCTATGAGTGTCGAGCTCGATCAGCGGGCGGCCATCACGGCCGAGCTTCTCGCGGCCTGCCGGGATCGCTTTGCGGCAGACCCGGGCCAGCGCACGCTGGCGAACGCGGTCCGGAAGAACGGCGTCGCCGCCGTGGCGCTCAACCAGGACCGGGTGTGGTCCATGCAGCATACCTTCTCGCACATGGTCAAGGGCGGCCCGATCACCAACCAGAAGCAGAGCGGGCGCTGCTGGATGTTCGCGGGCCTCAACACCTTGCGCATCCCCGTCATGCAGCAGCTCGGCCTCGAGGAGTTCGAACTCAGCCAGGCCTACCAGATGTTCTGGGACAAGTTCGAGAAGGCGAACTACTTTCTCGAGAGCATCCTCGAGACGCTGTCGGAGCCGCTGGACGGCCGTCTCGTGGCGTGGCTCCTCGCGGCGCCCCTGAACGACGGCGGGCAGTGGGATATGTTCGTCAACCTCGTCGAGAAGTACGGTGTCGTGCCGAAGTGGGTCATGCCCGAGTCGTTCCACGCGAGCCAGTCCCGCGGCATGAACAGCCTGCTCACCGCCAAGCTGCGCGAGGACGCGGCGCGGCTGAGGAGCCTCAATCAGCAGGGCACCGGCCTCGACGGCCTGCGCCAGGAGAAGGAGCGCATGCTCTCCGAGTTCTACGTCGCGCTCGTGACCTTCCTCGGCGAGCCGCCCGAGCGCTTCGACTTCGAGTACCGGGACAAGGACGACGCGTTCCACCGCGAGGAAGGCCTGACGCCCGTCGAGTTCTTCCGCCGCCACGTCGGCATGGACCTTGGGGACTACGTCAGCGTCATCAACGCGCCGACCGCCGACAAGCCGTACGGGCGCACGTTCACCGTCAGGTACCTCGGCAACGTCAAGGGCGGCCGCAACGTCCTCTACCTCAACGTCGAGCCGGAGGCCCTGCGTCAGGTGGCCATGGCGCAGCTCATGGACGGCGAGGCCGTCTGGTTCGGCTGCGACGTGGGCAAGATGCAGGACCGCGAGAGCGGCATCATGGCGGCCGATCTCTACGACTACCAGTCCGTCGTGGGCATGCCCTTGGCGATGACCAAGGCCGAGCGCCTCGACTACGGCGAGAGCCTGATGACCCACGCGATGGTCTTCACCGGCGTGAACGTCGTCGACGGCCGACCGAACCGCTGGCGCGTCGAGAACAGCTGGGGAACGGAGAATGGCCAGAAGGGCTACTTCGTCATGGACGACGCCTGGTTCGACGCCTACATGTATCAGGTGGTCGTGCGGCGCAGCCACCTGCCCGAGGAGCTCCAGGCAGCGCTCTCTCAGAACCCGATCGAGCTGCCGCCCTGGGACCCGATGGGCTCGCTCGCCGACTGACCCGCCACGCGAGCTTGGGCCCGCTCCCCCGCGGGAGCGGGCCTGCCCGGTCCCGAACGTAGCGGAAAGCGAGGGACCCGACATGCGCCACCAGCTGACCGGCACCACCCTGCAGGTGCTCGAGCTTGAGCTTCAGGGCGGCGAGACGATCGTCGCCGAGTCCGGACGGCTCTCCTGGATGCAGCAGATGCAGATGCAGACGCGCGCCAGCGGCGGCGTCTTCGGCGCCCTGCGCCGCATGGCCGGCGGCGGCACCCTCTTCCTGACCGAGTTCACGCCCAGAGGCAAGGCGGGCACGGTGGCCTTCGCCGCGCGGGCACCAGGCCAGATCGTCGAGCTCGACCTCGGCGGACAGGACTACTTCGTGCACGAGCACGGCTTCCTCTGCGCCACGGCGGGCATCGAGCTCTCCGTAGGTTTCCAGCGCTCGCTCGGCGCCGGCGTCTTCGGCGGCACCGGCTTCGTGCTGCAGCGGCTCTCCGGCGACGCAAAGGCCTTCATCGACCTCTCCGGGGAAATCGTCAGGCGCGATCTCGGCGACGGCGAGGAGATCCTCGTGCAGCCGGGTCACGTCGGCATGTTCGAAGGGCGGGTCGCCTTCGAGATCACGACCTTGCCCGGCGTGCGCAACATGCTGTTCGGCGGCGACGGCTTCTTCCTCGCACGCCTGCGTGGTCCGGGCAGCGTCTGGCTGCAGTCGATGCCGCTGCCGCTGCTGGCGCACACCATCGCCCCATACCTGCCGCAGGCCGGCAGGTGACCCGGTGATCGCCATCCGGCGACTGGGCGCCGACGACTGGCCGATCTGGCGCGAGCTGCGGCTTGCGGCGCTCGGCGAGGCTCCCTACGCCTTCGGCTCAAAGCTCGCGGACTGGCAGGGCGACGGCGACCGTGAGCAGCGCTGGCGCGACCGGCTGGCGGCGGCCGGCATGGTCAGCGGCATCGGCACCGGCGGTGAGGTAGAGCTCATCTCGCTCTGGGTGGCACCCTGGGCGCGCGGGCAGGGCGTCGCTGACGCCCTGGTCGACGCGGTGGTGGGCTGGGCGCGCGCACTGCCGGCCGCGGCCGTCGCGCTTGCCGTGCGCGAAGGCAATACGCATGCCGTGACGCTCTACCTGCGCCACGGATTCGTCGACAAAGGACCTCTGGCGCCCGAAGACGCCGACGCACCCGGCGAGCGCAGGATGGTCCTTTCGCTGCACGCCGGTTGAGCCATGTCGGGCGCCGTAGTGACATGCGCGCCTTGTTGGCAGGCGTTGCGATCCAGGCGCGCCATGCGCTATGCTTAAGCGTACGCAGCGGGGCGTGGCGCAGCGGTAGCGCACTTGGTTTGGGACCAAGGGGTCGCGAGTTCGAATCTCGCCGCTCCGACCAGTTTTTGCGGGTGTAGCTCAATGGTAGAGCGGAAGCCTTCCAAGCTTCATACGTGGGTTCGATTCCCATCACCCGCTCCATACTTTTCGCCCCAGTAGCTCAGCGGTCAGAGCATCCGGCTTCTACCCGGAGTGCCGGGGGTTCGAATCCTCCCTGGGGCGCCATTTGTGCGGGTCCGACACCTACCTTTGTACCTGCAAGCATAAATTGTCCCGTTTGGCCAGGATATGCTTTGAGCGTGTCCTGGCCACTTTATGCTTTGCAGGATTTGCACGCTGTCGGACGACATGACCGATGCAAGGAACGACGTGATTTCGGCCGACAGGAACCTTCGGAAAGGTAGCGCGATGTCGAGCAGCTACAGTCCGGCGGCGCGTGTGTAGATTTCGGCTGAAAGCGAACACCCGGAACGGATGAAACCGAACACTGCGTGCGGTTGAAACCGAACAACGAAAACGGCTGTAGGCGAACACCGCGAGGTAAGAAGAGGGGACCCCATCTAGCCGGCCGGCAGTGCGGCGATCCTGACCTTGTTGACCGCAAATCGACAAGGGGAGCAAGATCGCGAGCCGTGCCCAACAGGAGGGTCCCAAGGCGTAGTATTCGCGAGATTGCGAGGCTCCATTTCGAGTTCGGGCTGAGCCTGCGCGATATATCGCGCAGTGTCCACATCGGTGCGACGACGGTGCAGGAGATGCTGGTTCGCTTCGGCGAGCACGGGCTCAGTTGGCCGTTGCCGGCGGATCTCGGCGACACCGAGCTGGAGCAGATGCTCTATCCCAGGGAAGGCGAACTGGCCCGTCCGGAGCCGGACTGGTCCTACGTCCACAAGGAATTGCGGCGGCGCGGGATGACGCTGCGGCTGCTCTGGGCGGAGCACCGGGAGGAGCACCCCGACGTGCTGGGCTACACGCAGTTCAGCACGCACTATCGGGAGGCCGTCCGGCAACTCGACGTGACGATGCGCCAGGTTCATCCCGCCGGCGAGCGCATGTTCGTGGACTACGCCAGCATGACGCTGCCGATCGTCGACCGGGCTACCGGAGAACTGCACGAGGCGCAGGTCTTCGTCGCCACACTGGGCGCGAGCGGCTACACCTACGCCGAAGCCACGTGGACGCAGGACCTCGAAGACTTCACAGGGTCCCAGGTCCGTGCCTTTCAGTTTTTCGGCGGTGTCACCCGGGTCGTCGTGTTCGATTATGTGGCGAGGAACATAATCGAACAGACAGCGCTGCGGTATGTCGCCGAAGCTCTGGAAGGCGTGGACGTGGCAGCTCAGGAATGTCGCCACGTCGGCCCGACGCGTGTCATGAGGTGAGGTATAGATGGAAACCGAGCGGGAGCAGCCAAGCTTGTACGAGCTGGTAGACATGGAGCGTGATCGGGGCGTGGCCTCCTGAAACCATGTCGAGCACAACGCTCACGTGGCTTAGTGCAAGCTGATCGCGCAGGAGTTGCATCAGTGATGGCGGCAGTTTCGGATCTTGCTGCCCGCCGATGATCAGCACTGGGACATGGATTACCCGGAAGTTGACCGAGTTCTGCTGATATACGGCACTGCGGAGATCGGTACCGAATACACGTTCCTGTTCGGCCCAGAAGAACAGGTCGTCGCTGCCCAACGCATCCGTGCCCATCTTCTGTACCCAGTCGTCATATGTAAGGGCCCCAGGCCAGGGGCTATCAAGCACAGCGGCCCGCACCTGTGTATCGTTCGCCGCGAGCTTCAATGCGACATAGCCCCCGAGCGAGAATCCGAAGGGATACGTCGCGTCTCTCTTTATGTGTAGGCCGCGAACGTACCCAAGTGCCTTCAGCCCGTTTTGCGTGTCCAGATAGCAGTCATAGGGGCTGCCGATGTTGCCCTCACTTGGTCCATACCCGCCGTAATTCGGTATGAACACAATGGAATCCGCGTTGGAGGACTCCGCAGCCAACTTGGCGGTGTACACCGGGAGCCCTGTCCAATGGCCAAGCACCTGGGTGACGTCTCCGCCATGCAGGTAGATCAGGAGCGGGAATGGGCCCTTGCCCTTTGGGACGTCGAGATAAGCCTGAACCTGTAGTCCGCGGCTCCGGTATCGCAGGGAATACAGTTGCTGGCCCGGCGGCATCAGCGAACGGTACTTCGTCGTCGATATGCGAGACAGTGAAATCGGCGAACCGTCTGCATGGGAATGGGTTGGCCCCATCACCATCAAGGCCGCTGCAGACCTGGAACTGCCGACACCGCACCCCCCCAGCACCAGAAGGGGCACCAGCAAACCAATCAGCCTGCGCCATCGCGACCGATCCATTCCAGCCAACGCATCACATCCCGAGAAATCTGTTGGGATCGGCTTCTCTGTTCTGGTATCTTCCTCCTCTCCACTCCCCTTTCTGTGTTGTCCAACGGAATCTGAGGCCCCAGCGGGGATGCGCAAGGAGAACCGGGTGCTGGCGGAGGAGCGTGAGACCCTGAAAAAGCGGCCGCCTTCTTCGCCGCGGAGTGAAGCCGAGCACGATAGAGATCTACCGTTTCGTGGCGGTGGAGAAGGCAGCCGACAGCGTTTACATCCTCTGCCGGGTGCTCAAGGTCTCCAGGAGCGGCTTCTACGCCTGGTCCAAGCGTGGGCCCAGCCGGCGCAAGGTCGAGGACGAAGCGCTGTTTCAGGAGATCGTCGAGATCCACAAGGCAAGCCGTGAGACGTACGGGGTGCCACGCATATGCGCCGCGCTGCGACGCGATCGCGGCGTCCGCTGCTCCAGAAAGCGTGTCGCACGGCTCATGCGGGAAGCGGGCGTCCGTGGCATCAGCCGTCGCCGGCCAGAGGGCACCACCCGGCGCAATCCCTCGGATCCCCTTTCGCCGGATCTCGTCCAGCGCCAGTTCACCGCCGACGCACCCAACCACCTCTTAGTCTCCAACATCACCCAGCACCCCACCGGCGAGGGATGGCTCTACACGGCCGTGGTCGGCGTGTTCTGCCGCAAGGTGATCGGCTGGGCGACGTCCGAGAACCTGCAGATGCAGTTCGTACGCGATGCGCCGAACATGGCCGTCCGCAGCCGACATCCCATCCCGGGGAGCACCATCCACCATTCCGACCACGGTGCCCAGTACACGGCCATGGCGTACGGGCAGCGTCTCAAGGCCACGGGTCTCGTCGGCTCCATGGGCTCTGTCGGCGACGCCTACGACAACGCGCTCATGGAGAGCTTCGCTCGACCACCAGACCTGGCCCACGAGGAGTTCCCTGCGCTCGGCGATCTTCGAGTACATCGAGGGATTCTACAACCCCCGCCGGACTCACTCAGCCATCGGCTTCCTGTCCCCAAACCAGTTCGAAAGAAGGTCGGCTCAGACGGCTATGCGAGACCAACCCGCTGCTTCGTAGCCACGCCGATCAACTGTCCACATAACCGGGGAAACTCCACTCCTGCGCTCGGAGATCTTCTCGTTCATCGAAGGCTTCTACAACCGCCACCGCCTACACTCCAGCCTCGGCATGGTCACCCCGGCTGAGTTCGAAAGGAGGTGGTTTGCCACGGCAACCGATCACCAATCACGCGCTTCGTAGCCAAGCCCCCGAAATGTCCGCGAAAGCGGGGCAACTCCAACTGGCTGGCGGTGCACCTCTGGTCGGTGGAGGACATTGCCATTTGGTGGAGAACCCTCCCACTCGGTCAGAGAACGGACCCGGATGCGCGGAGGACTGCACATGAAGGTGACGTCTTGGCCGACTCTGCGGGCGGCCGGAGTAGCCTTGGCCATGCTCGTGGGCCTGTCAGGCTGCACCGCAGGTCACCGGTCGGTCCCAACGCTCTTGCTACCGAAGCGTGTCGGAGACTTCACGCTGCAGTGGGTGAAGGGGAGCGGGGCACTCCAGCGCACGCCACACTCGATCTCTACCGGCCCCGCCACATTCACCATCGGCCCCGGACCCTTGTACCGCCTCACAGCGCGCATGCCCGACGGCCGACTCAGCGCCTCCGAGCCCGTCGAATGCGCTCCTGTGCCCATGTGGCAGGTAGACCTCATAGGACCAAACCCGGGCATGCTCTGCACGTACCGCGGAGTCCTGGTCCTTTATCTTCTCAATTCGAACGGACCCGGCGTGCCGCTTGGCTCGGCAGGGATAGGAATCATGAAGGTGGCCCAATCAGGGGCACTCGGTCCGCATAACCTTGGCGGTTACGTCGTCGAGGGCGGCGTTGCATGGTGGCTGAATGGTCACGCCGGGAGAATCCTCGCTTCAGGCTTTGTGAGCACCTTGACCTCTGCCACCGCGGCGCTGCCTATGGGACTCTTGCCTTCCGCCGGCGGGATAAGACTGCTGTCGCTGGCCGACCAACTCTACGTCTTGAGGCGTGTGGGTACTGGCTACGAGGTCTTCGCACCCAATTATCGGACTTCGCAACTTCAGCCACTCGGGGATATACCTTATGGCCACGTCGGGGCCGTTGACCAGTTCGGCGGCGTCTGGATAACACGGAAGTTGGGTGCCAGTAGCATTGACCTGATACGCGCACAGCCTGGACAAGCCAGCCTACCCACCTGGCACGTCAAAGGGCAGCTAGTCGGCGTCGGGCCAGGCTTTCTCGCTTACCTCGCCCCGGGTGCAGGCCAGCAGACCTTGCGCCTCATGTTTCCGCTGAGCCATCGCACCCTGGTGGTGCGATGGCTTCGGCCTCCGTTCGCAACCATGCAGGAGGCCCAGGACGGCAGCATCTATCTCTACCTGCATCTCGCCACCGGAAGGCGAGTTCTTCGGATAGCGTGGTCGCCTTTGAAGTGAATCTGTCGAGGTGGTGATTGAGATGCGACTCCCGTACACCAAGGCAGTGATCGCTGCCCTCGTCGCAATGCCCCTCGCGTCATGCGGTAGCCAGAGCGCAATCAAAGTGCCACCCTCATCACCTGCCGCTCGGCAGGGCCGCCTCGTCGGGTCTGCCGTCCCGCTCGCCTTGGCGTCTAAGACGCGAGCCTTCCTGGTCGGCACGCCGCCCGTCCACGTGACCCCCACCCGTCTCGCCATGGCGACCCGCAGCATCGGCTGGGCAGCCGGCAAAGGCCTCGGCGGGCAAGCCGGGTCCTACCTCGCGCTCGGTACATCGGATGGTGGGTCCAGCTTCCGGTTGCTCTTCACCGCGCCCGCACCGATCGTCGCCGTTTCGGCGCCCGACGCCCGCCACGCCTTCTTCTTGGAACAGCAGTGCACCAACGGCGGGTACTGCACGGACTTTGGCCTCCGGCTTCCTTCAGATCCCGCCTCGCGACGGACACCCTTGCCTTCGGCTTGCGGTTGCCACGACCAGGCCCCGCAGGGGACTTGCACCCCCAGGTCATTTACCCATGCCGGGCGCACTACGTGAAGACGGAGCGCCTCGCATAGCGCTCCGTCTTCTCCAGAGTCCGATATCAGAGATCCGGTCCTTCGTGCTCCTTGGCCTTCTTCGGCGGGGACGGCCCTCCGAGGAAGTCCGACACCTTCCTCGGCCCGAAGTCAGCATGGATCGCACTCCGCACCCGCTCCGCTTCCTCAGGCGTACATTCGGTTTCGCCGAGTCGCTGTTCGAGGGTCTGCTGTTGCACAAGTCCCGCCTTCACGATCGCGCGGCAGAACCTGCGGTCCTTCTCACGGTTGGCTAGGTACTTCGCGATCAGGAGATCGTGCGGCTCGAGGCAGTACGCGGTCACGCCGCGGGTGGCCGGTGTGAGCACCGGGATGAGCCGATCCTCCCATCCGCGCGGTAGCCGGCTCGTGGTCCTTGACACTCCATCGGCGTACACCTGGAAGGTGTCGAAAAACAGCGATCCTTCGCCCAGCGTCCCGTTGATCAGGTCGGCCTTGCGCTCCGAAGGGTCGTCAAACGGCAGTACGTCAAGTTCTTGAGACATCGTGGCTTCCACAGGGAGACCGTCGGCGTACTTGCCGAGTATCGCCTGACTGCCGACGATGATGAGCCGATCCTCGTTGAGGATCGTTCCTGCCGCTCGGACGAGGTGTTCCATCTCATCGCGGCGCATTCTGCCACTCCTCCGCAACGGCACGCTGGATCGCCCAGGTCTCCTTTGGAGGTACGATGCCAGTGAATGGTGTGGTATGCCGCAGCGCCGTCGCGTATTCGCTCTCTTCAACCAGCACTGCGAGCAGCTTCTCCCGTGGGCCGTTGAGCAGCCGTTCCCACTCATGCACGTAGTACGACTCATTTGGGCGGCCGCGCCGCGCCTCGAGCGTGCCCCTCGCCTTCCGCAGAACAGGGCCTGGATCGGCTCGGAGCTTGGCTGCGATGACCTGGTGCAGCCGCAGCGAGAAGAGGTCGTTCTTTCGATGACCGCTCACGAACACGAACTGCACCTCCTTTGCCCCAAGTATAGCCACCTGCTGCATAGCGGCCAATGCTGGTCAGCGGACCTTGATCGACTGACCCAGTGCCAGCGCGTCGTCAATGCCCTTGCCCCACGACGCCTTGAGCACCTGCACCTCCATGCTCTTCAAGACTTCGCGGAACTCGGCCAGGTTGCGCTCGACAGCTTTGCGAGTCTCTGCCCGCTCATCCTGGTCAGAAGCCAGGATCACACGCTCCGCCTTGATCTCCTGCACTACCGGAACAGCCTTGCGCCAGTTGGCGACGCCGGCCACGCCGAGCGCCGGAACCGAAAGCAGGTGTGAGGCCACGTCCGCCTTGAGAGGGCCTTCCGTTATCCAGATCGCCCACCGCCGCCGCACGATCTTGCGCCCTGCAACATGGCATGGAAGGGCGCGGCGTTTGCCGAAGCCGAGATCTATCGTGTCGTGGAGGCGCTCGGCGTGGTGGCCGAAGCGG
Organism: Bacillota bacterium; assembly: GCA_021845645.1. Next base: position 59,516 of record JAJZVM010000005.1, read on the forward strand.
AGATCAAGGCAGACATGACCGTGCCCGAGGCGGCTCCTGCGACGCCGGCCGGGGATACACTGCTCATCGGCGTGGACGGCACCACGAGCTTCATCGACGGCGACTGGCACGAGGTGAAGGTGGGTGTTGTGGGACTCGACGTGGGTACGGGAGAGGTTCCTGCCGGCCAGCGGAGCATAGGCACCGTCGCCACAGAGGTGGAACCAGCAGCCCGGGAACCACTCGGCCAGTTCCCGCATCATCTCCGCCACGAGGTCGAGGTGGGTCTGGCCGGCGGCGTCCTCAAGATCGAACGTTGCCCATGGGCCATCCGTCATGAACGCTGACTCACCGTCGATCGTCAAATCACCCGACGCCGCGCGTGGTGTCAACACGCCCAAAATACATGAACAAGCGCCGATGGTATTCCAGCAAAGAACGGAAACCTCCTCTGCCAGCATCTGCCTGCGCGACAGACATCAACCCGCGCGCCGACATGGTGCGGATCATCCACCACGACCGATTGTTGAAGGCACAACCTTGAAGCAATGATTCGGCCGTTTTGGCCAATCGCTGCTTCCTTTTTTTGCACGCAACCCAGTTGCGCTCGATCAACTCCCTTGGCTCGGTGGGGATTCAGCGTCCCGGAGGCAGTGGGCACCTGGCCCGATGAGGGATGGTGCGGCATCCGTGTTCTTCGCCCTATCGGAGCAGATCCTGGCCATCGATCCATGGGAACCATGGCCCTATCGCACTCATCTTGGCCCGGCGCCCGGATGCAGGACCTCTCTTGCTGTTCCGCACGCTAGAAAGACACGAACTCCAAACCCGCCCCCGGAACCTCTTCAGAGGGAGAGGTCGCGATCCCCCTGCGCGTACTGCCGCGCAGCGGCCACGAAGGCGCTGATCAGCGGGTGCGGCTGCGCGTAGCGGGAACGGGCTTGGGGCACGTAGAGGGTGGCGATGAAGTACGGATGGTCCGCAAGCTCAAGAGCGCGGACTTCTCCGTCTTCGCCGAACGCGCCGAATGCCAGACCGTGCGCTTCGAAGGCCGGACGATAGTCGGGATTGAGGCCATAGTTGCAGAAGAACGGTTCAACGACCGCCTCCGTGGCATAGAGAGCGTGCACCCTGGAGCCGGGAACAAACCGGACAACATGTTCTTGCCCAGCAAGTGAGCAGGCAAGCGCAGTCACGGTGAGGCGCTGGGCGGTTGGATTTGTCTCTTCGTGGTCGGCGTCCTTGATCCCCAGAACATTGCGGGCGTACTCGACGAGTACGTGCTGGAAGCCTCCTCAGGTGCCGGTCAAGGGTACCTTGCGTTCGCGGGCGAACTGGATGGCACGGAGAGCACCGTCCATGTTCTCATAGGGGCTGCCGGGGGCGATCAACAATCCTGCGAAGCGCGAGAGTCGGTCGGCGACATCCTCTTGGAGCGTGGCAGTCGGAACCCATTCAAAGGGTAATGGGGCGGCGACATGCGTAAAAGCATTATTCGTCGCAACATGGTTTGGATACTTGGGATCGTAGTCTCCGATGATGCCGATGATGGCGCCCCTGGGGCGATCCTTGACATGCGGACTCCGCAACATCGGGTCAGCCTCCGTTTCAGCTGCAGTCATGCGTGCGAAATCCAGCGTTGTCCACGGTGGCGGCAGGTACTTACGTTCCAAGAGTATGGCTTGACGGATACATCATGTCTACTTACGCTTTCTGCATGGAACCTGTAAGCCAGGACTTCACATTGGATCTCCGAAAGGTGCGCATCCTGCTGGAGTTGCGTGAGCGCAGCACCATCACAGCCACCGCCGAGGCACTGCATCTGACCCCTTCTGCGATCTCGCAGCAGATCGCAGCCTTGAGTCGTGAGATCGGAGCGCCTCTCTTGGTGCGGCAGGGCCGCGGGGTGCGGCTCACGCAGCAGGCGATCCTGTTGCTGAACCACGCTGCCCTACTCAATGCACAGCTTGAACGCGCGCGCGCCGACCTGCTCTCCTACGCCGTCGGAGAGATCGGTCAGGTCGTCGTTGGCGCTTTCGCAACCGCCATCACGGGCCTGGTCGCTCCAGTGGTGGCGAGACTGTCCCGCGATCGGCCGGGGGTGCACCTGACGGTCCGTGAGGTCGAGGCACCGGACTGCTTTACCAGCCTGGACTCGGGGGAACTCGACGTGGTCGTCACGGTGGACTATCGCCTCGGCCCGCTGCACAACGATCCGCGCTATCACCGCTGCCACCTGCTGCATGACGTGTTTGTCGTGGCCTTGCCGGCCAGTCACCATCTTGTGAGCCAAGAGTCCATCGACCTCGCAGACCTTTCGGACGAGGTCTGGGTGTTGGGCGCGATGGGCGGGGCCTGCCATGAAGTCAGCTTGGCGGCGTGCACCGCGGCTGGATTCGCCCCGAACGTCCGACACCAGACGAACGATTGGAACGCGGTCCTCGCGCTTGTCGCCGCCGGTGCGGGCGTGGCTCTCATCCCGAGCCTGGCGCTAGCGCCGCATGGCTACGAGGGCATCGCTTTGCGCCCCACGTCCGGGCCTCAGTTGCCGATGCGTCACATCTATGCTGCGGTGCGGGCCGGGGCCGAGAAGTCTCCAGTGCTCACGCCGGTTCTCGATCTGCTCCGAGAGGCCGCCGCGTTGCATGCGGGCTGAAACCGGATGCAAAGACTCGCCGAACACAGGGCCTGCTGACCGACGAATGCATCACAAGACCCAGACATCTGAGGGCTGCCCTTCGGGAGAGCGTTCCTTCCATGCCCGCGATTCCTGCGACAACCTGCCCTGCTCGTTCCGGTCACGACCCCGTTCGGAGTGGAGGCACCTTGGACCAATCCCTCCGCAGACACCCACGGCGGCAGGCGGGCCAACCACAGAAGGCCACTCCCCGACTACCCCATAGCATCCTGGCGCCAGGCCGTCGTCCGAGTGTTGCCACGACATCTATAATGGTTGGCGCACTCCACAAACAGTTGGTGCCCTGCGCGCGCGCAGCGGCGCTGTTCGTCGTCTGCGCCGCAGGGGGTGGCGAAGGTGAAGCGCTGGATCGCGGCGCAGGTCCCGCGATCTCTGTCCGATGTGCCGTTCCGCCGCTACTGGTTGGGCCAGGGCCTCTCCTTGGTCGGCGACCAGATCCGCATGCTCGCCCTGCCCCTGACGGCGGTGCTGGTGCTGCATGCCGACGCGGTGGGAATGGCGCTGCTCAGCGCTGTCGGCATGCTGCCTTGGTTGCTCTTCTCCGTGCACGCAGGTGCCTTCGTGGACCATCGCGGCAGGCGGCGCCAGACGATGCTGGCGGCAGATGCGCTGCGGGCCCTGCTGCTTGTCCTGGTGCCGGTTGCCTTCCTGCTCAAGCTGATCAGCCTGCCGCTGCTGTTCTCCGCCTCGTTCCTCGTGGGCACCTGCTCCGTGCTCTTCAGCGTCTCCGCAAGCACGCTCTTCGTCTCACTGGTGCCCAGCGATCGCTACGTCGAGGCGAGCTCGCTTCTGAGCGGGTCCCGGGCCGCGGCCTTCTTTGTGGGTCCGGGCATCGCCGGCTACCTGATCCAGCTATGCGGGGCGCCATTCGCCCTCTTGGCCGATGCGGTGTCGTTTGTCGCCTCGGCGGCTTCCCTCGCAGCCATCCGCCCGCAGGAGCCTCCTCCCGCCCTCCGGGCGCAGGGGGACGTCCTCGCCGGCCTCAGGTTCATCCGCTCGTCGCCGATCCTTCGTGCATCGCTCGGCGCCGCCGGCACGATCAGCCTGTTCCAGTCCTTCTTCGCCGCGCTCTACATCCTCTACGCCACCGTATCGCTGCATGTGACGCCGTTCGAATGGGGCATCATCCTCGGGCCGAGCTCCGTCGGCGCACTCCTCGCGAGCGGGCTCGCCGCGCGACTCAGCAGGCGGTTCGGTCTCGGTCGCACGCTGCTGCTCGGCACGTTGCTCTACACGGTGCCGTACCTGCTCGTGCCGCTCGCCGGCGGGCCGCACGCCCTGGTCGTCGCCACGCTCTTCCTGGCCGAGTGCCTCGTCGGCGCTGGATCGATGATCCGCGAGATCGCGAGCGGCACCATCCAGGCGGTTGCGATCCCCGATGCCGTGCGCGCCCGTGCTTCGGCCGGTTTTGTCGGCGTGAGTTCCGGCATCCGTCCCGTCGGGGCACTGCTCGCCGGCGGTCTTGCCGCCTTCCTGGGCGTGCACTTCACCATCTGGGTCGCGACGGCGGGAGCGGCACTCGCGTTTCTCTGGCTGATCCCGCTCCCCCTCGCCAAGCTCCGTGCGGCGGCGGACTTCGCGAAGGCCGCTCCACCGGAGTCGGTCGGCGGCTGACTGACGTGGCGTGCGGAGGGCGCCATGACCACGTGCGTGCAGGATCTCCCGGAACGGCGCGTGAATTCCGTACGTCCAGCATCCCTTGCGCCGGCCGCAGGTGCAGCGCCGGCCAAACCGCCGATCGCTGCAGTCCTGGGACATGCCGCAAGGTGCGCCTCGGGGGGAGAAATGGCCAAGCACGACCGCCGGCAGCTCGCGCGCTTCTACCTCGGAACCTTCTGGCTGTACGGTGCCGACCAGTTCGTCCTGCTCGCGGCCCGCTGGGGAATGGTCGCCCTCGCCCGCTCCCCGATCATGCTGGCGCTCGTCGTCATCCTGCATGCGCTGCCTCAGGTGGCCGTAGGGGTGCTCGGCCCGGAACGCGCCGGCGGCCGCCGCCTGACGTCCATCACGCTCCAGGGCGGCGCCGCCCTGGCCGTGGCGTGGCTCGCAGGACTCGCCGGTGGCGGTGCACTCATGGCGGCGCTGCTGGCCGCAGCCCTCTTTGCGGGCTTTACAAGCGCCGTGGCCGTGCCACTGGGTCAGGCGTCCCTGATGCAGTTCCTGCCCGTTGCGGAGCGGGTGCGCGGCTCGCGCGGCTACGAGGTGGCATCGCGCATTCCCATGCTCGCCGCGCCGATCGTCGGCGGCGCCCTCATCGTCCTCGTCGGCGTACGCCAGCTGGTGGTATGGGCAGCGGTGCTGCTGCTGCTCGCCGCATGGGCCTACAGGCGCTGGCCCGAAGCGCGGACGCCGCGGGCGCAGGGCCTCTTGCTGCGGCGAAGCCTCACGGCGGTGCGCCGCGACAGGTGGCTCTTGACGGCACTCTTGGTGCGTGGCGTCCAGAACCTGTTCTGGCCGGCCTTCACGCTCGGGCTGCCCTTGCTGGTCGCGGACCGCCTGCACGGCGGAGCGCTCGCCTATGGCCTCCTCCTGTCCTCCTACGGCGTCGCCACGCTGCTGACGGCAGGCCTCTCAGGGCGCCTGCAGCTCGCCCACCTGCGCTGGCTCTACTACCTCTCGTGGGTTACGACGGGGTTCGGCTTCGTCCTGCTCGCCATGGCGGGCACCATGCCACTCGCCGTGCTCGGCGCCGCTCTCACCGGCATCGGCTCGCCGTTCGTGCACATGGCGCTCGACACCCATATCGGCACGAACGTCGACGCGCAGCTGCAGTCTGCCCTGTTCGGCCTGCAGCGGCTCGTCATGTCGGTACTCTCCCTGGTGGGCGCCTACGCCGTCGGCTGGTGGCTCACCCGCACAGCGCCGGCGCATGCCCTGGCCACTTCGGGCGCGGCGCTGGCCGCGGTTGGGGTGGCAGGCGCCTCGCTCGCCCTGCTGCAGGGGCGGACCCTGGTGCGCGACACGGCGCGCCGCGCCTCGCCGTGAGCCGCCTGACCGCGCCGACGAGCCTTCCCGCGCCGGCCACACCGTCGCCAAGTGAAAGGAGCAGCCGATGACCGAACAGCGCCTCATTGCGAAGACGCCCGAGCCGCGTACAAGACAGAGCCTCGCACGAGACCTTCTGCGCCTGGGCCTAGGGCGCGGCGACCTCGTCCTCCTGCATTCCTCGCTGAGGAGCCTCGGCTGGGTCGTCGGCGGCGCTCCCGCCGTCGTCCTGGCCCTGCTCGACGCGCTCGGCCCGGCCGGCACGCTCGTCGTGCCGACGCAGACCGGCGACAACTCGGATCCTAAGGACTGGAGCCGACCTCCGGTGCCCGAGACTTGGTGGCCGCTGATCCGCGCCGCAATGCCTGCCTATGATCCCGCCATCACGCCGACGCGCGGCATGGGCCGCATCCCCGAGGCCGTGCGCACCTGGCCCGGCGCCCGCCGCAGCGCCCACCCGCAGGTGTCGTTCGCGGCGTTGGGGCCGCTGGCCGCGGAACTGACGGCGAGCCATCCCCTGGATGACGGCCTGGGCGAGCAGTCTCCGCTCGGCCTCCTCTATCGCCTCGAGGCGAAGGTACTGCTGCTGGGCGTCGGGTACGACAGCGCGACCGCCATCCATCTCGCGGAATACCGCCAGACCGGCATGCCTCGCGGTACCTTCGGAGCGGCCGCCACGCTCGAAGGCGAGCGACGCTGGATCACCTGCAGCGACGTCGACCACCTCGACTCGGACGAGCTCTTTCCGGCTCTCGGCAAGGCCTACGAGCAGCAGCACCTTGTCCTGAGAGGCAAGGTCGGGTCCGCCGCGGCGCGCCTCCTGCCGATGCGGGATCTGGTGGACTTCGCGGTGCCCTGGATCGCCCGCCACCTCGCATCCCAGGCGTCCGCCGGCGGCACGTAGGCGGCACCTCCCCCGACCCCCTGCCCTGCAGCCGAAGCGCCCGGCGGACGGGCCGGGCGCTTCGCGTTGCCTCCGCCATCCGGCCGGAGCAGTTCAGCCAGACAGTGGACCATAGCTTCGCATCACCCGCAGCAGCGTCTCCCCGTCGAGAGCCGGCACCTCTCTTCCCGCCGGGCGCACGGCCGTCATCGCCTCGCCGGCCAGGAGGGCGTTCAGCACCGCCTCCTCGACGGCCTGGCAGACCGCTTCGTAGACGGGGTCGAAGCGCTCGTCGTTCAATGCGGCGAACTGCAGCACGTCCTCCCCGGACCGCGGCAGGGGCGAGGGGTTCGCGGTCGAGAAGGCGAGGAAGAGGTCGCCCGAACTGTTGCCGCCCGAGCTGCCCGTGCGGGCGATGCCCAGGGCCGCGCGCCTTGCGACGCGCCCGAGCTGATGCGGCAGCATCGGCAGGTCGGTCGCCACCACGCCGATCACGGAGCCCATCTCGGGCTCCGCTCCACCCGGCGCCAGCAGCCTGCCCACCGGCACGCCGCAGACGGTGAGGAGGTCCGGGCGTCCGAAGTTCGCCTGGACGAACGCCCCGACGACCCCCTCGACACCACCGGTGCGCACCCGGCGCGAGGACGTGCCCGACCCGCCCTTGTAGCCATAGCAGATCATGCCTGTGCCGCCCCCGACGCTGCCCTCCGCCACCCTGCCGCCGCGCGCCGCAGCGATGGCCGAGAGCGCGTCCTCCTCGGTCACGCGCTGGCCGAGCACGTCGCTCAGCACGCCGTCGTAGGTCTCGGCGACCACCGGCAGGGCCCAGAGGTGATCGGAGGTGAAGGCGCCACGGTAGGTGTCGATCATGTAGCGCACCGCGGCGTGGTGCACGATCCCGACAGAGTGGGTGTTCGTGAGGCAGACGGGGCCAACGAAGTAGCCGCCGTCCTTCACCCAGTGCAGGCCGGTCATCTCGCCGTTGCCGTTCAGGGCGAAGCTGCCGGCCCAGGCCGGGCGGAGCGGCCCGCCCTTGCCGAAGGGCAGGATCGCCGTGACGCCGGTGCGTACGGCCGGCTGCTCTTCCTCGCGGCGGATGGTGCGGTACCCCACCTCGACCCCCGGCACATCAGTGATGGCGTTGTGGGGTCCCGGCTCGCCCTGCAGCGGCAGCCCGAGTTCGCGCGCGCGCGGCTTCATCGGTCCTCCTCCGCCTCGGCGCCCCCCTGCGCCAGAAGCGCGCAGAGCGCCCGCATCGCCTTGCCGCGATGCGAATGGCGGGACTTCTCCTCGGATCTCAGCTCCGCCGCAGTCCGGCCGAGCTCCGGCACCAAGAAGAGCGGGTCGTAGCCGAAGCCCCCGATGCCCCGCGGCGCCGTCAGGATCTCGCCGTCCCATGTCCCCATCGCGCTCCACTCGCGCGGCCCGTCGCACAGCACGAGGGCCGCGCGGTAGCGCGCCGTCCGCTGTGCCTTGCCGGCGAGCCGCTCCAGCAGGAGCAGGTTATTGCGGGCGTCCGTCGCGCCAGGGCCGGAGAACCGGGCGCTGTAGATGCCGGGAAGGCCTTGCAGCGCGTCCACCTCGATGCCCGAGTCGTCGGCCAAGACGGGCATGCCCGTCGCCTCGTGGCCGTGCCGGGCCTTGAGGCGCGCGTTCTCGAGATAGCTCAGGCCGGTCTCCTCGGGCATCTCCAACCCGTCCGGCAGGGGCAGGATGCGGATGCCGTACGGCCTTGCGATCTCGGCCATCTCGCGGAGCTTGCCCTGATTGCGCGTCGCGAGCACGACGTCACGCATGGCGCAGCACCCGCGTGAGCCGCTCGCCCAGCACCTCGGCCTGCCGCGCGAGGAGGTGGCTCGTGCCCTCGCGGGCCAGCGCGAGCAGCAGGTCGAACTGGGAAGGCTGCAGGGGTGCAGCCTCGGCCGTCGCCTGCAGTTCGACGAAGCTCCCCTCCGAGGTGAGGACGAAGTTCGCATCCACCTCGGCCTGCGCGTCCTCCTGGTAGCAGAGGTCCAGGACCGCTTCACCGCCGACGATGCCGGCGGAGACGGCCGCGATCTGGCGCACGAGAGGCCTTCCGACCGTGCGGTCCAGGTCCTGCAGCCAGCAGAGCGCGTCGACGAGCGCCACCATCGCGCCGGTGATCGACGCGGTGCGCGTGCCGCCGTCGGCCTGCAGCACGTCGCAGTCGACCCATAGCGTGCGGTCGCCGATCGCCTTGAGATCGAGCGCCTGGCGCAAGGATCGCCCGATGAGCCGCTGGATCTCGTGCGAGCGGCCGCTCGGGTGGCCGCGCGTCACCTCGCGCGCCGTCCGCTGCGCCGTGGCGCGGGGCAGCATGGCGTATTCGGCCGTCAGCCAGCCGCCCATGCCGCGCCGCCAGGGCGGCACCTTGTCCTCCACCGTCACCGTGCAGACGACGCGCGTCTGCCCCACGGTGATGAGACACGATCCCTCCGCCTGCGGCAGGAAGCCGCGCTCCATCTCGACCCGCCGCATCTCGCCGCTCCTGCGTCCGTCCGGTCGCAAAAGGATTCCGCCCTTCCCGCGTGCTGGTCCTAAGTGTAGCGCAAGAAGGCCCCCGGCGCCGACGGCGCCGGGGGCCTTGGGAGGTCGCGTCAGGCGGCCTTCGCCTGTACGGAGGGCTTCGCAGCCAGGTAGTATACGATCGCCGTCACGATGAAGCTCACGAAGTAGGTGATGTCGCCGAACTGCGGGTAGTGGGTCGGGAACCAGCCGACGTAGAGCGGGTACTGGTTCATGAAGGGCACCGACACGAGGATGCCGACCAGGAAGGCCCAGGTGCCTGCGGCGAACGGCTTCTTGCGATTGTAGAACTCGCCGGTCTCAAAGTGGCCGCGCGCCTTGAAGAGGTAGTCCACGACGACCACCGCGAGCCACGGCGCGACCCAGTAGCCCAGCAGGAAGAGGAAGCTCTGGTAGTGCGCCCAGTAGCCGTGCTGGCCGCCGTACCAGCTGACGATCGTGCCGAGGATGCCGACGATCACCGCACCGAGCCAGCGGTGCATCGGGATGTCGATGACGAGGGAGGAGAGCGCGCCGGAGTAGATGTTAAGGACGTTCGCAGTGATCGTCCCGAGCACGACGGCGATCATCGTCACGACACCGAGGGAGTGCGGCAGGAGGTTCGTCACGAGGTCGGTCGGCACTGCGATGCCCTTCAGCGTGGCGAGCGCCGCGCCGAGGATCTCGAGCCAGAACGCCGAGATCAGGAGCGACCAGAACGCGTTGCCGAACACGGCCCGCACCGACGTCTTCTCGGGCAGATAGCGCGTGTAGTCGGAGGCGAACGCCATCCAGCCGAGGCAGTAGGAGAAGGTGATGGCGAGCGTGAGCATGAAGGCGCCGGACGGGCCGCCGACGTAGTCCGCGAGCTTGAGGTTGGTGGGCGCGCCCAGGTGGCCGTGCGCGAAGCCGTAGAACGAGACGATCAGGAAGACGACCGTCAGGACGATGGCCAGCCAGCGTTCGAGCGTGTGGATCAGGTTGTAGCCGTAGACGGCGATGACGACCTGGATGACGACCATGATGGCGAGCCCGAGGGCGAACGACATGTGGAAGAGCCACTGCAGGGCGAAGACGCCGAGCACCGTGTTGACGGCGAACCAGGAGAAGCCGGCGAAGAAGTTCAGGACCCCTGGCAGGAAGTTGCCATAGTAGCCGAACGCCTTGCGCGACTGGATGAGCTGCGGCACGCCGTACTTCGGGCCGAAGGTGCTGAGGAGGCCGAGCGCCAGGGCGCCGAGCAGGTTGCCGATCAGCATCGCGAGCGCGGCCTGCCAGAAGCTGAGGCCGAACACGCCGGTTGCGAGGGCTCCCGTCACTAGCGTCGCGAACTCGACATTCGCTCCGAACCAGAGGGTGAAGATGGTGAAAGGCTTGCCATGCCGTTCGTGCGGACCGATCGGTTCGATACCCTTCGGCTCGACCTTGAGCACCTGGTTTTGGTAATCGTACTCAGCGCCCACGCGACCCCTCCGTTTCCGAACATTCTACGCGCAGTATGCCATAAGGTTCGGTATTTGTCACCTGGGCGCGAAAAAAACGGCACGCCCCGCGGCCTGCTTCAGCTCCCTTTGGATGTCCTGCCACGGGATGTCGCCCGCAAAACGTACCTTGTCGTCGAAGAGCACGAGCGGCAGTTCGAACTCGCCCTGGCGGACCCGCGCTGCGAGATCCGGGTCCTGGCCGTCCTCAAGATTGCGGTAGCTGACCCTGGCCTGCCCACGAAAGCGCAGCTCGACGAAGCCCTGAACCATCTCGGCCTGCTCGAAGAACGTCATGGCGCTGGGACAGGCGCCGTACGCGAACTCCTCGCCGTTCGTGCCGATGATCGCCACATCGATCATGACCGGCTCCCCCTTAGGCGCGCGAAACCAATTCTGGTGGAGGCGCGGGGGAACTGCCCCCCCGGTCCGCCAGGCCTCAAGCCCGGGCATCTACGAGCGTAGCCCTCGCTTTGATCTCGCCTTCGGTGCCTTACAAGGGCGAAGTCACCGTCGGCCAGCTGCAATTGATGTCCGTGCGCCGTCGCCGCGGCCGGTGCGCGTGAGTCCGCGAATTGCGTTCCTCCGACGTGCGGACTTCGTCAGGAGGAACGGCTCAAGCGCTCTTAGGCTGCGAGAGCGAAGTTGGAGTCGTTGGCAGTTGTGCCGTTTCCGCTGTTTTACGAGGCGCGGAACCTCGGCTCGCTTCCCGAACCGGACCGCCCGACGTCGATTCTAGTTCGCCCCCAAACTGTGGCGCCGGCCCTTCAGCGCGCGCTCCATCTCGCGTTTCGCGTCGCGCTCCTTCAGGTCCTCGCGCTTGTCGTAGAGCTTCTTGCCGCGGCAGACCCCGAGCTCCAGCTTGCACAGGCCACGATCCGTGAAGTACATGCGCAGCGGCACCACCGTCATGCCACGCTCGCGCATGCGACCAACGATCGCATCGAGCTCGCTGCGATGCAGCAGCAGCTTGCGCCGCCGGTACGGGTCCACGTTCATGCGGTTGCCCTGCTCATACGGGCTGATGTGCAGGTGCTGGACGTAGAGTTCGCCCTGCGAAAACGACGCATAAGCGTCCTGCAGGTTCACCCGCCCGATTCTCGCCGACTTGACTTCCGTGCCCGTCAAGGCGATCCCCGCCTCGATCGTCTCGAGGACGAAGTAGTCGTGGCGGGCCTTGCGGTTGTCGGCGATGATCTTCATGGCGTCTCGCCCGCAGGCTCCTTCGGCGTCTCCTTGCTGCCATTCTTGCCGCCTTTGCCGCGGCGGCCCGAACGGCGCCTATGATTATAGTTGCGGCGAGACTTCCTGTCAACGACAGGGGTCTGGGCGGCGGCGCCGCCCGCAGCCTCGCCCTCCGCTGTCGCGGCGGCGCCGGCCTCGCCGTCCCGCACATCCGTGCCGCCGCCGCCGGCCGGCGCAACGGGGGTCTCCGCCTGCGGCTGCTCCGCCTCACCGGCCCGGGCCGCACCCTTGCCGCCGCCGCGGCGCGCGCGGCCGCCACGGCCACCGTGACCGCCATTCTGGCCGTTGCCGCCGCCCTGGCCTTGCGCCACCTGCGCCGACTCCGCAAGCGACAGCTCGATCTCGCCCTGCTCGACGTCGACGCGCTCGACACGCACGCGCAGACGGTCGGCCAGACGGAAGACGCGGTGCTTGCGCTCGCCCTGCAGCTGGAACTGCTTCTCGTCGTAGTGGTAGTAATCGTCCGTGAGCGAGCTCACGCGCAGCAGCCCCTCGACGCCGAGCGAGACCTCGACGAAGATGCCGAACGGCGTCACGCCCGTGACGATGCCGTCGAACTCCACGCCCACCTTGTCCTGCATGAACTCGACCTTCTTCAGGTCGAACGACTCGCGCTCCGCTTCGTCCGCCTGGCGCTCGCGTTCCGAGGAGAGGCGCGCGATCTCGGGCAGGCGCGCCACGAGGTCCTCGCGCCGCTCGTCGCGCATCGGCCGCCGGCGCAGGTGCTCCTTGAGGATGCGGTGGATGACGAGGTCCGGGTAGCGGCGGATCGGCGAGGTGAAGTGGCTGTAGAGCGGCGTCGACAGGCCGAAGTGCCCGATCGCCGCCGTGTCGTAGCGCGCGCGCGCCATCGAGCGCAGGACGACGGCATTCACGAGATGCTGCTCGGGCCTGCCCTCGACGCGTAGGAGCACGTCCTGCAAGGCGCGCGGGTGCAGCTTCTTGCCGTTGCCGCTGGCGATATGGTAGCCGAAGCGCGCGAGGAGACCCCTGAGGATCTCGAGCTTCTCCGGGTCCGGCTCCTCATGCACGCGGTAGAGGAACGGCAGGTTCTGCCGCGTCGCGATCTCGGCCACGGCCTCGTTGGCCTGCAGCATGAACTCCTCGATCAGCTGGTCCGCCTCGGTGCGCTCGCGCCGCTCGATGGCGACCGGCTTGCCGTCCTCGCCAAGGCGCACCTTGAAGTCGCTGACGTCGAGGTCGATCGCGCCGCGCTCGCGGCGGCGGCGGCGGAGGATGTCCTTGAGACGCGCCATGCCGAACAGGATCGGCATCAGCTCCTCGTACTGCGGTTCCGGCGGCTGCCCCTCGAGCGTCAGGTTGACGCCGGTGTAGGAGAGGCGCGCGCGGGTGCGGATGATGCTCTCCTGCAGCTGGTGGCGCACGCGCCGACCGGCCGCGTCGACATCGATGAACACGCTGAGGGCGAGCCTGTCCTGCTGCGGCAGGAGGCTGCAGAGGCCGTTGGAGAGGCGCTCCGGCAGCATCGGGATCACACGGTCCACGAGGTAGACCGACGTGCCCCGCCGCAGGGCCTCGCGGTCCAGGGCCGTGCCCTCGTGCACGTAGTTGCCGACGTCGGCGATGTGCACGCCGAGCCGCCAGCCGTCGTCGGTCGGCTGCAGCGAGACCGCGTCGTCCAGATCCTTGGCGTCGTCGGAGTCGATCGTGAAGGTGACGAGGTCGCGCAAGTCCTGGCGCTGGCGCAGATCCTTCTGCGCCACCTCGGCGGGCAGCTTCTCGGCCTCCGCGAGGACGTCCTCGGGGAATGCCTCCGGCAGGCCCAGCTTGCGCACGATGGCAAGCACGTCCACGCCCGGCCTGTGCATCTCGCCGAGCCTCTCCACCACCTTGCCGACAGGGCCACGCCTGGCGTCACCGAACACCTCGACCTTGCAGACGACGAGCTCGCCGTCGCTGGCATCCAGGCGCTCGCTCTCGGGGATGATGATGTCGTAGGCGTCACGCCCGTCCTGCGGCCGCACGAACCATGCGCCGCCGACCATCTCGATCCGCCCGACGATCGTGTCGCGCTGGCGCTGGACGATGCGCACCACCTCGCCGGAGCGCCCCTCGAGGCGGCGTACCAGTACGCGGTCGCCATGCATCGCGCCCTTGAGGTGCTCGACCGAGACCCTGAGGTCCTCGCCCTCTCCGTCCTCGGGGATGAACCAACTGTCGCCGCGCCGGGTGCCCTGGATGCGTCCCGGCAGGAGGTCGACGCGCCCCGGCACCGCCAGGGAGCCGCGCCGCGTGCGCACGAGTTCGCCCCGGGAGACCATCTCTTCCAGCATGCGCGTGAAGGATCCCCGGCGTTCGGTCTTGATCTCGAACCTGTCCGCAAGCTCCTCGGGTGACATCGGATGCTGCGCCTCGTCGCGGATGAACGCGATGAGGCTTTGCCGCTGCGGCAGGTCGGACGGGCGCCGGCGGCGGCTCACGAGGCACCTCCCAGGGTTCGCCCCAGGAAGGCTGCGGTGCGCTGCAGGAACGCCTCCGCGTCCTGGCGCGGTACGTGCTCATAGGATGGAAGCATCTCAAACTCCTTCTCCCGACTGCCGATCCGCTCGAAGAGCAGCCTCGACGCCTCGGGGCGCACCGTCGGGTCGTGCTCGGATTGCAGCACGAGCGCGGGTGCGCGCACCTTCGGGGCTTCGAGGGCGGCCTCCCGCGTCGCGCGCACGAGTTCTGCCACGGCGTGCACCGAGATGCGGTCCTCGGCTTCGGGTCCAATCTTGATGAACGGAACGACGCGCCACAGGTAGGGTGCGATCAGGGCCGTCCTGCGCTGCACTCCGGCCGCGGGGTTGACGCACACCAGCGCGCGGACGGGGAAGCGCGCCGCCAGATCCACCGCCAGCATACCCCCGAGCGAGAGGCCCAAGACGGCGACGCCGCTGCCCGCGCCCTCCTCCACGAGCTCCAGGAGGCCGAGCTCGGCGCTGCGGCGCCACGCGTAGGCGGACGCCCGGCTGAGTTCGAGCGGCCCCGCGCCATGGCCGGCCAGCCATGGCGCGGAGACCCTGTAGCCGTTCGCGGCCAGCCGCTCGCCGAACACCGCGAGGTCCGCCGGGGCGCCCGTGAAGCCATGCACGAGCAGGACGCCCGGACCGCCCTGCCCCCAGCGCAGGCCCTCTGGCATGCCCTCGCTAGAAGCCGACGCGCGCGAGGACCAGCGACAGGGCAAAGAAGACGAACGCGAGCACGGCCGTCGCGCGCGCAAGGCTCTCGTCGAGCCCGCGCCGCCTGCCGAAGAAGGTCTCGCTCGAACTGCCGAAGGAACCCGTGAAGCCCGGGACGCGCGCCGACTGCAGCAGGATGCTGACGACCAGCAGGATCGCCACCAGGATGTAGACGATCAGACCCAGGGTCTTCAAAAACTGTTCACCGCCCAAATCTTCGTTACTTGGCTGAGTGTAGCACCCCGGCGCCCGCGCGCACAAGCGAGCCGGCATAGCGCTGGGACTCGCCCAGCTCGTCGGCGATGCGCAGGAGCTCGTTGTACTTGGCCACGCGCTCGCCCCGGGCGGGCGCGCCGGTCTTGAGCTGGCCGGCACCCGTGGCCACGGCGAGATGCGCGATGGTCGCGTCGTCCGTCTCACCGGAACGGTGCGAGATGAAGGTCGTATAGCCGCTGCGCCTCGCGAGGGCCATCGTCTCGAGAGTCTCCGTGAGGGTGCCGACCTGGTTCAGCTTGATGAGGATGCTGTTGGCCGCGCCTTGCGCAATGCCCTGCTGGAGCCGCTCCTCCTGCGTGACGAAGATGTCGTCGCCGACGATCTGCACCTTGTCGCCGATCGCCTGCGTCAGCAGCCGGAATCCTTCGAAGTCCTCCTCGGCGAACGGGTCTTCCAGCAGGATGATCGGATACCGCGACACCCAGCCGCTGTAGATGTCCACCGCCGCCTGCCGCTCCACGAGCTGGCCGTTCAGGCGGTAGCTCGCGCCCTCGAGCAGCTCGCTCGCCGCGCAGTCGATCGCCAGCGCGACATCCTCGCCCGGCCTGAGGCCCGCGGTCTCGATCGCCCGCACGAGGAACTCGATGGCCGCCTCGTCGTTCGGCAGGTCCGGCGCGAAGCCGCCCTCGTCACCGACCGCCGTCGCGAGGCCCTGCTTCTTCAGGATCGACTTCAGCGTGTGGTAGACCTCCGCGCCGTAGCGCACCGCCTCGGCGAAGGTCGGGGCGCCTACGGGCGCCAGCATGAACTCCTGCACGCCCACGTTGTTGTCGGCATGCTTGCCGCCGTTGATGACATTCATGAACGGCACCGGCAGGAGGTTCGCCCCGACGCCGCCCAGGTAGCGGAAGAAGGGCAGGCCGGCCGCGTTCGCCGCCGCTCTGGCGACGGCGAGACTGACGCCGAGAATCGCGTTCGCGCCGAGGTGCGACTTCTGCTTCGTGCCGTCGAGCTTCAGGAGCCGGCGGTCGACCGCCACCTGGTCGAAGGCGTCCATGCCTTGCAGTTCCGGCGCGATCAGCCGCTCGACGTTCGCGACCGCCGTCCGCACGCCGAGCCCATGGTAGCGCGCGGGGTCGTCGTCGCGCAGCTCCGTCGCCTCGTGCTTGCCCGTGGAGGCTCCCGACGGGACGATGGCGCGACCGCGCGAACCGTCCGCGAGCCACGCCTCCACCTCCACGGTGGGATTGCCGCGGGAGTCGAGCACCTCGCGGGCGCGCAGGTCCGTGATCTTGGTCATCTCGAGGCACGCTCCTTCACGATGAGACTCTCTCCGGTCATCTCGGCCGGCCTCTCCAGGCCCATGATCGCGAGCAGTGTCGGGGCCACGTCGGCGAGGATGCCGTCGCGCAGGCTCTCCCCGGGCTCGGCACCCGCGAGCAGCACCGGCACGAGGTTGCGGCTGTGGGCGGTCTGCGGGCCGCCCCGCGTGTCGACCATCTCTTCCGCGTTGCCGTGGTCCGCCAGCACCAGCACCTGGCCTCCCTGCTCCAGCAGGGCGGGCAGGAGCTCCGCGAGGCCGCGGTCGACCGCCTCGACCGCCGCGACCGCCGCGGGGATCGACCCGGTGTGGCCGACCATGTCGGCATTCGCGTAGTTGAGCACGAACAGGTCCGGGCGCTCCCGGCGCACGCGCTGCACGGCCTCTTCCGTCAGGGCCGCCGCCGACATCTCCGGCTGGAGGTCGTACGTCGTGACCTTCGGCGAGGGGACGAGCACGCGCTCCTCGCGGGGAAACGGCTGCTCGCGCCCGCCGTTGAGGAAGTACGTCACGTGTGCGTACTTCTCCGTCTCGGCCATGCGCAACTGCGTGAGGCCCGCCTGGCTGACCACCTCGCCGATGGTGTTCTCCACGGCGAGCGGCCCGAATGCGCGGGGGATCTGGAAGTCCCCGTCGTACTCCGTCATCGCGGAGAGCGGGAACGTGCCCTCCGGGCGGCGGAAGCCGTCGAACCCGGGGTCGGCGATGGCCCGCGAGATCTCGCGGGCGCGGTCGGCGCGGAAGTTCCAGAAGAAGAACGGGTCCTGCGCCCTCGCGCCTTCGTACGCGCCGATCAGCGTCGGCACGACGAACTCGTCGTCCTCGCCCGCGGCGTACGCCATCTGGAGCCCTTCGAGGGCCGATCCCGCGCGCCGTCCCCTGCCGCGCACGATGGCGTCGTAGGCGGCCTCCACCCTGTCCCAGCGCCGGTCGCGGTCCATGGCGTAGTAGCGGCCGCCGATCGTCGCGACGCGGGCCCCCGTCTCGCGGCACACGGCCTCCAGGCGCTCGAGCGACTCGCCGGCGCTGCGCGGCGGCACGTCGCGCCCGTCGAGGATGGCGTGCACCAGCACCTCGCGCCCCGCCAGGAAGCGGATGAGCGCCAGCGCGTGGTCGACGTGCGCGTGCACGCCGCCCGGCGACAGAAGGCCCATGACGTGCACGCGCTGCGCCTCTCGCAATGCCGTGAAGACCGGGTTGCGCTCGAGCTCGCCCTGCGCGATGGCGCGGCTGATGCGCGGCAGGTCCTGATAGACGACGCGCCCCGCGCCGATGTTGAGGTGGCCGACGTTGGAGTTGCCCATCTGGCCGTCCGTGAGGCCGACGGCCTCGCCGTCGGTGCGCAGGCGCGCCATGGGCCAGCGCCCCGTCAGCTCGTCCCAGTACGGGGTCCTGGCCTGGGAAACCGCGTTGCCAGGCCCTGCCGGGGCGATGCCCCAGCCGTCGAGAACGATCAGACCCGCGGGCCGTCCGCTACGCATCCACCATCACCTCCAGCATGGCGAGAAAAGAGCTCGGGTCGAGCGAGGCCGATCCGACCAGCAGCCCGTCGATCAGCGGTTCGGCCATGAATCCTGGCGCGCTCGCGGCGGATGTGGAGCCGCCGTAGAGCAGCGAGAGATGCCCGAGTGCCTGGTGGCCGCAGCGCTCCCGCACCCGCTCGCGGATCAGCGCCGCCGCGTCGCCGGCCTGGGCGGGTGTCGCCGGGGCGCCGCTGCCGATCGCCCAGACGGGCTCGTAGGCGATGACGAGCTCCCCCCCGAGGTCTCCCGAGAGAGCGTCGAGGACGGTGTCCACCTGGGCGCGGATGCGCCCGGGACCCTGCCCCGCGCCGCGTTCCCCGGCGTCTTCCCCGACACAGTAGACGGGCGTCAGTCCGGCGCGCCAGAGCGCAGCGATCCTGCGCGCGGCGAGCTCGTCGTTGTCGCCTGCGTAGCGGCGCCGCTCGGAATGGGCCACGAGCGCGTAGCGGCAGCCTGCGTCCCGGAGCTGGCCGGCGGAGACCATGCCCGTGAAGGCCCCTTCGTCGGCCCACGCGACGTCCTGGGCGCCGAGCGCGATCTGCCCTGTATGGTCCCGCAAGGCGCAGAGCGCGGTCAGCGGCGGAAAGACGACGACCTGCGCCCGTCCGAGCAGCGGCGAGCCCGCGACGGCCCCGAACCAGGCCCTGGCCTCGGCGATCGTCTTGTACATCTTCCAGTTGGCCGCGAGGATGGCCATCTCAGCTCTCCAGGAGGCCTTCGATGCCGGGCAGGACCCGTCCTTCCAGGAACTCGAGCGACGCGCCGCCGCCCGTCGAGACGTGTCCGACCTTGTCGGACACCCCCGCGGCGGCGAGCGCGGCCGCCGAGTCGCCGCCACCGACCACCGTGTAGCCCCGGCAGTCCGCGACGGCCTTCGCGAGGGCCAGCGTGCCCTCGGCGAACGGCGCGCGCTCGTAGAGTCCCAGCGGCCCGTTCCAGAAGACGCGCTTCGCGCCGAGGACGATATCGCGGTAGGCCGCTTGCGTGGCGGGTCCGATGTCGACGATCATCTCGTCGGAGGAGACCTCCTCGACGTTCACCGCACGGCCAGACTCGGTGATGGCACGGGTGGCCACGACGTCGATCGGCAGGTGGAAGCGGCCCTGGAAGCGGCGCATCAGGCCCCGCGCCACGTCGAGCTCTCCGGACTCCGCGAGCGAGCGGCCGATCGGCACGCCGCGCGCCTCGAGGAACGTGTTGCCGAGCGCGCCGCCGATCAGCACCTCCTGCGCCTGCTGCGCGAGGTGCTCGATGACGCCGATCTTGTCCGAAATCTTCGCACCGCCCAGGATCAGCACGAACGGCTGCTCGCTGCCGTGCATCAGGCGGTCGAGCGCCTGCACCTCGCGTTCCACGAGCCTCCCGGCGTAGCTCGGCAGGATGGCGGTGATGGCGTGGGTGGACGCATGGGCGCGGTGGACCGCCCCGAACGCGTCCTCGACGAAGATCTCGCCGAAGCGGGCAAGCTCGGCCGCGAAGCCCGGGTCGTCCATGGTCTCGCGCGCGTCGAAGCGCAGGTTGTCGAGCAGCAGAAGGTCGCCGGGCCCGATCCGCTTCACTTCCGCCTGTGCGGCGGCGCTGGTCGGCAGCCCCTGCGTGAACCGCACCTCCGCCGACAGCAGCTCGGAGAGCCTCTGCGCCACGGGGCCGAGGCTGAGACCGTCCTCGATCTTGCCCTTGGGCC
Source organism: Bacillota bacterium (assembly GCA_021845645.1). The sequence continues at coordinate 79,239 of JAJZVM010000005.1, forward strand.
TGCCCAGGTGGGACATCAGGACGACGGCGGCGCCGCGCCCACGCAAGCTCTCGATCGTCGGCAGGGAAGCACGGATGCGCGTGTCGTCACGGATGCGCCCGTTCTCAAGCGGCACGTTGAGGTCCGCCCGCACCAGTGCGAGCCCCACGCGCGGCGCGGAACTGAGACTGCGCAGGTTCACCTTTGCACCCTCTTCGCGATGTAGCCTGCGAAGTCCACGAGGCGCGTCGCGTAGCCCCACTCGTTGTCGTACCACGCGACCACCTTGGCGAGCTCGCCCACCTGGGCGGTCAGGAGGCCGTCGACGATGGCGGAGCGGCTGTCGCCGCGCAGGTCGCTCGAGACGACCGGATCCTCGGTGTAGCCGAGGATGCCCTGCATCGGACCTTCCGCCGCGGCCCGCAGCGCCGCGTTGATCTCCGCGGCCGCTACCGGCCGCCGCATGTGCACGACGAGGTCGATGACCGAGACGACCGGCGTCGGCACGCGCAGCGCGAGGCCGTGGAAGCTCCTGCCCACCTCCGGCCAGACGGCCCCAACCGCCTTCGCCGCCCCGGTGGAGGTCGGAATGATGTTCATGGCCGCGGCCCGGGCGCGCCTGAGGTCCTTGTGCGACTTGTCGAGGAGGTTCTGGTCGCTCGTGTAGCTGTGGACGGCGGTCATCATGCCTTCCGCCACGCCGAAGCTCTGGCCGAGCACCTTCATCACGGGCAGTAGGCAGTTGGTGGTGCAGGACCCCATCGAGATCACGCGGTGCTGCCCGGGGTCGAACTCCTCCTCGTTCACGCCGAGCACGAAGGTGGGCGCCGGGTGCCCCTTGGCGGGAGCCGCGAGGACGACGTGGCCCGCGCCCGCGTCGAGGTGGCCCTTGGCGAGTTCGGGATCGTTGAACTTCCCGGAGGCCTCGAGCACCAGGTCGACCCCCGCGCCACGCCAATCGATGCGGGCGGGTTCGCGCTCATGGAATGCGCGAATGCTCCGCCCGCTGACGTAAAGGTGGTCGTCGTCGCTCGCAACCTCACCGGGGAACACGCCGTAGTTCGAGTCGTACTTGAACAGATGGGCCATGGTCGCGCTGGCCCCGGGGCCATTGACGGCCACCACCTGCAAATCCGTACGTCCTTCGGCAATTCTCAGCGCGCGACGTCCGACGGCGCCGAATCCGGAGATGCCTACGCGCAGCAAGCTGAGGACACTTCCTTCTTGTACCAATATGGACAGAGACCGCACTCATTATAGCGAATGGCGCAGCCAAGGCGCCACTTGCGCCTTTCGCCATCTCTCTGCAGCCAATGGCAGGGGCCGGCGGTCCTGCCGCCGGCCCCATCGGACGCATCCCCTAGATGTCGAGGTAGAGGTGGAACTCCATCGGCGTCGGCCGCAGGTTGACGGGATAGAGTTCCTCGCGCCGCTTGTAGTCGATCCAGGTCGCGATCAGGTCTTCGGTGAAGACGCCCCCTTCGGTGAGGAAGGCGTGGTCATCCTCCAGGGCGCGCAGCGCCTCCTCGAGGCTGCCGGGCACCGCCTTGACCTTCGCCGCCTCCTCCTCGGACAGGTGGTAGATGTTCTTGTCGAGCGGCCCGAAGCCGAGCGCCGTCGGGTCGAGCTTGCGCCGCACGCCATCGAGCCCCGCCATCAGCATGGCCGCGAAGGAGAGGTAGGGGTTCCCGGTCGCGTCCGGCGTGCGGAACTCGATGCGCACCGCCTTCGGGTTCTGCGACGTGATCGGCACCCGGACGGCGGCCGAGCGGTTGCCCTTGGCGAACACGAGATTCACCGGGGCCTCGAAGCCGGGCACCAGCCGGCGGAAGGAGTTGGTGGTCGCGTTCGTCAGCCCGACGAGCGCCGGCGCGTGGCTGAGGACGCCCGCAATGTAGTGGAGCGCCAGCTCCGAGAGGTGGCCGTAGCCGTCCCTGGCGTAGAAGAGGGGCTCGCCGCCCTTGAAGATCGACTGGTGGCTGTGCATGCCCGAGCCGTTGTCCCCGTACAGCGGCTTCGGCATGAAGGTCGCGATGCGTCCCGACCGCCGGGCGACGTTCTTCACGACGTACTTGTACAGCATGACGTGGTCGGCACTCTTGGTCAGGCGGTCGAAACGGATGCCGATCTCGCTCTGGCCGGCGGTCGCCACCTCGTGATGGTGGCGCTCCACCTCCATGCCGCAGGCCTTCATCGTGCGCACCATCTCGCCGCGCAGGTCGGAGAGCTGGTCCGTGGGCGACACAGGGGCGTAGCCGGACTTCGGCCGGATGCGGTGCTGCAGGTTCGGGCCGCCGACGTCGCCTGATCCCCAGTGCGACTCATCCGAGCCGATCGCGAAGAACGACTCCTCCGGATTGACCTGGTAGCGGACGTCGTCGAAGATGAAGAACTCGAGCTCCGGGCCGAAGTAGGCCTCATCGCCGATGCCGCTCGCCTTGAGGTGCGCCTCCGCGGCCTGCGCGACGCGACGCGGGTCGCGGGCGAAGCGCTGCATCGCGGGATCGTACACGTCGCAGCTGATGGAGAGCGTCGGGCGCTCGTGGAAGGGGTCGAGGAAGGCGCTCGTGGGATCGGGGAGCATGATCATGTCGCTCTCCTCGATCTCGCGGAAGCCGCGCAGCGAGCTGCCGTCGAACGGCACGCCGTCGACGAAGGCCTCCTCGCCCAGTTCCTCCGCCGGCAGGGTGATGTGGTGCCAGGTCCCCGGCAGGTCGATCAGCTTGAGGTCCACGAACTCGACCGCACCGCTCCGGAGCATCGACAGGATCTCGTCCCTAGTCAACCCCATCCTCCTCTTCCTGATCGTGATGCTCGCTCAGCACGCGCTCGAGCTCCGCACGGTTCGACACCGGATAGAGGGAACGCAAGGCATGGCCGGACATCAGCCTGCTGCGGACATCGCTCTCCGGCTCCCCCGGCTGCTGGCCGCCCACCAGACGCCGCGCCGCGGCGAGCGTCTGACCCGAGGCCAGGATGCGCTGAATCTCGAGAAGGCGCGCCACGTCGCTCTCGCCGTAGTAACGTTGACCGCCGTGGGTGCGCCGTGGCGCGACGAGTCCGAGCTGCTCGTAGTAGCGGATCTGCCGCTCGCTCAGTCCCGTGCGCCTGCTCACGGCACCGATCCCCATCGAGCGGTCTGGCATCCCTGCGCCCCCTCTCTGTCAGATATACTAGGCAGCCGACGTCCATATGGTCAATCTTTTGTAAGGTTTTTTGCGCAAACCTGACATGCCCTGTCTCTGCGCCGATAGGACATTCCCTGGCCCGCCTTGACACGCACCTTATCTTCTATCACTATCTAGATAGATATTCGTCTACTTAAAGGAGGGATCGCATGGGCGACGCGGAACTGGCCGCTGCCCTCGCGTTCTTCAAGGCCCTCGCCGATGAGAGCCGGCTGCGCATCGTCGGCCTTCTGGCGGAGCGTCCCCGCAGCGTTGAGGAGCTGGCGGCCGGTCTCGACCTGCGCACCCCCACCGTCTCGCACCACCTGCAGACCCTGCGCCGTCTGGGCTTCATCGAGATGCGTCCCGAGGGCACCACCCACCTCTACCGGCTCGACCTGCGTCGCCTGCAGGAGCTCGGCCGCGACCTTCTGGCGCCGGAGAGGGTGCAAAGCCTCGCGGCGGACGACGTCGACGCCGCCTGGGAACGCAAGATCCTGCGTGACTTCTTCTCCGGCGACGAGCTCAAGGAGATCCCGGCGAGCCGCAAGAAGCGGCTCGTCGTCCTGCGCTGGCTCGCCGGCCGTTTCGAGGCGGGCCGGCGTTACCCGGAGCGCGAGCTGAACGAGGTCCTGCGCCGCCACCACCCCGATGTCGCGACCCTGCGCCGCGAGTTCATCGCGACCGGCCTCATGCAGCGCGAGGAGAGCGTCTACTGGCGCACGCCGCAAAGCCAGCAGGTGCCGTAGGGCCGCGCGGCCCGCAGCGGGGGGATCGCCTGCCGCATGCGCACACTACCTGCAGGCAGGTGACGCCCCGTGTGGCACATGTGGCACCTCAAGATCCCGGTGCTGGATCTCGCGTTCCGCAGCGCGCTGATCTACCTCGCCGTGCTGCTAGGCATGCGGCTCTTCGGCAAGCGGGAGGTGGGACAGTTCACGCTCTTCGACCTCGCGCTCGTGATGCTGGTCGGCAACGCCGTGCAGCCGGCCATCACCGGCCCCGACACGTCGCTCACCGGCGGCCTCGTCATCATCGTCACGCTCTTCCTGCTGAACCGCATCATCAACTTCCTGACGGTGAGGAGCCGGCTCGTGCGCGACATCATCGAAGGCCGCCCGACCGTCGTCGCGCGCGGCGGCCGGTGGATGCGACGCGCCCTGGCGCAGGAGGGCCTGACGCCGGACGACTGCCTGTCGGCCCTGCGCGACCACGGCGTCGCGGCGGTGGAGGATGTGGACCTCGCCGTCCTCGAGGTGGACGGCACCCTCTCGGTGGTGCCGATGGGCGCTGGCCTGCGGCGCGGCAACCGCGTGCTCGGCCAGCACGGGTAGCGCCTGCGGCCAGCACGAGCTCAGGATGACAAAGCCGCCCGCGGCGCGCGACGCGCCGCGGGCGGCTCCTTCAGGCTTGCCTGCCTGCTAGCGGTTCAGGTCCTGGCGCTCGCCCGAGACCATGAAGATCACCGACTCCCCCAGGTTCGTCGCGTGGTCCGCCACGCGCTCGAGGTGCTGCGCGACGAACAGCAGGTGCGTGCCCTGATGGATCGTGCGGGGATCCTCCATCATGTAGACGAGGAGCTCGCGCATCACCTGGCTGTACAGGTGGTCCACCTCGTCGTCGGTCTTGAGCAGTTCCTCCGCCGCCTGCGGGTCGCGCCGGACGTAGGCCCGCAGGGCGTCGCGCGTCATGCGCAGGGCGAGTTCCGCCATGCGCGGGATGTCGATGAGGGGCTTCATCAAGGGCTCGTCGCCGATCCGCTCCGTGACGCGCGCGATGTCGACCGCGTGGTCGGCCATGCGCTCGAGGTCGCCGACGATCTTGATCGCCGTGCCCACGATCCTCAGGTCCGAGGCCGCGGGCTGCTGCAAGGCGATGATCTCGAGGCAGCGCGTCTCGATGTCGACCTGCATGCGGTCGATGTCGTCGTCTCCGTCCACGATCTGGCGCGCCAGCTCGCGGTTGCCTTCGGCCAGGGAGCGCACCGACTGCCCGATCCGCTCCTCCACCAGCGTCCCCATGCGCAGGATGTCCTGCTGCAGCCCCTCGAGTTCCTGATGGAATGTGCTGCGCATCGCCCGTTCTCCCTTCTAGCCGAAACGCCCCGTGACGTAGTCCTCCGTCCGGTTGTCGCGCGGTCGGGTGAAGATGTCCCTCGTCGGTCCGAACTCGATGAGCTCGCCGCTGAGGAAGAAGGCGGTATGGTCCGAGATGCGGCCTGCCTGCTGCATATTGTGCGTCACGACGACGAGGGTGTAATTCTCCTTGAGCGCCACGATCAGTTCCTCGATCTTCGACGTGGCCACGGGGTCGAGCGCCGAGGCGGGCTCGTCCATCAGCAGCACTTCCGGCTCGACCGCCAGGGCCCGCGCGATGCACAGGCGCTGCTGCTGGCCACCCGACAGCTGGAAGGCGCTCTTCTGCAGCTTGTCGCGAACCTCGTCCCACAGCGCGGCCCGCCGGAGGCTCTGCTCGACGATCTCGCGCAGTCTCGCCTCCGAGCGCTGGCCGTGCACGCGCGGCCCGTAGGCGATGTTCTGGTAGATCGTCATGGGGAAGGGGTTCGGCCGCTGGAAGACCATCCCGACGCGCTTCCTGAGGCGCGCCGGATCCTGGCCGCGCGTGTAGATGTCGTCGCCGTCCAGGAGCACCCGCCCGGTGAGGCGCGCGCCGGGGACGTGGTCGTTCATGCGGTTCAACGTGCGCAGGAACGAGGACTTGCCGCAGCCGCTCGGGCCGATGATGGCCGTGATCGTCCGCTCCTCGATCTCGACGCTGACATCCTTGAGCCCCTGCGTGCCGCCGTACCAGAGGCTGAGATTCTCCACACTGATCTTCGCACCGCTCAAAGGGGCCGACCCTCCCGTCGCTCTCCGGCGATCAGCGACGCCGCCCCCGCCGCCGCAGCGGACAGCAGGAGCAGCAGGACCGCTGGCCAGAAGGCCCGCGCATCGCGGACCCTGCCCGTGATCTCAAGATACCATAGCGCCGACGCAAGCGTGCTGCCCGCCTGTAGGGCAAGCCGCCCGCGGTCGAGGAGGCCCTGGGCCAGGAGGGCGACCAGCGCCGCCTCGCCCAGGGCACGGCCCGCCACGCCGAGCAGGATGCCCGTGATCTCGCGCCGCACGAAGCCGTAGACGGCGACGGCCGCCTGTGCCGGACGCGCGCCGAGCGCCTGCGCCGCCTCGCCGGTCGCGCTGCAGCGCGTGAAGCTCTCCTGCGCCAGCAGCACTGTCTGCGGCAGGCAGAGGAGCCCGAGGCCCAGGGCCACGAGGCCGATGCCCGGGGCCACGCCCAAGCCGTCGCCGAGCCACCTGAGCAAGGTCGCGCCGAGGACGACGCTCGGCATGGCTGCGGCCATGCTGAGCGGGCCCCGCCATCGCCAGCCGCCTGGGGCGAAGGCGAGCGTTCCCCCGGCCGCCACCCCTAGGGCCGCGCTCGCCGCCACCGCCGCAAGCGCGACGACCAGGCTCGCCGCGAGGGCGCCGAGGTCCGGCGGGCCCGTGGGCGCGCCCAGGCCCCGCAGGACGCCGAGCCAGAGCAGCAGCGGCAGAATCTGCGCCAGCCGGTAGCGCCCCATCCCCCGCCTATAGGCCATGGGCTTCGCTCCTGCCGAGCCAGCCCGTCAGGCCACCGGCGAGACCGAGGAGGAGCGCGACGCCGCCCAGGGCGAGCACCCAGTGGCCGCCGGGCGGGGCCTGCGGCAGCTCGCCGAGCAGCGTGCCCGACAGGCTCCCCGACGGCCGGAGCAGGCGGGGCCAGCTGTTCGCGCCGCCCACCAGCACCGAGACGAGCGCCGCCTCTCCCGCGATGCGCGCCGCGGCGGCGAGCGACATCCTGACCGTTGCGCGCCGCACCGCCTGCCCGATCGCCGCACCGGCGGCGGCAGGCCCGAGGCCGAGCGCCAGTGCGGCGAGATACGTCGCGTGCCAGGACCTGGCCTCGCCGGCGACGCCGTCCGCCACGAGCGGCATCGTCGCGATGCCCAGGCCGAGCCCGGCGAGCAGGATGCCGGGCCCGAGGCCGACGCTGCGCAGGAGGCCGAGTCCTCCCGCCAGGAGCGCGAACGCGATCAGCACGCCCGGCGTGCCCGCGAGCAGCGAGACGGCGAACGAGCTTCGTCCGCCGAGGGCCATCTGCAACCCGACCCCCTCGCCCAGGGCTCCGGCGACGAGCCCGCCGATGCCCGCCACCAGGGCGCTGCCCGCTGCGATGCCGAGCACGCCGAACAGGCCGGGCGGGGCCCACACCCCCGAGCGGAAGTCGAGATACGGCAGGCCTGCGGCGCCCCAGACGAGCACCGCCACGAGCGGGGCGAGCCCAAGCAGCAGGACGGCCCGCGCCTGCCTCATCGCCCTTCGCCCCTCTGCCTCGCCACGGCTGCCACCAGATCCGCCGCGATGTCCGCCTGCAGGTCTCCCTGGCGCCAGATGGCGTACGCGGGGTAGCGCAGGGAGTAGCCCTGCTGCCAGGGCAGCCGTCCGTCGAGCGCCACGCAGAGACGGCGCGGCGCGAAGGCGAGCTCGACGATGCCGATGCCTCCAGGCAAGGCCCGCACGAGATCGGACACCTGTCCGCTCGCGAGGGCTGTCAAGGCTCCCGGCCTTAGGCGCCCACCGGCCAGGCGCCGCAGGCGCGACCTGAGTCCGGATCCATGCGCGCGCAGCACGAGCTCGATCGGCAGGTTCGGTCCGTCGAGCTCCTCCCAGTTGCGCACGCGCCCGCGCAGAATGGCCTGAAGCGCGGCGATGCTCAGGCGGTGCGGCAGCCCTGGCGCCGCGATCACCGCGAGCGTCGCGAGCGCAACCCGGCGCCGCGCGATGCCGGGCGCCGCGTAGGGCAGGTCGACGAGGGCGAGGTCCGCGCTGCGCCTGAGCAAGGCCGCGAGCCCGTAGGAGGATCCCAGGGCGGAGATCGTGACGGCACCACCCACAAGCACCTTGAGCCCCGGCCGCGCCGCTTCGGCGAGAGGCAGCAGCGACGTCGCGCCCGCGACCCGCAAGGCAGGCCCCGGTAGGCTGCCCAGCACCAGGACGACGAGCGCCGCGAGAGCCAGAACGATCCGCCACAGGCCGAGAAAGCGCTCCACTGCGAGCCCCCCGCTCTCCCGACCTATGCATCGCCCGACTGGGCCATGCCCGGGATGCGCAGGTGGAACGCGCTGCCCTGGCCTACCTCGCTCTCCACATGGAGTTCCGCGCCGATCGAGAGCGCCAGGTGGCGGGCGATGGCGAGGCCGAGCCCGGACCCGCCCGTCGCGCGCTGGCGCGAGCGGTCGACGCGATAGAACCGCTCGAAGATGCGCGGCAGGTCCGCCGCCGGGATGCCCGGGCCGTCGTCTTCGACCGTCAGCTCTGCCGCGGGGCCCGCCGCCCCGACGCGCACCGTGACGTGGCCGCCCTCCTGCGTGTACTTGACGGCGTTGTCGATCAGCGAGATGAGAATGCCCTCGATGCGATCGCGGTCCGAGAGCGCCAGGGCAGGCCGGCCGTCGACGCCGAGCGCCACGCCGCGCGCGCGCGCCTCCGGCCCGTAGCGCTCCGCGACGGCCCGCGCGAGCTCGAGCAGGTCCACCTGCGAGCGCTCCGGGCGCTCGCGGCCGCTCTCGATCGCCGCCAGGCGCAGGAGGTCGTCCACGAGCAGCGAGAGCCGCCTCGTCTCCTCGGCGATGTGCCGCAGGAAGCGTCTGCGATGCGTCTCGTCGACATCGTCCTCGAGGAGCGTCTCCGCGAAGCCGCCGAGGACCGTCAACGGGGTCCTCAGCTCATGCGAGACATTGGCCACGAACTGGCTCCTGACCTCGAGCAGACGCCGCTCCTCGCTGATGTCGTGCACCACCAGGAGCGTGCCGCCGGTGCCGGGCACCGGCGCCAGGTCGATCTGGAGCGTCCGGCCCTCCTCGCGCCGTTCGACCTGCAGCACCTCGCCGCGCTCGACGCGGTCCAGGGCCGACTCGAGCGCGTAGGTGTGCGTGATCGCAAGGTGGTACGTCTGCTCCACCTCGGGCGCCCAGACGCCGAAGATGCGCTCGGCCGCGGGATTGATGACCTGCACGAGCCGGCGCCTGTCCAGGAGGACGACGCCGGCGCGCAGGTTGCGGATGATCGCGAGAAAGCGCATGCGGTCAAGCTCCAGGGCAGCGAGGCGATCCCAGAGCTGCTGCAGCACCTCGTTGAAGCGCTGCTCGCGCTCCGCGAGGTCGCCGACGGGCGCGTAGAAGCGCTCGGGTTCGCCGCCGGCCGCGAGCGACGCGAGCGCCCTGAGGGCGATATCGAACGCGCCGAGGGCGCGGCGGCGCAGGATCCAGGCGATGCCGGCGCCGCCGGCCGCGCCCACGAGGGCGCCGATCAGGAAGAAAAGCCCTGTCACGGAGAGAAGCGGTAGCCGACGCCCCGCACCGTCTCGATGAGGCGCGGATGCGAGGGCTCCGCTTCCACCTTCTCCCTCAGGTGGCGCACGTGTACGTCGACGGTCCGCGCGTCGCCGTAGTAGTCGTATCCCCAGACCTTCTCGAGCAGCATCTCCCGCGTCAGGACCTGCCCGGGGCGTTCCATCAGTGCCTGGAGGAGCCCGAACTCGGTGAGCGTCAGCTCGCGCTCGCGCCCGTCCACGAAGCAGCGGTGCGCCGTGAGGTCGATCTCCACGCCGCCGGCGGCGAGCCGCTCCGTCGGCGGGTCGCTGCGGCGCAGGACCGCTTTCACGCGCGCCACGAGCTCGCGCGGCGAGAACGGCTTGCCGACGTAGTCGTCGGCGCCGAGCTCGAGCCCGCGCACCCGGTCCGCCTCCTCGGTGCGCGCCGTCAGCATCACGACCGGCACGCGGCTCTGGCGCCGCACGGCCCTCAGCACCGCGACGCCGTCCAGGCCCGGCAGCATCAGGTCGAGCAGGACGAGATCCGGCGACGTCTCGAGCGCCATGCGCAGGCCCTCCTCGCCGTCCACCGCCTGCTGGACCTGAAACCCGGCCGCCTCCAGATGAAAGGCCACCAGATCACGGATCGCTTCCTCATCTTCAACGATCAGCACGGTGCCCTGCCGGGCCACCTCGGTCCCCTCCCCGCGAAGGCCGATCTTGTAGGGATCATCCCAGACGCAGGTTAAGTTCTCATTGCGCCGTCGCCGGCGGTCGGCCCTCATCGTCCTGGGGCAGTTCCACGCGGCGCGCCGTGATATTGGCGCTCAGCACGTTCTGCGCCGTCATCTGCTCGACCATCAGGCGCACGCGGTCGCGGGCCTGGGCGAGCGACGTCGGCAGGTGGTGGCCGAACACGACCGTGACGTCGAGGTGCAGCACGAGGCCCTCCGACCAGGTCTCCATCGCCACGCGCCGCACCTTCGCGATGCCGTCCACCTCTTCGGCGGCGTGGGCCGCGATGGCGGAGACGGCCATGTCGTCGATCGTGAAACGCCCAAGATAGCTCCAGGTCGGGCGCACCACCGACTTTTCGATCACCATCGCGCGGCGCGTGCCGCCGCTGCCCCGCAGGATGAAACGCAGCGGATCCACGAGGTAGCCGGAAAAGGTCCGCTTCACCTCGACGATCGGCGCCGGGATGACGTGCTTGCCCTGCTCGCGCCTGATCTGCTGCGCGTGCAGGATCTCCTCCGGGCTCGCGATGTCCTCGATGTGCACGACCTGCGCCGGCTGCGGCAGGCCCAGGACCTCGCAGATGCGGCGCACCATGCCGAGCGACGTGCCGAGCACCAGCACGCGCTCGGGCGCGAGCTCGCCGAGCCGCCGCCGCATGGCCTGCGCGTCCTCGGGATCGGCAAAGATGGCGCGCCTGACCGCCGCCAGCTTGGACGGCGCACGCTTCGCCGACTCCCCCGCGAGGATCTTGCCCTCGCGCACCAGGAGTCCGTCGTCGATGATCGCCTCCGCGCCACGCTGGATGGCGACCAGCGACGCCCGATGGCTCTTGCCGGTGCCGCTCGGGCCCACGAGCGCCACGACCTGCAAAGGTCCTCCCGTCCCTCTCCCGGCCGCTGGGGCCCTCGCCCCGCCGCGGCGGCTTCCTGCTCGCATGATAGCAGATGAGGATTCCTGCAACGTCATCCCTCGGGCCTGAGATCCGGGCGGAGCGCGATGGTGCCGTGCAGGTAGACGGGCCTCAGGCGCTGGCGCTCGGGACGCTCGATCTCCACCAGCACGCGGATCATGCGTTCGGGCATGCCGGGTACGGCCGTCTCGACGGCACCGAGCAGCGGCACCTCCGTCCAGCCGAGCCGGCGCGCGGCGTAGGCTGGGTGCGCCGCATCGAGGTCCGGGGTCATGGTGAAGAAGGCCGCGACCACCTCGTCCACGACGATGCCGTTCTGCTCGGCGATCGCCTGGACGAGCTCGGCCGCGGCATCCCAGATCGCCTCGGGGCTGTTGTCGCGGGCGATTGTCGCACCGCGCACCGCACTAACCGCCATTTGCCACCTCTTGCCTGATCCGTGTCGCGATCGCCCTGGCCGCCTCGAGCGTCTCGGGATCTCCGCGGGACGCCGCCGCCATGCGCTCACCGAGCGCGGCCGCGGCCGACGCGAGCGCCGGACCGTTGTACGTCAGGATCTCCTGCCAAAGGTCCGTCGGGCTCGTGGCGACGCGCAGCATCTCGCGCGCGGCCGGGCCGACCAGTTCCGCGGGCACGTCGTCGAGCATCAGCGCGAGCGCGCAGCTGAAGGCGTAGCAGAGGTGCGACGTGACCGCCACCTGCCGGTCGTGCTCGGCTGCCTCGATCCAGAGCGGGCGCGCCCCCAGCGTGTGCACGAGCGCCTCCGCCGCATCCCCCGGCCCGCCGGCCGGGCAGAGGGCGAATCCCCTGCCCGCGAACAGGCCCGCCTGCGCCGCGCCCGGCCCCGCGCCCGCATTGCCGGCCAGCGGGTGGCCGCCGACGAACGGCAGCCCCCTCTCCCTTGCGGCGGCGCAGATCGGCTGCTTCACCGAGCCTGCGTCGAGCCAGAGCGGCGCCCGCCACGGCGCGTCAAGAAGCCGGATGCTCGCCGTGGGCGGCGCCGCGAGCAGGATGCGGTCGAAGCTGCCGCGAGGCTCGTGCAGCGGTTCGGCGACCGCTCCGGCCGCCTGCGCGGCGCGGAGGTGCTCCGGGGAGACGTCGTAGCCGACGACCTCGTGGCCGGCCGCCGTGAGATCGATGGCAAGGGACGTGCCGATGAGCCCGAGCCCCGCGACGAGGATCCGCATCGACCCATCCCCCCTCGGGATGGCCGCCCCCGCGATATGGGAGTAGCCGGCGGTGCCCTATTCCGGGTGCGCCACGATGAGGCCCCGCATCTCGGCGGCGATGCCCGCGGGGAACGCCGTCGCCCGGCGCACGCCGCGGTCCAGGTGTGCGGCGATGAACTCGCTCGTCGCCACGAGCTGGCCGTCCCGGCTGAGGCGAAGGTAGTGGCGGTAGCGGATCGTCTTCTCGCGCACCTCCAGGAGGTCCGTGTAGACGGCCACGGTGTCGCCGGGGAAGAGCTCCTTGTGGTAGGTGGCCTCCTGCGTCAGGGCCGCCATACCGCAGCCGCTCGCCTCGAAATAGGGGCGGCCGAGGCCGAGCCGCGCGAAGAAGCCCCAGTTCGCGGCGTCGAAGATCTCGGCGTAGCGGGCGATGTTGACGTGACCCATGTGGTCCGCCTCCCAGGGATAGACGACACCCACGTAGGTCGGTTCGAGACTCTGCTCGTTCAGCGGCACGCGCTCCCCCTCCTGGCTCCGGGCGCCGGCGAACCAATCGCTGTGCGCCGCAATACGGTACGGAAGGCAGCCGGACCCGGGGCGACGCCCCGCGGTCCAGGCTGAAGACCTGAGCCAAGAGGGGCGAAGCGGTGTGTGCGGAATCGCCGGCTGGATCGATTGGCAGAAGGACCTGAGACAGGAGGCGGCCCTGCTCGAGCGCATGGCGGCCGCCCTGGCACCGCGCGGCCCGGACGACGCCGGGCTCGTGCTCGAGCCCCACGCCGGCCTCGCCCACCGCCGGCTGGTCGTCGTGGACCCGCAAGGCGGCGCGCAACCCATGACGCGGCGTTTCGGCCGCCGCGAGCTCACCATCGTGTACAACGGCGAGCTCTACAACACGGAGGACCTCAGGCGCCCGCTCCTCGCCAAAGGCTACCGCTTCCGCGGCCACTCGGACACGGAAGTCCTGCTCGCGGCCTACGCCGCGTGGGGAGAGGACTGCCTGCCAAGGCTCAACGGCATCTTCGCCTTCGCCATCTGGGACGCGCAGGCGGAAGAACTCTTCCTTGCCCGCGACCGGCTCGGCGTGAAGCCTCTGTTCTACGCGCGGCGACCAGACGCCTTCCTGTTCGCCTCTGAGCTCAAGGCCCTGCTGGCCCACCCGCTCGTGCCGCCGGAACTGGATCGCGAGGGCCTGGCGGAGATCTTCCTCATGGCCCCTGCCCGCACCCCCGGTCACGGCGTCTTCCGCGGCGTCGACGAGCTCAGGCCAGGCCGGGCCCTGCGCTACAGCCGCGGGGGAGTCCGGCAGACCCGCTACTGGGCGCTCGAGGCGCACGAGCACCCGGACGACGCCGAGACGACCGTGCGGACCGTGCGGGAGCTCCTGCGCGACACGGTGGAGCGCCAGCTCGTATCGGACGTCGGCATCTCCGCCCTGCTCTCGGGCGGCCTCGACTCGAGCGCCGTCACCGCCTTCGCCAGCGCCGCCCTAAAGCGGGATGGCAGGGAGCCGCTGCGAACCTGGGCCGTCGAGTTCGACGACATGGCGACCCACTTCCGCCCCTCGGACTTCCAGACGTCGCTCGACGGCCCCTGGGCCAACAAGGTGGCGTCCTACCTCGGCACCGACCACCGCACGGTGACGCTCGGCGCCGGCGAGGTCGCGGGCGCCCTCGAGGCCGCCACGCTGGCGCGGGACCTGCCGGGCATGGCGGATGTCGACAGCTCGCTCTACCTCTTCTGCCGCCGCATCAAGGAGGAGTCCACGGTCGCGCTGTCGGGCGAGTCCGCCGACGAGGTGTTCGGCGGCTATCCCTGGTTCGTGCGTCCTGACGCGCTCGCGGCCGACACCTTCCCGTGGGCCCTGCGCCAGCGCGACCGCGTCGCCCTCCTCGATCCCGACCTCGTCCGCTACCTCGACGCCGACGCCTACGTCGAGCGGCGCTACCGCGAGGCCCTGGACGAAGTGCCCCGCCTGGCCGGCGAGGACCCGCACGAGGCGCGCATGCGCGAGATCCTGCACCTCAACATCACGCGCTTCCTGCCGACGCTCCTGGATCGCAAGGACCGCATGAGCATGGCGTCCGGCCTCGAGGTGCGGGTGCCGTTCTGCGACCACCGGCTCGTGGAGTACGTCTTCAACATCCCATGGTCGCTGAAGATGCTCGGAGGCCAGCGCAAGGGAATCCTGCGCGAGGCGTTGCGGGGCACCTTGCCGGACGACGTCGTCGACCGGCCGAAGAGCCCCTACCCATCGACTCCGGACCCGCGCTTCCTGCAGGCGGTGCGCCGCGGCGCACTCGGCGTGCTCGCGGACCCGCGCTCGCCGCTCGCAGGCTTCCTCAACCGGCCCGCGATCGAGCGTCTGGCCCGCCTAGACCAGGATCCCTTCGCCCTGCCGTGGTTCTCGCAGCTGATGGGCCTCGCGCAGTGGTTCGCCTACGTGCTGCAGCTCGACGCCTTCATGCGGCGCGGTCCCGTGACCTCCCCGTACCGGCCGGGCAAGGCCTTCGACACCCGCAGGGCGGCAGGGGCGGGCGGCGCGGACTAGAGCCGCCGCCCCAAGGCCGCTACTCGTCTCTATGCGCCTCGTCCTCGATCTCGTCGCGATAGCCCTCGATCGCCTCACGGCGCCGCCGGTTCTTGGCCCTTATGGGCTCCTCCTGCTCGGACCGCATCTCCTCGTCGTGGGCGGCGAGGAAGTCCTCGGCGTCGTCGAGGTTCTCGTAGGTGTTCTCGATGTGCTCCTGGAGCCGCTCGACGTTGTCGGACCGGTCGTCCGGGTTCGGCTTCGGCATTCGATCATTCCTCCTTGCGGTCGCGGGCGGCGACCCCGTGGCTTTGGTGTTCCAGTCCCATAGCCTGCGCTGCTCCGCCGTGTGCATGCGCTTGGTCGCCAAGCGGTTGCCGCGAGACCCAAGGTCCGGCTAGAGGCTCGCGATCTCAGGGAGAATTTCCCGCAGATGTCGCACGTTCGGCCGGAAGCCTGAGCCCGCCGGCGCGAAATGGATGGCGCGGAGTCCCGCGCCGAGAGCCGGGAGAATGTCCGCCTCGAGGTCGTCTCCGATCATGACGATGCGGCCGGGCGGCTGCCCGATGCTCTCCACCGCGATCCGGAAGGCTGCCGGGTCAGGCTTGAACGCGCCGATTTCCTCCGCCACGAATACGCGCTCCAAGAACGCGTCAAGGCCCAGCCTCTTCAACCGCAGGCGCTGGCTATCCGACGGCCCGTTGGTGAGCAGGTGACATCGCACGCCTTGTCCGCCGAGCGCCGCAAGGCACGCGTGCGCACCATCGGTCGCCGTGACCCCTACGTTGATCTCGCGCATGAAGGCGCGATTCATCGCGGTGACGAGCTCATGCTCCTCGTGGGCCGCACCGGGGCCCAGGGCGAGTTCCGCGAGCACGAGATGAAAACGCTGCCAGCGGTATTCCCGCCGTGAGATCTTCTTGGCCGCGAACGCCGCGAAGAGTTGCGGCTCCTGCCGGCGCCAGATCTCGGCCGCGGTGCGACGGCACTCGCCCGGCAGCAGGGCGAGCGCCTCGGCTACGCCACGCTCCCGGGCCATGCGGAAGTCACAGAGCGTATCGTCGAGATCGAAGATCGCGTCCGTGATCACGTCATCCCTCATCACGCGCCCGAATCGGCTCAGCAGGGTGCGCTCGACTGCAGTGCACTCGCCGGACAAGGTGGTTCTCCCATGCTCCGGAGGCTTCCTGTCGCCCGCAGCGTCGCTCCGCCCGCTATACTGGACGGAGCAGATCCGATGGCCGAGCCGGAGATGGTGGCATTGTTCGCCCTCGTCGACGTCAACGCGATGTTCGCCAGCTGCGCCGCCGCGGAGGATCCCAGCCTCAGGGGCCTGCCGCTCGTCGTGGCCGGCGATCCTTCGGACCGTCGCAGCATCGTCCTGACCGCCAGCTACGAGGCCAGGGCCTACGGCGTGCGCACGGCCATGCCGGTGCGCGAGGCGCTGCGCCTCTGCCCCGCGGTGCGCATCGTCGCCCCGGACCGCCATCTCTACGAGCGCTACAGCCGCCGCCTCTTCGAGGTGCTCTCGGAATTCACGCCGGTCGTCCGACCCGTTTCGATCGACGAGGGCTACCTGGACCTGAGAGGCTGCCCAGGGCTCGAGGAGGGTCCGCTACTTCTGGCCGCCCGCATCCGCGCGCGGGTGCAGGAGCGGACGGGCCTAATGGTGTCGATCGGCCTCGCCGAGGGTCCGTGGCTCGCCAAGATGGCGGCGGACCTCGCCAAGAAGCGCAGCGAAGGCATCCTGCTGCTCGACCCGCGGGCGGTCGAGGAGATCGTCTGGCCGCTCCCCGTCGACGCCTTTCACGGCATCGGCCCGAAGACCGCGGCGAAGCTCCGGGGCATCGGCATCCGCACCATCGGCCAGATCGCGCAGGCAGACCCAAGGCTCCTCGAAGGATTCGGCGTGCACGGCGGGCGCATGCGCCGGCTCGCCCGCGGCGAGGACCGCGGCACGCTCCCGGAGGAGTCCGCGCCGGTCTCCATCTCGCACGAGGAGACCTTCGCGCGCGACATCGCGAGTCCGGCCGCTCTGCACCCCGCTCTGGTGGCGATCTGCGACAGGGTCGCCGAGCGCCTGCGCCGGGAAGGCTACGTGGCCCGCGGCCTTGGCCTTCGCCTGCGCAACGCCGCGTTCCGCGACTTCAGCCGCCAGGGCCCTCTGCCGGCGCCGAGCGCCCGCGCCGAGGACCTGCGCCGGGTAGCGGAGACGCTGCTTGCCCGCATGCCGGCCGCGGCCTTCCCCTGCCGCCTGCTCGGTGTCGCGGCACACGCCCTGGAGGAGGCCGACGCAAGGCCGCCAGAGCTCTTTCCCGACGGCGACGCCGAGCGGCGCGACAAGCTGTGGACCGCCGTCACGGCGGTTCGGCGTCGTTACGGTCCAGACGCCTTGAAGCCTCTCGGCGCCGAACCGCAGCAGCCACCGCGATCTCCCGGCGGAACGCCGAAGGCGCCGCAGGGGCAGACAAGATAACACCCTTTTCCGATCGGTATGCTATACTTTGCAGCAATGCCTGCAAGGGGGTTTTGCCATGCCGATCACCCGTTCGGTCCTCGATCTCATCGGCCAGACGCCGCTCGTGCAGCTCCGTGACATCTCCGGGGAGACGGGCGCCGAGGTGTTCGCAAAACTGGAGAGCCGCAATCCCGGCGGCAGCGTCAAGGACCGCATCGCCCTCGCGATGGTGCGCGCCGCGGAGGAGTCCGGCACGTTGCGCGCTGGCGGCGTGATCGTCGAGCCCACATCGGGCAACACGGGCGTCGGTCTCGCGATGGTCGCCGCGGCAAGCGGCTACAGGCTGATCGTGACGATGCCGGAGTCGGCATCGGTGGAGCGGCGCCAGCTCATGGCCGGCTATGGCGCCGAGGTCGTGCTGACCCCTGCCGCCCAGGGCATGAAGGGGGCCATCGCGCGCGCCGAGGCGATCACCGCCGCAGAGGGCGCCTTCATGCCGCAGCAGTTCGAGAATCCCGCGAACCCGGAGGTCCACCGGCTTACCACAGCCGAGGAGATCTGGCGCGACGCCGAGGGCAGGGTCGACGTGTTCGTGGCCGGCGTCGGCACCGGCGGCACGCTCACCGGCGTGGGCCAGGTGCTGAAGTCCCGCGGCCCGACGCGCGTCGTGGCGGTCGAGCCGGAGCTCTCGGCCGTGCTCTCCGGCGAGGAGCACCACCCGCACAAGATCCAGGGGATCGGCGCCGGCTTCGTACCCAAGGTGCTTGACCGCGGTGTGATCGACGAGGTCGTCAAGGTCGCGGAGTCCGACGCGTTTACAGAAGCCCGCGCCTTGATGCGCGGGGAGGGCATCTCCGCCGGCATCTCGTCCGGCGCGGCCGCCTTCGCCGCGAGGCTGGTGGCCCGGCGCCCGGAGATGCGAGGCAGGCGGGTCGTCGTCATCCTGCCCGACACCGGCGAGCGCTACCTCTCGACGCCGCTCTTCGCGCCTCCGGCCTGAGCCGGCCCGTCCGACCCGACGTCGGGCGGCAGAAGGCAGCGGACGGTGGTGCCGCGTCCCTCGCCGGACAGGAGCTCGAGGCGGGCGCGGTGCGCCTCCGCGATCTCGCGGGCGATGGCGAGGCCGAGGCCCGCGCCGCCGCCAGCCGCCCGCGCGGGATCGGCGCGGTAGAAGCGCTCGAAGGCGTGCTCGCGCACCTCCTCCGACATGCCCGGGCCCTCGTCCCGCACCTCGAACACAGGACCCGCGCCTTGGGCGCGCGCCAGGACGTGCACCGTGTTGCCCTCGCCGCCGTACTTGATCGCGTTGTCGAGCAGGATCCAGAGGAGCTGTTTCAAAAGGTCCCAGTCTCCCTGGGCCGGCACGACCTCCCGCGTCTCGTCGACGACGTGCGGCAGGCCCGGCAGGGCCTGCGCCTCGGAGACGGTCTCGGCTACCAGTTCGCCGAGGTCCATGCGGCGCATCTCCAGCCGAAGCCCCTGCGCGCCGCGCGCCAGGAAGAGGAGATCCTGCACCAGGCGCTGCATGCGCGCGGCCTCGCGGCTGATCGTCGAGACGGCCTCCTCGCGCACCTGCGGGTCCTGCGCGGCCCAGCGCTGCAGGAGTTCGGCATAGCCGGAGATGACCGCGAGCGGTGTCTTGAGTTCGTGCGACGCGTCCGAGACGAAGCGCGCCTGGCGCGTGAAGGCGGCTTCCAGGCGGTCAAGCATGCGATTGAACGCCTGCGCCAGCCGGCCGATCTCGTCGCGCGGGCTCGCGCCCTCGAGCCGCCGGGAGAGGTCCGTGTCGGAGATGCGCGTCGCGAGGGTCGTCAGGCGCTCGACGGGCCTGAGGGCCCGGCGCGCGAAGAGGTAGCCGACCAGCGCGACGAGTGCGAGCCCTGCGACGCCGCCCTCGATCAGGAGCGTGCGCAGCAGCTGCAGGGCGCCGAAGCTCGCGACCAGGCTGACGGAGACCTGGATCGCCCCGAGCAGGAGCCCGTGGTACATGATGGGCAGGCTGACATAGCTCGCGGGCTGGCTCTTCCAGGTGATCATGCCCTGCACCGACTGGCTGAGCTGGACTGGCACCGGCAGGAAGGGGGTCTGCGAGGCCTGGACCACGTTTCCCAGGGGGCTGACGAACTGCACGTCGATCTCGTCCGGCCGCGCACCGAACAGGTAGGCGCTGCTGTTCGCCTGCACGACATCGAGGTCGCCGCCGTGGTTCAGGAAGTTCTGCCGCGTGGCCTGGGCCGTGGTCTGGGCCGTACGGATGGCCTCCTGCACCACCTCGTTGCGCAGGACGGTGAAGATCGTCGCGCCGAGCGCGAGGAGCACCACGGTCATGGCGACCGCGATGAATACGGTCAGGCGGGTGCTGAGGCTACGCACCCGCGCCCTCCTCGCGCAGCACGTATCCGACGCCGCGTACCGTGTGCAGGAGCGGACGGTCGAACGGCTCGTCGATCTTGCTCCGCAGCTGGTAGATGTAGACGTCCACCACGTTGGTGGTGCCGTAGAAATCGTAGCCCCAGACGTGCTCGAGGATGGCCTCCCGCGACTGCGGGTGGCCCTGGTGGCGCATCAGGTACTCGAGCAGGGCGAACTCGCGCTTCGTGAGTTCGATCGGCCTGCCGGACCGCTGCACCTTGAGCTCGAGGCGGTCGAGCCGCAGGTCCGCCACCTCCAGGACGTCCTGCACCGGACCCTGCTGGCGGCGCACCACGGAGCGGATGCGCGCCAGGAGCTCCTCCAGCTTGAAGGGCTTCGTCAGGTAGTCGTCGGCGCCGAGGTCCAGGCCCTGCACCTTGTCCTCCGTCCGGTCGCGGGCGGTCAGGAGGATCACCGGCACGCCGGAGCGCCGCCGCACGGCCTGCAGCACCTGCATGCCGCCGAGGCCGGGCAGCATCACGTCCAGGAGCACAAGATCCTGGTCGGAGCTTGCAAGGCGCAGCCCCTCCTCCCCATCGTGGGCGACCGCCACGGCGTAGCCCTCGTGCGTGAGGGCGAGTTCGAGGTAGCGGGCGAGGTCCCGGTCGTCTTCCACCACGAGGATGCGCACCGCAATAACCTCCCTTGCGTCCGGCCGGCTACTGCCCGGCCTGCGCCGGCAGTCCCTCGACGAGGCTCTGCGCCGCCTCGAGCCAGCGCGAGCGCAGGGGCAGGAGGGCCGGCGCCAGGCGGACCGAGACGACGAAGGGACGGTCGCCGCCCACAATGTCTGCGTAGGGCAGATCGCGCAGTGCGCCTTCGACCAGCCGCATGCCGCCGGCCACGTCGAACGAGCGCACGACCGCCAGCGCAGGCACGTCGATGCGCACCGTGACCTCGGTGTTCTCCAGGCTCGCGCCGAGCAGGTAGATGTCCTCCTCCTGGCCCAGGCGCATCACCGACGGCACCAGGTTGACCTTCGCCGTCGTCGTCTCACCGACGATCTTCCGCAGGGCCTCGATCTCCTCCGGCGCCAGGACGGGCATCCGCACGATCTCGTCGAGCGTCCCGGGCTTCAGTCGCTGGGCGATATCCTCCATGCCTTCCGTCTCCTCTTCCACGTCACGCCTGTCCCTAGCGTACCTCAGCAGGGCATGCCGGTCAGGCCCTGCCCTCGCTCGGACGCACGAAATCCATGGCGCTGATGCGCATCTGGCTGAGCTGCAGGCAGAAATAGGCCTCGCCGACCGCCGCCAGCGACCCGACGACGGCACCGGCCCCGAAACCGGCCAGGGCGTAGGCGCCCGCGAAGAAGCCGGCCGCGATCGCCGTCGCCACGACCGTGAAGAGGAAGCGCAGCCACACGGCCACGCCGCGCTGGTCGACCGCGTTCGGCAGCATGGCCCAGCCGAGGAGCCCGACCGAGCGGACGAGGAGCATCAGTGCGATGGTGAGCGGCAGGCTCCAGATCGCGAGCGCCCCCTGTCCCATGCCCAGGAGCCAGCCCACCGTCACCCCCGCCCAGCCCGCTCCCGACACGAGGGTCGACGGCAGGAACCATGCCAGGAGTTTCATGGGCATCTCTCCCGGCGTCTGGGACCACAGCGGTGTCGCGAGGATCTGGCCGAAGTTGAGCGACGCCGCGGCAGCCCCCGTGAGCACCATTACGTAGGCGGTGAAGGCCGGCACCACCTCCCACGGCACGCCGTGGGGCCGCGCGAGGACGCCGGCGACGGCGGCGGCGACCCAGCCGAGCGCGATGAGGGGCGCAGTCGCCGGCAGGAGCGTGCGGTAGAGGCGCGCGAGCTCCACGCCGAGGAGTGCGAAGCCTCCCCGCCCGGGCCAGTCCCTCTGGCGGAAGCGCCGGCGGACGGTGCGGCGGCCGACCTGTCCGCCCGGCGCGCCGCTGTACCGCCAGGCGAGGCCGCGGCGGCCGGCGAGGACGGGCAGGGCGCTCCAGTCGACGCCGAGGCGGACGGTGCGCCCTGCCATGGCCACCATCAGCGCCATGACGCCAGCCGTCAGCACACCCCACGCCACGAGCGGCAGAGCGGCGCCGTGCAGGGCCGACGCCGCGAGAGCCAGCGGCCACAGTCGCCCGACCGCCGCGGCCAGACCGGCCATGCCTCCCCTGTAGAGCCCGATGCCGGTCCACAGGGCCAGCGCTACGAGGCAGAGCAGCGTCAGGTAGCGGGCCGGGGCAGCCCAGCCGCCAAGCCCGAGCAGGATGTAGCGCACGCCCATCGCCGCGATCAGCGTGAGTCCTACCGCATACAGGAGGGCGCCCCAGCCTACGCCGCCCGAAGCGGCCATCTGCGGCACCCAGAACACCGCCACCACGACCAGCAGGCGCAGCTGCGTCGCCGCCTGGCGCAGGAGGCTCCAGACGACGATGCGGTCCGGCGCGATCGCGCTCGGCACGACGAGCGCCAGATCCGAAGGGCGCGCGAGCAGGCGGCGCCGGCCGCCGACCGAGGCCAGCCCAAGGAACAGCAGCCAGAGCGCCAGAGCGTAGACCGACGCCGCGTGCCCGAAGTGCGGCAGGCCGCGCCGCCCCTGCGACAGGATGAACACCAGGTACGCGAGGACGAAGAGGTAGAGCAGCAGGCGGCCGCGGGAGCGTCCCAGAGCGCGGAGCTGCGCCAGCAGCGTGTGCCCCTCGAGGTAGAGGAGCGCGCGGTAGCCGCTCACTCTTCCGTGAGGCCGAGAAAGGCCTCCTGC
Organism: Bacillota bacterium; assembly: GCA_021845645.1. The sequence goes on from JAJZVM010000005.1 coordinate 101,674, forward strand.
AGGCTCTGGGACTGCGCCGTGATCTCCTGCAGGGTGCCCTGCGCCACGAGCCGGCCGTGCCGCAGGATGACAACGCGGTCGCAGATCTCCTCCGCACTGCTCAGGATGTGCGTCGAAAGCAGGACGGCGGTGCCGCCCGCCCGCGCCTCGCGCAGGGCCTGCACGAGCTCGCGCTGACCCGCGGGGTCAAGGCCGACCATCGGCTCGTCCACGAGCAGCAGGGTCGGCCGGTGCAAGAGGGCGCAGGCGATGAGGAGCTTCTGCTTCATGCCTTTCGAGAGCGCGCCGCCGACCCTGTCCGCTACCTCCTCGAGGTGCAGCCGGCGCAGGATCTCCTGCCCCTGCTCCTGCCATCCGCCCGGAAGGCTGTAGGCTCGCGCCACGAAGCCGAGATGCTCTTCGACGGTCAGCAGCGGGAATACCTCGGGCTGCTCAGGCACGAAGCCGACGAGGGCCTTCTGCTGCTCGATCGGCAGGCCGCCCAGCAGAGCGCGCCCCGACGTGGGGTGGACAAGGCCCGCCAGGGCGTGCAAGGTCGTCGTCTTGCCGGCGCCGTTCGGTCCCAGGAGGCCGACGATCTCCCCCGGCCTCACCTCGAAGCTGAGGTCTCTGACGGCGGCGACGTCGCCATACTGCTTGCCGAGGGCCTCAACCTGCAGGCCGTCCATCTTGACGTTGCCATCCTTCCGTGCCTGTCCGAATTGGCCGATGTAAGCCCAGTCACGGCCCTAAGTCTGGAATGATGAGCGCAAGTCTGTCAACGCCGCCCGCTGCCGCCCCGGCGCCAGTGCGCTAAGATGCTCTCATGGCCTCGCGAAAACTAGGGTATCCGCCGGCGCTCGTCACACTCGTCCTCTCCACGGTTCTCATGGTCACCGGCTTCTCGATGCTTTGGCCGCTCGTGACGCTCTACGTGCATACGCGTCTCGGGCTGCCGATGAGCTGGGCCGGCGCCGTGCTGCTCATCCAGTCGGCCGCGAACCTCGCCGGCAACCTGCTCGGCGGCCCCCTGTTCGACAGCTGGGGAGGTCGGCGCTCCGTCCTGCTTGGCGCCGGCGCGGCCGCTCTCGCCGCCTTCGGCATGGCGTGGAGCCACGGGCTCTACCCCTACCTCGCCATGACGGTCGTGCTCGGCGTCGGCACGGGTCTCATCTACCCGTCGATCAACGCATTCGCCGCGCATGTCTGGCCGGAGGGGCAGCGCGCGGCGTTCAACGCCATCTATGTCGCCTCGAACGTGGGTGTCGCGGTAGGTTCGATGGCTGGCGGCCTCCTGGCCGAGGTGCGCTTCTCGCTCGCCTTCGCCGTGACAGGGGTGCTGATGCTGCTCTACGCCGTCTCGGTGCTGGTCGGCATGCGCGGGCCCGCGTTCCGGCAGGGACCTGTGGCCGAGCGCCCCGCTGGACCGCAACATACGGAGCGGCGGGCCGCGCGGCAGGGCGCGGATCTCCTCCGGCTCGCGCCCTGGCTCCTGGCCGCGGGCCTGTGCCTCGACTGGACGGCCTACGTCCAGTGGCAGACCACGGTCGCCGTGCACATGCAGGCCCTCGGCTTCTCGATCGCCCGCTACAGCCTGCTCTGGACGGTCAACGGCCTCCTGATCCTCGCCGGGCAGCCGCTCGTCGGCTGGCTGGCGCGGCGCATGCCGGCCGTGAAGCTGCAGATCCTCCTGGGCAACGCTCTCTTCATCCTGTCGTTCCTGCTGCTGCTCGCCGCCCGCAGCTACTCCGGCTTCGTCGCCGGCATGGCCCTCAGCACCTTCGGCGAGATGCTCGTCTGGCCGGGTGTGCCCACCGCCGCCGACCGCATGGCGCCGTCAGGCCGCCGAGGACTCTACCAGGGCATCGTCAGCGGCGCCGGCGCGATGGGCCGCGCGGCAGGGCCGCTGTTCGGCGGGCTCCTATACGACAGCTACCCCACCCGCGTCCTGTTCGGCGTGATGGTCGGCGTCTTCGCCCTCGGCCTGCTCGTCTTCAGCGTCTACGACCGCATAGGGGCTGGCGGTCGCCCGCCCGGCGAGGGCCTGGCGGCCACGCCGCAGTAGCGGCATGGCATGGGTCTGGCCGTCGCGCCGGCCCTTGGCACGCGGATCGTCAACGGATCGCTGCGGACAGGTGACAGGGGCGGCCGCTGGCCGCCCGCATGCCCCGTGCCGCGGCCTGGATGTGAATAATGGTGGTTGGCCCTCTGACTGTCCACGGGACTCGATCTCGTGAACCGATCCAACGCGGAGCCGGTATCGTCAAGTGTGTCTCCAGTGCGCGAGCTCGGGAATCCTCACCAATATGGTTTGGCCCCGGACTGGGCAGTGCAGACTCAGCCAGATGCTTCGACCACCCTGGCAGCGATCTCCTGTGCGCAGGCGGCGGAATCCGTGGATGTGGTGTCGACTACCATGTCGTAGTCGATGCCTTCGTGGACGATCCGTGCCTGCGATCTGGCCATGCCGACGGTACGGTCGCCTCGCGCGGCCTCGCGCGCCTCCGCAACCCCCACCTCGCAGCGGACACCCACCCACAGGACGTTCAGACCCCTGAGGGCCGCCCGCCACCTCTGCTGTGCCGCAGGACCGCTGAGGAACACATCATCGATGATGATCCGGGCACCCACCCGCGCCATGGCAGCGATGCCCTCCATCCATGCGGCTTCTAGTTCCCGAAACTGCGCTCTGATCCTCACCGGGCTCCGGCAACTGCCCAAGCCAACGCTGACCGGCATTGTGGAAGCCGACGAGACCTTCTTCCTCGACTCGCAGAAGGGGTCCCGCCACCTCACCAGAGCTGCACGGTATTCGGAAGGCAAGGCGGCACTGCGAGGGATCAGCCACTACCAGGTCTGTGTCTTGGTCGCTCGGGATAGGCAGGATTGCACCGTGTCCGAAGTCACAGGGTTTGGACATGTCACCGCAAAGCAGCTACAAGGGGCACTGAACAGCTACTTGCAGAACTGCATACTCTGTACGGATGCAGCCTCGGCATACGGGGCGTTCACAAAGGCGAACAACATCCCGCTTCAGATCCTGAACGCGAAGCGTGGCGTGCACAAGCATGGCATCTACCATCTCAACAATGTGAACGCGTACCACAGCCGCCTGAAGCGCTGGCTGCGCCCGTTCAACGGCGTGAGCACCAAGTACCTGCCGAACTACCTCGTCTGGTTCCAACGCTACGATTTCATGCATAACGTTCCCTGGAACGTGATCGCAAACCGCCTTTTGGATCACAGTCACCAGTCCGTGAAGTTCACCACCACAAAAACCTTCTTTGAGTTTGCTGAATGGCGTATACTGGAAATAGGAGGAATAGAGAATGAACCGCTTTGGAATTAGAATCGCATGGAGAAGCATTGGCTTTTTGTTGGCTGCTCTCTTACTTTTGGTCTCCAGCTTTGCGTTTGCCCAGTCCCAAGCCTCGGCTGCAAAACTGAGCATGCAAGACCTACGCGCGCTGGTTCGCAAATCAGGTGGGGTGTTGGTACGAACTTTCCCCGCCAATAACGGAGGGGACACCGGCGTCTTCGCAGAGATCAAGAAGCAGTTCTGGTTGACGTTCACGTGGTACGACCTGACCACAGGACAGTCTGCGCCGCTTCCTGTCTCATTCGGTAAGGTGCAGGTGGCGCAGCTTCTAGGTTGGGACGATGTCACTTTCGTCGATATGGGCGAGGATCCGATGGGCAGTGGTTGGGTGTTTCCGTTCGCAGTGCGCTGCGTGCGCAACGACGCCACCACGCCTTTCACCTGCAATAATGAAGACGCCTACTTTCACGTGGCAACTCCAGTGTACTTCGGCAGCAAACCACACGAGGAACTCACAACCGTCATCTACACCATGGATGGTGTAGAGTTGGCATTTGGTCCTGAACGCGGCGGTGAAGCCATGTTCAATGCTGACTATCGCTCAATACCGCCCGTCACTACCGGCTTTGACGCCAAAGGACATCTGTTCACTCTCACCTTCCAGAACGCCACCGCGGCACCACACCTTATTGTGCCGAAAGGGAGCAACATCTACGTTCGCAACATCTCTGTACGCCAGGTCGGCTCCAACCTTGTGGTAGGACTATCGATCGACCCGCAGGCAGCGAAGTTCTACACCGGGCATATAGAGATGTTTCAGCCGTTGCCTTTCTTGGAGTTGAGGTTCTCGCAACAGAACTGGAGCTATTACTAACAGTTTGGGGCAAGAACCCGCTCAGGGGATACCAGCGACTACGAAGTCGAGCAGCGCTGTCAAAGTGCTGCTCGTCTATTTGACCGTTCCCGTTTCTAACAAAGTTTGTGAACAGAGCTAGAGGTTTTGCGTCAGGGAGTAGCGCTGGCCCTCCAGCGCGAAGCCCACGCTTGCGTTGACGAACTGCACCTGGTCGAGGGGCTGGTCGTCGACGCGGCTCCACGTCTTTCCGTCCGCAGTCTTCAGGAGACCTGCGCTCGTCACGGCGAACCCGACCGCCGGCGAGAGGAAGGAGAAGCCACTCACGGTTCCCGCGCCGAGGTACTGGCGGTGCCATGAACGGCCGCCGTCCGAGGTGGCGAGGATGATCCCCTGGCCGCCCGTCCAGCCGTCCTGCGCGTTCACGAAGTGCAAGGAGGAGAGGTTCGGAGGGGCGCCGGGCAGCAGCGCCACGGATGTTCCTTGGGGCTGCATGCGTAGGATCTCTCAAGATCCACGGATCTGGAAGGATGCGCTGGATTCGCGACCGCGGCCGCGCAGGCCGTAAGCAGCAGACAGGAAAGCATCGAGCCGCCAAGCAGGCGAAGCCGCCCGCCCCATCCTGTCCACCTTCTGACAGTCCTGCGGCGCATGGCAATAGTCCTTTCGCCCAAGGTCACGCACACGTGAGCGCCCGGTTCCAGGCATGACTTCCCTTCACCGCAAGGGAAGTCCTGTGAGCGACGCTCGTTAGTTCTTGCCACGCGGGCATCCGCGGTGCAAGGACCTGCACGCCGGTATTGCGGGCGTGAGCAGCCATTCCGAATGGAGACCGCCTGTACGCCCGAGACGCGGCGTTTCCATCTGCGGACATGCACGATCAGCGTTCCCTATACGGGGTAGCGCGCAGAGCGGCGGCTGCTCGCGCATCGCGGCCCGCCGGCCGCTCGGGGCCGGAGCGCCGTGCCATGCTCCGGCCGGGCCTGCGGTCGCAATGTCTGAGATTGTCGGTAGGCTGCAGGATTCGGTCGCATTTGGACGAACCTCCGCCCACTCCAGAGAGGCAACCTTGTCGCTTGGACGCACAAGGTTGCTCGCGCAGGGAGGTGCGCCTATGCGCATGCGGATCGCCGAGGTGGCCAAGGTTGTCGGCGTGTCGCCAGGCACCATTCGCAAGTGGGAGCGACAGCAGCTGCTGCGCGTGCCGCGCGGCGCGAACGGGTACCGGTACTTCTCATCGCGCGAGATCCAGCGCCTCGCGCTGATCCAGCGCATGACCCGCCAGGGTCTCAGCCTACAGGTCATCCGTACGGCTCTGCCGCCCGCCCCGGCGGATGTCGGGGAGGGCCCGTTCCGGTTGCCCGGCATCCTACGGACGCTGCGGGCGCACGCCGGCCTCAACCTGCAGGAGCTGGGGCAGGCGACGGGTATCTCCAGCGTCGAGCTCCTGCTGCTCGAGGGCGGTCGCACGACGGGCTCGATCGCGGCCCTGCAGAAGCTTGCGACCTTCTACAGCGTCGCCCTGATCGACCTGGTCAAGGGCGACGTCGCCCCGCAGGCACATCTCATGCGGGCCGACGAGAGACCCCGTCTCGCCCTTACCGACGAGGACGTGACGATCGAGGGCCTCGCGCAGGGTCCCGTGGGGCTGCAGCCGACCCTTCTGACGATCGCGCCCGGCGGCGGTGCCGACGAGTCGCATGCGCATCCGGGCGAGGAGTTCCTCTACGTGCTCTCGGGGCAGCTCGAGGTCTGGCTGGGCGACACGTCCTACCTCCTCGGATCCGGCGACTCGCTCGCCTTCCTCAGCCTGACGCCGCACCGCTGGCGCGCCACGGGACCGGCGGCCACGATGGTCCTCTGGGTACACCGGGAGGCGCGGCGCGGCGCGGCGTCCGACAGCTGACCACGGGGCGGCCCGATCCCTGGCGACGTCCACCGCGCGAAGGAGATGATGCGAAGGCAAGCGGCAGGAGGTCCTTGCGCGTCCAGATGAGGTCCATGCCGCTCGCGAAGGGCGCCCCCGCCCTGCTACGCAGGAAGACGGTTGAGGTCCACCCCAGGGCCTGTCCTCCGATCGTACCTGTCAAGGGAGGTCCTTGCATGAAGAGTTGGCGACTCGCCTCCTGGTCCGGTCTCCTCGCCGGCGCATCCCTCCTGACGGCAGCCTGTGGCGGAACGTCCGCCGGACAGGCACCGCTGCAGAAGGCGAACGAGGTCGTCGTGGCCCTGGCGCCACAGACCACCATCGGCAGCTTCACGCCCCTCGTCAACTCGGCGGCCTTCTACAACATCGTGGCGGAGTACATGATGTACGCCCCGGTCGTCATGGCGTCGAGCCAGGACACGATCGACTGGCAGGACTCGCTGGCGTCTTCTATCTCCGCCAACAAGAGCGGCTCGCGCTACGTCGTCAAGCTGAAGCACTGGAACTGGTCGAACGGCAGGCCGATCACGGCGCAGGACGTCGCCTTCACGGCGGACGTCATCGTCGACGGCTGCACGATGAAGAACCCCCCGTTCACCTACGGCGGCTGCGGCATCGGCGGGGTTCCGCCGGCGACAGGCCACGCCCTGATCAAGAGCGTGCAGGCTCAGGGAACCGACACCGTCGTGTTCACCCTCACCGGTCCCGCCAACCCGGTCTGGTTCGAGCTCAACGGTCTCGGCCAGATCCTGCCCATGCCGAAGGCCGTCTGGGATCGGGGCAGCTACCGCGAGGACCTCGCCCTGCAGCAGAAGCTCTACAACGACCCGACCGCACCCGAGTTCAAGGTCGTGTCGGGCCCCTACAAGTTCAAGAACATGGTCCCGAACGAGTTCTACACCTTCGTGCCGAACGAGGCCTACGGCGGCCACAAGGCCACCGTGACCTGGATCGAGCAGTACGAGACGTCCGACTCTGCGGAGTTCGCCGCCCTGAAGCGGGGGCAGGTGGACGCAGGCTACCTGACGCCGACCATGTTCTCCTCCGCCTCCGAGCTCAAGGGCCAGGACAAGAAGACGCTGAGCATCGGCGACGGATCGTTCGGCTGGTACGGCATCTCGCTCAACGCCGCGCAGAACTCCCTCGACGTCGGACCCGCCTTCCAGGACCCGACGGTCCGCGAGGCGCTGCAGTACGGCATCGACGAGAACGCCATCGGCGAGGTGCTCTACGGCAAGGGCCTATTCATCCCGAGCTACTCCGCGATCCCCGCCGGCTTCCCCGGCCTGACGAAGGCCGTCTTCGGCGTCTCGTCGATTCCCGCGCCATATCCCTACGACCCGGCCAAGGGCAAGGCGATCCTCGAGCAGGACGGATGGCACCTCAACGCCCAGGGTGTCATGCAGAAGGGCAAGGTGCAGCTCAAGTTCCCGGCGCTCTACCAGTCCGGCTCCACGGAGTGGTCCGACGCCGCCGTGATCTTCGAACAGGACTGGGCGAAGATGGGCGTCCAGATCACGCCGGAGCCGGTAGCCTTCGGCACCATCATGGCGATGTCCGACACGCAGCCGGGCGTCTCCTCGAAGTGGGCCATGGCCCTCGCCGCCCAGTGGGGCTACGAGCCGGACTACTACCCGACCGGCGGCGGCATGTGGAACGTCGTCTTCAATCCCCTCGACGACTTCAAGAGCGCGGACCTCGAGGCGAAGATCGCGGCGTCTTACCTGCCCGGAACCCTCCAGCAGGTGCAGCACAGCATGTACAGGTACGCGGTCGCCACCGCCAAGGACCTGCCGGTTCTGTGGATGCCCGAGCCGTACGGCGTCAACGAGACGGCGTACTACGTACACGGCATGAACCGGTACTTCAACCCCGTCGCCGGCTTCACGCTGATGAACTACGTGACGATCTCGCACTAGGCGGCCGCGTGGGGCACGGCCGGCCACGCGGTCGGGCGTGCCCTGCACTGTCGCCCGCCCACTTTCCCCACCATTGAAGGGAGTCCAGCATGAGCCACGCCTTGACCGGAGCAGATGTCGTCGTCGAAGGGTTGATCGCGGCCGGTGTCCGGGTGGTGTTCGGCGTGCCAGGCGATACCGGCATCGCACTCTATGAGGCGCTCTACCAGCGCCGCGACCGCATCCGGCACATCCTGGCGCGCGACGAGCGTGCCGCGGCGGCCATGGCCGACGCATACGCGCGCGTCACGAACCGGCTCGGTGTGGTCGAGGCGTCGTCCGGCGGCGGCGCCACCTACCTGGTGGGCGGGCTCGGCGAGCCCTTCGCGGCATCGGTGCCGCTCCTGGCGCTGACGAGCGACATCCCCCGCCAGAGCCGCGGCTCCGGCGCGATCACCGAGATCGACCAGGGCTCCCTGTTCAGTGCCGTGACGAAATACCGACGCACCGTCGACTCCACCGCAGCCCTGCCGCGCCTGCTGCGCGAGGCCTTGACCGCCGCCCTGAGCGGCCGGCCCGGCCCGGTCTCGCTCGTGCTGCCGGAGGACGTGCTCTCGGCCGCCGCGGCCGGTGCGCCGTCCGCCCTGCCATCGGACCTGCCCCTGCAGCGCCCCGAGGCGCCACAGGCAGCGGTCGCGGCCGCGGCGCTCGCGTTCGCAGCCGCCGAGCGGCCCGCCATTCTCGCAGGTTCTGGCGTGCATCTCTCGGCCGCCTGGGACGAGCTTCTTGCCCTGGCCGAGGAGAACGGCATGCCGGTCGCGACGACGATCCACGGCAAGGGCGCCTTCCCGGAGGACCATCGCCTCTCCCTAGGTACGGCGGGCGCGAACGGCGCCACGATGGAGGCCAACGGCGCGCTTGCACAGGCGGACGCGGTGCTGCTCGTGGGCACGCGGGCGAACGCCACCGATACGGACGGATTCACGGCACCGGCGCGCGGCTCTGCCTTCATCGCGCAGATCGACATCGATCCGCTGCGCGCAGGGCGCAACTACCCCAGCTCCCTGGCGCTGCCCGGCGACGCGCGCGCCGTGCTGCGCCAGTTGCGCGTGGCCCTCTCGGCAGGTGTCAGGCCGGAGCGGCCGGCGGCGTTTGCCCGGGTCTCATCCGGGTTTGAAGGCAAGCCCGCCGGCTGCGATGGAGCCTGCCTGCACCCCGCGGACGTCGTGCAGACACTCCAGGACGCGGCACGCGAGGACACGCTCGTCACCGCCGACGCCGGCACCCCGACGCCATGGCTCGCGGCGCTCTGGCGCATTCGCCGCCCCGGCCGCACCGTCCTCATCCCGCGCGGCCACGGCGCGATGGGCTTTGCCCTGCCGGCCGCAATCGGCGCCGCGATCGCCGAGCCGGGCAGGCCGGTGCTCTGTCTCACCACCGATGGCAGCTTCGCGCTCTCGTGCGGAGAGCTCGAAACGGTGCAGCGCCTGCGGCTGCCGGTCACGGTCGTACACCTCGGCAACCGCAGCTTCGGCTGGATCAAGATGCTGCAGCGCCTCTACCAGGACAGGCACTACCTCGGCGTCGACTTCGCGCCGGTGCGGGCGGATCTCGTGGCCCACGGGTTCGGCGTGGCGGCGCAGCGCGCCGAGACCCTGGACGAGCTCGCGGTCGCGCTACGGAACGCGCAGGCGAGCGGCCTGCCGCAGTTCATCGACGTCTCGGTGCCGTCCGAGGCGGACCTGGCTCCCCCCGTCGCGCCATGGCAGCGCACGCTGGCGGGCGCAGGCGGCAGGCCCGTCTACTAGCGGACCGAAGCGGGCCGCCCTCCCCCCGCGGCAACGGTCCTGCCCCACAGGATCCGGCAGCGCGCCCCGTCCGGGTCTGCGCCCGTCCGCTCCGACCGGAGCCCACGAAGCAGCGCGGAGAAGGGAGTCCTCTCATTTGCCCGACTGGACCACCGCGTTCGATGCCTACGCGCGGCAGCGCATGGCGCTCTTCCAGACGCCCGGCATGGCGGCCGGCTTCACGCAGGGCGGCCGCCTCATGCACCTGCAGGCCTACGGCGTCCTGAACCCTGGCGGCGATCCCGCGCGGCCCGACACCCTGTTCGGCGTCGGCTCGATCACGAAGTCGTTCACGGCGCTCGCGATCCTCCAGCTCGCGGAGCGGGGACGTCTGTCGACGCAGGATCCCGTGGCCCGCCACCTGCCAGGCTTTCGCCTGCCGGGCGACAGCGCGGTCGAGCCTGTGCGCCTGCACCATCTCCTGACCCATACCTCCGGCCTGCCGCCGCTGCCGGCGCTCGGGATGTCCCTCGCCCACCCGCCTGACGGCGCGCCGCCGGCCATCGGGGACTATGCTGAGATGATGGACTACCTGGCGCAGTTCGACCGGCCGCTGCTGGGGCCGCCCGGCGCCTTCTTCAGCTACTCGAACGAGGGCTACGGCCTGCTCGGCGCAGTGGTCGAGGCGGCCTCGGGCGAAGCCTACAGCGACTATGTCGAGAACCACATCCTGGCTCCGTGCGGCATGCGCCGCAGCACGTTCAGGAACCCCGGCGCCGAGGCGCTGGGCGGCGCGACCGAGCTCTATGACCTGCGCCACGTTGCCGGCGGGGCCGAGGAAGTCTTCCCGTCGCCGGGCTGGAGCGACGCGCCGGCCATGATCGGAGCGGGCTGGTTGCGCTCCACGGTGCCTGATCTTCTGCGCTACCTCGCCATGTATCTGCGACAGGGGGAGCTGGACGGCGAGCGCCTGCTGTCGGCCGCAGGCATCCGGGAGATGCTGCAGCCCCGCGTGACGATCGCGCCGGACCGCTATTACGCCTACGGCTTCTCCATCGTGCGGGGCTTCCATGGCTACGACCTCGTGGGCCACTCGGGCGGACTCAAGGGCGTCGGGGCAGACATCGGCTTCGTGCCCGGGCTTGGCCTGGCCGGCGCCGCGCTGGCGAACCTGATGGGGCCGTCCGCGCGCCAGGCGGTCCAGGGCGGCCTCGCCTGCGCGCTGGGCCAAAGGCCCCAGCCGTTCTGCCGCGACTATCCCCCCTTCACGCCTCCCCGCGAAGGTCTGCCCGCCTATGTCGGCGTCTACCCCTCCGGCGAAGGGGAGACATGCCGCGTCACGCTACGCGATGGCCGCCTCGTAATGGACGACGGCACGACCGAGGGCGAGCTGCGGCCGGTCGGGCCGGACGCCTTCGTGCACAGCGACCGCGGCGACGAGACGTACGTGCGCTTCTGGCGACAGGCCGGCGCGGTCTATGCGGTCAGCTGCGGTACGCGCATGATCCTGCGCCGCACGTAGGCGCCCGTCGCGAACGGCGCCCCGGGGCATCCCCGGGGCGCCGTTGCCTGGTGCACGTCCCGACGGCCGTCGCGAGATGGGCGTCGCCCGCCCCGGCGCGGCCGCCGTCCGTTCCGCGCGGCTCCTAGGAGGAGCGCTCGGCCTCCGCCGCCACCTCGACCTTCGTCACCGCGATGTTCACGACCGCGTTCTCGATGCCGATATTCTTCGCGAGCGCTTCCTTCACGGCGGTCTGCACGTCGCGCATCGCGTCGGGCAGGTAGACACCGTAGGGCACGGTCAGCTCGAGGTCCACGACGAGCTTCTTGTCCTGGCCCTCCTTGACACGGATGGCGCTGCCCAGGAGGAAGCGCCGGTTCACTCTCGCGGCGACGTCGCCTGTGTCCCTGATCGCGAGCTCCACGACCGAGCGCACGGCGCTCTCCTCGATCGACAGCTCGCCGGCCGCGTTGGCCTGCAGTTTGATGTTCACTCCGGCACCCCCAAGCTCTCCGCTCTGCAAGACAAGTCTACACCTGCATGCCGGTGCGCAGCACCGCAATCGGTCAGCGCCCGAGGCGGCTGCGGCCGACGAGCCGCCGCGCGACGACGTTGACGATCACGATGAGCACCAGCAGCAGCAGACCTGCGGCATACGCGAGGGCGTTGGCCGAGGCGAACGGTTCGTTGATGTACGTCCAGACGACGTAGGTCAGGTAGCCGATCGGGGCGTGGGTCAGCTGCAGGCTCGGCATGTAGTTCGACCAGCCGGCCGTGTAGAGCAGCGGCGCCGTCTCGCCGATCGCGATCGAGAGTGCCAGCAGCACGCCGGTCACCACTCCCGGCAGGGCTTCGCGCAGCGTGACCCGCCAGATCGTCGTGCTCTGGCTGGCGCCGAGCGCGAGCGACGCCTCGCGCATGCCGCGCGGCACCTTGCTGAGCGCCGTCTCGGTGGATCGCACGACGTAGGGTATGCCGATGAGGGAGAGCGCGATGGCTCCCGCCAGGGTGGAGAATCCCCAGCCGAGCCCCAGCACCAGCGTCACGTAGCCGAAGTAGCCGATGACGATCGATGGCACGCCCGCCATGACGTCGGTCGTGAAGCGCACAACCTGCGCAAAGCTCCCGCCGGGGTCCACCTCGCCCACGTAGACGCCCGCCATGATCCCCAGGGGGCCCGCGATCAGGATGCCGAGCCCGACGACGTAGAAGGTGCCGACGATGGCGTTGGCAAGACCTCCGCCGGCACCGACGGTCACCTGCGTGAAGAGGCCCAGGGACAGCGCCGGCAGTGCGTGGCTCACGACGAGCCAGATCATGCCGAGCACCGGCACGAGGATGATGATGCCCATCAAGGCCGCGAGCCCGAGCATGATGCGGTCCTTCAGCCGGCGCCAGGTGACGTTCACTGCGCCTCGCCTCCCCTGCGGGCGGCCGCCGAGAGCAGCAGGCGCGCCGGTACGTTGACGACGATGCTCATGACGAACAGCACGAGGGCGATCTCGGCCAGCGCGTGGACGGCCATGCCGGTCGGGTCGGTCATGGCGGAGTCGAGCTGCGAGACGATGGTCGCGGCCATCGTGCCGATCGGGCTGAAGATGTTCTGCGGCAGGTAGTTCACGGCGCTGCCCGAGACCATCAGCACGGCCATGGTCTCGCCGAGTGCGCGCCCGAGCCCCAGGATCACGGCGCCGAAGATACCGCTCGCGGACCAGGGCAGCGAGACGGCGCGGATCATCTCCCAGCGCGTCAGCCCGAGGCCGAGCGCGCCCTCCTTGGTCTCGCGGGGCGTCTGGCGTAGGACGTCGCGCGTCGTCGCCGCGATGATCGGCGTGATCATGACGGCGAGCACCAGGCCAGAGGCAAGAAGTCCCTGGCCGGAGCCGATCGGTCCGCGCAAGAACGGGATGAATCCGAAGACGGCCTGCAGCCACGGCCCGAGGCCGCGGCCGATCCACGGGATGAGCACCGCGATGCCCCAGAGGCCGATCACGACCGACGGGATGCCGGCGAGCATCTCGACGACGAAGGAGAGGCTTTCTCCAACGCGGCGCGGCAGGTACTCGACGAGTAGGAGGCCGATGCCCACCGCCAGCGGCACCGCGAGCACCACGGCGATCAGCGAGCTGAGAAGCGTGCCGAGGATGAAGGGCAGGATGCCGTAGGCGGCGCCGTGCGGGGCCATCACGCCGTTGTGGCGACTGACGGCGCCGCTGTACAGGTTGCCGATGTTCCAGGTGATGCTCGTCAGGAAGTGGCCGCCGTTGTAGAGGATCGACGGCCAGGAGTCGCGCAGCAGGAACACGAGAATCGCGGCCATGGCCACGAGCGAGCCACCGGCGACGATGCCGGTGGCCACGCGCATGATCCGGTCGAGGGCCCGCACTTTGCCGGGCGTCGCCATCACCCCACGAGGAGTTTCGCCTTCGAACCTACTGGACCTTCGCGATCTGCGCTTCACTCAGCTTGACGATGGCAGGCGGCAAGGGCAGGAAGTGCACCTGCTCGAGATAGGTCGGCTGGTTGCCGGTCGTGAGCGCCCAGGTCAGGAACTGCCGCACCGCCTTCGCGGTCGTCGACGAGGACTGCTTCGCGTTCACGATCGCGTACTCGTAGTTGATGATCGGGTAGGCGCCCTGCGCCGGGCCGTAGATCAGCGAGACGCGCTCGTCCTTCGGCGTCTGGCCGACGAGGCTCTGCGCCTCGGTCGAGATCGTCTGCGCCGTGGGCAGCACGAATTGTCCCGCCTTGTTCTCGATCGCGGCGTAGCCGAGCCCGGCGTTGACCGCCTGGCTCAGGTACGAGATGCCGACGTAGGCGATGCCGCCCTTGTTCTGCTGCAGGGCCTCCACCATGCCGCCGTTGCCGGTGGCGCTCAGTGACGCGGGCACCGGCGGCCACGAGATCGACGTCGCGTACTGCGGCCCGTTCGCAGAGCCCCAGGTGGTCGGGTTCGAGAACGAGAGGTACTGCGAGAAGAGGAAGGTGTCACCCGAGCCGTCCGCGCGGTGGATCGGCACGATCCTGAGCGCAGGCAGCGCGATGCCGGGATTCAGGGCCTTGATCGCCGCGTCGTTCCACATCGTGATCTTGCCCGTGTAGATGCGGGCGAGCACCTGGCCCGAAAGGTGCAGATGCTGATGGTTGAGGCCGGGGATGTTGTACATGATCTGCTGCGCCGAGATGGCGAGCGGGATGTTGAGCATGCCGGGGTCGGCGCTCATCTGGGCGTTCGCCATGTAGGCGTCGGACGCGCCGATCTGCACGGTGCCGTTCACCGCGTCCGCGATGCCTGTGCCGGAGCCCGTGCCCTGAGGTGTGATCTTGACGCTGGAATGGTCCTTGGTGTACGCGGGTGCCCAGATCTGGAAGAGCGGGTAGAGGAGTGTGGAGCCCGTCTCCTGCAGCGACACCGTTCCCTGGTTCTGCGTCGTTGCGGAGCCGCAGCCTGCGAGCGACAGGGCAAGCGCGCCGACAAGAGCCGACGCGAGACCGCCGCTGCGCAAGGAAAACTTCAAGCGTAGCCCTCCCTTGATCGGTCGAGGGCAGCATACATGCGCTCTGTTACGGCCAGATTAAGGCCGCATGACTGCCAAAATGAGGCGGTCCTTTATGCTTTTGCCGCCGTCGCTTGTGCCGCAACCTCCGTCTTGCCGAACCAGAGCACGAGCGCAAGCGCGACAAGCGAACTCGCGATGCTCACAAGGAACATGGCCTGGTACTGGCCATGCGAGACAGCGATGACCTGTCCCGCCAGAGGCGCCGCCACCATGAGGCCCAGCGACTGCACGAGGTTCGCGTTGCCGTAGAGCGCGCCGTGGAGGTGCGCCGCCTGCTCCTTCGCGTCGTCGTCGCCGGCGCCGTTGCGGAGCAGGTGCTGGCGCAGCATGTCGGCGGCCAGCGGGTAGCTCGTCACCTGGATGCCACCCCAGGCCAGGCCGGCCACAAAGAGCAGCACGAACGCCTCGTCCACCGTCTTGAGCCACAGGCCGGTCGATGCCGCGACGGCGAACAGCAGAAGCGTCACGCCGAGCAGCAGCCGCGCGTCGTGCCGCTCGTAGAGACGGCCGAACCAGAGCGAGACCAGGATGCCCGCCACGGTGAAGATGGACATGCCGAGGGCGGAGTCGAGCACGCTGCCGTGCAAGGCATGCACCATGTAGGGCGTGAAGAAGCTGGCGATCGCCTCGAACGAGAGCCACCAAAGCCCCTGCGCCACGTAGTACTTGAGGAGCGCCGGACTGCGCAGGGCCACGGCCGCGCCGCGGCCGGGCGGCCTGCGTCGCTCGCTGCGCTCGCGCGCGGAGAAGGCCGTCCAGAGACCTCCCGCGAGCAGGATGGCCGCGCCGAGCAGGAAGCCGAGCGTGTGACTCCAGAGCTCGTACACCAGCGGCACGACGAGAAACGCGATCAGGTTGCCGAGCGTCCAGAGCAGGTTCAGGATGCCAGATGCCTCGCCGTAGTCCTTCTCCTCCACGCTGTCCGGCATCATGGCCTGGTAGGGCGTCGGGCTGAGCTGCTGGAAGAAGTAGAAGAGAAGGGTCGCCGCGACCGCGAGGCCGAGGCTCCTCGTCAGGTACATCAGCATCAGCATGATGGCGGCGCCCGGAAACGCGACGAAGAGATACGGACGGCGGCGACCGATCCTGGTCGACGTGCGGTCCGAGAGCCAGCCGGAGAGCGGATTCAGCACCACGCCGAGAAGACCCTCCGCGCCCAGCACCGAGCCGATCAGCTGCGTCGACGGCGTCAGGGCGCCCAAGAGCACCGCCGTGAAAACCTTGTTCATGCCCCAGCCGACATTGCGCCCGAGCCCCGCGAGTCCGAGCAGCCACACGTAGCGGCGCTCGCGCTTGTTCAAGTGAAGCCCTCCCGTGCCGGTGCCTCTAGTTCGCGGCCCCCTGGCGGTGCATGTGTCCGATGAGCAGGTCCGGTCGGTTCGTCGCAATGCCGTCCACGCCGATCTCCTGGCAGAAGGCGAACTCCTCGGGGGTGTCCGCCGTCCAGATCGACAGGTGGAGGTCATGGCTGTGGGCTGCCTCGACCTCTTCGCGGCTCACCGTCTCGAGCGCCGGCAGCAGGATCTGCGCACCCGCCTTCTCCGCGAGCAGCCACGGCTCGATCGGCGCACCGGCGTAGAGCACTCCCGCCGTCAGGCCCTTCACCTCGGCCGTGAGCGCCTGGATGAGCCTGTGGCCGAAGGAGATGGGCCACAGCCTTTCCCTCAGCTGCGGGCGCGTGCGATAGAGGTCGACCAGCCCCGGCACGGCCTCCGGCGTCTTGATCTCCACGACGACCGGCAGCGTCACCGCTTCGAGGAGCTCCTCGAGCGTCGGGACGCGCTCGCCGTCGCCGGCGTCAAGGGCACGGATCTCCGCCAGGGTGCGGTCGCGCACCGGCCCCTTGCCGTTCGTGGTGCGGTCGAGGGTCGCGTCGTGGATCACCACGAGCTTCCCGTCCAGGCTGCGGTGCACATCGCACTCCACGAGGTCCACGCCGAGTTCCTGCGCCGCCCGAAATGCCCTCAGGGTGTTCTCCGGATGCCGTCCTGAAAATCCGCGGTGCGCGATAAGCCACATGCAGGATTGCCACCTCGCGGCTCACTTCGCCTTAAGAGCGCGTCTTCCTGGCTGCCTGACCGCTCTTTCGCGGCACGTGTGCGGCATGCGGTACAATACCAGGTGAAAGCGGGCGATCGATGTGGGCAGCTACGGCGTGCCACTCTTCGGCCTTCCCATCCCCTGGCCGCCGCCTTACGTCCTCTGGACCTTGATGGCGGCCGCTATCGCCCTACCCTTCGTGCTGCCGCCGCGACGCAGGCACTGGCCGCTCGCAGTGCTTCCCGCCCTGAGCTTCTGCCTCGCCGGTGCCGGCTCCGGGCCGGCCGGCATCCTCGTCGTGATCCTCATCATCGCGCCGGCCCGGCCGCTTCTCGCGCCGGGGCGCCCGTGGCGCAGGCGCGCAGCGTGATGCCCCGCCTCGACCACGAGCTCCTGCGCCGCGTGCTGGGCGAGATGCCGGACCGGCGCTGGGCTGCACTGCTCTCGCAGCGCTTCGGGCTCGACACGGAGCCGGAGCACCCCACCGCCTTGCGCCTGCGCTACTACCCGGACCTTGACGAGCTCGCCTTCCGCCGGCGCCTGAAATCGGTCGAAGCGCAGGTGCTGCGTCGCATGGCCCAGCTCATGAGCGATTCCGAGTGACCGCAAGGCCCGGTCTCGGGGCCCGGCCCGATCGCCGACCTCTTCTGGAAGGAAACCGCCAGCCACGGCTCGAAGTCGCGTGCATCTGACGCGCTGCGCCACCCCGCACCCCATGTCCGCACGTGTCCCCGGCGCGACGCGCAAGGATGTCATGCCGTTGCGCCAGACCGCCCGTCCGATCGTCGCCCTGTCCCTGCTCCTGCTCGCCGGCTGCGCCGCCGCGCCGCCGCATGCCGCCAGACGGCTCCCTACCGTCAGGGCGGTGCCGACGCCCAAGCCGGCCGAGACCGGCCGGGTCCCGGACTACGTTCAGGCGAATCCACCGGGCCCGCCCGTCTCCGACCTGCCGGGAAGGCTGTGCCTCAAGGCACTCAAGAAGGCCGGTGTGAACACCGCGCAGGTGTCCGCCATGTCCGGCGGCTACCCCGAGCAGCCGATCAGGCTGGCGAGATCGCTTGTAAGCGGCCCCGTGCCCCAGGGCCAGGGCTTCGCCTCGGGGGTCGAGACCGCGACCTGGAACCTCCTTTCGCGCGCATCGGGGCTGCCTCTGACGCCCTACCGGGGCCAGACGCTCCTTGAAGTGCCTCTGAACGCCTACGGCAGCACCCGCGTCGGCGGCTACACCTGCTTCGAGAAGGGCCATAAGGTCGTCGGAATGATCGCCGAGCAGCCGAACTACAGCTTTCAGCCGATGTTCGACGTCAGCTTGCGCGGCAGGACGGTGCACGATCTCACGGGCCTTTACTACCTGCAATGGCTCGAGTCGGTCGGGGCCTACGTGCCGCATCCGACGGCGAACCGCCCCGGGATGAGCGCCGAGGCGGTGCTGCTGGACTACCTGGACGTCCTCAATGCCGACCTGCCGGCGGCGGAGCGCCGCCGCCTCGAGGCGACGCTGGTCGCGGCGGGCCCCGGATCCGCGCCGCTCGCCAGCCAGGCAGAGGTACTGCAGGCACTCGTGCCGATCACCTTTCAGCAGTGGCAGGCGCCGCCCGCATCCCCCGGCATGGACCCCAGGCTGCTGCAGATCTGGAACGTCGCGCTCTGGCCGCACTTCCGCCACTTCACAGCGCAAGACCTGGCCGGCAACGGCTGGCTCTCATCCGCCTACACGGTCGTACGCAAGAGCCCGGGCTCCCCCTGGCTTGTGGTGAGCTCGGGCACAGGTCCGTAAAGGCGGGCTGCAGGTCTCAGTCGGCCGGCCGGAACCGCCGCATGGGGTCGAAGCGCTTCAGCAGCGTCGAGTTTGTGGTCACGGACACCGAGCTGAGGGCCATGGCCCCGCCGGCGATGACGGGGCTCAGGAAGCCGAGCGCCGCGAGCGGCACGCCGATCGCGTTGTAGACGAGCGCCCAGAAGAGGTTCTGGCGGATCTTGCCCAGCGTGGCGCAACTGAGGTCGATGGCGGCGACGACGCCGCGCAGGTCCCCCGACATCAATGTCACGTCGGCCGCCTCGATCGCGACGTCGGCTCCGGTGCCGATCGCCATGCCGACGTCGGCGGTGGCGAGGGCGGGCGCGTCGTTGATGCCGTCGCCCACCATGGCCGTGAGGAGCCCTGCCGCCTGCAGGCGGCGCACCTCGTCCGCCTTGCGCGCCGGCAGCACCTCCGCGCGCACATCCTCGGGGCTCAGGCCTACCTGCCGCGCGATCGCCTCGGCGGTGCGGCGGTTGTCGCCCGTGATCATGAGCACCCGCATGCCCATGGCCTGCAGGGCCGCGATCGCCTCGCGGCTACCCTCCTTGACGGTGTCGGCCACGGCGATCGCCGCAAGCAGTCTCTCCTCGTCCGCGAGCAGCATCGCCGTCTTGCCCTCCGCCTCGAGCGCCGCGATGCGCGCGTCGGCGGCCCCAAGGTCGATGCCTTTGCCTGCGATGAGTGTGCGGTTGCCGAGCAGGTAACCCCGCCCCGCCACCTTCGCCTGGACGCCGCGGCCTGGCAGCGCCTTGAACTCCGCCGCCGCGGCAGGCGCAAGCCCCCGGGCCAGGGCATGCTCGACGATCGCCTGCGCGAGCGGGTGCTCCGAGCGCTCCTCGAGGGTGAGCGCCAGCGCGAGCGCCTCGTCCGCCGCCACGCCCGCGAGCTCCACGACGTCGGTGACGACGGGCCGGCCGGACGTGATCGTGCCGGTCTTGTCGAGGACGACCGCCCTGAGGGCGCCTGTCCGCTCGAGGTGGCCCGCGGCCTTGAAGAGGATGCCCGCCTCGGCGCCGCGTCCGGAGCCGACCATGACGGCGGTGGGTGTGGCGAGGCCAAGCGCGCAGGGACAGGCGATCACCAGCACCGAGACGCCGGCCAGCAGGGCGCCTGTGACGTCGTGGCCGAGCACGAGCCAGAGGGCGAACGTCAGCATGGCGATGCCGATCACCGTCGGCACGAAGTAGTTCGAGATGACGTCCGCGAGGCGCTGGATCGGCGCCTTCGAGCCCTGCGCCTCCTCCACGATCCGTACGATCTGCTGCAGGGCCGTGTCGCGTCCGACCTTGGTCGCACGGAAGCGGAAGCTGCCCGTCCTGTTGATCGTGCCGCCGACGACGTCGGCGCCCTCGCGCTTCTCCTGCGGCAGCGACTCGCCGGTCAGCATCGACTCGTCGACCGCCGAGTAGCCATCCACGACGACGCCGTCGACCGGCAGGCGCTCGCCGGGTCGCACGAGCACCAAGTCGCCGACCGCCACGTCCTCGACCGGCACCGAGAGCTCCTCTCCGCCGCGCGCGATCCTCGCCGTGCGGGGCTGCAGCCCGAGGAGGCTCCTGATCGCCTGGGACGTCCTGCCCTTGGCGATGGCCTCGAGCATCTTGCCGGTGATCACGAGCGTGATCAGCACCGCGCTCGTCTCGAAGTACGTGCCATACGCGGGCCGCCCGCCGCGGAAGGCGGCCGCGAGGCTGAACAGGTATGCTGCGGACGTGCCGAGCGCCACCAGCACCGACATGTTGGCGTTATGGTGCTTGAGGTTGTAGTAGGCGTCGACGTAGAAGGTCATGCCGGGCCAGAACTGCACGGCGCTGCCGAGCGCGAGCTGCAGCCAGTAGTTGCCGAGCAGGCGTGGCAGCGCCCAAGGCACGCCGGCCATCTCCAGCACCATCGCGAGCAGGAGCGGCAGCGACAGGCCGCCCGAGACCCAGAGGAGCCTGCGCCAGTGCCGGGCCTCGCGCACCGAGCCGTCCTCCCGGCGCGTCGCCCCCTCTGCCGCGACCGTCGCGCCGTAGCCCACGTCGCGCACCGCCCGCGCGATCTCCGCGGGCGTCACGCTGCTGCCGCTGTAGTCCACGAAGGCCGCGTTGGTCGCGAGATTGACCTGCGCCGAGGCGACGCCGGGCAGCCTCCCGAGCGCATCCTCGATCGTCTTGACGCACGTCGCGCAGGTCATGCCCTCGATGTCGAGCTTGACCCGCTCCGTGTGCACGCCGTAGCCGCGATCCTTGACCTCGGCGATCATGCGGGGCAGGTTCACCTCATCCGGCCTGAAGCGCACGATGGCCTTGGCGGTGGCGAGGTTGACGCTGACGTCGAGGACGCCGGGGAGCTCCTCGAGCCCCTCCGTCACCGTGGCGACGCACATGGCGCAGGTCATGCCCTCGATGTCGAGGACGGCGCGGCGCGATCCTGCGTGCGCACCCGCATCCGCCGCGGCCCGATCGGCGACTTCCGCCTCCGCCACCCGATACCCGCCTCCTTCCGGACGCGGGGGACTGCCTGTCCGGCAGTCCCCCGCTGGTGCCTAGCCGTTGTGCATGTGCATGTGCGGGTCGCCGCCGCCCGTCAGGAACTTCTCCGGATCCTTCTCGAACGCGCGCTTGCAGCCCGGCGCGCAGAAGTAGTAGGTCTTGCCCTCGTGTTCCGCGGTCCACTTGGCTGTCGCCTCGTCGACCTCCATCTGGCAAACGGGATCGATCGCCACTTCAGGTCCCCTCCCTCGCCGGCGCGGGGAGACGGGTGTCGCACGCCCATACCCCTACACCGTATCACCAGCGACACCATCATAGTACCCGCCGGCAGCCTTGGCAAGGCGAGGGGCTGCACCGCCTGCAGCCTTGCCCGTAACGCCGCAAGCCTGCCGCGCGCTGCGGCAGGCTTGCGGCAAATTCCGGTCCGGGTCTCAGTGGACGGCCGCCGCGGCCCGGAAGGCATCGGGCAGGGCGGCGCGGACGATCTCGAGCTCGCGCGCGCCGAGCGCGAGCGACGGAAAGATGGCCTCGTTCGCGGCCGGCGGCAGCAGCACGCCGGCCTCCGCCATCGCCTGCCAGAAGGCGCGGTAGCGGGCGATGTCGTTGCAGGCCGTATCTTCCTGGTCGCGCACGGGTCCCTCGCAGAAGAATGCCGAGAGGAGGCCGGGAGCCCCCTGCACCGTGCATGTCACGCCAGCGGCGGCCGCCGCCGCGCGGACCTCGGCTTCGAGCGTCTCTCCGAGCTCCCTGAGGCGGCGGTAGCTTTGGGCGTCGCGCCCCATCTCGCGCAGTTGGGCGAGCCCCGCCGCCATGGCGAGCGGGCTGCCCGAGAGCGTCCCCGCCTGGTAGACGTCGCCCTGCGGCGCGATCCGCTCCATGATCTCCCGCCGGCCGCCGTACGCCCCGACCGGCAGGCCGCCGCCGATCACCTTGCCGAGGCACGTGAGGTCCGGGGCCAGGTCGAAAAGCCCCTGCGCCCCGGAGAAGCCGACGCGGAAGCCCGTGATCACCTCGTCGAAGATCAGGAGCGCGCCATGCCGGCTTGTCAGGCGCCGCAGACCCGCGAGGAACCCCTCGACCGGCGGCACGACGCCCATGTTGGCCGCGATCGGCTCGACGATCACCGCCGCGATGTCGCCGCCGCGGGCCGCGAACGCCTGCTCCGCCGCCGAGAGGTCGTTGTACGGCAGCACGATCGTGTCCGCGGCCACCTTGGCGGGCACACCGGGAGACACGGGCAGGGAGGACAGGGCGGCCCCGGAGCCCGCGCGCGCCAGCAGGGCATCGACGTGGCCGTGGTAGCAGCCGGCGAACTTGACGACGGCGTCGCGCCCAGTGAAGGCGCGCGCCAGCCGGATCGCGCTCATCGTGGCCTCGGTGCCCGACGAGACGAGGCGCACCTGGTCGACGGCCGGCAGTGCCGAGGTGAGGAGTTCCCCGAGCTCCACCTCCAGCCGGCTCGCGATGCCGAATGTCAGCGCCCGCCCCGCCTGCTCCTGGATCGCCCCGACCACCGCGGGGTGGCCGTGGCCGAGGATCAGGGGGCCCCACGAGCACAGGAGGTCGACATAGCGGTTGCCGTCGGCGTCGTAGACGTACGCTCCCTCGCCGCGCTCCGCGAACAGCGGGTAGGGTCTGACTTGGCGCATCGAACGCACGGGGCTGTTCACGCCGCCCGGCGTCACCGCCAGCGCCCGCTCGTAGAGGAGTCGCGACGCCTCCGTCGTCATGGCTGCACCACCTGCAGTTCGCGCGGGTAGGCGGTCAGCACCTCGGCGCCGTCCGCCGTCACCAGGAGGTCGTCCTCGATGCGCACGCCGCCCAGGCCTGCCACATAGACGCCCGGCTCGATCGTCAGGCACATGCCCGCAAGGAGAGGGTCCCCGCGCCCCGGCAGCAGGAACGGCTCCTCGTGCGCCTCGAGCCCGAGGCCGTGCCCGACGCGATGCGGAAAGCGCTCGCCGTACCCCTGCGCCGCGATGTACTCCCGCGCCGCGGCATCCAGCGCACCCATGGCGGCTCCGGCTCGCGCCGCCGCCCGGCCACGGCTGGCGGCCTCCGCCACGACGGCGTAGATGCGCCGCAGCTCCGGTTGCGGCTCGCCGAAGAAGAAGGTGCGGGTCGTGTCCGAGACATAGCCCTGGTAGCGCAGGCCGATGTCCACGAGGACGATCTCCCCCCGGCGCAGCACGCGGTCCGTGGGGCCGCCGTGCGGCAGCGCGCTGCGCTCCCCGAACAGCACGATGCTGTCGAACCCCGGGTCCCCGCCGAGCTCGTCGCGCATGTACGTCTCGATCGCCGCGGCCATCTGGCGCTCGCTGACGCCCTCGCGGATCAGACCGCGCGCGTAGGCCGTCGCCCGGTCGAGTCGCCTCGCGGACTCCCTCAAGGCCTCGGCCTCGGCGGGATCCTTGCAGGCGCGAAGGTGCGCGAGGGCGGACGAGACGTCCTCGAGCCGCTCGATCTCCGTACCCGCAGCCTGCGCCACGTCGAGCGCCCAGCCGAGCGTCATGTGGCTGCGCTCGACACCGAGCCGGCCGCCGCGCCCGATGCGGCCCGAGAGCACGTCGCGCGGCGCGACGCCGTCCTCGACCGCCACAAAGGGGAGGCCGACGCCGCCGAGCCGCCCGCTCTCGAGGGCCGGCCCGAACACCACGCTCTCGCCCCGCCGCGGCACGTAGAGCGCGAAGAACCGCTCATGCGGAAAGATGAAGGCCGACGTGAGGTAGCCGATCTGGGTAGGTCCCGTGACGAGCGCCGCGTCGAGTCCCGCCTTCGCAAGCTCCTGCTGCAACGCCTCGATGCGCAAACCGTTCACACTCCTTTGGCTCTGCCGCCCGCCGCCGGCTTCAGACGGCGAAGCGGAAGTTGATGACGTCGCCATCCTGCACCACGTACTCCTTGCCCTCGAGCCTGAGGTGGCCGAGCTCGCGGGCCCGCGCAAGGCCGCCGGCCGCCGCGAGATCCTGGTAGGCGCAGACCTCCGCGCGGATGAAGCCGCGCTCGATGTCCGAGTGGATGGCCCCGGCCGCCGCCTTGGCGGCGACGCCGCGGCGCACCGTCCAGGCCCGCACCTCGTCGCTGCCGGCCGTCAGGAAGGAGATGCGGCCGAGCCCTGCGTACACCCCCTGGCTGAGGCGGGCGACGCCGCTCTCCTTGAGGCCGAGGTCCGCCAGGAACGCCGCCTGCTCCTCCGGCTCGAGCTCCTGGATCTCGCGCTCGAGCTGGAGCGACATCGTGACGAGCGGCACCCCGCGCTGCGCGGCGTAGCCGGCGATGCCGGCGTGCGGGGCCGCCTCCTCGCGGATCGTCTCCTCGTCGCCGTTGAAGACCAGGATGAGCGGCTTCTGCGTCAGGAGCGTAAAGCCGCGCAGGGCCTGCTCCTCGTCGTCCGAGAGGCGCGTGTCGCCGGCCCGGCGCCCCTGGCCGAGGTCCTCGGCGATCCGCTCGAGGGCGGACCGCTCGACGTCCGGCTGAGCCCGCTTCTTCTCGCGCGCGACGCGCTCGAGGCGCCGCTCCACGACGTCGAGGTCGGCCACAGCGAGTTCGAGGTCCAGGGCCTCGGCCGCAGCGATCGGATCCGGCGAGTCGGGGTTGGGGAACCCCTGCAGCACGTGCACGAGAGCGTCCACCTCACGGATGTCTGCGAGGAAGCGCCTGGCCTCCTGGGCCGCGCCGCCCGCCCGCACGCCGGGGATGTCGACGTACTCCACCTTCGCGGGCGTGACCTTCTTCGGATGGAACATCTCCGCCAGCACCGAGAGCCTGGGGTCCGGCACATCCGCCGCGCCGACGTGCGCTTCTGGACGAGCCATGGCCCCTGTGGGCAGATCGGACCTGGTGAGGAGATTGTAGAGCGTCGTCTTGCCGCTCTGCGGCAGGCCGACAAGGGCGGTACGAAGCAAGTCCTTCCCTCCACGGGCAAAGCTGGACCGGCTAGAAGGCCCGGCCCACTCGATCATACGTTGCCGGACCGCGCCCGTCCACGCGTCAGGGCCGTCCTGGCCCCGTCAGGCCCGCCTGGCGCCGGCCATCTCGCGCAGGATGCGCCGGCCGACAAGATCCACGAACCAGGGCGCGAGGTGCGAGAGCCAGATCAGCGGCAGGTAGAAGCCTGGCACCACGATCCGCCGCGGACCGCGGCGCCAGGCCCTGAGCACCGCCTGCGCGACCACCTCGGGGCCCGGCATGGGCAGTTGCAGCCCCTGGGTCATGTCGGTGCGCACAAAACCCGGCAGGATGG
The DNA here is from genome assembly GCA_021845645.1 of Bacillota bacterium. Next base: position 127,056 of record JAJZVM010000005.1, read on the forward strand.
CGGTCACCTTGATCCCCTCCTGCGCCACCTCGCGCCGCAGGCCGTCCGCGAAGCGAAGGAGGCCGGCCTTGGTCCCGGCGTACAGCGCGGAGCCCGGCAGCGCGACCTCACCCGCGACCGACGCGATGAGCACCAGAGATCCGCTGCGCTGCCGGAGCATGGTCGGCAGCGCGGCGCGCACCGTCGTGAGGGCGCCGAGGAAATTCGTGGCGACGAGTCCTTCGATGTCCTGCAGCGTCATCGCGGGAAAGATCGCGCCGCCACCGACGCCCGCGTTGGCAACCACGAGGTCGAGGCGACCAAAGCGGTCGACGGCCGCCTGGACGAACGCGCCGACCGATTTTGGATCCCTGACGTCGAGCGCCGCCGCCAGGACGTCCGCCCCGCCGGCTCCGAGTTCACGCGCAAGCTCCCCGATCGCCTCGGGGGTGCGGGCGCCCAGGCAGAGTCTGAAGCCTTCGGCGCCCAGCCTGAGGGCGACGGCGCGGCCGATGCCGCGCGAAGCTCCCGTCACCAGCGCGACAGGCCCTGCGCATCCGGGCCGGCCATCGCTCACGAGCGCCTCCTGGACACTATGGGGCAGCCCGGCGATGGCCAAGCCCCAACGCGCGACGCGTGTCGGCCGGGCGACCTGCCCTGTTGCGATCGGTTCGCCAACACGCCGCACCCCTTTTGGCGATGTCTGGGCGCAGGTAAGCTTCCATGGCCTCCTGCGCCGCTCCTGCCGGCCGCACCGCGTGAACGTTGTCGCGGACAGCCGGCATCGTGTACCCTGACCATCATCCGGCCGGGTCGAGGGGGAGGGGCATGCGCGAACGCAAGCCGTACTGGCGCGACGTGCCGCAGGACTTGCGCCTTGCGATCGAGGCAACCATGAAATCCCCCGTCGCGCGAGGCCACCGCGTATTTGGCGGCTATGGCCCGAGCGCGACATTCCGCATCCGCCTCGCGGACGGCCGGACCTTGTTCGCCAAGGGTGCGGGCAAAGGCTCGAACGAGGTCAACTGGCGGGTGGTGCCGACCGAAGAAGGGGCATATCGCGGGCTTGCGTCGATCCGACCGATCGCGCCTGCCTTCTTCGGCTCCGTGACCACCGATGGGTGGCATCTGCTGCTGCTCGAGGATCTGAGCCGGGCCGCCAGGGTGCCGCCGTGGACCGAGGAGCTGGCCCTGGGCGCCATGCGGGACATCGCCGCGTTCCATCTCCGCGGCATGCGCGAACGCGGCAAGGTGCAACGACTGGAACCCGACGGCATGACCGACAACTGGCGCGGCCTGCGCGAAGACCCCGTGCGGCGCGGCTGGTTCCTCGGCCTCTACGGCGGGCGCCGTCAGGAGGCGGGCGCGTGGCTCGAGGAGGGCCTCGAACGGCTCGCCGCCGCGGAGGCCCGCCTGCTCGACGCGAACCAGCCGTGGAGCGTGATCCACACGGACATCCGCTCGGACAACCTGCGCTTTCGCCGCGGTAGGCTCGTCCTGTTCGACTGGGCCCTCGTCTGCGACGGACCATGCATTCTGGACTTGTACGCCTTTCTGCCCAGCCTGGTCGCGGAAGGCGGCACTGAGGCGCCGCGGCTCCTGCCGGCGTACAGGGCGGCCATGGCGGCCGGCGGGGCCGCGATCCCCGGCGTGGCCGAACAGGCGGCCGCAAGTGCGGTGGCCGGCTATTTCGCCATGCGCGCCGGTCAGCCGCCGATTCCGGGCCTGCCGCGCCTGCGCGAGGTCCAGCGCATGCAGCTGGCTACAGCGCTGGACCTCGCTGCCGTCTTCCTTGGTCTGCCACTTCCGCCGAGGCTTCCCGCGCCCTGATGGCCTTGGGTCGCGCGGCCGGCGCGATCACCTTGCGCAGGGCCTCGGCCTAGAATCCCTGCTGGATGGACTGCATCATCTGCTGCAGAAGCTTCGCGTCCTGCTGCACGCGCGTCCAGTCCTTCTGCGTCGCGGCCGTGTTGAGGTCGCTGACGAGGCTCGACATCTGCTGGAAGGTCGGTCCCGAACCCGAAACATAGTTGGTCGTCATCCAGGCGAGCGACTTCTGCGCGTTCGTGACGCCCAGCGCCACCTGGCTGACGTTCTTCTCGGAGATGGCGAGCGCCAGGTTCGCAAGATCCGCGGTGAAGCCGTTGAGATCCGTGGTGGCGACCCCTGCCTTGCCATACTGGCTCTCGAGGCTGGCCCAGCTGGCTTCGGCGGCCTGCAGCTCACTCGTCGCCAGTTGCCAGTCCTGCCCCTGCGCCGCGAGCTTCGTGGCCTGCAGCTCCTGCCCGAGCGCCTGCGCCTGCGGCGGCCCCGCCGACGTCGTGGTCTGCGTGGTCGTGGCGGTGACGGCCGGCTGGCCGGAGAGGTAGGTCTCGAGCTGTGAGAGCAGCACGCCGCTCTCGCGCGTGTGGTAGAGGAGACCGAGCGCCAGGAGCACCACCAGACCGCCGATCAGCTGACCGCGCCAGCGTGGACCAGATGAGGACGTGGAGAGGGATCTCGTAGCCCGTGGCGAGGCGTGCACCCGTTCGGGACGCACAGCCTCGCCCCAGGGAATGCGCCGTGTCCGCACCGCCGCACCTCCCGCATCGTAGGATGTCTCTCGATGCGTATGGGCGGCGTCACGCAGATAGAACGGGCGGGCACCGCCCGCCCGTCCGCGCTACTCCTCGGGCTGCTCGAGCCGCGTCTCCGCCGGCGTCTGGCCGCCGTTCTTGCGAAGATCGGCCGCGATCTCGTTCGCGACTTCCTGCGCGAACTGCTGCGGGTCGATCTGGAGTCTCGGCTTCTGCGTCTGCCGCGTGTCCGTCAATGGGCCCACCTCCCGACGTTATGGTGAGCGAACGCGGCACGACGTTTGCGTGCAGATGACGGCACGGGATCCAGCGCACGTCGCAATTGCATGCGCGCCGCTTTCGGCGGGCATGCTCCCGGCGGAGGCGATAGCGGTGCCTCTCCTCATCGCGGCGGCCCGCCTGGACCCTGGCCGCCACCACCACCACCACCATCTGATCGCCAGCGGCGCAGCCGGGGTTCCGGCGGCTCCGCTCTGGATCGCCGTGCTCCTGCTAGCCCTGGTGATCGCCGCGGTCGGCCTCTACTGGGCTTCGACGCGGGCCTGAACGCGCAGGCGCGGACTGCGTAGTATGGCGCCGGGGGGTGCGGCGGATGCTCTGGGCCTACCTCGAGGTGGGTGTCCTCACCGTCTGCTGGCTCGTGGTGATCGGCCTCCTGATCGCGCGGCACCTGATGCGCGCACCGGATTGATGGCAGCAAGGGGGAGCCGGACTTGTCGCATGGCACGCCTTGCCCGGGAATCCGCCGCGGGCGCAGACTCCTGCGCCTGGCGGCGACGGGCGCCCTCCTCGTCCTGATCGCGCCCGCCGGTGCCCAGGCGGCACCGGCGCCGCCCGCCACAGCGGTGCTGAGCCACCCTCTGCCGGTGCCGAGGCAGGAGATCGCGCTGACGTTCGACGACGGTCCCGGCTCCGCCGCGACGGCGAAGATCCTCGCACTGCTGAGGAGCCACGGCGCCCACGCCACCTTCTTCGTGCTGGGCACCGAGCTTGAGCGCTACCCGGGGCTCGCCGCCGAAGCGGCCCGCGAAGGCAACGAGCTCGCCGACCACGGCATGTCCCACCGGGCCTTCCCGCGGCTCGGTGCCAAGCGCCTGCTCTACGAGCTCCGCACGACCGCCGACCTGATCCTCGAGCTGACGGGCCGCTCCCCCGCCTTCGTCCGCCCGCCGTACGGCCGCGTGAACCAGCGTGTCGTGCAGGTGGCGAGGAGCCTGCACATGACCGTCGCCCTGTGGACGCTCGACACGCGCGACTGGCAGAATCCCGGTGCGGCCGCCATCGCCCGCCGCGTGCTCGAGCACGTGCGCCCCGGCGAGATCGTCCTGATGCATGACGGCGGCGGCCCGCGTCCGCAGACCGTGGAGGCCGTGCGCATGATTCTGGCTGGCCTGGACGCGCGGGGCTACACCTCGGTGACCCTGGGGCAACTGGTGCGGGATGCGCGCCCGGTCGCCGCGGCACCTGCACGGCACGGGGCCTAGCGAGGAGACGGCGCAGGAATGTGGAGGTCCGTGCGGGACCTGAGGTGGAGCGGCTCGGCATACCGGCTGCCTGCCGCCTCGCCCAGGCGGCGGAGCTGCGCGCCGAGGCGCTCCAGGTACGGGTCGCCCTCGGCGAACTGCGAGCGGTGGCAGGCGATGGCGCGGCTGCGCGCGTCATGGGCGTCGTCCGTGAGCGGGTGCAGTACGTCCGCCCGCTCCGGGAAGTAGAACAGGATCCCTTGGACCGTCCACGGGGCGGCCTCGCCCGGCGCGTAGTGCACGAGTCCGGAGAGCAGCGCCGCCTCGCTCACCGCCAGGCCCACGGCCCTGTGGTCGGAGTGCGCCTCGTAGCGCAGCCACGGGTCGCAGACGAAGACGTAGTCGGGCCGGCAGCGGCGGATCTCGCGGACCGCGCGGTCGCGCAGGTCGTAGTGGTCCAGGGGGCCGCCGTCGGGCAGCCCCAGCATGCGGAGCTCGACGCCGAGCGCCGCCGCGGCGGCCCTCTGCTCCCCCGCGCGCATGCCGGCCACGGCCTCGGGGCGGAGCGCCGGATCCCGGGTGCCGAGCCGGCCATCCGTGACGACGGTCAGGTGCACCTCGGCCCCTCGCCGACGGAGGCTGAACAAGGTGCCGCCGCAGCCGAGCTCCGCATCGTCCGGGTGCGGCGAGAAGGCGAGATAGCGCTCGCATGCCTGCCAGTCCTGCAAATGGTCGGCTCCTTCGCTCCTGTCGACTCGGGAGCTAGAGGTTCAACGAGACGTCGAGCGGCAGCACGAAGACGATGGTGCCGCTCTCCCATTCGCCGCGGGCCTGCGGCTGGGCCGGTCCAGCGCTCTGGCGCAGGTCGCTCACGATGCCGTCCACCTCGTCCTGCGGCGCCACCAGCAGGAGCACCGCGCTGCCGCGGCGCAGAAAGCCGCCCTGGGCCAGAAGGCGCGTGAAGCGGCGCTGGCGGTGGCGCAGGAAGGTCTCCACCTTCCCCAGCCGCGGCTCAGGCACCACCGCGATCACCTGGCGCAGTTCCCCGCCGAGGCTCTCGTCCGGCACGGGTCGTCCTCCTCCGCGTTCGTCTCGCCTCATTCTACGCGCAGACCGAGGTCCGGCTCAAAGAGTTCCTCCGCACGCACCGTAAGGCCGCGCCCGCGCCGCTGCACACGCCCGCTCACCCCCAGGAGGGGCGGCCGCCGCCCGAAGAGCAGGTCTCCCTGGCGGCGGTACACGTCCTCCATCGCGACGAGGTCCAGCAGTCCTGTCTCATCCTCGAGCATGAAGAACGCCACCACCACACCGCTGCGCGTCGGCGGCCGGTGCGGCCGGAAGAGGACGCCCGCGACGCGGACGTCCTTGCCGTGGCGCAGGCCTTTGGTCATCCCGACGCTGAGGATGCCCTGGCCCTGCAAAGCAGGCCTGGCCGCCGCCGCCAGGCGGCTCGGGCCGCGCAGGCCGAGCACGGCCTCCTGGCGCCAGAAGCGCTGCCAGGGCGCGAAATCCGGCATGTCAGGCGCCGCGGGGGGGAAAAGGCCTCCCGCGTCGCGCTGCGCCCCGATCTGCCAGAGCAGCCGGCGCCGGTTGCGATCGAAGCGGTCGAGGGCCCCGGCGTCACAGAGCGCCGCGAGTTCGTCCGCCGCGAGCTCCGCGCGCCGGGCGAGATCCTGCAGGTCCGCGAAGGGCCTTTCCCGGCGCGCCGCCAGGATCCGCGCGCGCTGTGCCGCACCGAGGCCGCGCACGGCGCACAGGCCTACGCGCACGCTCCCGTCGCCACCCACCGTATAGGAAGACTCGGAGCGGGCGATGTCGAGCGGCCGGAAGCGGACCCCCCGGCGCAGGGCCTCGCCCACCAGGATGTGCGGCGGGTAGTAGCCCATCGGCTGCTGCGACAGGAGCCCCGCGAACAGGGCCTCCGGGCGGCGGGCCGAGAGCTGGGCGGTGCGCAGGGCGGTATGCGCAAAGGCGGCGGCGTGCGCCTCGGGAAAGCCGTAGCTCGCATAGCCTTGCAGCATCGCGAAGATCTCGCGCGCCACCCCGGGATCGCTGCCGTTCTCCGCGGCCTTTGCGCAGAAGAGCTCACCCAGGCTCTCCATCTCGGAGGCGGAGCGCGCGTGCGTCATCACGCGGCGCAGCTGGTCGGACTCGCCCGGCGTGAACCCGCCGATCGTGGTCGCGATCTCGATCACCTGCTCCTGGAAGAGCACGACCCCGTACGTCTTCTCGAGGATCGGCGCCAGGCGCGGATCGAGGTAGGTGATGCTCTCCCGCCCGGCGCGCCGCCTGAGGTACGGGGTGACCATATTGCCCTTGATCGGGCCTGGCCTTATGATCGCGAGCGCGTGCACGATGTCCTCGAAGCTCTCGGCCGCCATCTGCCCCTGCAGAGCGCGCTGCGCCGGACTCTCGAGCTGGAAGAGGCCGATCGTCTCGCCGCCGGCGACGAGCGCCATGGCCGCAGGATCCTCGGCCGCCCTGGCGCCCGCGAGCTCCGGTGCGGCCCGGTACGCCTCGTCCAGCACGGCAAGCGTGCGCAGGCTCAGGAGGTCGAGCTTGAGAAAGCCGAGATCCTCGACGTCCACCTTGTCGAACGGCACGATCGCCACGCCCTTGGCCGACAGCTGGCGCGGCGCCACCTCGCTCACAGGCTGGCGGCTCACGATCAGGCCCCCGAGGTGCGTGCCGAGATGGCGCGGCAGGCCGGCCACCGCGGCGGCGGTCCGCAGCAGAAGCGCGAGGCGTTCGGAGGCGCCGCTTGCGGCCTTGAGTTCGGGGAAGAGGTCCCAGCGCCTCAGGATCGCGTCGGCCGGCATGTGCGGCAGCCGGCGCTGCAGCTCCGCCACCTCCGCGGCGGGAAAACCGAGCGCCTTGCCGAGGTCGCGCACGGCCGAGCGCCCCTGGAACGTCTGGTAGGTCGCGACGCCGGCGACGTGTTCCTTGCCGTAGCGGCGGAAGAGGTAGGCGGCGACGCGGTCGCGCGCGCGGTGGTCGAAGTCGAGGTCGATGTCCGGCCGCTCGGCGCGCTCGCGGCTCAGGAAGCGCTCGAACAGAAGCCGTCGCGCGATCGGGTCCACCTCCGTCAGACCGAGGCAGTAGGCCACGGCCGAGTCTGCCGCGGAGCCGCGCCCGGCGACGCGGATGCCCTCCGCCCGCGCGAAGCGGACGACATCCCAGACGAGCAGGAAGTACTCGGCAAAGCCGAGCTCCGCGATCGTGCCGAGCTCGTGCTGCAGGCGCCGCCCCACCTCGCCCCGCAGGCTGGGGTAGCGGCGCCGGGCCCCCTCGTGCACCAGCTGTTCGAGCGCGCCCTGCGCCGTATGCCCGGGCGGCAGCGGATAGGCGGGGTAGAGCCGCACCCCAGGCGTGATCGGCGCCGCGCAGCGCGCCGCGATCTCATCGCTCGCCGCAACGAGCTCCGTCCGGTCGCGAAAGCGTTCGGCCATCTCCTCCTCCGACAGGAGGTAGCGCTCGCCGTTGAGCGGCCGCTCCCGGCGCACCTCGTCGACGCTGCAGCCGAGCCGCACGCACGTCAGGACGTCGTGCACCCAGAAGTCCTCGCGCCGCAGGTGGTGCACCCCCGCCGTCGCCACCTGCGGCAGGTCGAAGCGGCGCGCGAGCTCCCAGAGCCCCGCCTCGAGCGCCTGGTCGCCCGGCAGGGCACCGCGCTGCACCTCCACGTAGAGCCTGCCGGGGAACATCTCGCGCAGGCGCCGCAGCGCCTCTTCGGCAAGATCCGCGCGCCGGGCGAGGAGCGCCCTGCCGATCGGCCCCTCGCGGCCGCCCGTCAGCGCGATCAGCCCCTCTTCGCGCGCGAGCTCCTGGAACGGCAGGCGCGGCTCACCCCGCTGGGATCCAAGGTGCGCCGTCGTCAGCAGGCGGCAGAGCCCTGCGTAGCCCGCGGGACCCGTCGCGAGCAGGATCAGGCGCGCGCCGTCCTGGAGCGTCACCTCGCTGCCGGCGATCGGCTGGATGTCGAGCCGCCGCGCGGCGCGGCAGAGGGACGCCACGCCGCTGACGCTGTCATGGTCGGTGAGGGCGATGGCCCGCTGGCCGAGCTCGGCCGCGCGCGCGGCCACGGCCTCGGGCATCGCCGTGCCGTCAAGAAGCGAGAAGGCCGAGTGCACGTGCAGGTGCACCAATTCTGCATACGCCCTTCCTGGGATGAACGCCGCCGAACCATGGAGGCCGCACCCGGCGCCTTGGGCCGGGTGCGGCCTGCAGGAACCTGTTCGGCTTACCCTGAACAGCGTGGCCGAAGGGGGCGAGGATACGCAGGAACCCACCTTCCGCCGCCTCGACGCCAAGGACCTGCCGCTCCTGCAGGCCTGGCTCGCCGCGGAGCCCGCCCTGCGCTGGTACGCCCATGGCGTGGCGCCGACCGCGGAGGATATGGAGAGAAAGTACCTGCCGCGCATCCTCGGCGAGGTGCCGGTCTCATGCTGGATCCTGATGCGCTGCGGGCATGCCGCCGGCTTTTTCCAGACCTATCGCCTGCGCGACTTCCCGGATCACCCGGCGGGCCCCCGCGCAGGCGCCGCCGGTCTCGACTTCCTGCTCGCGCCGGCCGAGATCGGCCAGGGCCGCGCGACTTCGGCGCTCCTGGCCTTCCTGCGGCAGGTCGTGTTCGCGGCGCCGGACATCCTGCGCTGCTATGCGGACCCCGATCCCGCCAACCTCGCCTCCGTACGGGCCCTGCGCCGCGCAGGCTTCCGCGCCGCACCAGGGCGCAGTCCGGCGGGCGTCCTGCTGCTCGCCTGGCCGCGCCCTCGGCCCTCGCTCAGTCGTAGTTGCGGGTCAGGGTCCAGTCGCGCCGCTCGAGGTCGAAGAGGAGTTCGAACACGCCACCGCCTTCGGTCTCGACGCGATACACCTGCCGCTCGCCGTGTCCCTCCCACCACTCGCCGGCTTCCCGCCAGGCCTCGAGCACCCGCGCCACGCGGTGGCGGCCGCGGAAGGAGAAGGCGAGCGGCGCCCCGTCCCTGCGCTCCGCCACCGGCACCGGCCGGTTCACGAGTCTCGACATCGCATTCCCTCGCTCTCGCCGTCTATTGCCGCATCTGCGCCTCGCCGCGCCGGTAGGGGTCATAGTAGGCCAGGCGCTGCTCGCGCCCCGGCAGGCGTTCCAGCGGCGGCGGCCCTGTCCGGCGCCGCTGGGGGGCGCTCGCGACCGGGTAGAAGAGGCCGCGCTCCTGGACCTCGTGCGCCTCCTCCGTCGCAGGCACGAGGCGCAGGCAGATCTCCCGCACGCCCTCGCCGGCGACCGCCAGGGCCATGCCAAGCAGGGCCGCCTCCAGCCGGCGTCGCTCGCGCGTCGGCCGCAGCAGGGCGCGACGCGTGGTCCGGTGGCAGGATGCCATGTCCTCGACCCCGAGCTCGAGGGATCCGATCGAGGGCAGAGGGCGCGCTCCCGCCGTAAGCACCGACATTCCCTCCGTCACGGCCTGGGCGATCTCGAGCCGGTTTGTGCAGGCCGTCTCAGGGTAGCTGCGCCGCCAGGAGAGGTCCTGCGGCGGCAGGAGCGGCCGGTAGCCCCTGGGCTCCTCCCCCTGCGCGAACTGCCAGAGCTCGCGCCCGACGGCCCCCACCTGCTGCCACAGGGCGCCGGGCCCGAGCGGCAGAACGTCCCCGACCTTCTTGAGCCCGAGCCCGCCGAGGCGGCGCTGTGCCGACGGCGGCAGCCAGTCGAGCGCGGCGAGCGGCAGGTCGCTCCGCGCCCCCGTGCAGAGGATGCCACCCGGCACCCCGGTCTGCAGGCCGCCGCGAACGCGGGCCCTGGCGAGGCGCAGGCTCTCGCCCGCCGCGGCGCGCACCCGCCAGCCGATGCCCTTGCAGGCCGCGATCGCAGCCGGGACGTCCTCCGGCGACCAGAGCTCGATCGCCATCTCGCCCATGTCGCACTCCATCACGCCGCGCGCCACCGTGAAGAGGCGCTGGCGCAGCTCCGCCTGCAGTTCGGCGCAGGCGGCGTCCCCGGGGTCGCGGCGCCAGAGGAGGCCCAGGGCGAGCAGGGCGGCCGGCGACAGTTCCTGCCCCGGCACGAGGCCGCTCCCGGCGGCCTGGGCCGAGAGATCGCGCAGGCGCCGGCCTGCGAGCACGGCGAGCGGCTTCCCGACGAGTGCCGGCTCGCGCTGCTGGAGAAGCTGCGCTCTCAGGCCGTCGATCCCCATGTAGAGCAGCATGCGGTGCTCCACCTCGTTTCAGAACATTTGTTCTGATTCGAGTATAGGGGGCCAGAAAGGGACCGTCAAGCCGACGCGGATGGCAATGCATGCATAAGAAGACACCGCTCCCCTGCAAACTGCAGGAGAGCGGTGCCGGCGGGAGGCGGTCAGGCGATCATGCTGTAAATCCACAGGAAGATGGCGAGGGTGACCACGCCGACGAGTGCCGCATCCATGTCCACCACGGTCCCCTGGACGGCACTCCCGGCGGCGAGGGCAACTTGTCCGAGCAGCATCGCACCGGAGAACACGCCAAGGAACAGCCAACGCCGCAAGCTCCGCCACCTCCCCATGCGTACGACGCATATTGTAGCACGCGTTCGCCATATGCTCATGGTCTTTCGGCCGTTGATATGGCCAGGCGGACCAGAACCGCGTCGCCGCGTGTCCGAGGGCGCCCGAGTCGCGCCATGGCGCCGCAACGGCAGGAGCGGCCAGCAAAGCCAGAGAATTCACCTGTACGGATCTCCGTCGCATTTAGTAAAATGCACGGAAAGGATCGCCGGCCCTGCCGTCGGCGACCCAGATCCGCGGCGAAGTGGGAGGTGTTCCGCATGGCCCACCGGTTGTTCACGGTGTCCGAAGCGAACGCTCTCGTGCCATTCCTGGAAGGCCACCTTCGACGCCTTCAGGAGCTGCAGCGGCAGGCACAGTCCCACTTCGAGGAGATGGAGCGGATCAAGGCGGTCGGCTACAAGCCTGACGGCAAGCTGATTCTGCAGCGGGACTTCCAGGATACCCGCGACGCCTTCGACCGCTCGGTGGCGGAAGCCAACGCCCGGATCGCCGACATCAACCGCACCGGCTGCCAGCTCAAGAGCGTGGAGTCCGGACTCGTGGACTTCCCGAGCGTTCTCGAAGAGCACGAGGTGCTGCTCTGCTGGAAGCTCGGCGAGGATGTCCTGCGCCACTACCATTCGCCACTGGAAGGCTTCGACGGACGCCGCCACCTGCCCGACTGGGCTCTGCCGCAGGAGTCCGGCGACCCGAACGCCAACGCCAGCTGAACAACCCTTGTCGCTGCGGCGGACCGCCTTCGTAGGCGGTCCGCCGTCCTGTTCCGCCGCAACAGCCAGGCGCTTTGCGCTCTCCAGCGCCACTCTGACGGTTCACACGTTCCGGGGCTCCAGTGCACTGACCCAACGGTGTGCAACCGGCTCGGTCGTCCCGTCACGAGCGGCTACCGGCCCCTTGTCGTTACTTCGACTTGTCCGTCTGGCGAACACGCGGTGCCGTCTATGTACCGGAGCAGAGTGCGGCGGCGCGGATCCCGTGCCCGCTCGGGGGCCGGCGCGGTCCTGACGGAGGCGCTTTCGGGCGTGCCGGCCGCGACCCCGTGGCCCCACCGGGCCTCCACCTCTCGCACCGCCTACAGCGGCACCGCCGCGAACAGGATGTGTCCGCCTGCGTCAGGGTTGCGCCTGCAGGCGTCGAACTCCGCCTCTATCAGCGCGTCGAAGACGTCCGGGCGGCTCTTCAGGTCTTCGAGCTGCGCGCGCGGCAGGGAAAGCAGGCAGTCGGTCGCGGATAGGTCGACGGCGCGCAGTCCGCTGCGCCCGAGCAAGGCTCTTAGCTCCTCTGCGTGCAGCATCTTGCCGCGATGCTCGGAGAGATGTTCGGTCAGCAGGCCCGTGCGGTAGACCTCGAGGATCTCCGCGCCGCTGATCGACGGCTCCGGCTGCCAGCCGGCGCCGAGCGACATGACAAGTGCCCCCACCGTGCTCATGACGCTGCCGACGAGATGGCCCCCCGGCCTGACGAGGCGGCGCAGGAGCCGAAGCCCCGCCTCCATCTCGTCCGGGTAGTAGTTCAGCGCACCGCCCAGGCAAAGCACGAGATCGAAGGAGCCGGCCTCCATCTGGCCGACGTCGAAGAGGCTCGCGTGCAGGAAGCCATCGGCGGCGAGGCCGTGGTCGGCGAAGCGCTGCCGCGCCGCGTCGAGCATGGCCGATGAGATGTCGAGCAGCGTGACCCGCCCGCCCTGACGGGCGAGCCAGAGCGCGAAGCGCCCGGGCCCGCTGCCGACGTCGAGCACGCGCCCGGCGGGCAAGCCCCAGCGGCGCAGGAACTCCGTGATGACGGCGAGCTGGACCGCGCCGAGCGGTGTCTCGAACCTTCCCCACTCGCGCGACGCCCCGTAGGCATCGTAGAAGGCCTCGATGCGCGCGTCGCGTTCCTGGAGGTTCCGCTCCACGCCTTCCCCTCCCCCAAGCGTTTGTGTCCCACACTTCAGGGTTGACGAAACCATGTTGCCGCGAACGCACCCCGGTTCCAGCCCTAGAGTCCCAGCTCGGTCCTGGCCCCCTGCAGAGCGGCGATGACATGGTCGATGTGCTCGTCGAGCGGGACGCCGAGCTCTTCCGCCCCCTGCACGATGTCCTCGCGGTTCACACCGCGCGCGAACGCCTTGTCCTTCATCTTCTTGCGCACGGACTTGGCCTCGAGACCGTCGAGGCGCTCGGGGCGGACCAGCGCCACCGCGACCACGAGGCCTGACAACTCGTCTACAGCGAACAGGGTCTTCGCCATGTCGGTCGTCCGCGCCACCCCTGTGTGGTTGCCGTGTCCGAGGATCGCCTGCAGCATGTCTTCGGGGTAGCCTGCCTCGCGCAGGATCTCCACGCCCTTGTACGGGTGGTCCTCGAGGCTCGGGTAGATCTCGTAGTCCATGTCGTGCAGGAGCCCTGTGATGCCCCAGCGCTCGGCGTCCTCGCCGCGCAGCGCCGCGTAATGGCGCATCGCCGCCTCCACCGCCACCGCGTGCTTGATCAGCTGCGGCGATTTCGTATACTGCCCGAGCAGAGCGAAGGCCCCGTCTCTCGTCTTGTCCAAGCGGTCACTCCCCCTTGATCTCGATGTCGGACGGGACGGGCAGGAACGTGCCCGCCGCCTCTGCCACCAGCTCGCCGCCCGCGTGGATGACGGCCTCGGCCTTCGCGAAGCGCCGCGTGGCGCGCAGGCACTTCGCCTCGACGCGGAAAGCCGCCTCGGTCGGGAGGGGGCGGCGGTAGCGCACGGAGATCTCGGCCGTCGCAACTCCCGGCATGCCGCGCAGCGCGACGGCGTAGTACATCGCCTCGTCGAGCACCGCCGCGACGATTCCGCCGTGACTGCGACCGAGAAAGCCCTGCAGGTGGCGCGGCACGACGCCCTCGGCGTACGCACCGTCCGCACTCCTCTCGAAGCGCAGGTGCAGCCCGTACTCGTTCTCGGGGCCGCAGACGAGGCAGCGGCCGTCGTCGCGCCAGCTCTCCCGCGCGCTCAATGCGTTCCGCCCCGCCAGAACCCCGAATAGACGCGCGGGAAGTAGCGCTCATAGAGTGCGGGGTTGAGCTGCAGCGGCTGCTCCTCCCGCAGTCGGCGCAGAGCTGCCACATCCAGGTCGGCCACGACCATGGCCTCGCCCTCGGGACGCTCGGAGATCGCCAGGCGTCCGTCGCCTCGCTCGGTGAGCGCCAGGGGCGCGTAGATGCCGGCATGTCCCGTCAGGCGCATGCCGAGCGCCTCGCCGACGAGCGCCCCCTGCACGCCGAACACCTGAGATTCCTGGACGCGCGGCCACACGCCGCGCAGGGCCTTCCACGCGCTGTAGGGGTACTCGGGATCCGCCATCGGCAGCACGACGATCTCCGCGCCGAGCTGCCGCAGGATGCGGAACGTCTCGAAGAAGGTGGCGTCCATGCAGACGGGCAGGCCGATCTTGCCGAGGGCGGTGTCGTAGACGTCGAGATCCTCGCCCGCTGTCAGGCCCCAATCCTCCTCGAGCGGCATGAGGTGGCACTTGGCCTGGCGCAGGACGCGCCCTTCGGGCGTGAACAGGTGGCCGACGTTGAGCACGCGCTGGTCGGGCGTCGGCAGGACGGCCGAGCCCGCCGCGATGTGCACACCGTAGCCCCTGGCAAGCGTCGAGAAGGTGGTCTCGTAGATGCGCTTCGTCGCGCGCCCGAGCAGGCGGAAGAGGTCCGCCACCTGCACGTCCTCGCCGACCTGGCGCAGGGCTTCGTCCACCGTGGCGCTCCTCAGCATGGGTCCTATGCCCGGCATGATGCCGACGAGCAGGCTCGCCGTGTCCTCGGGGAAGGCGACGAGTTCCGCGCCCGCACCGACGGCGGCACGCACATGGTCGTAGGCGATGTCGGCAAACTCCTCCGCGGTCTCGCAAAGGCGCCACTCCATCTGCACGGCGCACGCCCGCACCACCCCCACCTCCGGCGGGCGCACGCGATGGCGGAAGCCGCGGCGATGCAGCCTGCGCGCGACGCGGCCAGGGCGCGAGCGCATCTGCAGCATGAACTGAAGGGTGAGGTCGCGGACGTTCATGGCAGTCTCCTGTATACGAGCGGCAGATACTTTCGGTAGAGGCCCGGGTTCAGGTGACGCAGCAAGGGGTAGTCCCGGCGCACCTTCTGGAGGGCGTCGACGCTCAAGGTCGCCACCTGCGCCCCCGTGCCCACGAAGTAGCCGGGGCGGGGCAGGAAGCCGGCGTCGTCATCCGTCATCTCGCACGGGGCGAGGATCGCGGCACGCCCGCCGTAGACGCGCTCACCCATCGCACCGAAGAGGCCGGCCTCGACGCCGAAGACCTGGTTCTGCTGGACCTCCTGCCAGAGTCCCCAGAGGGCCTCCTCGGACGGGTAGGGCGCCGGCGGCGCGAGAGGCGCCAAGAGGATGTCCGCTCCCTGCAGCGCCAGGATCCGGCTGACTTCGGGATACCAGGCGTCGCGACCGACGAGCAGTCCGACCTTGACGCCCGCGTCGACGGCGATCGGCGAGATCTCGTCCGAGACGGCCTGCACCAGCGCGTCCCGGTGGGTCTGCAGCTGCTCCCCCACGAGGTTGCCCTGGCGGTCGAACACGGCGGCATACTGCTGCAGGCGGGCCTGCGGCGTCAAAAGATAGATCGTGCCGGGCACCACGACGGCTCCGAGCGTGCGCGCGGCATAGCTGCCGGCGGCAATATAGGCGTCCTTGAGCGATGCATCTGCCAGTGCCGACCATTCGGGGTCGGCGAGATCGAGTTGTGGAACAAGGCCCAGCGCCAGCAGGCCTGGGAACAGGTAGAGGTCGGCCGGGCTGCGCTGGGCAGTGGATTCCGCGGCCTGCACCAAGGCGCGGCCAAAGGATGCTGCGTCAGGTGCGGCGAACGGTGGGAGGCGAAACGTCGCCACGGTGAAGTCGCGCTCCAGCGTTGCCCCTCCTCGCACGAAGCTAGGCGCCCGCATGAGGCATTTCCGACATATCTCGGCAAACTCCTGCAGAAAGGGATGCAGCATCATCGAACACTCATCGGCGCAGAGCCTCGCTGCCTGGGAGCAGGCCTTCTCTCCAGGAACCTGGGCGGCCGGCGAGGACTATCTCCTCGGGGAGCGGGTGCACGACCTGCGCCGCGACCGCCAGGCGCTCGCCGGGCGCGTGCGCGGCGCGCACGGCGACTACTGGGTGCGGGTCACCCTGGACCTGCCCGCGGTATCCGCCTGCGACTGCGGGCGGCCGCGCTGCCGCCACGCCGCCGCGGTCATCCAGGCGTATCATGCCCGCAGGCTTCCGGTGACCGACGTCGCGCGCATGCTGGACGCCTTCCTCGCCCACCCGCGCAGGGCCCCGCTCGCCGCTGCCGCGATGGGCGAGGACCTCGTCGCCGCCATGGACCTGCCACCGCTCGACATCGAGGACATCTGGGCCCTGGCGGGCGAGCGGCGCCTGCTCGCGCTCGACGCCGCGCTGCACCTCGCCGCCGATCCGAGTCCCCTGCTCTTGCGGGCCCTGCCCGAGGCGGCGTACGACCAGGACCTGCAGGCGCTGCTCGCGAGTGCCCTCTCGGAGCGTCCGCCCGCACCTGCCGCATGGCCCCTGCTGCTGCGTCGTGCGCCGCAGGCCTTCGCCCCCCTTCTGGCCGACCTCAGGCCCCAGGACCTTACCATCGCAGCGATCCTCGCGGCCGTCTGGCAGGCTGCCGCCGACGGCGACCGGACAGGCCTCTCGCGCCTCGCGCCACACGCCGTCGCGCTGGCGCCGAACGAGGCGTACCATGCGCTGGAGGCGCTTGTCCCCTCGTTTCCGGAGCTTCTGCCGTCCGTCCTGGCGGCGGCCCGAGCCGCCGGCAGCCTGCAGCGGGCAGTCGCAGGCCTGCTGCGCCACGCCGATCGTCTGCCTGCGGGGGAGGCGGCCGAGATCGAGGCCGCCATCGCGGATGCCGCCGAGCTGCCGCGCCGCCTCAAGCTGCAGCTGCGCGTGCGCTCGGCGGCCGCGTCCGGCGGTGCCGCGCAGCTTCTCGCCGCACGGCGTGCCGCACTTGCGGAGGGCATGTGGCCGGCCCTGCGTCCTGCGGCCCTGCGGCGCATCCACCAGCGGCCAGACGGCCCGATCCTTGAAACGCAGCTGCTGCTCGCGGAGGGTGATCTCGAGGGGGCGGCGCGCACGGCGGAGCACTGCCGCTCGTCGCCGCTCCCCGAGCAGCTCGTCGCACAGGCCTTGAAGGCGGTGGACCCGGCCGCGGCACAAAGGCACCTGCTGCGGGCGCAGGCGCTTTCCGCACAGCTGTCGGGCGTCGTGGAGCGCCGGCGGGGCAGGTTCGGCGGCGGGCGAGGAAGAAATCCTGGACCCGGGAGGTGAGGCGGTGGACCGGCTCGCGCGGCTGCGCACGGCATTGAGCGACGACGAGTGGCGCGAACTCTGGCGCCTGTTGCCCGACGGCGGGCCACTGCCCTTCGACCATCCCGAACAGCTCGACGGACTGATCGCGACCGCCGACGACCGCGCGGTCGAACTTCTGATCAAGTGCCAGGCCATGCTCGACGCCGCGTTGCAGCCCGCCGTGCCGCCCGCCCGCACCGACGCGACGCTCGTCTTCGCCTTCGAGCCCGCGTCGAGAGAACTCGAGCACTTCCTCGGCTCGTTGCGCCGCAACGGATTTCAGGCCACAACACTCGAAGGCGTCGAGGCTACCGTGCACGTCTACCTCGACGGCGTCACGGATCAGGAGTTCTTCCATCTGAAAGAGACCGTGCGCTCGCTCTACGAGTTCACGCGCACGGCGCTCGGCCGCAATCCGAAGGGCCGGCGGCTGCACACGTCTTGAGGCAGGCCCGGCTTAGGCGCAGAATACCTTGTGCCGGAAGTATGGAACGCGAGCAGGGGGGTTCGCCATGCGGCGACTGCGTACCGATGTCGGTCTGAACCTGCGCATGCTGTTCTCGCTGCTGCTGCTCGCCGCGCTGTACACGCTGTTCGTCTGGGTGCTGCTCCAGGCGGGGGTCGGCTTCTTCGGCATCGTCGTGTTCGCGGGCGGATTGCTGCTGGTGCAGTACTACTTTTCCGACCAGCTCATCCTGGCGACGATGGGCGCACGCATCCTGCGGCCCGGAGAGGATCCGGAGCTCGAGCAGATGGTGGCGCGCCTCGCGCAGCTCGCCGACATCCCGACACCGAAGATCGCCCTCGTGCGCACCGACATGCCCAATGCCTTCGCCACGGGCCGCTCGCCGCGCCACGCGGTCGTCGCCGTCACGACGGGCCTCTTGCAGCGCCTGACGCCCGGCGAGGTCGAGGCGGTGCTGGCCCATGAGATCACGCACGTGCACAACCGCGACATGGCGCTCATCACGATGGCGAGCTTCTTCGCCACCATCGCGTCGTACATCGTGCAGATGGCCTTCTGGTTCATGCCGCTCGGAGGCTTTGGCGGCGGGTTCGGCGGCAACCGGCGCGACGGCGGGAACGCGGCGCTCGTGTATCTCGCCTCGTTCATCGTCTGGATCATCTCGTTCTTCCTGATCCGCGCCTTCTCGCGCTACCGCGAGTACGCGGCGGATCGCGGCTCGGCCATCCTGACGGGACAGCCCGCGCAGCTGATGTCGGCGCTCGTCAAGCTGAACCAGTTCAGCCGCATCCCCCGCAAGGACCTGCGCCACGCCGAGACGCTGCAGGCGCTGTTCATCATGCCTGCCGCGACGCGCAGCGTGCTCTACGAGCTGTTTCAGACGCATCCGACGCTCGAGCACCGCCTGGACCACCTGCGCCGGCTCGAGCAGGAGATCAACCGTTGAGCTTCTTCGACGCCCTGTTCGGGCGCACGCGCCTCAAGAAGCCGCAGTTCGACCCGTTCTTCCGCCTCGGCACGAGCCTGCCCGACCTCGAGACGAAGGGTCTCGCGTTCACGGGCGCCGGTGCCGTCTGCCTCAGGCCGAGCGAGGAGCAGGCGTTCGCCGACGCGCTGCGGCAGGCCGAGGACGTCACGCGCCTCTATGCGGACGAGCACAAGCTGACGCTCGAGCTGACGGACGACGAGGAACGCTTCCACTGGATCAAGCTGCAGGGTCCAGCCGACGATGTGATCACGGGGCTCCACGCCCTCGGCGACACGCTGGCGGATCAGGGCTACGGCGGCGCCCTGCTGGCGGCGCTGTTTCCTTTCCAGGACCGCGGCGCCAGGACGTTCCTCGTGTACAACTACAAGCGCGGCCACTTCTACCCGTTTCGGCCCAGTCCCGGCAAGGACCGCGACGAGGCGCGCGAGCTGCAGCTGCAGACCCTGCTCTCGCCCTTTCTCCCCATCGAAGCCGATCTCGAACGGTGGTATCCGGTCTGGGACAATCCGCTGACCGACATCTGATCCCGTCCTGTCGCGGGAGGAGGCGGCGCGCTCTGCGCAGCCGCCTCCTCCCGCGTCTCCGCCGGCAGGGCTCGGCATGCCGCGCCCTGCCCCAGGGAAGGCTAGATGCTCGATGGCACTTTTAGCCGCTTCTCAGGCTATCTCGGAGCACCCGATGCTAGAATGAGCCCTGGATTGGAGCGAGGAGGGCTTATGTGCTCTCGTTGATTGTTCCTACCTTCAATGAACGCGACAACATCCAACCGCTCTATGAGCGGGTCCGCGATGCGCTTGGCGTTGAGGAATACGAGATCATCTTCGTCGACGACAGCGTCGACGACACGACGCGTGAGATCGCTCGCCTCACCGCCGAAGACCCGCGCGTGCGCCTGCTGCACCGCCGCGAGCGCGGTCTCTCGACGGCCGTGATCGCCGGCTTCGGCGCGGCGCAAGGGGACCTCGTGGCGGTGATGGACGCCGATCTTCAGCACCCCCCGGAGATCCTGCCGCAGATGCTGGATGCCCAGCGCCAGCGCAGGGCCGACCTCGTGGTGCCGTCCCGCTATGTCGAAGGCGGCAGTCCGGGTGGCCTCGACGGGCCGATCCGTCGCATGCTCTCGCTCGGCGGCAGATCTCTGGCGCACCTCATGCTACGGGAGAGCCGCGTCACCAGCGATCCGATGTCCGGCTATTTCCTCGCGACCCGCGAGGCGGTCCTGCCGCTTTTGGGGACGCGCCCGAAGGGGTTCAAGATCCTGCTCGAGCTCCTCGTGCGCGGCCGGGTGCGCCGCACCGTGGAGGTGGCCTACAGCTTCGCCGAGCGCTCCGCGAACCAGTCCAAGCTCGGCTGGAAGACGCAGGTCGACTATCTGCGGCAGCTCCTCGACCTCGTGACCGTCCACCCGGAGAACACCCGCTTCTTCCTCTTCGCACTCGTCGGCGGCACGGGCGTCGCGGTGAACGCGGCCCTCTTCGCGCTCCTGACGAACGACCTGCTGAACGGGGTGCAGTACGCTGCGCTGCTCGCGTCGCCGATCGCCTCGAACGCTGCCATCATTTGGAACTTTATCTGGAACACCTCGATCACGTGGCGCGACCGCTTCCGCTCGGAGCACCTCTGGCGGCATGCCCTGCGCTACCTGCTCGTGTCGGAGACAGGCACGCTGCTCACGTGGCTCGTCCTGCTCATCCTGCGCGCCGTGGGACTGAGGCTCGACCTCCTGGACCAGCTGATCGGCATCGGTGTGGCTGTTCTGGCCACCTACCGCCTGAACGACCGCTGGACCTACCTGCCGGCCGGCGATGCCGTCCTCGAGCCCGAGCGCAGCGTCTCGCGCCGCTAGCGCATGGTCACAGCCGGTACCCCCTCACGCTGGCGGGACCGCCTGCCGCTCGCGCTGAGGGGTTTCCTTTTCACGCTGATCCCGATCTGGATCATCGGCCTCGCGGGCCTGTGGGTCATGCCGCTCCGCTCGCACCATTGGCTGCCGCCTGTCAGCCGCTGGCTCGGCCTCTTCGCGCGCTGGGACTCGGCCTGGTACTACCGGATCGCAGTGACCGGCTACTGGCGCAAGGCCGCTTACGCGTTCTCACCGCTTTACCCTCTGCTGATGCGCGGACTGCATGCCGTGAGCGGCATGCCGTACGTGCTTGGCGGCGAACTGCTCGGCTGGGCCGCGGATCTGCTCGCGCTCTGGCTGCTCGTGCGGCTGTGGCGCGAGGAGGCCGGCGAGGCGGTCGCCCGCCGCGCGCTCTGGCTTCTGCTCGCCTATCCGGCCGCCTTCTTTCTGGTCGCGATGTACCCCGAGTCGCTCTACCTCCTGCTCTCCGTGCTCACCTACCTCCTGCTGCGGCGCGGCCGCTACCTCTGGGCGGCGGTGGCGCTGGCCCTCGCGGCGCTCTCCCGCGCCAACGGCATCCTGCTCATCCTTCCCTACCTCGCCTTCGCCTGGGAGGCGTCGGGGCGCCGCATCGACCGCCGCTTCCTGGGGCGGGCGGCTCTCGCCCTGATCGGCGTCGCGGGACTCGGGCTCTATCTCGGCTACAGCTGGGCCACGAGCGGCAACCCGCTGCAGTTTCTGGCGCAGCAGGCGACGTGGCACCGCCACTTCACGGGCGGCGGATTCGCGCTCGCGTACGCCCTCATCCACATCTTCTACGGACAGGGCCTGCCCTTGAGCATCACCGATCTTCTCGCGCCGCTCGCCTTCCTCGGCGTCATCGCCTTCGACCGCGGGCGACTCTCGCTCGGCGACAAGCTCTACGTCTTTTTCGGCGTCCTGTCGATTCTCGTCGACCCTTCGATCCCGAACGGGTTCGTGTTGATGAGTGCGACACGACTCGTCATGCCCTATTTCCCCGTCTACCGCGCGGCGGCCGAGCGTCTCAGCGACCGGCAGTGGCGCGTCGCGGTGGGGGTGATGGCGTTCCTCCAGATCTGGTTCTGGTTCACCTACACGCACTGGTGGTTTTCCGGCTAGGCGGCGATTGGTCTCTTGGCTCACTCTAAGCTTGGTCCGGTAGGGTCCTAGAAGGCGCCGGAACATGCGTTTCTATGCTACCGTAGGTACCGGCCTGTTGGCCCAACGGCCGCAATGCATGCAGGTTCGACGCGATGCGTCGACACGTCGAAGGAGGATCTTCTTGCGCATACTGATCATCGGTGGCGACGGTTACCTCGGCTGGCCGACGGCCATGCACTTCGCTCAGCGCGGGCACGAGGTCGCGGTATTGGATAACATGATCAAGCGCCGCTGGGAGTCTGAACTCGGAGTCGCCCCGCTCTGGCCCATCGCGACCCTGACGGAGCGCGCGCAGGCCCTGCGGGAGACCACCGACCGCGAGGTGGAGGTGTTCGTCGGCGACGTCGGCGACAAGTCGGTGATCCGCGGCGTGCTCAGCCGCTTCCAGCCCGACGCCATCGTGCATTATGGCGAGCAGCCGTCCGCCCCGTTCTCGATGATCGACGTCGAGCATGCCATCCTCTCCCAGCAGAACAACGTCCTCGGCACGCTGCAACTCGCGTTCGCGATGCGCGACATCGTGCCCGACGCCCACCTCATCAAGCTCGGCACGATGGGCGAGTACGGCACGCCGAACATCGACATCGAAGAGGGCTACCTCGACATCGAGCACAACGGGCGGCGCGACCGCCTGCCGTTCCCCAAGAGCCCCGGTTCCTTCTATCACCTGTCGAAGGTGCACGACTCGCACAACCTGATGTTCGCCGCGCGCATCTGGAACCTGCGCGTCACGGACCTCAACCAGGGCGTCGTCTACGGCACGGACACCGACGAGACGGCGATCGATCCGCGTCTCGCGACGAGCTTCCATTACGATGAGTACTTTGGCACGGTGATCAACCGCTTCGTCGCGCAGGCCGTCGCCGGCATGCCGCTCACCGTGTACGGCACAGGTGGGCAGAAGCGCGGTTACCTCAACATTCGCGACACCCTGCAGTGCGTCGAGATCGCGGCGACGAATCCGGCCGCTCCCGGGGAGTTCCGGGTATTCAACCAGTTCACCGAGCAGTTCACGATCGAGGAGCTCGCGGACCTCGTGGTGGCGGCCGCCGGCCAGCAGGGCATCCAGGCGCACAAGAAGTCCATCGCGAACCCGCGCGTGGAACTCGAGCAGCATCATTACAACCCGCGCAACAGCGGTCTTCTCGCACTCGGCCTGCAGCCCCGCCGCCTCACCGTCGACGTGCTCGGCGGCATGGTGGCGTGGGCGGCCAAGCACCCCGAGCGCATCGACCGCGACGTGATCATCCCGACGGTCCACTGGCGCAAGCAGCCCGAGGGCGTGCGCGAAGGCTGAGCGAGATCCCGGCCGTGAAGGAGGTGGTCCTGTGCGCCAGCGGCTATGGACGTGGGGCATCCCGGCGGTCTTTTCCGTCGCCGGCATCTACGCCGTGTGGAAGAGTCTTGGCTCCCTCGGCATGCTCTGGCACGTCCACCCCTACTGGCCGGACCTCCTCCTGGTCCTCGTCGTCTACCCCGTCTTCGCCGCAGGCCGCGGCGTCCGGTTCCGCCTGCTGCTGCGCGACCAGGGCACCTGGCGGCAGACGGTCGGCCTCGGCTGGCTCTACTCGGCCGCGTGCAGCGTCCTGCCTGGCGGCATCGGCGAGGTGTCGCTGCCGCTCATCTACCGCAGCGCACCCGGCGGCCCTGCCCACGCGACCGCCGCCATGGCGGTGGCCCGCGTCCAGGACCTCCTCTCATGGCTCATCATCCTGGTGGTCGCCGGATTCGCCGTTTCGGCGCTGCCGGCCGGCTCGATGGCCCTCTTGGGCATCTCGCTCGTCGTCACGGCAATCGGTACCCTCGTCGTCTTCATACCGCCTGTGCGGCGCGTGGTGTTCCGCATGGCGGGGATCATCCCATGGCCCAAGCTGCACCGCTTCCTCGCGCAGATCGACGACCGCCTCGGCGGCATGGTCTACAACGTCCCGAGCTGGATCGTCACCTTCGCCCTGCGCGTCCTCAGCATCCTCTCGTACTACCTCTCGCTCAGGGCGTTCGGTGCTCCCGTGACCTTCGCGGAAGCCTCCGTGGGCGGCGCGCTCGCGGCTCTGCTGCTGGTGCTGCCGGTGCAGGGAGTGGCGGGGCTGGGCACCGTCGAGGTATGGTGGATCATGATCCTGCGCCTCTTCGGCACACCGTGGTCGGTCGCCGCCGTCGCGGCGATCGGCGTGCACATGACGCTTCTCGTGCTTTCGGTGGCCGTCGGCGGACTGTCGTTCAAGACGGCGCCGGGCCTTTTGTCCACTACGTGAACGGAGGAAGAACGCCATGAGCGCGCTACGCCTCGGCGGCATTCTCGTCGCACTGATCCTCGGCTTCATGGTCCTGCGCGGGCTCTCGCGGCGCGCGCCGACCTCCGCCGACGGCCTGGGCTTCCTTGCCGCACTCATCCTGCTTGCCGTCTCGCTCTTTCCGGGGCTCGTCAACATCCCGACCGACCTCCTGCGCCTCGGGCGCGCCCCGCGCGGCCGCCTGCTCGCCCTCATCCTCGTCTCGAACCTGGTGCTCTGGCTCTACACGTTCTGGTCCGCGGGACTGCACCGCCGCGGGCACGAGCGCGCGGACGGCCAGCTCGAGGCGCTCGTCGCGCGCATCGCGTCGCAGGGTGCGAATCCCGACCTCGACGGCATCGTCATCGTCATGCCGGCCTACAACGAAGAGGAGTCGGTGAGCCAGGTCGTACGTGGCCTGCCGGCCCAGATCCTGGGTCACAAGGTGCACCCGGTCGTGGTCGCCGACGGCGGCACGGACCAGACGGCGGCCGTCGCCCGCAGCGCGGGCGCGCACGTCCTGGACCTGCCGATCAACATGGGCGGCGGCGCGGCGATTCGCGTCGGCTACAACTTCGCCGCCCAGAGCGGTGCCCGCGTGATCGTGACCATGGACGCGGACGGCCAGCACCTCGCGTCCGACATCGAGGGCCTCGTCGCGCCGATCCTCAGGGGCGAGGCGGACTTCGTCATCGGGTCGCGGCGCCTCGGCACCTTTGAGAAGGTCAGTGTCCTGCGCAGCGCCGGCCTCTCCTTCTTCAACTTCTTCCTGAACCTCCTGCTGCAGACCAGGCTCACCGACTGCTCCTCAGGCTTCCGCGCGTTCGACGCGCACAAGCTGACACACCTCGAGACGTCGGAGAGCCAGTACCACACCTCCGAGACCATCATGCTGGTGCGGCGGCTCGGACTGCGGATCGCGGAGCGCCCGATCACGGTTCAGCGCCGCATCGCCGGGCAGAGCAAGAAGGGCAACGATCTCGTCTACGGCTACCGCTTCGCGCGCACCATGCTGACGCGCTGGCTGCGCGGGTAGGGCGACGTGGCGAAGGCGTACGCGCTGCAGCCGCTTCGGGCAGGCCTCGGCCACGCGCTGAGGCCTGCGACGCGCGCCTTCGCACACCTGGTGCCGGCCCCGCGCCGGGAAGAGCTCGCCGCGGTCGGCACCACGCCCTACGGCTTCGGCCTGGGCCTCGGCCTCTACCTCCTGCTCTCCCTGGCGATGCTGGGCCATACGCTCCTGAGCCCCGGCGGCAGCTTCCCGGGCTACGGCGGCGACGCCGAGCAGTACATGTGGTATCTCGGGTGGTTCTGGCATGCCGTGTCGACAGGACAGAACCCCTTCCTCACGTTCCTGATCAATTACCCGCGCGGCATGAACCTGATGTGGAACACGTCGATCATCACGGAGTCGGCCCTCGTGGGGCCGCTCGCCTACCTCATCGGCACCACCGCCAGCTACAACCTCTGGTTCCTCCTGGACCTCCTGCTCGCGGGCATGCTCGGCCAAGCGATCTGGGCCAGGCTCGGCGCGCGCCAGTGGCTCGCCATCCTGGGCGGCCTGTTGACGTCGACGCTCCCGTACATGACGACGCAGGCCTTGTCGCACATTAGCCTGATCACGATCGCGTTGCCGCTTGGCCTCCTGCTGGTCCTGCTCAAGGTGGTGCAGGACCGCCCGCGGCGGTCCTGGCTGTGGGGGATGCTGGCCGGTGTCCTCGCGGCGGGGCAGTTCTACACCCTGCTCGAGGTGCTGGTGAGCGCTGTCCTGGCCTTCGCGCTCACCGCGGCGGTCGCCTGGTTCGTCGCCCGCCCGGAGCTGCGCCGGCTCGCGCACCGCGTGCCGGCGTCGTTCTGGGCGGCGGCCATCGTGACCGCCGGGGTGGTGGCCCTGCCCGGCCTCTACGAGATGCTCTTCGCGCCCTTCCGCGTCCTCCACTCCGTGCAGCCGCCGAACATCTACGTCGTCGATCTCCTGAGCCTCATCCTGCCGACGCACGCGTTCCTCGTCCACTTCCCCGGCACCGACCCCGCCGCCTGGTTCACCGGCAACTACGCCGAGGACAACGGCTACCTCGGGATCCCGGCCCTGCTGCTGCTCAACTGGTCGGTGCGCCGTCTTTGGCACCGCCCGCTGGTGCGCGTGCTCGCGATCGTCGCCGGCATCGTGACGCTGCTCGCCCTCGGCCACAGCCTGCACCTCGCCGGCTTCACCACCCCGATACCGCTCCCCTGGGCAGCTGTCGGCGCGCTGCCCTTCATCAAGGACCTGCTGCCCGCCCGCTTGATGCTCTACGCGGACCTCGCCGTGGTGGCCATCGCGGTGCTCGCCATCGAGGACTACCTGCGCCAGGGAGGCACCGCAGCCCGGCGCACGCCCTACTGGCTGTTCGGCCTGATGATCGCGACCTGGCTGCCTGTCCTGCCCTACCCCAACACCACTCTGCCGCAGGCGACCGTCGACATGGCGCCCACCACGTCGGTGGCCAGGGTCCTGCGCGGCCAGCCCACCTACGTCCTGACCGCCGCCTTCCCGGAGGCGATGCAGATGCTGCAGCAGGCCGGCTACAGCTTCCCGGTAGCCAACGTCTACGGGCACAACGACAACACGACCGCGCGCCAGCAGCAGCTGCAGGGGGTACAGGTGCTGCTGAACCCCGATCTCGCCCCGGAGATCTACCAGACGATCCTCATCGACGACCTGATGCGCCTGCACGTCACGCGGCTCTACTTCGTGCCGCGCCCGACGTACAACGTGACCACCATCCCGCAGGAGGCTCTCCGCCAGATCAACGCCACGCTCGGGCCGCCGATCGCGGCATCGCCGACCGGCAGCCTCGTCTGGCGGGTGCCGAAGGTGCCCGCGTTCGAGCAGGCGCAAAAGCCGTAAGAGGCGGCGCACCCGGACGGGTGGCCGCCTCTTGGTCAGCGTCCCCTGCGGATCTGGGCGAATTCCCGCGCCCGCTCCTCGAGTCCGGAGGGCCAGTCGTTCAGGATCTGGTCCACCTGCAGAGGTGTGCCGCGCAGGTCGATTTCCTCGCGCGCGATCGGAACGTTGCGGTCGTCGGCGACCACCGTCACCAGAGGCTGCAGCGGTTCGCCCGCGTTGAGCCCTGTGACGGCTCCGAGCAGGCCGTTCGTGAGGCGTACGATCTCGCCCACGGGGATGATCGCGACGTGCGCCAGCAGGGCCTGCACGGCAGCCGCGTCAAGCTTCGGACCGGCCTCCTCCTGCATGATCTGCAGGACGCGCCTGGGCGCGTACTGGGGGCGGTAGTTGCGCTCCGCCCGGATGGCGTCGAAGACGTCCGCTGCGGCGACGACGCGTGAGAACACGTAGATCTCCTCGCCCTTGAGATGCGAGGGATAGCCGGACCCGTCCAGGCGCTCGTGGTGCTGCAGCACGACGATCGAGGACGTCGGCATGATGTTCTGGAACCCGTCGTGCACCAGGTCCCAGCCGAGCCTGGGATGCTGCTTGACGATGTCGAACTCCTCGTCCGACAGGGTGGCCGGCTTCTGCAGGATCTCCTGCGGCACCATCACCTTGCCCACATCGTGGAGGATCGCGCCGGTACCCAGCCGCACCATCTGGTCCTCGGTCATCATGAGGTGCTTGCCGACGAGTACCGAAAGGATGGCAACCTGCACGGAATGTTCAAACGTGTAGTTGTCCCAGGTTCTGAGGTGGGCGATGTTGGCGACGACGTCGTCGTTGTGCAGGATGTCGTCCACCATGCTCTTCAGCGCCGCCGACAGGCGCAGGACCTGTGCCTGCGTCGGCGCCGTGCTCTCGCGGGCCGTCTTGAAGATATCCTCGAGGCAGCGCCGCGTGACGCTGGCCGTCTCGTCGCGCACGACCTCCTGGACCTCGATGTCAGGAAAGACCTCGTCCATCACCCAGATCGCACGGATGTCCCGGTGCTGCAGCGCCGCCACCATGGAGGGACGTATCCGGGTACCCCTGCGCACAAGTGGTGTGCGCCCCGTCTGGTTGTAGATGGTCTTCGCCGAGAACTTCCCGACGATTCGCTCGTCGACCTGTACCCTGCGCAAGTGGTGACCTCCGTTTGTAAGCGGACCACAAGCACAGGATATTCTGCATGATGGCGCGGGATCCCTCTATACACGAATGTCCCCGTAAACGATGGACATGCCTTCACGCCATTTCCTATTGGCGGCGTCATATGCCGTATCGCGGGCTGTCGCCTGTGGATGTGCACGCCCGTCGCGACGTGGCAGCCCCGCAGGCGACCTCAGGTCTCGCGTTCGAGGCAGGTGTTCATGCTCTCTCTGCGCGCAGAGCCCGCGGCCGCGTAGAAGCCTGTCTGCGCCTGGGTTGTCCGCGAGCGTCCGGGCGGTCCTGAAGCCGTTCGCCTGCATCCACGCCCGCATCTCCCGGATCAGGCTCCCGCCAACTCGCCGCCTGTGCCGGTCCCGGCGCATCTTGCAGAGCGGAAGTTCGTGCGCCTCGCCCGCCCGCAGCGGCACCACGTGGCACACGAGAAAGCCCAAGACCTCTGTCCCCTCGAACGCCACCCAATGCAGCACACCCGGATCGGCAGGAAAGGCACTGGCCGCATCGGGCCCGAGCGGCTGCTTCGCCCCGCCGCGCCTCTCGAGGTCAAACTCCTGGTCTTGCAGCGCGAAGGCGGCCAGGGTCGCCCTCGCGCTGCCTGCGGATCGTGATCAGGGACGTCCCTCCTCTGCTCCAGACGCGTTGGCGTCAGTCGTCGACGTAGCTCCAGAACAACTCTTCGAGGGACAGTCCATGGGCCTGTACGTGCGTGACGCCAGGCAGGTGCTGCACCGTTTGGGATGACACCCGGCCGGTGACAAGGAAGCCGTGCGCCTCCGCACGCACCCGCCGTACGCCCTCCAGTGCCCGGAGCACCTCGCCCGTCGACGGCTCGGCGCTCACGACGAGGCGGCGCTCCGCGTCGAGAATCTCCGTGACCGGTCCCGCCACCTGGATGCGGCAGTCATGGATCAGGGCGAAATGATCGCAGGCGCGCTCGACGAGCCCGAGGTCCTGGGATGTCAGCAGCACCGTGCGCTCCGGCACGGCGCAGGCCTCGAGCAGCACCTGCAGGTAGCGCCGGCGATGGACGGGATCGAGACCTGACGCAGGCTCGTCGATGATCAGGAGCTCGGGCTGCGTCGCGAGGGCAAGGCCCAGCGCGAGCTGCGTGCGCATGCCGGTGCTGAGCGCGCCCACCCGGCGACCGGTGGGCAGTCCGAAGGCGTCCAGGTAATCCCGTGCGGCCCGCGCGTCCCAGCGCGGGTGCAGCGCGCCGACGAAGCGCAGCAGCTCGCCCACCCGCATGTTCTCATAGAGCGCTGGCTGCTCGGGCACGTAGGCGACACGGGCACGCGTCAGGCGGTCGAGCTGGCCGACGGGGCACCCCAGCACGGTGCCATCGCCGCCGCCCGGGCGGAGAAATCCCATCAGGATGCGCAGCAAGGTGGTCTTGCCCGCCCCGTTCAGGCCGAGCAGGCCGTAGATGCTGCCCGCCGGCACGTCGAGGTCGATGCCGTCCAGAACCGTCAGTGACCCGAATCGCTTCTGCAGATGCCTGAGGCTAACGGCCAGCATGCCGCTCTCCCTCCCGATCAGGGTGCTGCGGTTTTTCGTCGCTCGGCACGGCCTGTCGCAACTCCGCGAGCGCCTCGGCCGCGGTGAAGCCCAGGCGCTCGGCTTCGCGCAGCAGCGAGTCGACGGCGTCGCGCAGCAGGCCTGCACGCTGCGCTTCGCCGAGCGCCGGCCGCCCCAGCACGAACGTGCCGCGACCGCGCGGCTGCTCGATCACGCCGGCCTCCTGCAACTCCTCGTACGCCTTGGCGACAGTCGCCGGATTGACAGCCAGCTCCACGGCCAGTTCGCGCACGCCCGGCAGCTTGTCCCCGCCCTGGAGCACGCCGGACAGGACCGCCTGCTCGATCTGCGCGGCGATCTGGCGATAGATGGGCAGGCCGCTATTGCTGTCGATCCGGATCCACATCCGCTACACCTCTTGCCGCGAGAAGACCGCCCACGCGGCCCCGAACGCCACGGCGGCCCAGATCGCGGCGAGTGCGATCTGGCCGCCCGGGTAGGTTCCGCGCTGCATCAGGGTGCCTGCGGCCTGGTAGTCGAATGGCGTCAGGTGGCGGACGAAGCCGAGAGCCGAGTTCGGCTCGACGAACACCGGGATGAACACGAACACCGCCGCGAGCGTCACGGTCGTCAGCACCGCGTACGTCTGCTCCCGCAGGAAGAGCGAGACGAGCACCAAGGTGCCGGCGAGTGCCGCCTGGTCCAGGAGCAGGACGGCGAGGGCCTCGGCGAACCTGAGGTCGCTGGTGCTCTCGCCGATCCAGGCGAGCGCCACGAGCGCGGCGAGGAAGATGCCCACGTAGAGCAGGAGGAGCTGCAGCAGGAGCGAGAGCGAGCGCTCCAGCAGAAGCCGCCCCCGCCGCACCGGCAGGGCGAGCAGGAACTCGAGCGTGTGGTGGTCGACATCGGCCGCGACGATGCTGACCGCCGCCAGCGCGACCCAGATGCTGACGATCAGCGTCATCCATCCCGAAAGGTCCATCGCACCCAGCCAGCCGGAAACGTTGAGGATGCCGAGGCCGCCGCCCACGAACTGCACAAGCTGCGGCGGCAGGCCGTGCAGGGCCTTGACCAGTTGGGGCGCGACCACGGAGCCGGCCAGGACGCGGTACAGGCTGGTCTG
Source organism: Bacillota bacterium (assembly GCA_021845645.1). The sequence goes on from JAJZVM010000005.1 coordinate 157,405, forward strand.
CAGCAGGACGAGGAGGATGACCGCGACGGCCCAGCCGACGAGAGCCCCGGCCTCGTGGCGCAGGTGCTGCCTGAGGATCGCCATGTTCAGACCTCCCTGCGCTCGAACGACCGAAGCGCACCGTACGTCAGGAGGATCGACCCGACCAGCAGGACGCCGGTCGCGAGCCATGGGAATGCGTGGGTAAGGAGCAGATGCGGCGGATCGTAGTAGCCGTAAGGCAGGATGTAGCGCCAGCCTGGAGCCGTGGTGGCGATCCGCACCGCGAGGTCGTAGACGAACGGCACCGCCGCGATGCCAAGGCCCCAGCGCGCCGCGCCAGGGTAGTCGCGGGCGCCGGCGCTGGCCCAGAGCGCCCCGGCCGACGTCGCGAGCGTCACCAGGAAGCCGCTGTAGCCGACCAGCACGTAGCCCAGGACATCCGGGTGCACGCCCTGCTGCCGCATGAAGCCGATCAGGGCCAGGATCGTCACGAGCCACATGGCGGCCTGCGAGGTGACAAGGGCGGCGAAGCGCACGAGCAGCAGGCGGCGGCGCGTCAGGGGCAGGCCGAGCAGGAAGTCGAAGCGCCGGTGGTCCATCTCGCGCGCGAGGAGCGATGACGCCTGGAATCCCGCGAAGATGCCGACGAGCAGCGGCAGGTACATCAGGAGCTTGATGTAGAGGTAACCCTCCAGCGGCCGACTGACCATGAGCGCTCCGCCCATCACGGCGCGCATCGACGGCGGCAGTCCCCGCATCAGTGCCACGAGCGCACGCGAATCCGCCACGGCCGGCGCGGCGGAGACCACGGTCGCCACCCCGAGCACGACGACGATCGCCCAGACGAGCCATGAGACCAGCTGCTGGCGCAGCGCCATGCGGTAGAGCGTCATGACGGCCGCCCTCCGTAGTAGTTGCGGAAGACCTCCTCGAGGCTCGGCTCCGCGATCGTGACATCAGCCGGCGGGCGTTCGGCGAGCAGCCGGAAGAGCTGCGCGGTGTCCCCGGCGATGTGGAAGCTGAGCTTGCTTCCCTTGACCTCGAGCCCGCGCACGCCGGCGACCGCCGTGAAGTCGGGCGGCTCGCCCTGGTAGCTCAGACGCACCTCCTTGAGCCGGCTGCGGCGCAGCCCCTCCACCGTGTCGACCGCGACGAGCCGGCCATCGCGGATGATGCCCACCCGGTCGCTCAGCGCCTGCACCTCTGGCAGGACATGACTGCTGAAGAAGACCGTCCTGCCGCGCTGCCGCTCCTCCTGCAGCAGGTCGCGGAAGGCGTCCTGCGCCAGGGGATCGAGACCGCTCGTCGGTTCGTCGAGCAGCAACACTTCGGGGTCATGCGCGAGCGCGAGCAGGATTGCGACCTTCTGGCGGTTGCCGCGCGAGAGCTGGCGCACCTTGTGGTCCATCTCGACGCCGAGGCGCTCCGCGACCGCCAGCGCGTGACGCCGGTCGCGGATGCCGCGCAGCCGGAGCGCGAGCTCGAGGTGCTGGCGGCCCGTCATGGCGTCGTAGAGCGCGGGGTCCCCCGGCAGGTAGCCGGTGACGCGGCGCACGTCGACGCTGTCGTGTGCCACATCCCTGCCGGCGATCCGGGCCATTCCGCCCGTGATGTGCGATAGCCCCATCAGGGCACGGATCGTCGTCGTCTTCCCTGCGCCGTTCGGGCCGAGAAATCCGAAGATCTCCCCCTGCGGAATGTCGAGATCGATGCCGAGGAGTCCGCGGCCGTTCCTGTAGACCTTCGCGAGGTTCTTCGCCTCGATCGCCGCGGTCATGGCCACCACCTCCGCAATCTGGTGTACTAGTACACTAATACACCTCAGGCGGTCCCAACACAATACCGTTCCTAGAAACGCAGACATTCATATATTGAAGTCCGCATTGCGCCGGCCGAACAGCGTTGCCGACGACTAGCGTGCCGGGGAATCGCACCCCGGAACCG
>JAJZVM010000132.1 GCA_021845645.1 Bacillota bacterium
CTAGTTTTTCAGGATGTAGGCCGTGACGCGCTGGACGCCGAAGTTCGACACCGTGCTCTCCGGAGCGTTGATGAAGAGGTCGATGCGCCTGCCCTGGATCGCGTCGCCCTCGTCGACCGCCCTGGCAACGAACCCGCCCTTGGGCAGGACCGGCGAGGTGTAGCCCGCGACGAAGAGCCGCGTGCCGAGCGGGATGACATTCGGGTCCACGGCGACGTCGCCCGGGATGAGCGGCCTACCGAAGTAGTCGGTGGCGCCGTAGGGATAGTTGTCCTGCAGGCTGGGGCCGTAGGCCGTCGCGGTCAGGTCGATCGTGCCCAACACCTGGTGGCCGTCGATCGTTTTCGGCGTCTGCGCAGCTGCGGTGATCGCGGTCGGCGGAGCGGACTGCGGGGGCGTACCTGCCATGGCCATGCCAGGCAGCATGAGCGAAAGAAGAGCAGCTCCGCCATTTGTCAGTATGCTGACCATCGTATCTTACCTCCAACTTTGTTTTTGCGGTTCGGTTGTTTGTCATAGTGTACTTGCCTGGTCCTCTTTTGTCAGGCTGCAAATGATTTGATGAGCCCTTTTGAGGATTCGCGGTTGTCGTGGCGCGAATCCAAGCATTGAGTTTCTTTGATATGCCGGTAGATGGACTTATTTATACGGCCTTCCTTATTGTTCTGAAGCGCTTGCGCAGTTATAAAGGTAGAGATGCGTCAATGAACGCCAACGTGGCGGGAACACTCCTCACCAGAGCGCCCGCCACCCTGTCGTTCCGGTTGACTACTTGACCGCCGGCTTGTTGAGGATGTACGCCGTAACCTGCTGGATGCCAAAGTTGCTGACGATCGAGTCAGGCTTGTTGACGTAGAGGTCGATGCGGTCTCCCTTGATCGCGTCTCCCTCGTCCACCGCGTGGGCCAGGAAACCCTGCGGCGGCAGGTAAGGCGTGAACGAGTAGCCCTGCACCCAGAGCCACGTGCCGAGCGGGATCACGCTCGAGTCGACGGCCACGTCGCCCGCAACGAGCGCGTTACCGAAGTAGTCTGCAGCGCCGTAGGGATAATTGTCCTGTGCGCTCGGGCCGTAGGCGGTCGCGGTCAGCTGGACGGTGCGGACGACCTGGTACCCGTCGATCGTTCCACTCGCTGGCTGCACCACTCCTGTGGCCTGGGATGCCGATCCCGACATGCCGCTGGCGGCCCCGACCGACGTCGCCTGCGAGGGTGGCGTCGCGCTGTGCGTCGCCGGCAGGCGGTGGTGGAAGTAGCGGTGGTCGCAGTCACGGTGGAATCGCCGGTAGTGCGCCCAGTGCCCGCTGCCCTGATAGATGTGGCCCTGGGCAAACGCCATCCCCGGGAAAAGGGCGCCGAGGGTCAGCACGCCGAGGAGAGCCGCAAATCTCTTGCGCATCCGCTACCTCCAACCTTGGTTTGGACAACCGGTTGTCGGATTCAGTCTAGTTGGCGCCAACGGCAATGTCATACCCGCCACAGCCGCAAGAACTGCCCGCAGGGCGCACCACCCGCCAGCCGCGCCACAGTAGCCCCTCGAACGCACGTTCGGGGGACCATGGTACGGCGATCCTGTGTCGCGGCGGCCTGGAAGCTTCGCGGCTTGGGCCGCCCAGGCTTGACCCGATCAGTTGTACCGCGTGACGAGTTTGCGCCCGAAGACCTTGGCGAACTGCCCCGCCAGCCGGTCCAGTTCGCCGAAAGGCAGCTGCGCCGGTGGCGCGATGCCTGCGATGCCCAGGGTGATGAGGGCAGGGGTGATGTCGGCGGCGATCGCGGCCCGCTGGCCGGGAGCGCTGCGTGCGAGCCCCTCGGCATAGGCGACGGCCAGGCCAAGGCGCTGGGCAAGAACGATGTCTCCGCGCAGCAGGATGTCGAGGTAGGGCACGAGTGCTTCGCGCATGAGCCGCGGCCCCTCGTAGGCCGCGGCCGCCGCCAGCAGCACCTGCTCGCGGTGGCTGAGGCCGAAAAGGCGCGCCCCGAGGATGATCGAGAACGTATGGCGGTGGCGGTCGTAGAAGTTGATTCGCCTGCCGATGCCGCGCAGGCTCGCCGCCGCGCGCCCGATCCGCAATGCGTCTGCCTGGCCGAGCAGCGGCGAGAGCGCCAGGAGAAGGTCGCCGGTCAAGGCCGACTGATCCTCGTCCACGACCTCGGCGAGCTGAAAAAGGAGATTGCGGCAGCTTTGCTCGAGGAGGTCGTCGACCCTCGGCAGATCGTGTCCATAGAGTTGGCGGTAGAGCAGGCCCTCGCGCAGTCCCGCGCCGCTGATCACGATCTCGCTGGGCCTGAGGTGGTCGACGATGGCGCTCGCGATCACGAGGGCGCTGGGCACCAGTTCCGCGCGGTGCGCCGCGAGGCCCGGCACCTTAAGCCTCTCGCGCAGTGTGAGGAGACCCAGCCGCCGCCAAAGCAGTTCGATCGCGTCCGGCGGCATGCGGTAGTTGTGCAGCGACGCGAAGGGGTAGCGCTCCGCCGTCTGGTGCAGCTTGGCGATGCTGCGGAAGCTCCCGCCGAGTGCGACCAGCGGCAGCCCGGGCTCGGGCCTGGGAACGGTCGCCTGCAAGACTTGCCGCACGTAGGACAGGGCCACGGCAGCCTGGGCGGCAGTCGGCGAATCGTCCCGCAGAAATTGCTGGTGCAGGGTGACCGCCCCGACCGGTGCGCTGGTGGCCACCTGCAAGGCGCGGCCATGGAACTGGCTCACCTCCGTGCTGGCGCCGCCAAGGTCGCAAAGGTTGCCGCTCGACACGGGCAGCGTCCCGACCGCACCGACAAAGCCGAGCCCTGCCTCCTCCTCGCCGCCCAGGATGGTGAGCGGCACGCCAGCCGTCCGCGCGAGCTGGGCGGCGAAGGCGGCGCCGTCGCGGGACGCGCGGAGCGCCGCTGTGCCGACCGCCTCGCTCTCGCGCACCCCGAGGTGCCGAGCCCGCTGGCATAGCGAGCGGTAGACGGTCTGCGCCCGCTCGATCTCGCCGATCAGCCGTCCCTCGCGCGCCAGGGCGTCACCCAGCCGCAAGATGGCCCGCTCCTCGTCGACGACCCGCCAGCACTGGTGCGGGCCCACCTCGACCACGAGCAGCCGCGCCGAGTGCGAGCCGATGTCGAGAAAGGCGTGACGTCCGCTCCTCACCGCTTCGCCTCCGCAAAACGGATCGGACCGCCCGACAGTTCCTGCAAAAGGCCGGCCTTGCCGGCCAGCCGCACAACCGAGGCCCTGGGATCCATGCCTTGCACGACGATCTCGAAGCCGCTGCCGTGCGGCAGAACCCCGGTGATATCGGCTGCCTGGGTGTGATCGTAGTCGAGCGCGTCGGCTACGCGGAGCAGGGCGGAGAGCCAGAGCAGCGCCTGCCTGCGCTCGCGCGGCCACTCCCTTGGCGCGGGACGGGCCCGCTTGCGGTGGTTGCGCACGATGCCCGCGAGCAGCCGCCGGTCCTCGAGCGGATACTCGCGCATCTGCTCATCGTGTTCGACGATGTAGGCGCCGTGCCGGTGGTGACTCTTGGCCGCGACGAAATAGCCGACGTCGTGCAGGTGCGCGGCATGTCCCAGGATGCGCTCGTAATCGCCGCCGAGCATGTGCAGAGGCGAGAACGCCTCGAACAGCTGAAGCGCGAGGTTGGCCACGTGGCTGCCGTGCCTGTCGTCGCTGCCGTACTTGGCGCAGGTCGCCGCGACCGCCGCGTCCCACGCCATGGTGCCCACATCACGCTTCACGCCGCGCCTCCTCCCCATGGCTTCGCCACCGCACCCCGCACCGCCTCGAGCGCAGCCTCCAGCACCTCCGGGCCCGCCTTCCCCGCGTCCACAGACTTGACGCGCAGGTCGTCCACCCGAGCGTGGAACAGCAGGTCGAGCTTGCGCTGGTAGCGCATCAGCATCGCCTGGGCGTCGCGGCGGAACGTTGCGCCGAGCCCGGATTCGCGCGGCGTCAGAAAACGTCGCCGCGTCAGCATGCGCCCAAGGCGCACGCGGGCGTCGGCTTCCAGGACGAGTGTGAGATCAGGCTCCGGCAGGAATGCGAGCACGTCTGCCGCCCATGCCCCGTCGATGCCCCGCGCCTCGGCGCGCACGACCGGTGTGAGCGTGTAGCGGTCGGCGAGCACGATGCGGCCGGCCGCCAGCGCCGGAGCGATCTCCTCGCGCGCGAGAAGCGCGAGATCTGCGACATAAAGCAGGAAGAGAGCACGTTCCGCGATGTCGCCGCGCCGCTGCAGGTCCCGCAGCGGTCCGCGCATGCCCGCCGAACCCCTGAGGCGTACCGACGTCACCGTCCGTCCCTCGCTCTCGAGCGCTCCCCGCAGGTGGCGGATGAGGCTTGTCCGCCCTACGCCGTCCGGACCTTCGATGACGATCAGCCTGCCCGGAGGCATCATCTGGCCCCCCCCCCGAGGAGGCGCCGCACCTCGGCCCGCACCCGCCGCTGCTGAACGCGCATCGGCAGCGTGGCGTCGATCACGACGCAGCCCTGGCTGTCGGCGATCGCCGCGTAATGGGCAGCCACCCGGGTCTGAAAGCGGAGGAAGCTTTCGTAGGGGTCGACCGCGAGGTCGAGGTCGAGACCTGCCTCATAGTGCGAGAATGCCGGCCTGCCCCGCAGGATGCGCGCGGCCGCAACCTCCGGCGGGACGCGGAAGTAGAATGTGATGTCCGCAGGCCGGGCGAAGTCGTAGAGTCTGCCGATCCAATCGCGCGACAGGCCGCGCGCACCGTCGCGCGCCAATGCGGTGCCGACGTAGCGATCGCACAGCACGTGCACGCCGAGGCGCAGCCGCGGCACGATCTCCCGCTCGTAGCGGTCCGCGAAGTCCGCGGCGTGCACAAGGGCGAAGCTGTGCGGCGTAAGCGCCCTTTCCGCTTTGAGACTGCGGATCAGCGGGTGCACCGCTGGACTTGAGTTCCAGTTGCTGCGATGCACCGCGAGGCCCTGCAGCTGCAGATGGCGGCGCAACAGCTCAATCTGCGTGCTCTTGCCCGAACCGTCGAGTCCCTCTACGGCGATCAGGAGGCCGCCCTCCCTGGACCGGCGCCGTTTTGCCACCCCTTGCCACCTCCGCATTCTGCTGGCACCCGCACTCCGCGCTTAAGCGTCCTCGCCCGCGGCGCGCGACGCGGCGCGGACATCGGGCACCAGCAGAAAGATGACGATGCCGACGATCGAGACCAGAGCCACGGCCGCAAACATGCCCGAGAAGCGGTGCCAGGCCATCGCGATCGTCAGAAGGACCGGTCCCGCCGCGATACCGACCGACCTGAAGACCGCGACGTTGGCCAGGGCTTCACCTGTCTGCTCCTCCCGGTAAAGGCCGATCGCCAGCCGGTTGAGCGGCGCGCCCATGGTGAAGGTCGTGCCCACCCCGAACGCGAGCATCGCCAGGATGAAGCGCCAGAGCGTCAACGACGGCAGGGCGAGCAGGATGCCGCCCAGGGCCGCGAACGCGAGCCCCACCTGCAGCACGCCGCGGCCGCCCAACCGGTCCGACAGCACGCCCGCGACCGGAGCGAGCACCGCGGCAGAGAAAGCGGCAGGCATCAGCGAGACGCCGGAGCCGAGGACACTCAGCCCGAGCGACTCCTGCGCCAGGGTCGGCACGAAGACGGCGGCCGACATGTCGACGCCGACCACCGCCGCGCCCGCCACCAAGGCGGCGCCTGACACTCCGCGCAACGCGTGGGGATCGAGGAAGGGGGTGCTGCCCGGCGTGCGCTCCCGCGCGATGAACGTCGCCAGGGCGCCGAGAGCGCCGACGGCCGCAAGCAGGCGCCAAGGTCCCCAAGCGTCGAGCGTCAGCAGCGCAAGGGCCAGGAACACAGCGAAGGCGACGCCGGCCACAAGGTCCGGCGCCGGGCGCATGGAGCGTTCGGACTCGGGCAGACGCCCGGCCAGAAGCAGGACGACGACGGCAATCGGAATGTTGATCAGGAAGATCGCCGGCCAGCCGACATACTGCGCGAGGGCCCCGCCCAGGTTGGGTCCGATGATGTTCGCCACGCCGAAGGCGGCGCCGAAGATGCCGAGCGCCATGCCACGGCGCTGCGGCGGGAAGAGCCGCATGCCCTCGGCCTGGGCGTTCGGATAGACGGCTCCCGCGCCCAGGCCCTGGACCGCGCGCGCCACCAGGAAGACCCAGAACACGTGCGAGAGCGCCGCGATCGTCGAGGCGACACCGAAGGCTACGATGCCGAGGAGAAACATCCGCCTGCGTCCGTGCCGGTCGCCGGCCGCACCGGCAAGCACGGTCGCCGCAACGTAGGCGACGCTGTACGTGGTGACCGTCCATGCCATCCAGGCGAGGCTGATGTGAAAGGTCCCGGCGATCAGCCGGAAGGCGGGTCCGAGGATGCTCATGTCAAGCGCCCCGATGAAGACGCCCAGCAGGTAGACGGTGAGAATGCGGAAATTCGGCCGCAGCACGAATCCCTCCTCCAACTCTGCCCTTTCGCATGATCTGCCGACCGATGCCGATTCGCTGGTCTTTGGACCTTCGACGCACCTTTGGCGCAGAGAGGCCCGCTGGCGGCCCTATCTCCCAGCGCTACGCCCGTGAGGACCGTTGCAAGGCTCCGCGCGTCGCGCGGCCGCACTCGACCATATCATTGTAAACCATGACCATTGCGCGCGACGCGATGCGGCAAGCGGCCGCGTGCCGGCGCGTAATCGCTGCCACATCGCGCCAAAAGGTCTGCATCCCTTTGGCCGCGGGACAGGAAAAGTCCCCCGGGCACGCGCCCTGGGGGACATCGGCGCCTCTCACGCGCGCGGTCTCTGCAGGAGCCTCATGACAGCCTTCTTGTCCTGCACGCCCACCAGAACCCCTTGGACGCGCCCGTCCGGGCCGACAAGCACCGCGGTGGGCAGATCGGTGACCTGGTAGGCATCGGCGACCTCGCCGTAGCGGTCCAGGTACAGGGGAGCCGGACGTCCGAGGCGCTGCCAGAGTGTCTCGATCTCCCCCGGCAGTTCCGATGGCAGGAGGTCGATTGGCACCACCCGCACCCCGGTCCTGCGCAAAGCTCCATCCCTGGCAAGGTACGTGACATAGGTAGGGCAGTGTCGACACCAGCTTGCGAAGAAGACGATGAGGTGCCTCTCACCCTTGAGGGAGACGCGCTGCATCTCACCGCCGAGGCGCTGGACCACGACCGGAGGAGCCTGGCTGCCGGGGCTCAGCGCGGGATCCGCGAGGACGAGCCGAAGCAGGAGCGGCAAGTAAAGCATTTCCTATCCCTTCTTGCAGGGTCCGCGCGGCCGATCGAGAAGGAGGTAAAGGACGCCGCGCGTCCAATCGCAAGTGTTCCCCCGCCCGCAGCGGTTCTAGTGCCGGTGGGGGCGATTTCCCGTGCCAGGGGGGTTGCAGGCCATCCGGCAGTTTCTCAAGATCCGGGACCTCGTGCGCCCGGAGTTGCGTTTTTACGTCTTGGGCTTGACGGCTCTGGTGCTTGCCGACCTGTTGCAGCTGATCACGCCGCAAATCCTGCGCCTGTTCGTCGATACCGTGACAGGCCCCGGCGCAAGCATGCCCAAACTGCTGCCCTACGCGCTCGCCATGGTCGTGGCGGGTGTGCTTATCCTCGCCCTGCGGTTCTTCTGGCGAACGAACTGCTTCGGGGCCTCACGCCGCATCGAGTACCGGCTGCGCCGCAAGCTGTTCGGCCACCTGACCGGCCTCTCGGCCAACTTCTTCAACCACCAGAAGGTGGGCGACCTGATGGCGCATGCGACGAACGACGTGCAGGCCGTACGGATGTCGTTCGCGATGGGGGTCGTCGCGTCGGTGGACTCCAGCTTTCTGATCGTCTCGACCGTCATCATCATGTTCAGCGCGATCTCGCCTTCCCTGTCCCTCGTCGCGCTGCTGCCCCTGCCGCTCTCCGCCATCGTGGCTGGCAGCCTCGGCCGGATGATCCACCGCCGCTTCGTCAAGGTGCAGGCCGCTTTCGCCGATATGACGGATGACGTTCAGGAGAACTTCTCGGGCATCCGCGTCGTCAAGGGCTTCGCCCAGGAAGATCCGGAGCTCGCGAAGTTTCTCGCGCGCAGCCGGGCGTACGTCGGGCGCAACATGGAACTCATACGCGTGTGGGGCCTGTTCGACCCGCTCGTCGACGCGATCGGCGGCATCTCGTTCGCCATCGCGACCGCCTACGGCGGCTATCTCGTGTTGATGGGCCACCTGCAGCTCGGCGAGTATGTCGCGTTTCTCTACTACCTCGGCCTCTTGCGGGGGCCGATGGCCGGCGCCGGCTGGGTCATCAACGTCCTGCAGCGGGGCGCCGCCTCGATGGAGCGCCTGAACCGCCTGTTCGAGGTGCAGTCCGAGATCCGCGAGCCGAAAGATGCGATCGCGCTGCCTCAGGCGCGGGGGGCGATCTCGGTGCGAAGCCTGACGTTTGCGTACGAGCCCGGCCTGCCACCGGCCCTGCGCGATGTCAGCTTCGATCTGGAGCCGGGCCAGACGCTTGGCGTCATCGGGCCGATCGGCAGCGGCAAGTCCACGCTCGCGAACCTTTTGATCCGGGCCTACGACGCCCCGCCAGGCACGATCTTCCTGGATGGGCATCCGCTTGAGAGCCTGCGCGTCGAGGACGTGCGCGCCGCCTGTGGCTACGCGCCCCAGGACGCCTTCCTCTTCTCCGAGACGATCGCAGAGAACATCGCCTTCGCCCGCCCCGACGCGGACCGCGGCAACGTCGAGCGGGCCGCCCGCCAGGCCGCGGTACACGACAACATCGTCGAGTTTCCGCAGGGCTACGACACGCTTGTCGGCGAGCGCGGCGTCACGCTCTCCGGCGGCCAGAAGCAGCGCGTCGCCATCGCCCGCGCCCTGGTGCAGGATCCGGCCATCCTGTTGCTCGACGACAGCCTGTCGGCGGTCGACACCCAGACAGAGGCACAGATCCTCGCCGCCCTGCGCAAGGAGCGCAAGGGCCGTACCAACGTCATCATCGCGCACCGCATCTCGGCCATTTCCCACGCGGACCTCATCCTCTTCCTTGAGGATGGGCAGGTCGTCGAACGCGGCCGCCACCAGGATCTGCTCCGCCTAGGCGGGCGCTACAAGGATCTCTACGACCGGCAGCTCCTCGAGGAGCGCATCCTGCACCGCGCGGAGGAGGGAGCCTAGTTGTCCGTCCAGGACTTCCGAGAGGAGAACGCGATCGGCAAGGCCTACGACGGGCGCCTCGTCCGCCGGCTGCTGGGCTACGCCAAGCCGTACTGGGCGGCGATCCTGCTTTCCGCGCTGCTGATCGGCTTCGTCACCTCGGCTGATCTCGCGCCGCCGTACCTGTCCGCCATCGCGATCGACAGCTACATTGGCGGCCTGACGCAGCCGATGGCATCGTTCAGCCCGCAGGGCGCGCCGCAGGGAGCCGTGCTCTACGGCGGCCGGGCCTATGTGCGCGTGGGGAACCTGAAGGGCCGCCGGCATGGGCCGCTCTCGGAGATCGCCAAGGCTCCCGACGGCCGCTACTACCTCGTCCAGGGCATCGTCCAGGGCAAAAGCCTGCGCTGGCGGGACGGCGTCCCGACCCTCGGCGGCAGGGAACTGTCCGCCCTCCCGCTCTCGCAGGCGGCGCTGGGCCGCTTCCGTCAGCAGGACGTGCACGGACTGGAACTGCTCGGCCTGATCTACGGGCTCGTGGTTCTTGTGGCGTTCGCCGCGAACTACATCCAGACGTACATCCTGCAGTGGGCAGGCCAGATGATCATCTTCGACATCAGGAAGCAGCTCTTCAGCCACATCGAGTCCATGCACCTGCAATACTTCGACCGCAACCCGATCGGTCGGCTGGTGACGCGGGTGACCAACGATACCGAAGCCCTGAACGAGGTCTACACGTCGGTCATCGTCAACATCTTCAAGGATCTCTTCCTGCTCGTCGGCGCGATGGTGATCATGTGGCAGATGAACCACTTCCTCGCCCTCGTCGGCTACTCGATCATCCCATTGCTGATCGTCAGCACCATGATCTACACGAGCTACGCGCGCAACGCCTACCGCACGGTGCGCATCTATCTCGCGCGGCTGAACGCCTTCCTCGCGGAGAACTTCGCCGGCATGCGCGTCGTGCAGGCGATGCGCCAGGAGCTGGGGCAGCAGCGCCGCTTCGACCAAGACAACTCGGGCTATCTGCGGGCGGGCATCCGCGAACTGACGATCTTCGCCGTCTTCCGCCCGACGATGAACTTCTTCTACAACCTTACGGCCGCGGCACTGATCTGGTGGGGCGGCGGCACCGTGCTCGAGCACATCGTCGCGTTCGGCGTGCTCTACGCGTTCATCGGCTATGCCCAACAGTTCTACCAGCCGATCAACGACATGGCGGACAAGTACCAGATCATGCAAGCGGCGATGGCGGCATCCGAGCGCATCTTCCAGGTGCTCGACACGCCGCGCGGCGTCGTGGACGCCGAGTCCCCGGCCGAACTGCCGCAGCCGCTCAAGGGCGAGATACGCTTCGAGCACGTCTGGTTCGCCTATGACGGCGAGGAGTGGGTGCTCCGCGACGTCGACTTCACCGTCCAGCCTGGCCAGTCGGTCGCGTTCGTCGGCGCGACAGGCGCCGGCAAGTCCAGCATCGTCAACCTGATCGGCCGCTACTACGACGTGCAGCGCGGCGCGGTGCTGATCGACGGCAGGAACGTCAAGGACTTGCCGCAGCGCAGGCTGAGGCGGGCCATCGGCATGGTGCTCCAGGACGTGTTCCTGTTCGCCGGCAACGTGCGCGACAACATCCGTCTGGGTGACGATCTGCCACCGGAACTGATCGAACAGGCGGCGGCGCACGTCCACGCGGACACATTCATCGACCGCCTGCCCGGCCGCTACGACGAACAGGTGCTCGAACGCGGCTCGACCTTCTCGGCAGGCCAGCGCCAGCTGATCGCCTTCGCGCGCGTCCTCGCCCACGACCCCGAGGTGCTGGTCCTCGACGAAGCGACCGCCAGCATCGACACCGAGACCGAGACCCTGATCCAGTCGGCCCTCGAGCGCGTCTCGGAAGGGCGCACGACACTGATCGTGGCCCACCGGCTCTCAACCATCCGCCACTGCGACCAGATCTTCGTCCTCAGCCGCGGACGCATCGTGGAACGCGGTACCCACGAGGAACTTCTGGCCCGCCGCGGCCTGTACTGGGACCTCTACCGCCTGCAGTACCGCGGCGGCGAGGAGATCCGCCTGGGCGACGGGGCGGCCAGCGACTGATGCGCATCGCGACAGGCCGCATTCTCAACATCCTGGCCGAGACCTACCCCGACGCCCAATGCGCTCTCCTGCACGAAACGCCGTTCGAACTGCTCGTCGCCACCATCCTCTCGGCGCAGTGTACCGACGAACGCGTCAACATGATCACGCCGCGCCTCTTTCCGCGCTATGCGAGCCCTGAGCAGATGCTCGCCCTGTCCGATGACGAACTCGCGGACATCATCCGCGACTGCGGCCTCTTCCGCGCCAAGGCCAAGAACATCCTCGCGACGTGCCAGGCTTTGATCGAGAGGCACGGCGGGCGCGTGCCCGG
>JAJZVM010000133.1 GCA_021845645.1 Bacillota bacterium
CGATCTCGGGGCGGCTCCGCAAGGCCCAGGGCATGGTCGCAGGAAAGCACCATGGCACCCTTCGGCCCCAGCTCCCCGCCGGCAGGGCTACGGCCCTGCAGCACGCCGGGATAGACCGCCCAGGGTCCGCCCTCCAGCAGGATCCTGCGCCTGTGGACATGGCCGAGCGCCCAGTAGTCCATGCCCGCCTGCCGCAGGTCGTCGAGGCTGCAAGGCGCGTACTGGGCATGCTCCGGGTCACCCACGTTGCAGTGCAGGAGCCCGATCTGCAGGCCGCCACCCCCCCGGTGGAAGAGCCGGGCGAGGTTGCGGCTCTCCTCCCGCTCGCGGAACGAGATGCCGTGCACGGTGGCGAGGGTCACGCCGTCCGCCGCCACGGGGACGGACCGCACCTCGTCGGCGGGAAACACCACCGTACCTGCAGGCAGGGCAGCGCCATCGCCCCACTGCGAAAGGGGGTCATGGTTGCCGTGGACGATGAAGGTGCGCACGCCCTGGCGCGAGAGGCGTTCGAGACCGCTGCGCAGACGACGCTGCGCGCGGATTCCCCGCTCGGAACCGTCGTAGATGTCGCCCGCCAGCAACAGGATCGCCGCCTGCTCCCTGAGGCAGAGCTCGACGAGGTCGTCAAAGGCGTCGAGCGATGCCTCCCGCAATGCCTCCGCAACCAAGGGTGCCATCCTGCCCAGGCCGCTGCATGGTGTATCGAGATGAAGATCGGCGGCGTGCACAACGGTGAAGCGCACGGCTCGGGCCTCCTCGGCAAACGCTGAATGCCTCTGGACGCATCAATTTCCTGTGGCAGGGCCAACCTCCTGTCGGCGAAGCCGCGGGTTGGTTGCTCCACTATTCCCGAAGTGCTATGTTTCTCATAGTTATACCTCACATCCAGGGAGGAGAGAACCTCGTGAACGACAGCACCATCCGCATCGGCGGCATCTCCGGCAGTCTGCGCAAGGGCTCATACAATCTCATGCTGCTGCGCGCGGCAGCCGATCTGATGCCTGAGGAAGTCCAGTACGAGGAGATCCCGATCGGCGATCTGCCTCTTTACAACCAGGACCTCGACGGCGACAGGCCACCCGAGGCCGTGGAGGTGTTCCGGGAGCGGGTCAAGCGTGCGGACGGCCTGCTCTTCGCGGTGCCGGAGTACAACTACTCGCTCACGGGGGCGCTCAAGAACGCTCTCGACTGGGCCAGCCGCCCTGTCACCGACTCTGGCCTCTTCGACAAGCCCGCGGCGATCATGGGGGCCTCACAAGGCACGTTCGGAACCGTGCGGGCCCAACTCCACTTCCGGCACGTCGCGGTGTTCACGAACATGCACCTCGTCAACAAGCCCGAGATTCTGGTGCGCGACCCCCAGGCGAAGTTCTCGCCCGACGGCCGCCTGCAGGACGAGGACACCCGCAGGCTCCTCTCCCAGTTGGTGACGGAGCTCGTCCGCTGGACGAAGGTACTGGCGCCCGCCGCGACCCTGCGCTAGAGCGGCCAGGGCGGGGAGCGCGGCGGGAGCGCGACCCCTGCCCTAGGCGTGCGGCCAGGTGCCCCTGATGCGCGACGGCGCGAAGGTCGGCGCGGAGGTGGCAAGGCTTCTGGGCCATGGAGTGCGGGACTCGGCGAATTCCCGCACCGTCCTCAGACGGCTCGCATCGCACCAAACCGCGGCCGCTTGTCGCCGACGCGGCCGCCGGTGTACGGTGGGTGCGGTGATGCGAGGCGTCTGGGAGGCCTTTTTATGAAGTGGGTAACGCGCAAGAACGCCAACGTCGACCGGATCGCCTGCCCCTGGCTGATCTCCCGCTTCGTCGATCCCGAGGCCGAGTATCTCTTCGTGCCGGGTGACGAGGTCATGACCGTCGCGGAGCGCGAAGGTGCCATCCCGTTCGACGTCAAGGGTGTCGAGCTCGGCCACGTCGACGGACGCTGCAGCTTCGAATCGATCATGCGCAAGTACGACCTCGGGGACCCGGCGCTCGAACTCCTTGCCAAGATTGTGCACGGCGCCGATGTGGCGGACGATCGCGACATCGTGCCGGAAGCGGCTGGGCTCTACGCTGCGGCCAACGGCTTCGCGCTCCTGCACGGCGACGACGACCATGCCAAGATCCGCCTCGAGACGCCGCTCTACGATGCCCTCTACCGCTGGTGCCAATCCCGGGTCGGGGCCTAGTTTCCTGCTGCGACGCATGGCATCGCCAGACGGCGGAAGAGACGCGCGACGCATCCTCTGGGCGACCGCCCTGCGCAACTTCGGCTACGGTCTGGTCTCGGTCGAAGTGGCGCTCTACTGGCGCGGACACGGCATCCCAGCCATCGAGATCGGCCTCCTCTTTACAGTCGCGCTGCTCGCCAGCGGCGGCATGAGCGCCTTGGCGGGCCGTCTCGGCGCCGCGCTCGGCAGGCGCCGCACCCTGCTGCTGCTCTCTCTCGGCATCAGTCTCGGCGGCGTCCTGCTCGCCACCAGCAGCGCTCTGCCGGTGCTTGCGCTCGCGAGTCTTCTCGCCACATTCAGCCCGACCGGCAAGGACGTCGCGGCCATGCTGCCGCTCGAGCAGGCGGCCCTGGCCAATCTGAGCGCCGGCGACCGCCGCATGACGCTCTACGCCCGCTACAACATGACAGCCGCGCTCGCGGGGGCCTTCGGCGCACTCGCGGTCGCCGCCCTTCCTCCCGGCCTCAGCGGCGCTCCGGCATTCTGGCTCTACGCGGCGATCGGCCTCGGTATCGCCAGCCTCTACAGCGGCCTTTCGCCTGCAGTCGAGGAGGGAGGCGGCGAGGGCAAAAACAGGGGCTCGGGCCGCCTAGTCCAAAGCCGCGGCATTGTCCTGCGCCTGACGGCGCTCTTCGGCGTCGACGCCCTCGCAGGCGGCCTGGTCGCGCAGGGCATCGCGGTGCTCTGGCTGCATGAGCGCTTCGGCATCGCCGCCGGCGCGGCCGGAGTGCTGTTCTTCGCGACGAACCTCGCCATGGCCCTCTCGCAACTCGCGGCGCCCTACCTTGCGCGACGTTTCGGGCTTCTCAACACCATGGTCTTCACGCATCTGCCGTCCAACATCCTGCTGCTGCTCGTCGCCTTCGCGCCCAACTTCCCCCTGGCCGCCGCCCTGCTCGTCCTGCGCAGTCTCCTCTCGCAACTGGACGTGCCGACGCGGCAGGCCTACACGATGGCGCTCGTGACCCCCGAGGAGCAGGGCGCGGCGGCGGGGGTGACGGCCGCGGTGCGCGGCACGGCGTCCGCCGTTTCGCCCGCGATCACGGGCCTCGCCCTTTCGCTCGCCGCCATGGGGCTGCCTTTCATCCTCGCCGGGGCGATGAAGTCCCTGTACGACCTCGCGCTCTGGGCCGTATTCCGCGGGGTGCCGATCCAGCAAGGCGAAGGGGGAATGTGAGTCGCACCCACGGCTGTCACCGCCCGCCGGGACTGCCACCCTCGGTTGCTGCGCCGTCGGCCTCGCTCAGCTGCGTCACCGAGCGGCGCACGATGTCGGCACCGGCGACGAGAGGCGTGAGCGGTCCCTGATGCAGCAGCAGCACCCGGTTCTGCGCGCGGCTCGCGAGGACGAAGAGATCCGAGGCCCTTTGGGGCGTGGCGGGCAAGGTGCGGGCGTCCGCGCCGAGGACGAGCACGAGGTCGAATTCAAGTCCGGCCGCCTCTGTGCGCGTGCCGATGAAGGGCTCGCGCCCCTGCGGGAAGGCAGCTCTGCGCGCTTTGGCGCGAACGTCCTCGCTGCGCGCCGGGTCTGCGCACAAGATCGCGGCGGTGGTGCGCGGCAGGGCCTGCAGGAGCTGCACCGCCGCCGCCGCGATGTCGAGCCCGGCCGCGATCTCCACCGCCACGACAGGCGGCGCCTCGCGAGCGATCGCCTCGATCGGGAGGAACGGCAGCTCCATCTTCGGGCCAAGCACGTTGAGCAGCGCCACGATGGCCGGCGTCGACCGGTAGTTGATGCCGAGGTAGCGCACGAGGGGCTGGGCGAAGCCGAGCCGGGCGAGCTCGCTCCAGTCCCCCAGCCCGGTGAGGAGCGGATCGCGTTGCGCCAGGTCGCCGAGCACGGTGAAGGTTGCGTCCGGAACGGCGCGGCGCAGCACCTCGTAGGCGAGGGGCGCCACGTTCTGCCCCTCGTCGACCACGACATGGTGCAGGCCGCGCAGCCGCCGGCCTGTCAGCACGAGGCGCCAGTAGGCGAGGGCCGGCAGGTCGCCCAGGCCAAGGCGCGGGTTGTCGCCCCTCGCCCGCAGCAGCGCGAGCTGGGCATCAGGCGGCGAGACGGGCGGCAGATGACGGTCGACGAGGCCCGACGCCTTGGCATCGATCTCGGCCTCGACCCGCCTGTATCGGGTCTTGTCGCTCTCGTCCCAGCCGATCGACAGTTCGCGCAGGATGCGATCCTTCGCGGGGCGGGCGATCCGCTCGCGCAGCGCGCGGCGCATCTCGTCGTAGGCGTCGGGGGTCAGGCTTTCGCACGCGGCCTGGAGGTCAGACTGCTCGATGCGCCAACCTTCCCCCGCAACCGGCGCGGCGGCGGCCAGCCCGCGAAGCCCCTCGGCCACCCTGCCCTGCAGCCATTCCTCGATGGCCCGCTTGAAATCCGCGTGGCCGCGCCGCGGATCGGACGACTGCCCCGGCAGATCGACCCCGGCATACTCCGCGAGCCACCCGTCGACCGACTCCTGCCGAACGCCCTGCACACCGAAGCTCGGCAGGACGGCCTCCATGTATTCCACAAGGGCCCGGGACGGCGAAAGGATGAGACAGGCGTCCGCCTTCAGGCGGCGACTTGGGTCGGTGGCCGCATCGGTCACGAGGTAGGCTACGCGCATTTGCCCGATCTGCGTCTTGCCCGAGCCCGGCACGCCGTGGACGACCAGCAATGGCACCCGCTCGAAGATGGCCTGGCTCTGCTGCCGGCCGATCGTGCGCACGATGCTGCCCGCCTTCTCCCCCGCCATCGCCAGCACGCGGCCGAGGAAGGGGTCGCCCGACACGACGCCTGTCGCGCCGTAGCCAGAAAGCGCATCGCCCATGTCGACGATGCGCAGGTCCTTGATCTCGAAGCGGCGCTTCAACAGGGTGCGTCCGCGGAACGCCCCCACCTCGATCAGCTCCGGCTGCTCCGCGAAGGCACGCGCCATGGGTACCGTCCAGTGGATCATCTGCGCGCCGCCTGCGGCGGACAGGTCTGTCCAGTCGTCGAGCACCTCCGAAAGGTAGTAGCGCTCGATCTCCTCCTGTCCGTCCGCACGCACGTCCATGCGTGCGTAGTACGGTCGCTGGCGCCAGATCACCACATGCTCGAGATCGGCGATGCGCTCGCGCCGGTAGGCGGCAAGCCGCCATGCGACGGCGTCCTGCGTGCGCCGGAATTCGGCCTCGCGTGCCAGGCGCTCCTCGCGCGTCGCGTCGAGCAGATAGGTCAGGCCCTCGACGGTGGCGTCGAGTACCTCCTGCTCCTCGGCCAGCGTCAGGAAGCGCCCAGGCTCGGTGTCCCCCATGTTTCCCTCCCTCTCCCGCCCGCAGGACACGGGCAAAGGGCCGTGCGCAAGGACGCACGGCAGTGAGGGTGTTATTCTACTAGGCCGCCCGGGAAGGACGCAAGCGGTTCGGCGCCCCTTCGCCGCCGCCCGGGGCCCTATGCGGACAGCCTGCGCCCGGCGACGCTCGCACCATGGCCCCCTCGCGTGCACCACGCGCCCTGCGGCCATCCGGCCGCGGCGTGGCAGGCGCGTTCCTGCAGCAGCGCGAGACGGCCGCCGTTCGAGGCGAAGCGCCGGCTGAGGTCCCCGTGGCGCGCCGGACCGGGCAGGCAGGGGCCATACCAGGCGCTATCTCCCCACTGGCAACCGGTCCGACACTCGCCCGCGCCCCGGCCGCTTAGGGACGCGATCCTTGCGACTCCTCACTCGCGTGGGCGAGGACGGAAGTCAGACGGTGCGGTGCGCCAGGGGGCGGCCGTAGCCATCCGTCATGCTGTCGGTGGCGATCAGGATGATGTCGATCAGCCACCACACGCCAAGTCCGCCGAAGGTGATCAGCTTGAGTATGCCGGTGCCGATATGGCCCATATAGAAGCGGTCGACGCCGAGGTTGCCGAGGAAGATCGAGAGCAGGAGGGCTACGAGCCAGTCCTTGGCCAGCGGGTCATAGGTGCGCAGTCCGGTCGGGACCCCGCAGTGGACGCAGACGACCGCCCGCGCATCGATCTCCTTGCCGCAGGCTCGGCAGAAGGCGCGCTGACCCGGATCGGATGACGTGCCCATGGTCTCACCCCTCACATTGCAGACCAGCTCCGGTGGCGCCGGGTTTCAGAGTCGACGACGGATCTCCGGTCCAGCCTCCGGCGGCTGCAGATCAAGGTCCTGGTCGACGCGCCTTGCGAAGATCACGTGGTCTTGCCAGTGGCCCGCGATCTTGAGATAGCCGGGGGCGAACCCCTCGCGGCGGAAGCCGTTCTTCTCGAGCACGCGCTGCGAGGCCTTGTTCCACGGCAGGGTCGCCGCCTGGAGCCGGTGGAGGCCGAGCAGGCGGAAGCCGATCTCGCAGCCGATTGCGGCCGCCTCCGTCATCAGCCCCTGCCCCTCGTGCCTATGGTCCAGTGCGTAGCCGACGTAGGCGTTCTGGAACACGCCGCGAACCACGTTGTTCAGGTTGAAGCGGCCGATCAGGCGCCCACCTTGCTGCAGAAATATGCCGAAGTGGTAGCCTTGGTCGCGCGCGGCGCGCTCAAGGTAGCTGGCGATGTGGGCCTCCTGCTCCGGCAGAACAAGTTCGCGCTCGTCCTGGAGCGGCTCGTACGGTCGCAGAAACTCGAGATTGTCGCGGCGGTAGCGGAGAAGCTCCTGCGTGTGGTCGCGGCGCAGGAGTTCCAGATAGACGCGCGGCCCGGTGAAACGCCTTGACGGCTCGATCGGCATCGTCATCCGCTCCCTGCGCCGGACGGCTGCCCATCCGGACCGGATTGTTATCGCGCAATTCGTGCGGCCTCGTGTCGAAACCTGCGCTCCTCGCGCGCCAAGGAGCGTTTGACCCGAGGCAGGTGCCAACGGATGCGTGGGCGAAGCCAGGGCGCCATATGCACGACATCGGCTCCAAAAAGCCAGCCCTGCTGCGCGAGCGCGACATCCGCTGGTTCCTGTCCGGTCGTCTCGTGGCCGAGATCGGCTCGCGCATCAGCCGCGAGGGCCTGCCGGTCACCGCCATCCTCACCCTCGGCACCGGCGCTCTCGGGCTCAGCGTTCTGGCGGCAGCCACGCAGTTGCCTGGCCTTCTCCTGTCGGCGCACGCCGGCGCCCTGACGGACCGCATGCGGCGCCGTCCCCTCCTGATCGCCTTGGACCTGGCGCGCTTCCTGCTGCTGCTCGCGGTGCCGGTGCTCAGCGCCATCCACCTGCTTGCGCTTTGGCAGCTCGTCGCCGTATCCCTGCTCGTCGCCGGCATCGGCTTCGCCTACAGGATTGCCGATCAGGCCTATCTGCCGGCCCTGGTCGGGCGGGCGCGCCTCGAGGAGGGCAACCGACTGGTCTATGCGGCCGGGAGCATAGGCGAGACGACCGGCCCCGCGGTGATGGGCGCACTTGTGCAGGCGCTCGGGGCACCGGCTGCCATCCTCTTCGATGCGATCGCCAATCTCGTATCGGCGCTGACCATCCTGAAGATCAGGCGCCCGGAACCTGCCACGGCGGCAACGCCTGAGGGCCAGCCGCTGCCCAGAGCAGCGCAAGGCCTGCGGGTGGTGATGGGTCATCCCCTGCTTCGCCCGCTCGCGACCGTCCTGGCCGTCTCGAGTCTCTTCGGCGGAGCCTTCGCCGCGCTCTACGAACTGTACGCCCTGCGCACCCTGCACCTGGGACCTTTGGCCCTGGGCGTCCTGGTGACGCTCGGCGGCGTCGGCTCGCTGATTTCGGCGGCCATCTCGCAGAGTATCGTAAGGCGCCTTGGCATCGGCAAGACCCTGACTCTCAGCATGCTCGCCAGCGGTCTTATCGGCCTGTGCGTTCCCATTGCGGGCGGCGGGTTCGTGCTGGCCTTCGCCGCATTGGCGATGGCACAGCTGGGCGGCGATCTCAGCGGTACGCTCTACGAGCTCAACGAGACCGTGCTGCGCCAGAGCCTGACGCCCGACAGCTGGCTCGGCCGCGTCAACGGCGGGATGCAGTTCTTCGGCGGGCTGTTCGGGCTCGCCGGCACCCTGCTCTTCGGTCTGCTGGCGGAGTCGATCGGGATACGGGTGGCCTTCTGGGTAGCGGCACTCGGCGACCTCGTGCTCGCCCTGTGGTTCCTGGGTACGGCGGTAGGCCGCATCAGCCTGCCGCCGGCTCCGGACGAAGCCGCTTTCCGGCGCGCCTGAGCCGTTCTTCTTGGCCTCCTGGCCATCAGCCGTGCATGTGGACAACGAGGGTCAACGCAAGGAGCGCAGCCGCAAGTACCGGCAGCGTCAGGGTTAGGCCGACACGAAAGTAGTAGCCCCAGCCAATGCGCATGCCGCGGCGCTCCAGCACATGGAGCCAGAGCAGAGTCGCGAGAGATCCGATCGGCGTGATTTTCGGTCCGATGTCGCTGCCCACGACGTTCGCCAGGGCGAGGCCAGTGCGCAGTGCCCCGTGCAACGGCGCCGCGTGGATGGCGAGCGCCGTGACCATGACCGTCGGCAGGTTGTTCATGGCGGACGAGAGCACGGCGGCGGCGTAGCCGGTGAAGAAGATGCCAGCCAGCGAGCCGCCGCCCGCCGCCCATGCGATGGCCTGGGCAAGGAAGCGCGTCAGACCCGCGTCGCGCAGGCCGAAAACCACGAGATACATACCGACGGAGAAGACGACAATGCGCCATGGGGCCTCGCGCACCAGCGCCCGGAGCGACACGGCCGGACTGCTCCTCGCGAGCCAGAGCAGGATGACGGCGGCGAGCCCGGCCACCAGCGAGACGGGCAGCCGCAGCGACTGGCTCAGCAGATAGCCGACCAGGAGCATCGCGAGAACGTACCAGGACGCGCGGAACAGCCGCTGGTCACGAATGGCTGCAATGGGCGGCGGCAGTTCCGCGACCGCCACGGCCTGCGGCAGGTCCCGGCCGAACAGAAGGTAGAGAGCGAGCAGCGATGCCAGGAAGGCGACAAGGTCCACCGGCAGCATGCGCAGGGCATAGCTGACAAAGCCGATGTGGAAGAAGTCCGCCGACAGGATGTTGACGAGGTTGCTCACCACGAGCGGCAGAGAGGTGGCGTCAGCGATGAAGCCGCCCGCCATGACGAAAGCGAGGACGGCGCGCCGGTCCAGGCGCAAGGCCCGCACCTGCTCGTAAACGATCGGGGTGAGTATGAGCGCCGCGCCGTCGTTCGCGAAGAATGCGGCGACGCCGGCGCCAAGCAGGAGCGTGAGTAGAAAGAGCCGGCTGCCGCTGCCTCTGGCGGCCCGCATCATGTGCAGCGCAGCCCACTCGAAGAACCCCGTGGCGTCCAAGACGAGCGAGATCAGAATGAGCCCGACGAAGGTCAGGGTCGGGTCCCAGACGATGCCCACAACCTCGCGCAGGTCCCGCAGTGTGACGACTCCGAGCAGAAGGGCGACAATGCCGCCTGCGGCCGCGCTCCACCCGATCGAGAGACCCCATGGCTGCCAGATGACAAGGACAAGTACGGCCACGAACAGCGCAACGGCGAGAGCGGCGTGCACAGGTGCCCTCCCAGGCTCAACAGATCTGCTGCAAAAACCGTCAGGGTGGACGGGTGGCACGGACCCGCAGGCAACTGTCTGATGTCGGGGCGTGCCGGTGAAGGTGTGCTCGGCCGGTCCGACAAGCCCAGACCCGGATGTGGCGCAGGGGCGTCCCTCGTCCAGACTAGGGTCACCGGTTGCAGCGGTCAACGCTTCCAGGCGCCTTCAGGCACAATTCACAACATAACTTGTCGACACAGCGCGAAAGCAGGCAGGATCCGACCGCCCGGCAGCGAAAACTCGAGTCCAGGCTGTTCTCCATCTTGACAAGTTCCCTGGCCTGTGATGTATTTGATACTTTGTGTGGCATCATGCCATCCTTGTACCATGTAGCTTGCGGAGTCAGCCCCACCCACCAGCGCTCGCGCAGCCGGGCACCGGTAGGACCGTCGGCGCGCAGGCCGCCCCCCACTGGCGGAACGCGCCTTCTGTCCTTCACCGGCTGGCGGTCGCTTCAATGGAACGAAGGTTGTGATGCGTAGATGGATCAGAGGCCGTTTTCGGATCTCCCCGACCTCGTGCCCGGGGAGCGGCATGAGGATGAACATGACCTGGTGACAAGCGAACGGGCCGTAGGCACTAGGAGCCTTGAAGACCTGCCGCTGATGCCCGAGGCCGAAGAGGAAGAGACCGCGGAGGGCGCCGACGCCGCGTCCCCCGAGGATCAGCTCGAGATCAGCGTGCCGGATGGCATCGCCCTCGACGACCCTGTACGCATGTACCTCAAGGAGATCGGCCGCGTGTCCTTGCTGACCGCCAAACAAGAGGTTGAGCTGGCGCGGCGGATCGAGGAAGGCGACGAGTCCGCAGCCAAGAAACTCGCGGAGGCAAACCTGCGTCTTGTGGTCAGCATCGCCAGGCGCTACGTCGGCCGCGGCATGCACTTCCTGGACCTGATCCAGGAAGGCAACCTCGGCCTGATGAAAGCCGTTGAGAAGTTCGACTACCGCAAGGGCTTCAAGTTCTCCACGTATGCCACCTGGTGGATCCGCCAGGCCATCTCGCGCGCCATCGCCGACCAGGCGCGCACCATCCGCATCCCTGTCCACATGGTCGAGACGATCAACCGCCTCGTGCGGACGCAGCGTCAACTGCTGCAGGACCTGGGCCGCGAGCCGACGGCGGAGGAGATCGCCGACGAGATGGACGTGTCTGCGGAGCGCGTGCGCGAGATCATCAAGGTGGCACAGGAGCCGGTCTCCCTCGAGACGCCGATCGGCGATGAGGGCGACTCGCATCTGGCGGACTTCATCGAGGACGAGGACGCGGAGTCGCCGGCCGACGCCGCGAGCTACCTTCTGCTGCGCGAGCAGATCGGCGAGGTGCTCGCGACAATGACGCCGCGCGAGCAGAAGGTTTTGGAGTTGCGCTTCGGGCTCGAAGACGGCCGCGCGCGCACGCTCGAGGAGGTCGGGCACGCGTTCGGCGTCACGCGCGAGCGCATCCGCCAGATCGAAGCCAAGGCCCTCAGAAAGCTGCGCCACCCGAGCCGCGCCAAGCAGCTCAAGGATTTCCTCGAGTAGCCGCGTCGCGAGGCGAGGCGGCGCCGAGGCAGGCCGCTTTGCGCCCTTGCCGGGCTTTCAGCATGCTCTGGTGCTTCCGCTCCAGAAAACCTAGCGTTTGTTGGGTCCGCAAGTTTTCCTTGATTTTTCGCTCTCTCGCACGTCGCAGCGTGTTCCATGAATATTCCTCTCCGCAGAGTCGGAGTTGCGACTTCGAGAGTTCT
>JAJZVM010000134.1 GCA_021845645.1 Bacillota bacterium
TTCGTCCACGCCGCGCGCCAGCGCGATCGCCGGGCGGAGCTGCTCGCCCGCCGCGGAGATGGCGTTTTCCACGCGGCCGAACGCCGCCTGCACCGCGCCCCCCGTCGCCACGAGACGCTGCACGTGGGTCGCGCTCTGCTCGGCCGCCACGCGGGTCTCCTGCGCTGACCGGATGATGCCGGCGACCAGTTGGTCGATCTCCGCCACGGCCGACTTGGTGCGGTCCGACAGGGTGCGCACCTCGTCCGCGACGACGGCGAAGCCCTTGCCGTGCTCGCCTGCCCTCGCCGCCTCGATCGCCGCGTTCAGCGCGAGGAGGTTGGTCTGCGCCGCGATCTCGCCGACGAGGGTCGTCACCTCTGCGATCCGCTTGGCCTGCCCGTCCAGGGCGACCATCAGGTCGCGCACCCGCATCGTGCTTTCGCCCACCGCGCTCTGCGCCCGGCCCGCCTCGGTCAGCGTCGCCTCGCCCGATGCGACCGCATCGCGCTCGTCCTGCGCCACGGCCTCCACGGTGGTGAGGGCCTGTGCCATCTCCTTCGCCCGGTTCGCGCTGTCGCCGCTGTCCCGGGACGCCTCCGTGGCGCGGATCGCCTGCTCCTGCGCGCCGTGCGCCACCTGCTCGATGGCGACCCTGAGCTCGTGCATCGTGCTGGCGGCGTCCTGCATGCCGGCCCGCTGGTTTGTCGCGGCGTCGTTCACGCTGGCGACCGCCGCGCGCACGTTCTGCACGACCGCTTCCGAGCGGCGTGCCGCCGTCAGCAGGTCCTCGCTGCCCGCCGCGATCTCGCCCGCGCTCCGGATCATCTGCCGCGCCAGATCGCGCAGATTCCCGATCATGCCTCTTGCCGCCTCGCCGAGGCGGGTCGTCTCGTCCCGCCCGCTGAAGCGCGGCGGATCGGTGGCGAGATCGCCCGCCCCGACGCGTTCCATCGCGGTCACGACCGCGTCAAGCCGCGAGGCGAGATAGCGCGCGAAGAACACGCCAAGCGGCAGGGCGACGGCGACCGCCACGAGTCCGACGACACCCGTCAGGATGCGCATGACGCCCGCCAGGCCCAAGAGATCCAAGGTCGCCAAGCCGACGAAGTCCTTGCCGGTGGCGTCAGCCGTCGCGACGTCGAGCAGATGGTCTTCGCTGGCCGCGGCGGGAGCCGCGGTGACAAAGATGAGCTGCCTGCCCTGCCTGGTGTCGCCCGCCTGGATCTGCGCGATGCCCGCCGCGACGTCGTTGACGTATGCCGCCTGCTTCGCATCGATCGCCGCCACGTCGGCGGAGAGCCGGCCGATGCCCAGGTGGCGCGCCGTCTCGACATCCTGGGCGAATGCCGCGACGTCCTTGCGATAGGTGCCGAGGTTGGCCGCCGGGTTATGCCCCAGGGCATAGAGCTTTGCCGCTCCGCGCAGTTCGTAGAAGTTGGCCCGCATGTCCGCGACGGTCGCGGTTGCCCGGCTGAACTTCTGAATTTGTCCGGCGTCACTGTGCACGATGCCCATGATCAAGAAGCCGGCGCCCGCGAAAAGGGCGATGATAAAAGAGGCGCCAATGGCGGTTCCCATGATCTTTTGCCCGAATGTCCTGAGCATGGTATCCCTCCGCCGACCTAAGACATAGGAAAGTCGCCACCTGCTGCCCAGATTGTGCATCCGCACCTAGGCCCCGTCGATAGACACACATCCTTCGTCGAGATCATTACTTCGTTTGGGGTATCCAAACTTCCGTTCGGCTTCGCGTTTCTTGCTCCATTTGCCCCTATGCTTCACCACACGACCGTACAGCTGGACGTGGCCGGGTCACCTGCGCCGGTAGACCGTGGCGCGCTCCGCGCCCGGGCAACCGCGTTCTTGCCGCCCGCGGGTTCACCCCGCCCCGGCTACCGCCAGCCTCTGGTACGCCGCGCGGATGTCCGCCGCGCCAGACGGCGAGCGGATGGTAGCTGACATCCAACGGCCGTCCGCCGAAGCTGAGGGGAACGCCGCGACTTGCCCGCACCGTCGTCTCCCCGCCCACCAGGGCCTGCACAACCGTGTTGCCCAGCGCCAGAAGCACCCTCGCCGGGCTCTCCTCCACCTGCCTGAGGAGCAGCGGCACCCAGACCGCGTTGGCCGCCACGCGATCGTAGGCCCGCCGGGGTCTGGCCTTGTAGAGGAAAAAGACCTGCACCTCGCTCTGCGGAACCCCAGCCTCGCTCAGCGCGAGACGCAGCGCCTGCCTGGTCGGGCAGACGAAGCCGACGCCGTTCGCGGACTCGCGCAGGCCCGAGTTGTCCATGATCAGAGCGAGGGCCCCTTGGGTTCGCCTTCCCCCCAGACGATCCGCGGACCGCCTGAGACCACCCGGCTCAGAAGCGCCGCGTCGGCGTACGAAGGCACATCATGTTCCGGCCACGGCTCAAGACCATGCTGCATGCCCCGCAGTGTGCCACGGCGCAGGATGCCTCATGCCACCCGGCCTCTTCGCACCTACGACGTCCGCCCGTCGGGCCAACGAGCCGCGGAGCCAGGCTAAGGCGCCCTGCCGCAATCGGGCGCGAAAGCGCACCCCGCGCAAGGCGGCAGGCGGCCCTCGATGCGCAACACGGCGCTCTCAGGCAGACGGCCCATCCTGCCCAGCTGGTCGATCGCCGCAAGCACGAGCTCGGGCTCCATGCCCAGGTGACGGGCGAGTTCCCCGGCGGTCCAGGTCTGCCGGGCGCGCAGCGCGGCCTCGATCCGCCCAAGCACAGGCGCCACCCCCAGTTCAGCTGAAGCCCAGCAGCACGCCGACGCGTTCGACGATCAGTCCGACCGCGAAGGCGACCAGGACGTTGACGGCGACGCCCAGGCCGGCCCAGCCCCAGCCGCCGCTCTCCCTGCGCATCTGCACCACGGTGGAGAGGCAGGGGACGTACAGCATGTAGACCACGAGATAGGTGAACGCGACGAGCGGTGTCATGGCCGACGTCAGGGCATGCGAGAGGGAGAGATAGCCCTGGCCCGCACCGAACAGGACCCCGAGCGTGGAGAGCGTCGTCTCCTTGGCGACGAAGCCGAACAGGATGGCGACCATGAGCCGCCAGTCGAAACCGTAGTGCCCGCCGAAGATCGCGAGAGCGTGGCCGAGGCGACCCGCCCAGGATTGCGCGAGGGGCGCTCCGACGGGGAAATACGTCAGAGCCCAGATGGCGAGCGTCGCCCAGATCAGATACCACCAGATGCGGCTGAGAAACAGCCAGACGCGATGCCAGGTCGCGAGCAGGACGTTGCGCAGGGATGGCCAGTGGTATTGCGGCAGTTCCAGCACGAGCGGCGCCGGATCGGTCGGCAGGATGGTACGGCGGTAGAGCCACGTGACCGAGGTCAGGGTCGCGACGCTGATC
Organism: Bacillota bacterium; assembly: GCA_021845645.1. The sequence continues at coordinate 3,360 of JAJZVM010000134.1, forward strand.
AGGAGAAGCCCGATCATGGCCAGCGCGCCGCCTGGACCAGGGAAGAACGCGGCCGTCATCACCGCCATCACGCCGAGTCTCGCGTTGCAGGGTATGAAGGGGATGACCAGGTTGGCGAGCAGCCGGTCGCGCGGATTCTCCATGACGCGCGTCGCCGAGAGGGCCGGTACATTGCAGCCGTAGGCGGACACAAGCGCGAAGAAGCCCTTCCCGTGCAGGCCGATGCGCTCCATAAAGCGATCGACGAGCACGGAGGCGCGCGCCATGTATCCGGTGTCCTGCAGGAACTGGTAGACGACGAAGAAGACGGCCATGTAGGGCACGAAGGAGAGTACCGCGCCGACGCCCGGGAAGATGCCCTGGGCCACGAGGCTGCGGACGGCAACGGGCAGGCCAAGGGAGCTCGTCGCCGCCGCCGTGGCCCCGCCCGCGGCCACGAGCGCTCTGTCCACCCTGGCTGAAAGCGGAGCGCTCGCGACGAACGCGAGCCAGAAACCCGACGCGAACACGGCGCCCATGATTGCGTAGCCGAGCAAAGGATGGAGAAACAGCCCATCGAGGCGCTCCGTCTGGTCCCGGCGCCACGGCGGGCGGCGCGCGACGGCCCGCAGGACCTCGGCGATGAACGTGTAGCGGGCGTCCGCGACGATCAGGGCGATCTCCTGCGGCCGCGGCGGACCCGGGTCCACGCCGTTGCCGTCAGCCGGGCGGGCAAACGTTGCCACCCGGCCGCCAGCCGCCGCGGCAGCGGACGGCCCGGCCAGCCGGGCGACCTCCCCGCCTCCGGGCAGTTGCGCGACGTAGCGGAAAACCTCTTCGTCTCCCTGGACTAGCTGCAGGGCCAGCCACTTCGCGGCATGGTGCCCGACCTCGGGCAGGGCTGCAACACGGGCCGTGAGCGGAGCGACGAGGCCTTGACGCAGCCACCCGGGGTACCCGACGGGCGGCTCCGGCGCCTCGGCAGGCCCCGCGGCCACCCGTTTCGCCTCCTTGATCAGGCTGCTCAGCCCAAAGGACCGCGCGGCGATCGTCGGCACCACGGGCACACCGAGCAGTTGCCGCAGTCGCTGGACGTCTACCCTGAGGCCCTGCCGCTTCGCCGCGTCCATCATGTTGAGGGCGACGACGACCTTCGGTGTGAACTCGATGAGCTCCAGGACGAGATACAGGTTGCGCTCGAGGCTCGTGGCGTCGGCGACAACGATCACGACGTCCGGCCGCTCCCGGAGCAGGAACCTCAGGGCGACGCGCTCCTCCTGGGAATAGGCGGTCAGGGAGTACGTGCCCGGAAGGTCGATAACGTCGATGACCTCGTGCGAATCCGCCATGCGGCCTGTCGCGTAGTCGACCGTCGTGCCGGGCCAGTTCGCGACCTCCTGGTGCCGACCTGTCAGGGCGTTGAAGAGCGTGGTCTTGCCGACGTTGGGGTTGCCTGCTAGCGCGATCCGCATGGCGGCCTCCCTTCGCCCATCAGCGCCGCAAGAGCACGCTGATCTGCTGCGCGTCCCTCAGGCGGACCGCGATCCTCGTACCCCGCACCACGATCTCAACCGGCCCGTGGAAGGGAAGCCGTCGCAGCACCGCAAGCGGGCTGCCAGGGGTGATGCCTAGCGCCAGCATCCGCTGGCGGAAGGCGGGATGGCCCAGCACCTCCTGGACCTGCCCCTTCGCGCCCGATGCGAGGTCCGACAGCCTGACGGCGGGCACCGAGGCCACCCCTTTTCCGCTCCGGGCGGCACGCGGCCCCGCGCGAGCCCCTTCGGCCCCGCCTCGGCCCGCCGACCGCGCGCTCAGCAATCTATGTGGCAGCGTGCGCGGCTAGCCCAAGCCGGCCGGCGCACGGGGCGGTGCGCCCAACCCCGTGCGCGGGGACGCCGCGAGCCGGGCCAGACCTTCGTCCAGCCCGGCTCCGAGGGACGCCTGCGGGTAGCCTTGGCAGGCCCCGTCTCTCCTCAGGGGCGCACGGCGACCAGTACGGCCCAGGACTTCACGAAATGCAGCCCGTCGGACTCGTCGTGCATGTGCAGTCCCTCGCGCTCCGCGGCGGGCGCCGCGCGCAGCACAGACTCGATAGACGCGAGTTCCACCTCGCCGGGCGGGATGGGCGAGAGCCAGCGGGTGAGCGAGAGGTCCTCGCTCCTCGTCTCCACGGCCTGCACGGCGAATCCGGCCGCCTCCACCGCGGCGCGCCAACCCTTCGGCGACAGCGCCGACCGGTGCGAGGAGTCCCGCACGCGCTCGATCCTGTTCAGGAGGTCGACCGCAGGGTCGTCCGCCGTCATGTCCGAGATCGCCAGCCTGCCGCCTGGCGCGAGCAGGCGGCGCGTCTCGCGGAGGAAGCCCGGGATGTCCTCGAAATGGTGCGCCGCGCGGCGGCAGGTGGCGATGGTGAACGAGGCGTCCGGCAGCGGTACCGCTGCCGCGTCGGCGAGCAGGGTTGTCACGGCGAGGCCGCGCTCCGTCGCGAGGCGGGTCGCTTCGTCCAGCATCGCCTGCGTGATGTCCACGAGCACGGCCTCCGCGATCATCGGCCTCAGATGGAACGCGGTGTGGCCGGTTCCCGCGGCGATGTCGACAAGGCGGTCGTCCGGCTGTGGCTGCACGAGTTCGGTGAGCACGGCGAGATCCTGTCCGGCCCTGTGTCCCTGGCTGGCGGTGTACCCGGCGGCATGGCGCGAGAAGAAATCCTGCACGTCCTTCGACATTGTCCGTCCCTCCCGCGCAAGCGTAGCAGGTGGACCTGGCTTCCAGTCATAGCGATTCGCGACGGCCGCCATTCCGATTGGCTGGGCCCAGTGCCCATTCCGCGGCGAATGTCCCGCCAATGCCCAAAGCCATGCCCTATGTCGCCTCAGCCGCCGACATGTCGTATGAGGAGGCCATCCAACACCGCCACCGCGATGCTGAGCAGGGTACCCAGGAGAAAGTATTGCGCGGCATGAGGATCGCGATCGATCTCGCGCCGGCGGAATACGGACTTGGCGGCCACCACCAGGCCGGCGGTGGTGAGGCCCTGGGCGCCGGAGACGGCGACGGCGGCGATAACGATCACGCGTTCGACCAATCCAATTCAGAACGATGTGCGGGCGAAGGATTCCGATTCGGACACGTCCAGGTCCGAGGCGGGCGCCGCCTGGATGGCGGCAAGCTTACCCTCCCCGTCGGCCGGCGGGGCGATCAAGCGCGGCATCCTGGGCAGGAGCGGACGCAGGGACGCCTGTAGAAGGAACCCCGCAATTCACGTGCCGAGGACGACCAGGATCGCCACCTCGTAGGGGCTGGGTCCATGCCGGCGGCGGACCATGCCGGCACCAGGGCAAGGGGCGCCAGCAGGCCGTAGGCGGTGAAGAGCAGCGCCAGCACGGCGACGTGCACGATCTGATCAGCGGTCAGCCAAGGCCACTCCGGCCCGACGGGCCACCTCAGGCGCAACCTCGCCTTGGCCCAATCCTGCACGAGGTGCGCGAGCCCCACCGACAAGGCGAGCAGGATAAGCCAGCGTCCGCTCGCCAGGAGCCCGAGCGCGACCACCATGGCCGTCACCACGCCGCCATGGAGCAGGTGGGCCGAAAGCAGGCCCTCGCGCTTGCGAGCCGCGAGGCGGTCCGTCTGCAGGACGAAATCGCTGAGGAAGTGCGCCAGGACCGCAGCCATGAAGACCGTCATCGGCGCGCCTCCCTGTCTTCCGCCCCCCAATGCGTGTACGAAGCCACGAAGGCCAGCAAGGCACGCAGACCGTCCTGCATCGCGGCAAGCTGGTCCGCGCCGGCGCGGTGAAGCGCAAGGCTGACGGTAGGCTGGCGTACGCCGTGGCGGCGGGCGATCTCACTCTGGCGGTAACCCAGGATCAGGTCGGTGAAATATGCCCTTTGCGTGCGCGTCATGCTCCTGGCGGCGACGTTGATCATGTGGGGATACGCTTGTAGGGCGGCACTGAGCTCTGGTTCCCCCGCGACCTCGATCTCAAGGGCGACCGCCGCCCCGGTGGCCGACTTGGCTGCACCGACCGCCTCCCGGGCCGACTTGAACGCGGTGCCGTTCAGTTCGTGTACCGACTGCCCCGCTATCGCCGACGCCACCTGCGAGATCTCCCCGATACCCACGCCCATGTAGAACCCGAGTTCGCCCAGAACGCTGCGAACATGGAGGTAGAGATCCCAGATGTCGGCGGGGTAAGGCAGCACCCCTTCGACCTCGTCGCCCCATGCGATCTGGAACATGGAGCCAGGCACTTCAGCCTGAAGGGATTGGGCCAGCCGCCTGAGCTCAGGGGTGAGGTCCGGATACCGCACAGACGCCTGTACATCGATGATCACGACAGCGAGCGCCAAGCCACCCTCTCCTCGGCACCATCGTGCATAACTGTATTGTCTATGTCAATTCCGACATTGTGTTTATCGTAATGCTCCAGGACCTATGTGCAATGCAGTTGTCGCCCGCATCTCCCGGCAGCAACCCGAAGAGCGACAGACAGCGGCGTGTGGCAACCCCAAGGCGAAGACCCGCCGGGCCGGAGGAGACCTCCGGCTTTGCTGGAGGCTGGTCGGAGCACCGCAATGGTGCGATTCTAGAACACAATGCGCCGCCACAGGCAACTGACGCGACAAAGTCGTTCAAAGCTGTTGCCTAATGGCTCTCTGGGGTTGCCCGCCCCGACAACCTGCGCAGGCCAGCAAACGTTGAAACCTGCTCTCGGAGCAGGTTTCAACGTTCTAGTTTTTTGGTGGAGCCGAGGGGAGTCGAACCCCTGACCTCTTGAATGCCATTCAAGCGCTCTCCCAACTGAGCTACGGCCCCGAAAGGCGCTGGACGCACACGCGTTCCAGACACGCCACTAACTATAGCCGCGTCGTGCCCGAGCGTCAAGAAACGGATCTTGCGACCCGGTCATGTCTTACTGCTCTTCGCCCACCGGAGGTTCCTCCTCAAGATGCATCGGCACCATGCCGATCACGATGTCGGTGCGTCGGCGCAACGCAGCCGCCAGCAGCGTCCCCATGCGGTTGTGCAACAGTCCTGTCAGGCTGCTTGTCGGAACCATCTCCGGTACAAGCACGAACAGGCGCTCGCCTTTGGCGCGCTCGAGCGAGTTGATGAACCGAACAACGGGACGGACGATGGAATGGTACTGCGACTGCAGCGTCACGAGCCGTGCCGGAGGTGCCCACTCCACCCACTCCGCCTCGAGCCGCTTGAGCTGCTCGTCGTCTTCTTCGAAGAACACCGCCAGGGCGATCACGTCGTCACTGATCGCGAGCGCATGCTCGAGGGCCCGACGCGTCAGCGTGGAGAGCCTCGGCGAGATCGGGACGATCACGATCGGCCTCGGCTTCGGCACGACCGCCGCGGGCCGTCTGCCCGGTTCGAGCACCTCGTCCACGCGCGCGTAATACCGCCGCACGCGCTGGAACAGCAGCATGAGCAGAGGTATCGCCAGCACAACCACCCACGCGCCTTCGAGGAATTTGCTCAGCACGAAGATGACGGTCGCGGCGGCCGTGGCCAGGGCGCCCACCGCGTTGAGCGCCGCGCGGAGCACCCAACCGTGCGGGCGGGCATGCCACCAGTGCAGGACCATGCCGGTCTGCGACAGAGTGAAACCCGTAAACACCCCGATCGCGAACATGGGCACGAGCGCTTGGGGGTCGCCCCGCACCGCGACCAGAAGAACCGCCGCGGCGACAGCGAGCACCCAGATCCCGGACTCGAACACGAGGCGATCGCCGCGCATGGCGAACACGTGGGGCATGTAGTCGTCCTGTGCCAGTATGCTCGCCAAGAGCGGCAGTCCCCCGAACGAGGTGTTCGCGGCCAGCCCGAGCACCGCCACCGTCGCCAGAGACACGAGGTAGTAGACCCAGCTGTACCCGACCGAGGCGCCCATCACGCGGCTGAGCAGCGTCTCGTGCCCGCCTGGGCGCACCCCCACGCGGATCGCGAGCAGGGCGATGCCGAGCAGCATCGCGGCCAGAATGCCGCCCAGGAGCCATTCGGTGCGCTTGGCGCGCTGAACGCGCGGCTGCCGGAATAGCGGCACGCCGTTGGCGATGGCCTCGACGCCGGTCAGGGCCGTGCAGCCGGCAGCGAACGCGCGAAGCAGGAGAAGCAAGCCGACGGGCGCCGCGGCACGCGGCAGGGCGGAAGCCCCCGCATAGACGCCGCGGTGGACCAGGCCAAAGACGAGAATCCCAAGCAGGCCGAAGATGAAAATCATTGTCGGCAACAGGAACGCCCTAGCGCTCTCGCCGACCCCGCGCAGGTTGAGGAAGGTGACGAGGGCCAGGAGCGCAAGGCAGAGCGGCAGCGTCCAAGGAAGCAGAAGGGGAAACGCCGAGGTCAGCGCGCTGATGCCCGCCGCGACCGAGATCGCCACGGTCAGGATGTAATCGACGATCAATGCGGCAGCCGCCAGGTGGCTTGCGCGCACGCCGAGGTTTCGCCTCGAAACGGTGTAGGCCCCTCCGCCTCCGGGGTAGGCCTCGATGACCTGGCTGTACGACAGGACCAGCAGCAGGAGTAGGCCGACGATCGCAAGCGTGATCGGCAGGAGATAGCGCAGCGCGGCGGCGCCCGCGGTCACCAGGATGATGGCGATGGCCTCGGGCCCGTAGGCGACCGACGATAGGGCATCAAGCGAGAGGGCCGCCAATCCCTCCGACGTGCCGATCTCCTCCGCCTGGGCCTCACGGCTCTTGAGCGGCCGGCCGACGAGCAGATGCCAAAGATCCACACCTGTGCGGCTCGAGCCGCCTCCCCCTTTTGGCGGACGACCTTTCTACAGTCTATCGCTTGCGCGGGCGTAATTAAAGGCGAGCGGCTGCGCCTGCGGCAGGCTCCACGCGCGCTGGGATGGTATTATCAGGATCGCAAGGTTGGAGATCCCCAATGGGAGGAACCACCATGGGTGCATTTCGGCAAGGTTTCGCCGCGATCGCGCTGATCGCCCTCGCAGGCTGGGCCAACGCGGGCCAAGCGGCCGCGCCGCGTGGCGGCAAGCACGTCCAGCCTCGCCCGATCGTCGTCGTCGGCGGTGAGCGCACAGCCCGCCTGCCCCTGACCCTCAGCGCAATCAGGAAGCGCGTAGCTCAGTCAGGCGACACACTCGTCAAGGCCATGCGCCTGGACGGCGGTTTCCTCATCGAGAGTCGCGGTGGAGGCCTGGTGGCGTTCACGTACTGGAGCGCGGGCACGGGCCGGGCCTACACGCTGCCCGTCGGCCCGGTCACGCGCATGAAGGTCGTCCAGACGCTGGGCGACACCGACATCACATTGCTCAACGAAGCCACGGACGACGACGGCTCCTACTGGCCGTTCCCGTACCTGCTGCGCTGCGTGCGCAGCGGCGAAACCTCACAGTTCGCATGTCTGCGCGAGCGCGCCTACTTCCCGCTGACAAGCGGCGCGATGTTCGGCAGCAAGCCCTATGAGACCCTGACCGGCATTGTCCCGACGCTGGACGGGGTCGAGCTCGCGTTCGGGCCGGAACAGGACCTGGGCGAGTTCTGGGCCGACTACACGTCGATACCGCCGACCCGCGTCTCCTTCGACCCTGCGGCGGATGTCCTGCTCATCACCTTCAGCCATGCTGTCGTGGGCAAGGGCCTTGTCGCCCCGGCTCGCGGCAACGTCTTCATCCAGGCCGTCGCAGCGCGTCAGGACGGACCGAACGTCGCAGTCGCCCTCACACTCGTCAAGTCCACGGCCCAGTATTACACCGGCAGCATCGAGCACGCGCAGGAGCTGCCGTTCCTCGAACTCCGGTTCGCCTCTGGCACGATGAATCCCACAGGCATCGACCTCGAGTACTAGCCGCACTTGACGGTCCGGGGCCCTTGGCGGCGCGAAGCTCGGCCGCACGTATCAAACATCAAAGCGACTCGTCCGACAGGTCCTCGACGCTTAGCACGGCCGCTCCGTCGACGCGGCTCGCCTTCATGTCCCGCAGGGCCAGGTTGGCGTCCCTGAACGGGTAGATGGTGTGCTCCGCACGGATGTCGAGCCGGTCCGCCA
>JAJZVM010000135.1 GCA_021845645.1 Bacillota bacterium
GCAGGCCGTCACGGGTTTCACGCTGCGCCGGGTCGCGACGCTGCCGCAACCCGCCGAGGGCCTCGCGGCCGTGGCCGCAGGCGGCGATGTGACCATCTTCGGCGGCCTCGGTCCCCAAGGCTCCCTGACAGCGATCTACCGCCTGGCAGGCGGCAGGCTCGCGCCCGCGGGGCAACTGCCCCTGCCCATCCACGATCTCGCAGCGGCGCCGCTGCCCTATGGCGGCCTGCTCGTGGCCGGCGGCGGCCAGGTGGCGAGCTTCGATGGGATCTATCTCTACCGCGGCGGGAGGCTGCAGACCCTCGGCACCCTGCCGACGCCGCGCTCGGATCTTGCCGCCGTGCCCTTGGCGGGGGACGTCTACCTGTTCGGCGGCTACACCGGCCAGAGCTTCCTGCAAACCATTCTGCGCGTCGACGCGCAGGGGCGCGTCGCAACCGTCGGTCGGCTGCCGCTCGGCCTGCGCTATACGGGCGCCGCCGCCCTGGCGGGGCGTGTCTACCTCTTCGGCGGGCTGGCCACCGCGGGTTACCAGTCCGCAATCTACCGCTTCACGCCGGGACATGGCATCGCGATCGTGGGGCACCTGCCTGTCGCGGTGCGCGCACCGCTCGTCGCGGCGGGCCCGGGCGGCATCCTGGTCGCCGGCGGGGAGTCCGCGCCTGGCCGCGACCAGTCGGAGGTCTACTGGTACGAGCCGGGCAGGGGACTCAGGCGGATCGGTGCCCTGCCCTGGCCGCTCGCCCTGGGGGTCGCCGTCCACCTGGGCGGGGACCGCTTCGCCATCATCGGGGGCGAGAACGGCTCGCAACTGTCCGCCAAGATCGTGGTGCTCACGCTGCGGCAGCGGTAGGCGGCGGGGGGCGCATCCGGCTCTCCGCCGGCCGATCTGCGGCGAGGGACCGTTGATGGGTGCACCATCGCCTTGCGACATCAGGATGCGATCGTGATCCACGGGTTATCGAGGCGATGGTCAAAAACTTTGCAGCTTTCTGAAATGGCTTGGCGGCGGACGCCGCCGGTGTCGCCAAGTCCCACAAGGTTCCGATGCGGCGCCTGTGGGCACTGGTGGGCCTTACCACGACCAGTCTCGGTTGTTGCGGGTGGTCCTGGCGAGACGCCGTGAGCTTGCGCCGCTGCAAGACGCCCGAGGGCAGTGCGAGGTGCCGGTTCTCGCCCCGTGCACCGCCGGCTACCGTGGGCGTTTGGCACCGGGGCCGGCTCGCTCGCTGTCTCTGGTGTTCACGCTGCAGACGCAGGTGCCATCCTGGAGTGCCCGCGCGGCGAGCAGCGCATCCGCGAACGCGACGTTCTGTGCCACCCAGGTGCCGAGGGCGGCGATCAGCGGCTCCTTGCCGCCCGCGGCCTCGATGCTGTCCCAGCTCAGCACCATCTTGGCGTAATCCGCCGCCTCCTGCTTCGAGACCGGAAACTTCTGCGTGAGCGCGTACGTCAGTTCGTGTACCACCACTGGGTCGATGCGGCCCTGCGCATCCCCGACCTCCAGCCGTGCCAGGAGCTTGCGGCAGGCCGCGCTGTGCTCGTCACGCGTTCTGGCGTGCACGAAGAGATTGGTATCGAGCCAGCCGAGGTCCTCCGCCATGCCTACGCCTCCCGCGTTGCAGCCGCCTCGCTCTGGGCCATGTCCAGGGGATCCCTTTGGTCACGCCGCGGATACACGCGGTCAGCGATGTCCTGGCCCATCTGCCCCCGCACGTCTTCCATGTCCACATCCACGTCGAAGGTCGGGAAGTCGGCCAATGTACGCCGGGGGATCACCTCGACCGTGAACCGGCGTTCCCCCGTCTGCTGCAGCATCAACGTGTAGCCCGTCTCGATGCCGAGCGCCTGCCGAAACTTTGCCGGGAGCGTAACCTGCCCTCGACCTTGCACCTTTACGAGCGCCATCGTGAGGCCTCCCGTCACTTGCTGCTGCTTGTCCATTATACTGCGACCTCCATCATCGGCGGTAACTTCAGTGTTGCACGGCAGTTTCGCGAAACATACGGAAATGGGGGCGCGACCTGTCGGGTCATGCCACCGCGGGTCGACGCACTGCACGGAACGCGTCGCCCCGAAAAGTTCCTACTGGCCGACGGATTGCCACAACGCGCCATCTGTGCCTTGAGCACCGAAGACCCAAGACGCCTCGGTACAGAAGGTCGAGAGGCGACTTCATGGAAAGGGTTACGGACGGCTTCCGTGTTTCGGCGGCACACGGGGCCGCTGCACCGCATCCAGCGAGACGCGCGTCGGCAAGTTGCCGTTCCTCTTGCACGCCTCGTAGGCACAGGATCGAGATCGTCCTCGCGATCCTCCACCGCTGCCTGCGCCATAGGGTATTCCGCTCCGAAGCGGAGCAGGGACCACCTTCCGGCCTGCAAAAACGCCGGCGTGGCAAGCTGATATACAACAGGGAGATGGGACTTGGCCGTTGGCAGGAGGACGCTGCCATCGCCGGGAGGGCCGCTCTGGCTCCAAGCCGCTGAGCCGATTTTCTCAAACCTTCGCCAGGCGTACGCCGGAACTTCTCGTCGGAGGTGATCGCCCTGCCGAGCGCCAAGCCCGCCTGCCACTGGCGAGCCTACCTTGCCGAGTTCCTGGGAACGGCCATCCTGGTGTTCCTCGGTCTCGGGGCAGTCATCTTCGACTTCGGCCCCGGATCGCCCGTGGCGACTCTGATGCCCGACCCGTTCCTGCGGCGCCTGCTGACCGGCTTTCTCTTCGGCAGCGTCGGCGCCCTTGTGGCCCTGAGCCCGCTCGGGCGCGAATCGGGGGCGCACCTCGATCCCGTGCTGTCGTGGGCGTTCTGGCTTGCGGGCAGCCTGCAGCTGCGGGATGCGGTTCTCTACACCCTGGCGCAGTTCCTGGGTGCCATCCTCGGCGCCCTGCCGCTGCCCGTCGTCTGGGGCGGCTTCGGGGCCGCGGTGCGCTACGGCGCCACGCTGCCCGGCGCATCGGGCAGCGTCTTGGCGATCCTCGGCGAGGCGGCCGCCACGTTCGCGCTCGTCGGCGGCATCCTCGCCTTCGTCGGCCGGGCCCGCCTGCGCCCATACACGCCGGCCCTGATCCCGCCGCTCGTCGCGCTGCTTGTCGCTTGCGAGGCGCCCTTGAGCGGCACATCGATGAATCCCGCGCGCACACTAGGACCGGCCCTCGTCTCGAACTCCCTGGGGTATCTCTGGATCTACCTGGTCGGACCGGCCGCGGGTGCCCTGATCGCGGCCATCGTCGTGGCACGGCCCAGCGCGGTGCACGTCGCCAAGATCGCACATCACGAGCACGATCCGCTCGAACGGTTCCACGGTCCCGCCAGGGGGAGCGTGGCGGCCAAGGTGCAGCGCCGCTCGGCGGCCATCGTGCGCAAGGAGCGCCTCTGACCCGAATCTGCCCTCGGGAGGTCCGTGAAATGGAGGACGCCTGCGTGCGCGAGGGCCTGTACGGCGACGAGCGGGCCGTCACCCTGTGCGCCGGCCCATACGAAGCCACGGTCCTTCCCGGCATCGGCGGGCACGTCGTCGCCCTGCGCGACACCGTGCGGGATCTGCGCCTGCTGCGCGAGCCGCTCGACGTGGCCGACGACCTCGCGGCCTACCGGCGCGATCCGATTCCGTACGGCATTCCACTGCTGTTTCCGCCGAACCGCATCGCGGACGGCACCTTCACTTGCTGCGGGGAGACCTACCGCCTGCCGATCAACGAACCGGCCCGCCACAACAGCCTGCACGGCTTTTTCGCCCGTGGGCCGTGGCAGGTCTCGTCGCTCGGCGCCCGGGGCGGGGTGGCGCGCCTTTTGCTCCGGCGCCAGCTGCGCGCAGGTGACGAGGAGTACGGCTATTTTCCGCACCGCCTCACGCTCGCGCTCAGCTACGAGCTCTCGGGGCAGGGACTGCGCCACGCGGTGCGCGTGCGCAACGACGGCGACAGGCCGGCGCCGCTCATGGTGGGCTTTCACACGGCTCTGAGGGTGCCGTTTGCGGCCGCTGCAGCCGCAGGCGACTGCGACGTGTTCGTCAGCATCGGTGAGAAGTGGCAGCTGTCCCTGCGCGGGCTGCCGACCGGACGGCGGATGCCGAGGGACCTGATGCAGGAGGCGATCGCGCAGGGGCACGGCGATGCCGGCGCGCAGCCGATCGACGCGCTCTTCTCCGCCCAGCCGCGCGACGGGCGGAACCTCTGCCGCGTGCGCGACCGCTCAACGGGACTCGCGGTCGTCTACGCGACGGACGATGCGTTCCGGAACTGGATGCTCTGGAACGGCGACGCGCAAAGCGGCTTTTTCTGTGCCGAGCCCATGACCTGCCTCGTGAACGCCCCGAACCTCGATCTGCCATGGGATGTCAGTGGCATGCGGACGCTTGCCCCGGGGGCAAGCTGGGTCGGGGCATGCACCCTCGGCGTGGAGCCGGCAGTCGGCTGACCCGAACGCACAGCGTCCTGGCTACCCTTGAGGCGACGCGCCGGTCAGGCCTCGCAGCCGGCCGCCTCCAGCCGCAGGCGCTCCAAGGCCGTCCACACCCGCTCCGGCGTGAGCGGCAGGTCGTAGATGCGTATGCCACAGGCACGCGCGACAGCGTTCGCGATCGCAGGGGCGACGGGAATGATGCCGCTCTCGCCGACCCCCTTGCAGCCGAACGGGCCGGGGCCGTCCTCGCTTTCGATCAGGATCGACTCGAAGACGTCGGGCATGTCGGAGAACGTCGGCACGCGGTAGTCGACCAGGTTGCCGTTCAGCAGCTGGCCATCCTGGAAGCTGAGTTCCTCGAAGAGCGTGTGGCCGACGCCCATGAGGGCACCGCCGAGGTCCTGCCCTTCGGCGGAATCCGGATTGATCGCGCGGCCCACGTCGGCCACGGTGACGTAGCGCTCGACTCTGACGACTCCCGTCTCCCTGTCGACGGAAACCTCGGCGGCGCCGAAACCGGCCTCCCAGTAGACGGTGGCGCCAGCGCCGAAGTGGCCGGGCTTGATCGCGCCGTGCCCGACGACCTCGCCGCCGGGCATGCCGAAGATGCCACGCACCGTGCGAGAGACCGCATCGGAGCCGAATTCGCCCTCCCGAAGGCCGCCGTCGCGGAGTTGCCGCAGGCAGTCCCCTGCGGCCTCGTACACGGCCCGCCCGACGACGGTCGTGCCCCGGCTGGCGCTGACGCCCTGGTCCCAGGGCATCTCGTCGGTATCGGGCAGCGCGACGTGGACGGCCGTGAAGGGGATGCCGAGCACCTCCGCGGCGATCTGTCCCATTGCCGTGCGCATGCCCTGGCCCATCTCTATGGCGTCCACCTGCACCGTCGCGGTGCCGTCGTGGTGCACGCGCACGTTGGCCTGGGCGATCGTGTTGTTGGTCATGCCGCCGTCCTTGACGCCGATGGCGAGACCTGCGTTGGCGCTCGGCCAGCCGATCCGCCGGGCGAGCAGGCGCAGGCCCTCCGGGAAGTCGCCGTCGATCGGCGTGTCGCTCGGGTTCCAGAGTTCCCCGGCCTGGACGAGGTTCTTCAGGCGGAAGGCCAGAGGGTCCATGGCGAGGGCCTGCGCGATGAGGTCCATGTGCGACTCGACCGCCCACATGCCCTGCGGGGCGCCATAGCCGCGGAAGGCCCCGGCCGGCACCTTGTCGGTGAACACGGCCGCTGCGTGGGAGTGGACATGTGGGATGCGGTACGGGCCGATCGCGCGGTAGGCGGCCTTGTTGGCCACGCGCGGGCCGATGTCCGAGTAGGCGCCCGTGTCGAGCAGGGTGTGCGTCTGCCGCGCCGTGATCGTGCCGTCGAGCCTGACGCCGGTCTTGACGGTGACGCGGGCGGCGTGGCGGGTCAGGGTGTGGAACGGGTCCTCCGCCACGCGCACCGGCAGGCCGACCTGGCGCGCCAGCACGGCCGCGAGCGGCTCGTACTTCGCGTAGCACTTGTTGCCGTAGGCGCCGCCGATGTACGGAACGTGGACGCGCACGTCCTGGAGCCCCATGCCGAAGATGCCCGCGAGCTCCGCGCGGACCGCGTGCGGGTGCTGGGTCGACGACCAGACCTCGAGCCGGCCCGCCTGCCAGCGGGCGATGCTCACGTACGGCTCCAGGCTGACGTGCGACACCGGCGGGAACGTGAAGGTGTGCTCGAAGATGCGGTCCGCCTCGGCGAAGCCCGTCGCGACGTCGCCCCAGCGGAACGTCGCCTCGTGGCAGATGTTCGTGCTGCGGCCCTGCGCGCCGAGGTCCGCGAGATCCTTGAAGCGGCCGGACGCCTCGGTGCTGGCGTGGAGCAGGGGGGCCTCGGGACGCAGGGCCTGGTCGATGTCGAGCACGGGCTGCAGTGGCTCGTAGTCCACCGAAACGAGCTCGGCCGCGCGTGACGCGGTGGCTTCATCCACGGCCACGACGGCCACGACGGGCTCGCCCTCGAACAGAACCTCGTCGAGCGGCAGGATCGGCTGGTCCGCGTACGCGGGGCCGAAGAACGGCCGGCAGCCTGTGATCGCGCGGCCCGTCAGCACCGTCAGCACGCCTGGCAGGGCCTTCGCGGCGCCAATGTCGACCGCCGCGATCCGCGCGTGGGCATGGGGACTGCGCACCAGCTTCGCGTGGACCATGTCCGGAATGCGCAAATCGGTGCCGAAAAGAGCCTTGCCGGTAACTTTTTCGACCGCATCGGCCCGAGGCAGCGACACACCCACGACCCGCGTCGGTGACGGCACCATTGGTTGCCCCCCTGAGAACCAGCGTGCGGAAAGAGCCATTGTACACAACATACAACGCCTCTCGTCGCTTTCCCTGCAGGTTGGCTGTGGCTTTGCTCGGCCGCCAAGGCCGCTGCGGAGCGGGGCCGAACGGCGACAAGGGGGCGGGGAACCGCGGAAGCGGGCGGCGGGGCGGCTTCCGGCACTGGCCAGGCGGTGCCCTGCGACTGGGTCGGGGCGGGTCCGTTCGGACGCTCGCCGGTCGGACCGGCCGATCGGACGGGAGGATGTTTTCATTGACTAGCGTGAAAGTATGCTGTATGCAGTATGTAATCGCCGAGGGGAGGTTGTTGGGGGGGCGCATTGGCGGCCATGCGGTGGGCGCGGGCAGAAAGTGTGCTGCCATGACGGCGGCGCCAGCCAGCGTCACGATCGATCTCCTGATCAAGTCGGATGGGGGGGGAATCCTGTTGTCCATTAGAAGGCAGGCAACGACTGCCATGTTCGCGCTTACGGCATCTTCGTTGCTGATTGCCGGATGTGGTACCGCGAAGCCCGCGGCGCAAGCGGCGCAGAAGCCCGTCACGATCGGTACGTCGCTTTCGCTTTCGGGCGACTTTTCTGGCGACGGCAAGTCGATCGAGGCCGGCTACAAGCTCTGGGTGGATCAGGTCAACAAGCACGGCGGCCTACTGGGCCGCAAAGTCAAGCTCGTCGTATTGAATGACGACAGCAGCACGCAGCAGTCCCTGACGAACTACTCGACCCTTATCGGCACGGACCATGTGGATCTGGTGTTCGGACCATTCTCGTCGCCCTTGACCATTCCGGCGGAGCAGATCGCGAAGCGCTACGGTTACCTGCTGCCTGACCCGGCTGGCGGCGCACCGTCGGTGTTCGCCGAGAACTACGACGGCTACGCGTATGCCAAGCCGGCCTCCGTGCCGCACAACCTGCTCGGCCTGGGGAACCTGCTCATGTCCCTGCCGGCGAGCGAGCGGCCAAAGACCGTGGCCTACGCCACCTCGAACGACCCGTTCACCGAGCCGCAGCTGCCGCCCTTGCGCAAGGAGCTCGAGGCCGCCGGCATGCGCACGCTCTACTACCAGGTGTTCCCGGACGAGACGCCGGATCTGCAGCCCGAGGCCCTCGCCATCGCGCAGACACACGCGGACGCGGTGGTGCTCGGCACGACGTCTGTGCCGCAGGTGCAGGCCTTCGTGCAGGCCTTCGCGCAGCAGCACTACAACCCGAAGGTGATCGTCGCGACCTCCGGCCCGGACCAGGGCTCGGCGTTCTCGTCGGCGCTCGGCGTGGCCAACACGGAAGGCTTCCTCGTACCGATCGCCTGGACGCCGACCGCGAACAGCTACCAGAACAAGCAGTTCATCCAGGCGTACATCGCCAAGTACGGCGGGACCGCCGCCTCGATTCCCGCGGACGCGCCCGACGCCTACTGCGTCGGCCAGCTGGTGCAGGAACTCGTGACGAAGACGCATTCCCTGAAGAACGCGGATCTGATCAAGGCCCTGCACGCCAACACGTTCCAGACGGTCGAGGGACCGATGAGCTTCCAGATGGACGGTGCCCCGGCTGGCACGCACATGTTCCTGGTGCAGTGGCAGAACGGCAGCACGAAGATCGTCTGGCCGAAAGACTCGCAGCAGGCGAGCCTCGAGTACCCGAAGCCCGCATGGCACTGATCTGAGGGGTGGCGGGTCCGGCGGGCTCCCGGCCCGCCGGACCCGGGCGCCAGCGGCTGCACGGAAGTGAGGGAACTCATGAGTCTTGTCCTGGGGTCGGTCGTGCTGGGCATTCTCTCGGGCGGCATCTATGCCCTGATGGCCGTCGGGCTGACGCTGAGCTTCGGCGTGCTCGAGGTGGTCAACATCGCCCAGGGGATGTTCGTCATAGCGGCGGCATACCTGTCCTACGCCTTGCAGCGGTACTGGCACATCGACCCGCTGCTCGGGCTCGTCATCACGATTCCGGTCATGTTCCTGCTCGGGCTCGTCGTCGAGTGGTCCTTCATCAGGCGGCTGAAGCAGGATCGCGTGATGCTCTCGATCCTCGTGTCCTGGGCTGTGGCCCTGATCCTTGAAGGTGTCGTCGGGCTGATCTTCGCCGACGACTTCCGCTCCATCCACAGCTGGTACGTGACCGCGACGGTGCCCGTCTTCGGGCTCTACGTCCCGGACATCTATTTGATCGGCTTCGCGCTGGCGGTCGTCCTGATGGGCCTGGTCTACCTCCTCGTCTACCGCAGCCGGTTCGGCGCCGCGCTGCGGGCGATGGTGCAGAACCGCGAGGCCGCGGCTCTGCTCGGCATCGACGTCCAGCGCATCTCGACCCTGACATTCGCGATCGCGACGGGGCTCACGGCGGCTGGCGGCATGCTGTTCGGCGCCATCCAGGCCTTCAACGCCGACTCGAACCTCGACCTGATATCGCGCCTGCTGATCATCGTGATCCTGGGCGGCATGGGCAGCATGGGCGGCGCCCTCGTTGCCTCCGTCGGCCTCTTGGTGGCCGTGAACATCATCGCGGTGACGTGGACGCCCAACTGGTCCACATTCTTCTTCTTCGGCATCACCATCCTTGTGCTGGTGTTCCGTCCCCAGGGGTTCTTCGGCGCGCCTGCGGCGAGGAAAGTCTAGCCATGAAACGACCTAGCACATGGCTCATCGCTGCGGTCGCCCTGCTCGCGGCGCTCGTCTACCCCTTCGTCTTCAGCAGCACGGAGGCAACCACGATCGGTTTCTTCGCACTGCTCTACGTGGGCCTTGCGGCTTCCTGGAACATCAACGGCTACACCGGATACATCTCGCTCGGCCACTCCGCCTTTTTCGGCATCGGGGCCTACACGATCGCTCTCTTCGCCACGCGGCTCGGACTGCAGGGTGGCTATGGGCTGTTCGCGGTGGCCCTCCTGGGCGGCCTGGTCGCCGGCGTCGCGGCGCTGCCGCTCGGGTTCATCGCGCTCAGGGTGCGCACCATGCACAGCTTCGTGATCATCACGATCGCCTACGTGATGATGCTGCAGCTCCTCGCCTACAATCTCGAGAGCATCACCAACGGACCGAACGGGCTCGGCGTGCCGCAGCCCGCCTGGAGCGGCGCCTTCTTCAACATCCCGTTCTACTTCGCCGCCCTCGTGCTCGCGGTGGGGACGGTGCTGCTTTCCGCATGGATCCGCGGCTCGCGCTTCGGGCTCGGGCTGATGGCCATCCGTGACGACGAGGACAAGGCGGCCGGCGTCGGTGTCGACACGTGGAAGTACAAGCTGACCGCCTACGTGATCTCGGCGATCCCGATCGGGATCGGCGGCGCCGTCTACGCGTACTTCGCCAGCTACATCTACCCCCAGACCGTGTTCGACCCCACGATCGACCTCGGCATCGTCCTCTCGGTGTTCCTCGGCGGCACGGGCACGATCCTGGGCCCGATCGTCGGAGCGCTGATCATCCAGCCGGCGCAGCAGCTCCTCACGCTGTACACCGGCAACCTGGGCACGGCCGGCTGGGACCTGCTGCTCCTCGGTGCCCTATTCCTGGTCGTGATTCTGCTGATGCCCTCCGGCATCGTGCCGAGCCTGGTCGAGCGCGCCCGCCGCACGTCCGTGCGCGAGGCGGTGACCAAGGCGGACGAGACGACACCAGGCGCGCAGACAGCGGTGGGGGGCAACGGGACATCATGAATGCGGTCCTTGAGATCCAGGGCGTCTCCAAGCGCTTCGGGGGCGTCCAGGCCCTCGCCGCGTGCTCCTTCTCCGTCGAGGAAGGATCGATCACCAGCCTGATCGGTCCGAACGGTTCCGGCAAGACGACGCTCTTCAACACCGTGACAGGCTATGTCCCGCCGGACGAGGGCGAGGTGCGCCTGCGCGGCGAGGCGATCGAGCGGCTCTCGCCTGACCGCATCTACGGCAGGGGACTCGGCCGCACGTTCCAGCAGGTGCGCGTCTTCCCGCGCCTGACGGTGCTCGAGAACGTGCTCGTCGCCACCTCCCGCAGCTCGCTCCTCCACGCGGCGCTCAGGCGGCCGCGGCGCTCTGAGCGCGACCAGGCGATGGCCCTGCTCGAGTTCGTGCGGATCGCAAGGCTGCGCGACGTTCCCGCCGGATCGCTCTCCTTCGGCCAGAGGAAGCTGCTCGAGATCGCGACGATCCTGGTCGGCGAGCCGAAGGTGCTGCTGCTGGACGAGCCGGCCGGCGGCATCAATCCGACGATGACCGTGCAGATCGGCGACCGCATCCGGGAGCTCAACCGCCGCGGCATCACGTTCCTGGTGGTCGAGCACAACATGGAGTTCGTCATGAGCATGTCCGACAGGGTTGTCGTCATGGCGCGCGGCAAGGTCATCGCCGAAGGGGCCCCTGGCGAGGTCAGGGAGAACCCCAAGGTGTTGGAGGCGTATTTGGGCGCATGAGCCACATGCTGGAAATCAGCGGAGTCTACGCGGGCTACGGCGGCGGCGACATCCTGCAGGGTCTGGACCTCGCACTCGAGGAGCGGACCATCACCTGCATCGTCGGGCCGAACGGCGCCGGCAAATCCACCGTGATGCGCCTCGTGAGCGGGGTGCTTCATCCACGCCTCGGCGAGGTGCG
>JAJZVM010000136.1 GCA_021845645.1 Bacillota bacterium
TATGGGAAGGGGGTAGTCGGCATCTTGGTAAACCATCTCGTGCGCCTGCCCTCCGATCAGCGGCAGGCTGTACTGGATCAGTCTGAGGCCGCCGCGCAGCGCTTTGCCACTCAACGTCTTCAGAACGACAAGGAACAAGACGACCTGGCGCTAGACGCGCCGGCGACGCCGCTCCCCGGCCCCGAGGAGGAAGTGACGGTCGAGGACGAGGACACCGCATCCATGATCGAAGGCGCCTAGCTTCGTTGCCGAGGGCCGCCTCCGGAGGTGTCGACTCGACGCCCCCCGCGGCCTTCTCTTTGCGAGGGAGGTGATCGCCATGAGGCCGCTGGTACTTCGCGTGCACATCTACATGCCAGGCCGGTCCGGCAAGCACTCGCTACTCAACGCTGGCGAGCACTTCCGGTATATGGGGAACCCAAAGAAGGAGGAGCTGGTGCGCGACGACGAGGCGATACGCGAGGAGGGCCTCGACGAGGCCGCCGTCCACGCCCGTTACGCCGCGCACCGGCCGGGCAGCACCGGACTCTTCGGCCCGGAGCGCGACAAGCCGGTGGACGAGAAGGAAGTACTCCAGCAAATCCGCTCCCACGAAGGACCCGTCTGGCGCGTGATCGTCTCTGTCCACGAGGACGACGTGCGCGCGATGGGCGGGCAGCTTTACCACCGCGCCGCCTGGGAGGACGCGGTGCGCGCCGTGCTCCCGAAGATGGCAGAGGAAATGGGCATCCCGGCTCATGACCTGAGCTGGGCCGCCGCCATGCACCGCAAGGTGGGTCCAGAGGTGGTTACGGCTGGGAAGACCCCCACCTGCCACGTACACATCGTGCTCTGGAGTCACAATCCGGAGAAGGGCTACCTCAACCGAAAGGGCATCGACGCCGCGCGTCGTGCCTGGGCTCATGAACTCTACGCCCCCGCCCGCGAGGCGCTGGGCAAGGAGAAGTCGGCCCTGCGCCAGGAGATCACCCAGCAGTCCCGGCTCATGCTGGGCCAGGGCAGCGCGGAGGACCTTGGGGCACGGCTCGCAGCGATCGCCGCGGAACTGCCGGGCAAAGGACGGCTCGCGTACGCCTACATGCCCGCCCCGGTGAAGAAGACGCTCGACGAGGCGGCCGACTGGCTGCTCTCCCAGCCCGAGCTGCGGGCACAGGCTGATCGCTACGGGTCGATCGCGGCCGAACTCGCCTCGCACTACAGTCAAGATCCGCAGAAGCACGAGCAGGCGCGCGAGAACGCGATGCAGGATCTCCGTCAGCGCCTTGCGGGCGGCGTCCTGAAGGCTGCCCTGGGCTACGACGATCGGCTTGCCTGGCAGTCCATCCAGGACGACGTATGGCGCGCGACCCGAGGTGGGGGAGAGACGCCGGAAGCGATCACCGCTCCTGTGCGAGAGGCCGTCTCGCGACTCGCGAGTGCGCCGTCGCGCGACGCCGCGCTCAAGGAGGCGCGGGCGCTCCTCTCTGGCCCGCTGCAGGAGGCGAGGGACGAGCTTGCGGCGCGCGCCGAGCGCCGAGGGAAGCCGGAGGGCGCGTCGGAGCGGGTGCAGCGTGCCCAGGAGCGGCTCGAAGCCGCGATCGCGCGGCGGCTGGAGCGCAGCGCGGATTACGTCCGGGATGCACGTGCCTTCCAGGCGCGGCAGGCCGCGGCGGGGCTGATGATGGCGCTGCAGAGCACGATCCGCGATGCGGAACGCGAGGTGCTGCGGGCGGCGGCGCGCGAGGCGGAGGAGGAGGCGGAGCGCAAGCGGCAGGCAGCGAGAGCTGCGGAGCGGGCGATCTAGACAGGGAGGGTTCAGACATGCGCGTGGCGATCGATGTGGGGTACGGCTACTGCAAGGCGGTCGGGGACACCGGCCGCCGCGTTATCATCCCAAGCACCATCGGTCCTGCCAAGAAGGCGCGGGGCCTCGCCGCCGCCTTCGGCGACGGGCGCCACCGCGACGGGCACGACGTGACCATCACGGTGGGCGGCGAGGACCGTGCCTACATGATCGGCGCCGCCGCCGGCCAGCGCTCCTGGGCGACGGAGGCAGCAGAGCGCTCGGGATACCTGCCGCTCGCGCTCACGGCGGCGGCACTGGCCGGCGCGGACGGCGACACCGACCTGCTCGTGGGCCTGCCGCTCGCCATGTGGCTGCGCCCCGAGCAGCGCCGGGCGCTGCGCGGCGAGCTGCGCGGCGTCGAGGCGACGGTCGCGTTTGACGGGCGCAAGGAGCGACCGATCAATGTCAGCGGCGTTCAGGTCCTACCGCAGGGCGCGGGCGCGTTTGCGCTCGCGCTTCAGACCGATCCGTCCCTCGGCGAACGTCCGGTCGGTCTGATCGACGTGGGCTATCGCACAACCGATTACGTGGCCATGCGCCGCGCGGCTGGCGCGGTGGTGCCCGACGAGGCTGCGTGTGGCTCCATCGACCTGGGGGCCGGGCGCGTGTTCGAGAGCGTCCGCCAGGCCCTCTCCGATCGCTCTGGCGTCATGCTTCCAGAAGGGGCGATCGAGGACGCGATCGCGAACTACGGCGGCCGTCTCTCGATCCGGGGACAGGACTACGACGCAGCCGCCCTGGTTGACGCCGAGGCCGCAGCGCTCGCCGCAGCCATCGAGGAGCAGATGCGGCGGCTCTGGACGGATCGCCTCGACCTCATGGGTGCGGTCCTGTTGGCCGGAGGCGGGGGCGACCTCCTGCACCGGCACCTGCGGCGGTTGCATCCGAAGACGCAGGTGCTGCAGCGTCCGATCTACGCGAACGCCGAGGGATACCTGCTGATGGCGGGGTAATACACCGCAGCCTACCCCAGGAGCGGGTTTGCGCGCAGAAGGTAGGTGGCAGGCCGTACCACCTACCTTCTGCGTTTGTACGGGCCTCAGCCCCGCTCTCCGAGCGGCTTCGGGAGGTGTGACATGCGACTCACGATCTATCTGCCGCGAGATGCCGAGGAGGCGCTTGATCGGCTCGTGCGGGCCCGCGGAGGCGCACGATCACAGGTACTTGCCGACCTGCTTCGCCAAGCGGACCGCGCCTCAGGGGCGATCCAGACCATCGACGCCCGGCTCGACCGGATCGAGGCTCTGCTGCGCGAGGGTGCCCGACCCGCGGAGACGGCTTCGACTGCCGCGCCGAGCGGCGAGAGCGGGGCGTCCGACGCCGATCGATCAATGGCGGCCCTGCGAGCCTGGGTGACCCGCGACGACGAAGACGACTGATAGAGGTGATCCGGTGGCTTCGACCATGGCCTCACGCCTCAAGCTGGTTGGCATCGTGACCGTCGTCATGGGCGGTCTTGTTTTCCCGGCTCCCATCGCCGCGGCCTGGCGGGTGCTCATCGAACCGCTCCGCACGACCGTCGGCGCACTACCCACAGCCCGGCTCCACGCCGTCGGGCGCGCCTGGACCGAGTGGCTCGCCGCCCATGGCTACTTACCCTGGGCTAGCTGGCCTGTCGTCGCCTCGCAGCGCGACCTGCTGCTCGCAGAGCTGGCCTGCACAGGCGCCGTCGCCGTCTGGCTTCTGGCGCAGGTCTGGCAGGGGAAGAAAAGCGGAGGCTCCGGCTACGGCGGGCCACCCGTCGCCGGCAAGGGCGAGCACGGCACCGCACGCTGGCGCACGGCGGCGGAGATGCCGGCAAGCTTCGGGCTCTGGTCGGCAGACCGCCCGAAAGACAGCAACCCCAGCGGCATCTACGTCGGCCAGGGACCGACGCCCCGCAGCGCATGGGTGCTGTCCAGCGATCAGCACGCGTTGATCGTCGGCTCGCCGGGTTCGCGCAAGACCCGTGGCGTCGTGCTGGAGAGCATGGGCGTGATCGGGTCGGCGCGCCGTGAGTCGATGCTGGTGACCGACCCGAAAGGCGAACTCTACGCGCACACCGCCAACTGGCTGCACGCACAAGGCTACGAAGTGCGTCGCTTCGACCTGCGGGAGCCTTCCCGTTCGGTGCGGTCGAATCCGGTGCACGCCGTGACGCAGGCGCTTGCGGGCGGTCGGCGCGACCTCGCGAGCGCGCTCGCCTGGGACATTGCGCACCTGCTGGTGGGCTCGCGCGAGAGCCGCAGTAACGACCCGTTCTGGGACGACTCCGCCGAGGCCCTGGTCGCGGCGCTCATCCTGGCGGTGGCGCAGGGCGACCCACCGAAGGGCGGTCGCCTGCCGGAGGGAGAGGAGCCGTGGACGTGGCCGCGCCCCGAAGAGCGCCACATGCCCTCGGTCTACGCGACGCTCCTCAGCGGCGGCGCCGGCGGCGGCAGACTGGACGAGCTGATCGCGCAGTTTCCCGTCGACCACCCGGCCGCGAAGGCGTACGGGCCTGTGGCGCTGTCGGTCGAGAAGACGCGCGCCTCGATCCTCGGCACCGCCGCCACCGCGCTCCGGCTCTTCGGGGACGACGAGACGGCATGGCTCACCGCCCAGCAGGACCACGACCTCGCGGACCTCGGCCGCAGGCCGACGGCGGTCTTCCTCGTGATCCCCGACGAGCGGGCGACGCGCTACCCGCTGGCGACACTCTACATCCAGCAGACGCTGCAGGCGCTCGCGTCGCTTGCGGACGAGCACGGTGGGCGGCTGCCGGTCGGGGTCAACTTCCTCCTCGATGAGTTCGGCAACCTGCCGCAGATCCGCGACTTCGACAAGACGGTGACCGTAGCGCGAGGGCGCGGCATTCGCCTCGCCCTGGTTCTTCAGGACCTCGCGCAGCTGAAGCGGCACTACGGCGAGGCAGCGAATACGATCAAGGGCTCCCTGAGCACGTGGATCTACCTGAGAACCGCCGAGATCGACACGGCGCGGGAGATCAGCCAGAAGCTCGGGCAGTACACGGTGGCCGCCGAGAACCTCTCGGTGCCGCGCGTCACCTGGTGGACGACGAACGCTACGGTGGGCACGGCTTCGACGACGCACAGCTTGCAGGCCAGGGACCTCCTGACGGCGGAGGAGGTACTAAGGTGGCCGCTCGGCCAGGCGCTCGTACTGCAAGCAGGGCAGCTTCCTGCAAAACTGTCGCTGCCGGACCTTTCGGCCTGGGCGCGGGTCTGGCCCGAGATCCAGGAGCGTACCGCACAACCTGAGGTGCAGCCTGTGGAAGCACCGCCGACCTGGCGGCCTCCGCAGGTCGATGAAGGGGGGGCCGAGACGGGCGGTGGTGGGCAGGAAGTAGCAGCGGATGAGGTACGTATCCTGGCGGGCGACGCAGAGGAGCCTACGCTTATGACTCGCCAGACGGCCGCCGATCGGGATATCGGGTTTTAGCCAAGGCTGCGCCTCAGGGAGGAACCTCACGCGAGGCTCCTCCCTTGTTCTTTGTTGCGAGGTCCAAAGGAGGTGTTGGTCACAAGGCCTTGTCGCCGCATCCAATGCCGCCGCGGGCGGCCGGACCTTGCCCCGATCCGAATCCGATCCATGGGAGGGTTTCACGTGCGGAAGATCAACTGGACCCGCGTGGGCAGCATCGCCACCATGGCCGCTGCCGCCTCGGTGCCGGTGCTCCTGGCTGCCGCCCCGGCGTTCGCCGCTGGGGCGGATGTGAGTCAGATCACCTCGCCGATCCTTGCAACGCTCAAGAGCGGTGGGGTCGCCGTCGGCGGCCTCGGCACGGCGGGCGGCGGGCTCATGACGGCCTACCACGCCTTGGCCCGCAACCTCAACGACGACCCGCAGAGCGTCGCACACCACACCGCGAGCATCAAGAAGGTGCTCGTCGGCACCGCGATCATCGCCGGCGCGGGCCTGCTCACCACCGTCGCCAGCTCCATCTTGTAGCGGCCAGGCCCGGCGGGAGGACATAGCGCCTCTCGCCGGGCCTTCTCATTGTACGGAGGTGATCATGTGGGCGGTCTCGTGATGAGCGGCCTCTCCGCGATGATTCAAGGCATTCTTTCGGGCGCCCTCGGCTTGCTGGCGCAGGTGCTGTCAAGCATCTCACACTACAGTCTCACGGCGGCGCAGCAGCCCTGGGTACAGGGGGCTATCGACGTTTCCGTGGCGGTGACGGGCGGGCTCTTGCTCTTGAACCTCACGTATCGGGCGCTCACGGAGTACGTGCTGTGGAATGAGGGATCATCCAGCGACGTGACCGGCACGCTCGGCAAGGGGCTCATGCGTGTCGCCTTCTACGGGCTGGCGGGCACCACCCTCGCCTATGGCGTGTTCAACTTCGGGATCGAACTGGCGGCGGCCTACATGTCCGCGCCAATGGCGTCCAGTGTGCATGTCACGCACGCGCTCACGACGGACATCGCATCCGCGCCTGGCGTGGCGATCGGCACGGTGCTCTTTCTGCTGTTCGGCGTCGTGGGTGCGGTCGTCGCCATCATCATCGTGACCCTGCAGATGGCGGTGCGAGGGGCGGAACTCGTGTACTACGTTGTGGCTGCGCCGATTGTGGCTCTTGGCCAGTTCAACCGCGACGGCGGGGTGTGGAGCGGGTGGTGGCGAGGGCTCGTCGTGCTCTCCCTGTCCCAGGCCGTCCAGTGGCTCGGCCTCAAGGGCATGCTGGCTTCGGTCCAGCCGCTCATGGACGGCATCGCCACCTCGGCCGGAGCAGCGGCTGCCGCGACGCCGGAGATGTTCCTGGTCATCCTGCTGATGCTCGGCTGGGCCTGGGCGACTGTGCGTGGACCGCACCTGCTGCAGCAGTGGAGCTACCGCAGCGGCCTTGCGAGCGCCGGCGGCTACGTCGGTGGCGTCGTGCTCAACCAGGGCGGCGGCGCCAGGGCGATCATGGGACTGTTCGGGCGGGGAGGCAGTTGAGCTATGCCGTCGATGAAGGACCTCGCAGATCCTCGGTCTCCAGCGTCACAGTCGCTCGCGATCGGCGAGGCGATCCGCCTGCGCCGCGTGCGTATCCACGGCACTTGCCCGTCCTGCGGCATGAGGTGGCGGGCATCGGCGGACACGGAGGCAGCCTTTGCCCGCGACTTTTCCGGCACGGTCCACTGCCCTGACTGCTACCAGGGCAGCCGGGGCAACCCCCGGCTCTACCGGCTGTTCGGGGCAGATGGACGGCGCCTCCCCGTCGAGGAGCGTGAACGGTGATGGACACGCAGTCCAGCCGTTACCTGATCCCGCGCCGCATCACGCAGCGCTGGGAGATCCTGCCCGGCTGGGGCTGGCGCGAACTCGGCGCGGCCGGGGTTGGGCTCGGGATCGGCGCCGTGCTGCTCCTCCTGTCCCTCCTCCTGCCGACGGGCGGCGGCTGGGGCATCGCGGGCCGGTCTCTGCTCGTCCTCTTGCCGACCGGCTGCGGCGTTGGTCTCGCCATGCCCATGGTGGCGGGAGGCTCGATGCTCGACATGCTGCTTGACGCAAGGGCCTACGGACGGACACGGCACCTCTACCCCAGCGACTTCGGGAGGGACGACACGTGATGAAGCTCTCGGCTATGCTGCAGCCTTTGAAGACCCGTCGGCCGTCGTTTGACGTGGGCACTCGCTCAGAGGTACCGGCCGCCCAGAGTGTGCAGCCCGGGTCGCCAGTGGCGACCCAGGACTGGCTTCCCCTCGCGGACCTGCAGGGCGGCTGCCTCGTCCGACCGGACGGCGTGGCGGTCGGAGGGATCGTGGTGGCGCCGCTCAGCCTGCAGCTCAAGAGCGATGCGGAGACGCGGGTCATCGTCGGCGCGGTCCACGCGGCCCTGAACGGGCTGCAGGTTCCCTTTCAGATTCTCTCGCTCTTCCGTCCGGTCGACCTCGACGCCTACCTCGCCGCGCTCGACGGCCTGCTCCTGAATGCCGACGCTCGCCGCAAGATTGTGCTGCGCGATTACCTCGGCTGGGTGCATGGGCTTGTGCGCTCCGGGGACGCCGTGGAGCGCAGGTACTACATCCTCGTGACGCGCACCGGTCCCGATGCGCTACGCGAGCACCGCACGTCGCTTGGGGCGCTCGCGGACGACATCATGCGCGGGCCCGGCATGCAGGCGCGCGTCATGTCGGACGCCGATTGGCGCGAGCTTTTGTTCCTCACCTTCCACGGAGGGCAGGCGGCCATGGAGCCGGTGCCCGATGGGCTACGCCTGCCGCCGATCTACCAAGGAGGTGTCATCGATGCCTAAGCCAGCGAAACAATCCGCATCGACGCCTGCCGCGGCCCTCCGCAACGCCTTCGCGCCCGAGGCCCTTCTGTTCGAGCGCAGGGCCGTGGACCTCGGCTCCCAGTGGGGCCGCACCTACGCCGTCATGAGCTTCCCTCCGAGTGTCGCCGCCAGCTGGCTCGCGACCGCCGCGAATCTCGAAGGCGTGACGCTTTCCGTGCACGCCCTGCCGACCGACCCGACGCAGATCACCCTCGCCATGAGCCGTGCGATCTCCCTGCTCGCGGGCCAGCTCGCCCAGGGCGGCTCAGCCATCTCGCAGCAGAGGATGGAGCAGCAGATTCAGGACGCGCAGGCGCTTCTCCGCAAGATCGACCAGGAGCAGCAGAGCGTCTTCACCGTGGGCGTCTTCGCCCTCGTCACGGCGCCTAACGAGCCGACGGGCCTGCGGCGCTGCAAGCGCCTCGAAGGCACGCTCGCCGCGGCCGGCATGCGCGCACGACCGCTCGCGTTCAAGCAGGAGGACGGTCTCCGAGCCGCGGGGCCGTGGGGGATCTTCCCGAAGAGCCTGCAGGGTGGCGCACCGTTCCAGCTTCCAGCCGAGACGCTCGCGGCAAGCTTCCCGTTCTCCTCGGGCGGGATCAACCATGCCAAGGGCATCGTCATGGGGCACGACACCTCGGACGGCCTGGTGCTCCTCGACCGCTGGGACCCGCCGGCCGATGCGGGACTCACGAACAGGAACTGGACCATCCTCGCCGCCTCCGGCGCCGGCAAGAGCCACACGAACATGCTGCAGATGATTCGGGAGTGGGCGCAAGGCGCCACGGTCATCGCCATCGATCCGCTGCGCGACTACCTGAGGCTCTGCCATGCTCTCGGCGGCAACTGGATCAACGCCGGTGCGGGCGGCGCCAGCCGACTCAACCCTCTGCAACCTCCCCCTGAGGCTGTGGGCGGCGGAGACGACGCGGGCGACGGCGTGGTGCCGGTCGAGGCACAGCCCGTCTGGGCGCACCTGCAGCAGGTCCATCTCTTCTTCGACCTCTACCTGCCGGACATCACCAGCGAACTGCGCGCCCTGCTCGGGCGGGCCTTGCGCCAAGTGTACCGCGTGAAGGGACTCGCACCGGAGACGAACCCCGCCTCCGTCGCCAACGACGCCTGGCCGCACGTCGGCGATGTCCACGCCTACTGCCATGCGCAGAGCCTTGAGCCCGGCGCAGATCCAGGGTGGCGCACCCTCGCCGCCCTGCTGGAGGAGGCGGCCGAGGGCACCGAGGCGGCGCTTTGGGCTGGGCCATCCACGGTTTCCGCCACGGGCGCCGACTTCGTGGTGCTCGACGTGCACGACCTCGACAAGGCCCCCGTCCGCGTGCAGCAGGCGCAGTACATCAACGTGCTGAACTTCGCCTGGAGCTTGGCCCAGCGCCGTTCCACGGAGCGCGTGGTGCTGGTGGTCGACGAGGCGTGGATGCTCGCGAACCCGCAGGTGCCGCAGGCGCTCGCGTTCCTGAAGCGCATGGCGAAGTCGATCCGCCACTACAACGGCTCCCTCGTCGTCGTGACGCAGAACCCTGGTGACTTCCTCTTCCCAGAAGTGGCGCGGGAAGGGGAGCCGGTACTCTCCAACGCCTCGACTAAGCTCCTGCTGCGGCAGGAAGCGCGTGACCTGCCAACGGTGACGCAGCTCTACGGCCTCTCCGAGGCGGAGCAGGAAAAGCTGCGCGGGGCTCGGCGCGGCGAGGGCCTGCTGATCGCGGGCAATCATCGGGCCTGGGTCAGGATCGACACCGCGCCGCACGAGACGGCGCTCATGTACGGATAGGAGGATGCGTCATGCCCGATCCGCAGCGCGCAGCACCGCTCGCGATTGGCCTGCGTCGTGGGATGCTTCTCGGCACTCTGCTCTCCGGCGCCGCTCTCGCGGCTGACACCTTGCTGCCAGCGGATCCTGCCAACACTGCGACCTCTGCCCTCGGTGCGCTGGCGGCCCTGGAACTGGGGTGCACCGCGTTCTGGCACGCGCTTCAAAGAGCCTGGTCCTGACCGAGCGAAGCACCCAGCAGCCCTCTCCGGCCTTTGGGCCGGGGAGGGCTGCCGCCTTTGCTGGGGGTGATCGCATGACGGACGCCGACCTCGTGGAGGCCATCGTGGCACTCCAGGACCGCGTACGGCTGCTGCGCAGCCGTGGTAGCCGGTCGCTCGCAGCCGCAGAGGGCGCGCTGCGTCGCCTTGCCGCTCTGCAGCGGCGCCGTGCGGCACGGGCCGCGCAGCGACGCCGCAATCGCACTGCGCAGCAGCCGGCGTGAGCTGCAAGACCCGAAGGGAGGTGACGCGTCACGGACGAGCAACGCGACTGGACCAGGGAGGCCTTACAGGTCGGTGGCAACCAGGCTGTGCGCTGGGTCATCGGCGTCGGGCTCGGGCTGCCGCTGCTCGTCATCGTCCTCTTAGTGATCTTCATGGCAGCGCTCGGCGTCTTCCTCGGCGGCGGCATGCCCGGCACGACCGGGGCGCATACGCCACCGATCGGAACGGCGGAAGCCAGGCCGGCGCTGTGGCTCGGGGTTCCCGCTGTGGCGGGGTCGAGCCTGCCGAACGTCCTGATCCTAAGCGTCATGGCCCACGAGAGCGGTGGAGAGGTGCTTGCCCAGAACTACAACTGCCTCGGCGGCACGACCTCCGCGCAGCCCTGCGAGCAGTCCGGCGGCATGACGCTCTCGGAAGACGCCGGCCTGATGCAGCTAAACTCCGGCGGCTGGCCTGCGCCGCGAGACGCCACAAAGTGGCGGACCCTCGGCATGGCCGACGACCCGTTCGACCCAAGCCGGAACCTTCCCGCCGGGGTCGACCAGCTCCAGGCCGAGCTGCGGGAGTACAAGTACCTCAAGTTCGCCTTGGAGGCGTACAACGCGGGCTCTGGCGGGCCGATGTCGACCGACACGACCTACGCCATAGCGGTTCGGTCCTACGTCAGCGCCTACGAGGCTGGCCCAACCCTCGCCGTGTGGAGCACGGCGGATTACAGCAGCGGCCAGTGGGAGGCCCACGATCACCAAGCCGTCTGGCTTGTGGTCGCGGCGGTGGGGCCCTACGGCGCGAAGTTCTCCGTGCCGTGGAAACCCGGCAAGACTGTCTGCACCACAACGGCGGACCCGAAACCCGGCAAGCCGGCGACGACCTGCGTTCGGCAGCATGACCCGCTCACCGGCCGTAATCTCACCCTAGATCGGA
>JAJZVM010000137.1 GCA_021845645.1 Bacillota bacterium
CAACGACCCGGAGCGGGTCGAGAGAATCCTGGTGGCCGCAGCGCTGGAGTCGGGTGCTGAGGTCCGGGAAGTAGCCTTCCATAAATTCAGCCCCCAAGGCGTCAGTGGAGTGGTGGTCATCTCGGAGTCGCACCTGGCGGTACACACCTGGCCCGAACTGGGCTATGCCGCCGTCGACGTGTTCACCTGCGGCGAACGCGTCGAGCCATGGGACGCCTGCAACTATATAGTGGAACATTTCCGCGCTGAGAGCGTAACGGCGACAGAGACGAAGCGCGGCGTCTTCGCCGAAGTAGAAGCGCAAGTCGGCTGACACGACGCCCCGGTCGAAGGACCGGGGCGCATTGTTCGGGAGGGACACCTGAGGATGCAAAGAACCTTCGTTGCCGTAAAGCCGGATGGGGTCGGGCGCGGGCTTGTGGGCGAGGTGATCGCCCGGCTGGAGCGCAAGGGGCTCCGGCTCGTCGGTCTCAAGATGATGCGCGTCAGCGAGGAACTCGCCGGCCGTCACTACGAGGCGCATCGCGAGAAGCCCTTCTTCAACGGGCTTGTCGCCTTCATCACGTCGGGCCCGATCGTCGCGATGGTCTGGGAGGGCCAGGACGCCATCGCGGTCGCGCGCAACGTGATGGGCGCCACGGATCCCGCCAAGGCGGCGCCCGGCACCTTGCGCGGCGACTTCGCCATGCAGATCGCGGCCAACATCGTGCACGGATCGGACGGCCCCGAGGCTGCGGAGCGCGAGATCGGCCTCTTCTTCCGCCCGGATGAGCTGGTGGGCCAGCCGCGGCCGGAGGAAGAGTGGATCTACGCGGGTAACTGACATGGTCGCCATCATCGGCGGCACCGGCGTCTACGAGCTGCCAGGCGCCGAGGAACGCGATCGTACGATCGCGACCCCGTACGGCGACGCGTCCGTCACCGAGGTGCGCCTGCCGGATGGCGAGACGCTCATCTTCGCGGCGCGGCACGGCAAGGGCCACGCCGTGCCGCCGCACCGCCTGCCCACCCGAGCCTTGCTCTGGGCCCTCAAGGAGATCGGCGTGACCGCGATCCTCGCCACCTCGGCTGTCGGATCGGTGCGCGAGGAGATCCCGCCGGGGACGCTTGCGCTGCTCGGCGACTTCATGGACTTCACCAAGGCGAGGGCCACGACGTTCCACGACGGCCCCGGCGTCGTGCACCAGAACGTGAGCGACGCCTACTGCCCGACCCTGCGCAGTGCCTTGCGGCGCAGCGCGGAGCGCCAGGACATCGCGCTCCACCCGGACGAGGTCGTCTACGTCTGCACCGAGGGCCCCCGGTTCGAGACGCCCGCCGAGATTCGCGCCTACCGCATGCTCGGAGGCGACGTCGTCGGCATGACGCAGGTGCCGGAGGCGGTCCTCGCGGCGGAGCTCGGCATGTGCTACGCCGCCGTCGCATTGGTCACCAACCTGGCCGCCGGCGTGCAGGGCGCACGCCCGTCGCACGAAGAGGTGCTGGAGTTGATGGCGAGCCAGGGCAAGACCCTCTCGCGTCTGCTGCTCGGCACGGTGCGCGATCTTGGCAAAGACTATCGCTGCAGCACACACCCACAAGCGGAGGGGATGGCGTGAGCAGGCAGGACGGAGACCGCCGCATCGACTGGGCCAGGGACCACATGCCGATCCTGGACGCCCTTCTCGAGGAGCGCAGCGCCGCACAGCCGCTGAAGGGCGAGCGCGTCGGCATCGCGTTGCACCTGGAGGCCAAGACGGCGCGCCTCGCTCTTGCGCTCCAGGAGCTCGGGGCGGAGGTGGCGATCGCGGGCTCCAACCCGCTCTCAACCCAGGACGCCGTCGCGGAGGCTCTGGCGGCGCGAGGCGTGCACGTCTACGCCCGTCATGGCGCGGCCGTCGACGAATACTTCCAGTATCTCGACCAGGTGCTCTCGCACCGTCCGACGCTCATCGTCGATGACGGCGGCGACCTCGTCACGCGCCTGCACCTGACACAGCCCGAACTGCTCCAGGGACTCAAGGGCGGCACCGAGGAGACCACCACCGGGCTCGTGCGCCTGCGGGCCATGCACGCCTCGGGAGAGCTCCAGGTGCCGATGATGGCCGTCAACGACGCGCAGATGAAGCATCTCTTCGACAACCGCTTCGGCACGGGCCAGTCCGCCATCGAGGCCATCATGCGGGCCACCAACGTCACGATCGCCGGACGCTACGCGCTCGTCGTGGGCTTCGGCTGGTGCGGCAAGGGTGTGGCGCAGAGGCTCCGCGGCCTCGGGGCGCGCGTCGGCGTCGTGGACATCGATCCCGTGAAGATGAACGAGGCCTGGCTCGACGGCTACGACGTGGGAACCATGCACGACCTCGCGCCCAAGGCCGACATCGTCGTGACGGTGACGGGCGCCTTGCGCGTCGTGCGGCGCGAGCACCTCGAGCGCATGCGCGACGGCGTCCTGCTGGCGAACGCCGGCCACTTCGATGTCGAGATCGACAAGCAGGCCCTGAAGGACCTCTCCACGTCCGTCGAGCAGGTGCGCGAGAACGTCGACGCCTACCGCCTGCCGGACGGCCGCCGCTTCTACCTGCTCGCGGAGGGCCGCCTTGTGAACCTCGCGGCGGGCGACGGACACCCGGCCGAGATCATGGACCTCTCGTTCGCGGTGCAGGCGCTCTCGCTGCTGCATCTCGCACAGCACCGCCTGCCGCCGGGCGTGCATCCATACCCGGACGAACTGGACGACCGGGTCGCGAGGCTGTCGCTCGTGGCGCGCGGCATCGGTCTCGAAGTCGAGACCGATGAGCAGGTGCGCTACCGCGCGACCTGGCGCGAGGGCACGCAGTGATCCGTCTCGAAGGGGCGACACTGCTCACGCCGGACCACGAGATCCGCGACGGCGTGCTCGTACTCGACGGAGCGCGCATCGCCTATGCCGGCAGCCGCGACGGCGCGCCGCCCGCGGCCCCGGGGGACGAGGTCTCGCGGCTGCCTGGCCGCGTCATCATCCCGGGCTTCGTCAACACGCACACGCATCTCGCGATGCAGATCCTGCGCGGCGTCGCGGACGACGTCCCGCTCATGCCCTGGCTCGAGGAGCACGTCTGGCCGATCGAGGCCCGCATGACGCCCGAGGACATCCTGCAGGGCACGCGACTCGCGCTGCTCGAGGCAGTCGCGGCCGGCGTCACCTGCGTCAACGACATGTACGGCTCGATGGACCGCGTCGCCGAGGCGATCGGGGAATCGGGCATCCGCGGCATGATCACCCAGGGTCTGATCGGCGCCCAGGATCCGGAGCGCGAGAGCCTGCGCCGTGGCGTCGCCCTCTACGAGCGCTGGCAGGGGGCCATGGACGACCGCCTGCATGTCGCCCTTGGCCCGCACGCCCCGTATACCTGCCCTCCCGACTACCTGAGGGAAGTCGCGGACTACGCGACGGCCCTGCACGCGCCGGTACACATCCACCTCGCGGAGACCCGGGGCGAGACCGAGGAACTCCTGCGCCAGGGCACGACGCCAGCGCAGGTGCTGACGTCGAGCGGCCTTGCGCGCGAGCATGTCGTCGCGGCGCACGGCGTCTTCCCGGCGGAGGGCGACATCACGCGCTTCGCTTCGCTGGACGTCGGCGTCGCGCACTGCCCGATCTCCAATTTGAAGCTCGGCTGCGGCTTTGCGCCGACGCGCCTGCTGCGCGAGGCGGGGGTGCCGGTCGGGATCGGCTCGGATGGGGCGGCGAGCGCCAACGTGCTCGACCCGTTCCTCAGCATGAAGGCCGCCGCCTGGATCGCGAAGGGCACGGCGGAGGATGCGGCGGCGCTCACGGCCAAGGACGTGCTGCGCATGGCCACGCGCGAAGGAGCGATGGCCCTTGGCTGGCCGGAGCTTGGCGCGCTCGAGCAGGGTTATCTCGCCGACGTGGTCGTCGTCGATCTGCGCTCCTACCGGCTGCAACCCGTGTTCGATCCGTTCTCGGCGATCGTCTACACGGCCACGGCCCAGCAGGTGGAGCGGGTCTACGCCTCGGGCCGCCTTGTCTACAGCGAAGGCCGGCATCTCGTGGTGGACGCCGCAGAGGTGTTGAGCTCGGCGCGCGCGAGCGCGCAGCGTCTCGCGGAGCTTCCTCTGCTCTAGTCTCCACATTCCGGCAGGTGGCGGGCCCAGAACTGGGCCCGCCACCAACATTTTGTCAATGCGCGCGCGCCGTCTCTCCGTTTCAATGAAAAGGGACGGGACAAGCGGGGAGGATTTCGCGTGCGACGCCTGATCTTCGATTTCGGCAGCGAGAACGTGCGTATGGGCATGGAAGGCGGGCGCAGGCCGCCGCTCACCGAGCCGGCCGTCGTGGCGCATCGCGTGAGCGGTGACGTCGTCGCGGTGGGCGAGCAGGCCCTGCGCATGCTGGGCCGCACTCCCGACGGGCTCGAGGCGGAGCGGCCGTTCACGCGCGGCGGTGTCCGCTCGCAGAAGCTGGCCGAGGCTCTGCTCAAGAATCTCCTGGCGCGCGTCGGCGGACATGGCTTCCGCAGGCCGGAGATCTGGATCGCGATGGGGGCCGGCGCCAGCGCCATCGATCGGCGCGGACTCGGCGTCCTCGCCCAGCACGCGGGCGCCGCCCGCGTGCGCTTCTGCTCGCTTTCCGCATGCAAGGCCCTGGGGCTCGAACTGCCGCTCTTTCAGCCGATGGGCAGTCTGCTCGTCGACGTGGGCGCCAGCTGCACCCGCATCGACCTTCTCTCGCTCGGCCACTCGGTGGCCCACCACAAGGTGGAGATAGCCGGAGACCATATCGACGAGTCCATCGCCCGTCTGATGCGCGACCGCTACAACCTCATGGTGGGCGAGGCGACCTCGCAGGCGGTCAAGCACGCGCTCCTGGGAGACGGCGCCGACCGCGCGACGGCCAACGGGCGCGACCTCATCACGGGGCTGCCGCAGTCCGTGACCCTCGAGCGCGACGAGGTGCTGCCTGCGGTCGCCCTTCTGGCCGACCAGATCGCCCACGCGGTGCGCGAGCTCCTGCGCGACGTCTCGCCGGAACTCGTGGCGGACCTCGCCGACCACGGCGCCTTCCTGACGGGCGGGGGCGCCCGCCTCGGAGCCCTGGCCGACATGCTGCAGGACCGTCTCGACCTGCCGCTCCACCTCGACGCCGATCCTGAGCAGACGATCTGCAAGGGACTGCAGATGGCGCTTGATCCGAAGTACGGCACGAAACTGCGCACGGCCTGACCGACCAACGCCTCCGGTTCCAATCAGGGCCTAGCCCTGGGAGCTTCGCCGAAGGGCCAGGGCCTCCGAGAGGAGGCCCTGCTACGTCGTCGGAAGGGTGGCCGGGGCAAGGCCGCTCATCGGCAGGAATCCCGGCGGGAGAACGGGAAAGGGCTTAGGAATGGCGCCAGGGCATGAGCCTGCTCTTGTCGTGCCTGTCGCGGACCGGCAGGACGCGGCTGCGGCCAAGCCCTGCCGCGATCGCGATGTCCGCCTCGAACCCGGCCTCGATCAGGCGTGCGCCGTGGGGAGTCGCCCGCAGCGCGGCCCCAAGGCCGCGGCGCCGCGCCTCGAAGGCGGCACGCGCGGTCAGCATCAGGTCGTCGAGGTCGGCCTCCGGCAGGAAGGCAGCGATCGCGCCCGCGGTCAGCGCGTCCTCGTAGGAGAAGTGGCCGTCGGTGCCGCTCATCACGATCAGGGCCTCCGCGGCGTCCTGCGCTAGCAACCACGCCGCGGCCAGAGGTGCCGTCGTCAACGCCGCGAACGCGAGCGCCTTGGCCGAGCGAGCGCGGCTAAGGGCCAAGGTGCCGTTCGTGGTCGTGAGGACGACCTCCCTGCCGCGCACCAGGCGCCGCTGGTAGTCACGTGGCGAGTTGCCGGCGTCGAAGCCCGCAATGGGGCGCATGCCGCGTTCGCCGCCCAGCACCGCGCCCGGCACGCGATCGCGCAGGGCGAACGCCTCGTCGACACCGGCGACCGGTCTCACCGCCAGGGCACCCGCCGCCAGCGCGGCGGCCGCCGTGGTGGCGGCGCGCAGGGTGTCGATGGCCACCACCGGCAGTCCCCTGGCCGCGGAAGGGTAGAGCTCCTGGGCCGTCGCCACTGCCTTGAGCCGCACCGAAAACCACTCCTTCTCCCGGAACTCGAAGACGATGGAGGAGACATCGTGCCTTCACTCTACCTGATCCGGCATGGCCGTACCGAGTGGAACCGACTCTGGCGTATCCAGGGGGACCTGGACGTACCTTTGGACGAGGAGGGACGCCGGCAGGCCGGCGCCCTCGCCAAGGCGCTGGAGGCCGTGCCCCTGCGCATGGTCTACGCGAGCCCGATGCAGCGTGCGGTGGAGACCGCCTCGGCGATCGCCGCAGGGCATGGTTTGCCGCTTCAGCTCGACCCGCGCCTCAAGGAGCGCAACTGGGGCCAGTACCAGGGAATGCGCCGCGAGGAGGCGGCCTTGGCCTACGCCGAAGCCGAGGCGGATCTGCGCGCCGACCCCCGCTCGGCCCGGCCACCTGGCGGCGAGAGCTTCATCGAGCTGACCGAGCGATCCGAAGCCGCCCTGCGGGAGATCGTGGCCAAGGAGGAGGGCGCAATCGCGGTCGTCTGTCACGGCGGCACGATCGTGGCGGGGCTGATGGCTCTTTTGGGACTCGACAGCTGGCCGAGAACGCGCTTTGTCATCGACAACGCCAGCATCTCCCTGCTCGACGTCACCCCGGACGGAAGGGTGGTAACCCATTACATCAATCGATGCGACCACCTGGCTTGACTGCCCGTTTGTCGCCGTAGATCTCGAGACGACCGGCTCCAGCGCGAGCCAGGACGCGATCATGGAGATCGGCGCAGCCCGCTACTCGGGCGGCCAAGTGACCGACGAGTGGTCGACGCTGGTCGATCCCGGACGCCCGATCCCGCCCTTCATCCGCCAGCTGACGGGGATCGACGAGCAGATGGTGCGCGGGCAGCCCAGGGTACAGGAGGCTCTCAGGGATTTGCGGGCGTTCGTCGGCGAGGACCTCGTCGTCGCCCACAACGCGCCGTTCGACATCGGCTTCCTGGTCGCCAGCGGCTGGGACAGGACGCACCCTGTCCTGGACAGCCTCGAACTTTTCCGCATCTCGCATCCCGACGTGCAGAGCCACGGGCTCGCCGCCGCCGCCGCGCGCTACGGGCTCGAGTTCCGCCATCACCGCGCGGGGGAGGACGCCCGCGTCACGGCGGAGCTCGTCGGCATCCTGCGCGACGAGTTGCGTCGGGAGGACCCGGCGCTGCTCGCCTTCGTCGCCCGTCTCCTGGACGGCCTCGAGGAGCCTCTCGCGGCGACCTTGCGCTCCGCCGCGTTCCTGCACCCGACCGACGAGGTCTGGCAGCCGAGGCGCCCGAACTGGGAGTTCCCGTTGCCGCTGGCTCAGCGCATTCCAGTCGACGCGCCCGCGGCGCTCGCGGAAGGAAGCCCCTTGATCGAGACGCTCGGCCTCGAGCGGCGCGAGAGCCAGCGCGAACTCCTGGAGCTTGTCGACGAGACGCTGGAGGAAGGCGGCTTCCTCGTGGCGGAGGCGCCGACGGGCACCGGCAAGAGTCTCGCGTACCTGCTGCCCGCGATGGCCTTCGCCCTGCGGCAGGATACCAAGGTGGTGGTATCCACCGGCACCAGGAACCTGCAGGAGCAGCTCCTGGAGAAGGACCTGCCATCCCTTCTGGCCGCCACCGGCTGGCCGGTGCGGGCCCACCTGCTCAAGGGCCGCCAGAACTACCTCTGCCTCTGGCGCTGGCAGGGCGAAGTGGCGCAAAGCCTGGCGCAGCTGCCCGGCGACGACCGCCTGCAGCTCGCGAAGGTCGCGTTCTGGCTGCATCGCACGGAGAGCGGCGAACGCTCGGAGGTGCAGATCGAGAGCGACCTCTGGTCCCGGATCGAGGCCACCGCCGAGACCTGCAGCGGCGAGCGTTGCGCCGCCTACCGCGACTGCTACTTCTTCGCGGCGCGGCGCAGGGCGGAGCTGGCGCATCTGATCGTCATCAACCACGCTCTTCTGCTATCGGACGCCGCCAGCGGGCAGAGCGTGCTGCCGCCCTTCGGGCATCTGATCGTCGACGAGGCGCACGGCCTCGACGCCGCGGCCACCGACCACCTCGGCGGCGAACTGTCGCTGCGCGAACTGCGCCGTCGCGGCCAGCGAGCGGCCGCCGTCGGCGGCAGCGCCTGCCGCGACGCGCAGCGGTCGGTCCAGGAACACGCCCAGGGCGCGGTGGCGGCGGTGCGCAAAGAGTTCCCGAGCCGCCGCAGCGTCCGCCTCAAGGCCGACTTCCTCTCAGGCCTGCCCGGAGCGGCGTTCCGCGAGGAAATCGAAAACCTCGCCCTGGCGCTCGCGGATCTGGCCCACGCCGCGGAAGGCGTGGCGCAGGGCGCGGGGGAGCACCAGCAGGCTGAGCTGCGGGCCCTCGCCGAATCCGCGCAGCGCGACGTGGGCCTCTGCGACCGCATCCTGCTCGGGGACCCCGGGGACGTCGTCTGGTGCGACCTTCCGGACCGCGACGAGCCGAGCTTCCACACGGCACCGCTCTATCCCGGCGATCTGCTGCAGGAGACCCTGTTCGGACGCCTGCAGTCTGCCGTGCTCACCTCTGCGACACTCGCCGTCGGCGACGATTTCCGCTTCCTGCTGCACCCGATCGGGCTCGCCGACGACCCACGCGTGCACAGGACCGTGCTGCCGACACCGTTTTTCTTCCGCGACCAGTGTGCCCTGCTGGTCCCGAACGACTTGCCTGAGCCGAAAGACCCGAGCTTCGACAGCCGTGCGCAGGACGTGCTGCTGCAGGCCCTGGCCAGCGCGGGCGGCCGCAGCCTGGTGCTCTTCACGGCGCACCGGCAGCTGCGTGCCTTCCAGGCCGCCCTGCGCGAGCCGCTGGAGGCCCTCGGCCTCAAGCTGCTGGCCCAGGGCGTGGACGGGCCGCGCTCGCGGCTCCTCGATGCCCTGCGCCAGGACGAGCGGGTCGTCGTGTTCGGCGCGCAGAGCTTCTGGGAGGGCGTCGACGTCGTCGGCTCGGCGCTGGCTCTCGTGGTCCTCGTGAAACTGCCGTTCCAGCCGCCGGACAGACCGGTCTGGGAAGCGCGCCAGGAGGCGATGGAAGCGGAGGGCCGCTCGTCGTTCAACGAGATCAGCCTGCCCGACGCGGCCCTGCGCCTCAAGCAGGGCTTCGGGCGCCTCATCCGCTCCAGCACCGACCAGGGGGCCGTGCTGGTCCTGGACCGCCGGCTCGCGACCGCACGGTATGGTCGCTACCTCCTGGACGCTCTGCCGGACGCCGAACGGGTCATCGGCTCGACCGAAGAAGTGCTCGAAAGGCTACCTCGCTTCCTGCCATGAATCGGACCACCCCCGCATAGCCCTGGGGCAGGGGGTGGTGCAAGATGGCTTCCGAGGACGGCTTCGACGGGCAGTCGGTGCTGCGCGGCGCCGGGATGGGCGCCGTGACCGCGGCCGTGCTCCTCCTGATCGCATCCCTGGTGCTCTATGTCGTGCAGGACTCCGCCGGCTTCATCCCGCTCGCCACCGTGGCGGTGGCGTGGCTTTCCGTGCTCGCGAGCGGCTTCAGCGCCTCGCGCCGGGCTGGCCGCGCTGGGCTCTGGCACGGCGCCGCGGCGGGCCTCCTGCTCTTTTTGGTGCTCTACCTGCTCGGCATCCTCGTCTACGACCTCCCGATGCAGCCATCGGGCCTCGCCTTGCGCATCGTGCTGAGCCTCGTCGTCGGCGCGATCGGCGGCATGCTCGGGCTTGCGCTCTGAGATCGCCCTCGGCGTCTGCCGTGCTGGCCGATGGGCAAGGCTGGCGCCGAGGTGATGATCATGCCGCCGATCGCCATGATCTGGCTGCTGCTGCTTTCCGCATCGTTCACGCCGCTCGCTTCGGGCACCCAGGGCCCCGCGGTGTCCGCACTGCAGACGGAACTCACCCGCCTGCACTTCGCTCCCGGCGCCGTCGACGGCGTCTACGGGCCCGAGACGGCCGCGGCCGTCAGCCGCCTCGAGAGCCAGGCCGGCCTGCCGGCCGACGGCAAGGCCGGCACCGCCGTGCTCGCCGACATCGTCGCGAAGGTGGCAGCATCGGCTCCGGTCGTGCAGATGGGGGACAAGGGTCCGGCGGTGCAGGA
This sequence comes from Bacillota bacterium, assembly GCA_021845645.1. Next base: position 10,120 of record JAJZVM010000137.1, read on the forward strand.
CCTCCAGTCGCTGCTGAGTGCCGACGGCATCAAGGTGCAGGCGGACGGCGTCTTCGGCGGCGCCACCGTCACCGCCGTACGCCAGTTGCAGGCCGCGCGCGGCATCGGCGTCGACGGCATCGTCGGCCCCGCCACCTGGGATGCGCTCTTCGAGCGCAGCTACAGCGTCCAGCCAGGCCAGACGATCGACGGCATCGCCCAGGCGTACGGCCTGCCTGCCGCGCATCTGCTCGCCGCGAACGGCGGGAGCAGCCTGATCCTCGCCGGCCAGAAGCTTGAGCTGCCCTACGCTGGCGTGCCCGCGACGGGCACAAACCCGCCCCCCGCCACCACAACGGTCGCGAACGGGTCGGGCGCCTCGCAGCCGCCCTCCGGCCAGGGCGGCAAGTCCGGCGCGAAGAACCCGGGCGGCGGCCAGGTGATCCCGGGCCGCACCCTGGCGCAGTGGGGAGGGGCCGGCACGCCGCAGCTCTCGGTGGTGGTCGTCGCCCAAGACCAGGCGAGCGCCCTGGCCCTGCGCAAGGGCATGCCCGCGGGCATGCTGCTCGCCTTGCCGACATCGCTCTACAGCCTGGGCGGCAGCGACAAGATGCTGCTCGCGACGCAGAGCCTCAAGGACGTCGAACGCACGGGAGCGCAGGCGGTGCTCTGGCAAGGGGCGCTGTCGGCGACGGCGCTCACCAGTCTCGCGGCGCAGCACGTGACCGTGGTCGTGGCAAACGAGGAAACACCCTCCCAGGCACTCGCGAAGGCGAGCGGCGGCCAGGTGCTGGCCGTGCCGGTCAGGGAGAGCGACCTTCAGGCCTTGCAGACGCTCGCGCAGGGCCTCCAGAAGGCCGGCTACCGGCTCGCGTCGCCGCTGCCCTAGGCAGGGTGCCGCGGCATCCCCGGCGAAGGGTGCCGCGGGGGGGACGAGTTTGGGACCTCAGGACTTCCAGCGTCGCGCCGCAAGCGGGGGTTTGCGTCCTGACGTGCAGGAGCTCGCCGCGTCGACCCGCACCGCGGAGGACGCGGCGCGGGCCGTCGGCTGCCTGCAGCGTCAGATCGTCA
>JAJZVM010000138.1 GCA_021845645.1 Bacillota bacterium
TGGTTGGGGCGGTAGGACTCGAACCTACGCATGCGGGATCCAAAGTCCCGTGCCTTACCAGCTTGGCTACGCCCCAGCGAGGCGAACACGCCGCGACACGCAAATATGGATGGGGTGAATGAGGGGACTCGAACCCCCGACCCCCAGGGCCACAGCCTGGTGCTCTAACCAACTGAGCTACATTCACCAGATCGCATGCGACATGATATCATCCGCGGCATGCCTCGTCAACGAACAGCGAACCGTGATCACCGTGCCGCAAAGCGCACGTGCGAGCGGCAAGCGCAAGCTGCGGCAGTTCGCTCGCGATCCGTCTGCGAAAGAGCTCGGGGTCGCCGGTCGTCGCGCAGGTGACGTCCCCTGCCTCGTTGCCTCGGGGCATTTCGCGCGCGAGTTCCTCGGCGAGCAGCTCGCCTGGGTCGAGCAGGCGAGCCCAGCTCCCTGCCAGGCGCGAGAGCACCTCGGTAAAGTGCGGCAGATGCGTGCAGCCGAGTACGACGGCGTCGCATCCGGCCGCCCTGAGCTCGGCGAGCGGGCCACTGGCCTCCCTGGCGATGTCGTCGCCGCTGGCGCCGCCAGCCTCGGCGAGCGCGATCAGTTCTGGGCAGGCGACTTCGACGACCGTCGACCCGATCGCGCCGCGGTACGCATGCGTCCTGCAGGTATTGGTCGTCGCGAGCACCCCTACCTTCGCCACCGCACCGATACCCCGCCCGACAGGCGCGATCACGCCGTGCACAGGTCCGCCGAAGGCTTCGCGGGCGGCATCGAGCGCGAGCGCGCTCGCCGTGTTGCACGCGAGCACGAACGCTTCCGCGGACTCGCGGCGCGCCAGAGCAGCGAACGCCGCGACGTCGCGGCGCACGTCTTCAACCGGTCGGTCGCCGTACGGGAAGTGTTCCTGGTCGCTCAGGTACAGGTAGTCGCGGCGACCCAGGCGCCGCCAGAGCGCCGCGAGGACCGTCAGGCCGCCGATGCCCGAGTCGAACAGCGCGATCACCTGCAGACCTCCTCGCGTCTTCGGGCAGGAGCACAGGCAAGACAGGCGAACGGGGCGGTGTGGGTCGCGATCGAACAGGGGAGGTGCGCGAAGTGGACAGTTGGGGCACGCGCAGGGCGATCGTCGTCGGCGCGCAGGGCGGTGTCGGGCAGGCGATCTGCGACGGGCTGCGCCGGAGAGGTGCGTCGATCGTGGCGGTGGTGCGCCGGCCCTACTCCGTCATTCCCTCCGGCTGCGAGGTCGTCCTTTCGCCGCTCGACAGCCCACAGGCCGTGCTCGCCGCCTGCGCGGCCGCGGCTCTGGGCGCCGTCGACGCCCTCTTCGTCGCGAGCGGCGCCTACGCAGGCGGCACGGCGATCGAGGACACCGAGGCAGAAACGTTCGAGCGCCTCATGTGGACGAACGCGGGCCTGCCCTTCTACGTGCTCAAGGGCCTGCTGGTCCCGCTGCGCAACGCACGCGGCCACGCTGTGCTGATCGGCGCCCTCGCCGCGGAGGAACCCCGCTCCGGACAAGCCGCCTACGCGGCGTCCAAGTCTGCCCTCCATAGTATGGTGCGGTCGGCGGGTCGCGAGCTGCAGGGTTCCGGCGCGACGGTCAACGCCCTTCTGCCGTCGGTGATCGACGGCGCGGAAAACAGGCGCGCCATGCCACAGCGCGATCCCGCGCAGTGGGTCTCGCCGGTGCGTCTCGCGGAGCTCGCGCTTTCGCTCGCCGAACCGGCGGCGCTGGACCTGCAAGGGGCCCTGATCCCGGTGCGCGCCGGTCTCTAGGCCTCTGCCCGCCGCAGATCCGGCCCGCCCAGTCCCTGCAGCCATGGCAGGAGGCCGGACGGGGAGTCGAGCACCCAGTCGGCACCCGCCGCCTGCAGCGCCGCGCCGCCGGTCCAGCCCCATGCGGCCCCCACGGCGGAGAGACCAGCGGCTTTCGCCGCCAGCACGTCGCTTGGCGCGTCGCCGACATAGGCGGCCGCCCCTTGGCCGAGCTGGTCCATGGCGCGCAGGATGGGCTCGGGACTCGGCTTGTGGCGGCGCGTGTCCTCGCGGCAGACGACACAGGCGAAGCGATCCCGCCAGCCCAGGCGCTCGAGCTCGCGCTCAACCGCCCAGCGCCGCTTCGACGTGACGACACCGGCGCCGATGCCGAGCGACGGCAGTTGCTCGAGCGCCTCACCGATCCCGGGAAAGGCGAGGATGCTCTCCTGCTCCATGCGGTAGAGCGGCTGCATGCGCCGCCAGATTTCAAGGTAGAGATCGGGCCGCATGCCGGCGGACGCCGCATCGTGCGCCACGAGGAAGCGCATCAGGCCCTCCCCGTCCGCGGTGATCCCCATCTGGCGGAAAGCGCTCTCCGCAGCCCGCCGGTGCGCCGGTCCGGAATCGAGGAGGGTTCCGTCCAGATCGAAGAGCACGAACACTTGGCGCACCTCCCCGCAGCGCCTCCCGCCCGCCGGCAGGAGGCCGCATGTTTATTGCCCAACTCTTGCACAGGAGGCGGTCTCTCTGCAACCCACCGCGCGACCGGGCAGCCCCCGCGATGACGAGATCGAGCGCCTGCAGCGCTGCCTGCCGCAAGAGATCGCGCTGCCGCCGGGCCGGCCTGCCGCGGTGCTCATTCTGCTCTACCATCGCCATGGCAGGCTGTACGTGACGCTCACCCAGAGGACAGAGGATCTTGCCCATCACAAGGGGCAGATCTCGTTTCCCGGCGGCAGCTGCGATCCCACCGACCTCGACTACTGGTCGACCGCCCTGCGCGAGGCGCGCGAGGAGGTCGGCCTGCTCGGCTCGCCGAGGCGGCTTGGCTTCCTGCCGCCCGTCTACATTCCGGTTTCCGGCTTCGCCGTGGCGCCTTGCGTCGGCCACCTGCTGGTGCCCCCGGAGTTTCTGCCGGGCCAAGGGGAGGTGGCGGCGCTGCTCGAGCCGGCCCTTGACGATCTCTGGCCGCTCGAGGCGTGGGAGGACGTGCCGCACAGCATGGGCGGCTCTGTCCACCTGCCCTACTATCCCTGGCAGGGGCACAAGATCTGGGGCGCGACCGCTCGCATGCTGCACGCGTTGCGGGGCTTCCTGAGGCAGGCCGCCGCCATCTGACGGCGGCCTCCGCACTCAGCCGCCCTCGGGCAGCCTGCGCGTGAAGGTGTGCAGGCCGCACTCCGTCTTTGCGCGGCCGGCCCAGCGCCCTGCCCGCTCGTCGTCCTCCGTCGCCACGGGGCCCGTGCAGGTCCTGCAGCCGATGCTCCTGTAGCCCTGGTCCAGGAGGATGTTGTATGGCAGGTCGTGCGCCTGGATGTACTGCCAGGCGTCCTGCCTCGTCCAATGGGCCATCGGGTTCACCTTCGCGATGGTGCGCCCGTCCTCGAGCTCATGGTGCTCAAATGCCTCCACCTGGCCGCGCGTCAACGACTGATCGCGCCTAAGGCCCGTGATCCAGGCGTCCACCCCGCCAAGCAGCCTTTGCATCGGCTCAACCTTGCGCAGGGCGCAGCAGAGGTCCGGATCGCGCAACCAGAGCTCGCCGCCGTGGCGTTCCGCCTGCTGCGACAAGCTGAGCGCGGGCCCGACATCGATGACGCGCAGGCCGAAACGCTGTTCGAACCTGCGCCGCGCTGCCAGCGTTTCGGCAAAGAGAAGGCCCGTATCGAGGAAATAGACCGGAATGTCCATGTCCGACATCGCAATGGCATGGGCGATGACGATGCTGGTGCCGCCGAAGCTGCAGGTGAACGCGATGCGCCTATAGCGCTCGAGACACTGGCCCAGGACGGTCTCAAGTTCTTCTTTCAGCGCGGCCTCGCGCTGCACTTGCGACACGTTGCGCTCCTCTGTAGCCAACCGATGCCCCCCAAGCTTGGACGCCAGCCCGCCGCTGCGCGTCTTCCTTATGCATGGACACCTGGCGTCCTGTCTCGTCAGGGCGCCAGGCGCCCCATCGGCCCTGCGGACGCGCCACACGCCCCGTAAAGCTTCAGGGCGCAGGCGCCCCGCGTCAACGACTGTCCGGCGTGCGCGTCGCGATCTCATCGAACGCCCACCTGTTTGCGCCTAGGTCCAGCGCGCGGATCCTGTCACGCGACCGCGGTCTGCATGGGCCGGAGCCTTGCCGGCGGGCCTGCTGCAGGAGCGGTCCCAGGGGACGACGTTGCGACACGGACGCGCGCAAGAGCGACCGGCTCGCCCCGCGCGGCAGGCTAGTAGCCGAGCCTCGGGTCGACAACCCCGACAAGGGGTTGCCCGGACAGATAGCGCTGCAGGTTGGCTGCAGCGAACGTGCGCACGAGGCGGGGCTCGCTCGGTCCTGAGCAGTGGGCGGAAATGTAGCAGTTCTCGAGATCCCAGAGCGGGCTCTCGGGCGGCAGGGGCTCCACTTCGAACACGTCGAGCTGAGCCATGGCCGGGCGGCCGTCGCGCAGGGCCTCGACGAGGTCCCGCTCGACGATCGCGCTGCCGCGCCCGACATTGATCAGGATCGCGTCGTCACGCATGCCCCGCAGCACCTCGCGGTCGACGATGCCCTGCGTCTCCTGGGTGGCGGGCAGCACGAGCACGAGGCAGTCGACGCCGGCGGCGAACTCGCCCATCTGGGACGGCAGGAAGTGGCGGTCGCAGAGCTCCTCGCCGCGCGGCGTCCGGCTCAGTCCCCAGATCTCCATGCCGAAGGCGCGGCCGAGCCGGGCCACCTCAGCGCCGATCGAGCCGAGCCCGGCAACGCCGAGACGCCTGCCACGCAACGAAAGGCCCGTAATCCTGCGCCAGGCGTGCTCGCGCTGCAGGGCGCGCATCGCGAAGACGCCGCGGCGCAAGGCGAGCAGATAGGCGAAGACGTGTTCCGCCATGACGGTGGAGAACGCCCCGACAACGCGCGTCAGGATGACGTCCGGGGGCAATTCCCGCACGACCAGATCGACACCCGCGCCAAGCCACTGGATCCAGCGCAGCCGCGGCATCCGCGCGATGATCGCAGGCGGCATGCCCCAGGCGAACAGCACTTCTGTCCCCTCAAGAAACGGCTCCGCCTCTGCGAGGCTGCTGACGCCGAAGACATCCGCCTCGGGCGCCGCCTCGCGCAGAGCCTCGATGTAGCTTCGGGCCTCCTGGGCGTAGACGAGGATCTGCAAAGCTCGCGGAACGGCGCACGCCGTCCCGTCTTCCCCCTTTCGGTTTCCCCCCGCAAGCCCTTTCTGCGCCAGGGATCGTCCCCCCTTCTGCACGACCCGTGGCGCCGCGCGGACCTCTGCTATAATTTTGCCGACCCCTCGCACCATGCCTGAGCCCTGATAAGGAGTGTCGATATGTCTCGTATCGAACGCGACGCCCTCGGTGATGTCGCGCTTCCGGCTGGTGCGCTCTGGGGCGCCCATGCGCAGCGCTCGCACGACAATTTCCCCATCAGCGGCCGCCTGCCGAGGCCCGCGTTCCTGGCCGCCGCCGCGCACGTCAAGCGGGCCGCGGCCATCGCCCACGGCCAGACCGGGCGGCTCGCGCCCGAGAAGGTCGACGCGATCGTCTGGGCCGCCGACGAGGTCATCGCCGGGCGCCACCTGGACCAGTTCATCGTCGACGTCTACCAGGCGGGAGCCGGCACCTCCTTCAACATGAACATGAACGAGGTGCTGGCGAACCTCGCCGGCGTCCACCTCGGCGGCTCACCCGGCGACCACAGCGTCTCCGCCCACGACGACGTGAACATGGGACAGTCGACGAACGACATGTTCCCCACCATCATGCGCGTAGCCGTCGCCCTCCTCTGGCGCGGCACCAGGGTCAAGGCGCTCGGCCTCGCGGACGGCTTTGCGGAACTCGCGCGCCGTACGGACGGCATCCTCAAGACCGGTCGCACGCACTTGCAGGACGCGGTGCCCATCCGCTACGGCCAGGAGTTCTCCGGCTACGCCGACTCGATCCGCCAGGCCGTCGCGCAGACGGACACGGCGATTGCATACATCTACGAGCTGAACATGGGAGCGACAGCCAACGGCACCGGTCTGAACGCCGAGCCCGGCTATCCCGAGAAGGCCGCCGAGGTGCTTGGCCAGACTCTTGGCCTGCCGTTCCGCCCGCCGCGCAACCGCTTCCGCATCACGCAGAGCATGGGCGATTTCGTCTTCTTTGCGTCCGGCCTGCAGGTGCTCGCCATCGAGCTCTCGCGCATCGCATCGGACCTCAGGCTCCTGTCGTCCGGCCCGCACGCCGGCTTCGGCGAGCTGCAGCTGCCGGCGGTGCAGCCCGGCTCGTCGATCATGCCGGGCAAGGTCAACCCGTCGATCCCCGAGATGGTCAACATGGTCGCGCTGGACGTGATCGGCGCCCATGCGACCATCGCCACCGCGGCGCAGTACGGCCAGCTCGAGCTGAACGTCATGATGCCTGTGGTCGCGGACAGGCTCGTCGAGTCTCTGATCATCCTGGGCAACGCCTGCGAGGTCTTCGAGACGCGCTGCGTCGCCGGCATCACCGTCGACGCCGAGCGCAGCCTGCGCCTACTCGAGGGCTCGGGCGCCCTCGCCACCGCCGTAGCTCCCTACGTCGGCTACGCCAAGGCGGCGGAACTGCAGCAGGAGGCCAACCGGACGGGCCGCACGGTGCGCGATCTGGTGGTCGAGCAGGGGCTCCTGCCCGCGGAACAGGCCGACCGCATCCTCGACCTGCGCACGATGACCGAGCCGGGGGTCGCGGGCTGATGTCCGCCCCGGGACGCCCGCCACACGGCGCGGGCGCCCCTTTTTGCATGAGCCGCCCGGTTGGGCCGATCGCTCGTTGACAGGGACCACAACCTGCTTTACGATTCGGCGCAATATTGCTGCCCAGGGAGGCGCCGTCGATGGCACAAGATCTCGGGGTTCCCGTCGTGCTCAAGTTCGGCGGCTCCTCGCTCGCGACGGCGGAGCGCATCCGTCTCGTGGCAGAACGCATCGCCGAGCGCCATCGGCAGGGCGACGCCGTGGTCGCGGTCGTGTCCGCTCAGGGTGACACGACCGACGATCTCCTCGACCGTCTGCACGAGCTCGCGCCGCAGCCGCCGGCACGCGAGGTGGACATGCTCCTCGCCACCGGCGAACAGCAGTCCGCTGCCTTGATGGCGGCCACGCTCAGCACCCTGGGCGTGCCCGCCGTCTCCCTGACCGGCTGGCAGGCCGGCATCGCCACCGATCGCAGCCACCGGCGCGCGCGCATCCACGGCATCGCCCCACAGCGCATCCGGCGCCTCCTGGCCTCGGGTCGGGTCGTCGTCGTGGCCGGCTTCCAGGGCGTGAGCGAGGGGGGCGACGTGACGACGCTTGGCCGCGGCGGTTCCGACCTCACGGCGGTAGCCCTGGCCGCGAGCCTCGGCGGCACCTGCGAGATCTATTCGGACGTCGACGGCGTCTATACCGCCGACCCCCGCATCGTGCCGGACGCCAGACGCCTCGAGGCGATCGGCTACGACGAGATGATGGAGCTGGCGGCGCTGGGCGCCCAGGTGCTGCAGGGCCGCGCCGTCGAGTCCGCCTGGCAGCACGGCGTCGAGGTCCATGCCCGCTCGACATTCACCGACGGGCCCGGCACGCGGGTCCATGCGCTTGCCGGCACGGAGCGCAGCCAGCCCGTGACGGGCGTCGCCCTGGACCGGAAGGTGGCCCGTGTCCTCTGCCAGCAGGTCCCCGACCAGCCTGGCAGCGCCGCAAGGCTCTTCGGCGCGCTGGCCGAAGCCGGCATCAATGTGGACATCATCGTGCAGAGTCCAAGCCACGAGGGCCGCACCGACCTCGCCTTCACCATCGCGGACGACGACGCTTCTCAGGCCGAGGAGATCGCCCGCAGGGCGGTGGTGCAGATCGGAGCCGGACACGTCTCGCGCGACGCGGACGTCGCGAAGGTGTCCGTCGTGGGCGCAGGCATGCTGTCGCGGCCCGGCGTCGCCAGCCAGGCCTTCAAGGCGCTCGCCGACGAGGGAATCAACATCATCGCCATCGCGACGTCGGAGATCAAGATCTCCTGCCTTGTGCGCCGCGAGGAGGCCGATCTGGGCCTGAGGGCCCTCCACCGCGCGTTCCAGCTGGCCGACGCGTGAGCGCGGCGCCGCGGCTCCGGTGAGAGGCGGGGCACTATCCCGCCATTTTCGTAAGGGCTTCCACCAGGCGGGAGAGTTCCTCCCGCAGGGTGTAGAAGCCGCATGATACGCGGACCGAGGCGTGGGGTGCGGGCAGGTGGCGGACCCTGAACCCCGCCTGCCCGAGTTCGGCCGAGACCTCAGCCGCCGCCCGGCCCGCCACACGGAAGCTGACGAGACCGGACGCCCGCTCCTGCCTGCGGGTCAGAAGTTCGAGGCCGGGGATCTCCTGCAGAGACTGCCTCAGCTCCGTGCCAAGCGCCGAGATGCGCAGGGCCGCCCACGCGGGGTCGTGTTCCTCCTGCCATGCGAGGCTTGCCGCAAGTCCGGCCAGCTGCACCCGCGCGAGCGAGCCGATCTCGTAGCGCCGCGCCCCCTGCGCAGGTTCGAAGCCGCCGTCCGCCGCATTGGCCGACGTGCCCGAGAGATAGCCGACGAAGCTCGGCAGGCACTCTTCGATACGTTCCCTGGCGACGTACAAAACCCCCGTGCCGTCCGGACCGAACAGCCACTTCTGGCCTGGCATGGCGTAGAAGTCGAGTTGGCTGCGGCGCAGGTCGCAGGTGAGCGCGCCAGCGGCCTGGGCGCCGTCGACGATGCTGAGGATGCCCTCCTTGCGGGCCCATGCGCCGAGTTCGTCGACGGGCAGCACATCGCCATTCGTCCAGAGCACGTGCGAGAAGGCGATGACCCGCGTTCGGCCGCTCCGCCGGGCTGCGAACGCCTGAAGCCAGGCGTCCCGCGAAGGTTCCGCGGGCGTCTCGACATACGTGACGCGGACGCCGGCCCGCCTGACCAGGGTGGCAAGAGGCACGAGAAGTCCAGGATGCTCGTCGCGGGTCGTCAGGACCTCGTCGCCGCTCCGCCAGTCGATACCCCAGAGCGCGATGTTGAGTCCGTCGGTGGTGCGCGGCGTAAGCGCCACCTCGTCGGCTGTCAGGCCGAAGCGTCGTGCCAGGAGGTCGCGCGTCTGGTCGGCGAGCTCCCGATTGCGCTCGTCGTAGTGCGGGTCGATGCGACCATCCGCCAATTCGCGATCGAGCACCTCGCGCATTGCCTCGAAGCTCTGGCGCGGAAGCGGGCCGAAGGTGCCATTGTTCAAGTAGGCCTCGCGGCCAAGAGCCGGCAGATCCCGTCGCACGCGCTCTACGCGCGCGGCTTCCCGCACATCGTCCGAAAAAGTGGTCACCCGATCGCCTCCAAGAGGCCATTCGCCTAAGGTCAGGCGCCTCCTGCCGCGTGCTATGATGCGTAGGGCACCCGGAAGGGGGATGCCGCTTTGCGGCTGCTCGGTTTCGCGCTCGCCCTGCTGACGGCACTCGCCTTCGGGCTCTACATGGTGCCGCGCCGCTTTTCAGGCTCGTCGTCAAGCACCTTCTCGACATACATGGGCATCGGCGTCGCCCTGACGCTGGCGGCGCCCTTGCTTTGGGGGCCCGGGGCATTCGTGCTCAGGGGCTTCCTTTTGGCTATCGGCAGCGGTCTCGTCTTCGCCCTCGCGACCCACCTCTTCGTCCTCGCCGTCGACCGTCTGGGTCTGAGCCGCGCCACGCCGGTCAAGAATCTCGCCGGAATCTTCGGCACCCTCTTCGGCCTGACCATCCTGGCCGAGTACCGTGGCGCCGGCCCCTGGCTCATCCTGCAGCTCGTCGCGGGCAGCGTCATGATCGCCCTGGGCGCCTATCTGATCGGCGGCATTGGCGATCCTGGCGGCCAGCCTCAGGGAGCCGAGCGATCCCAGGCTGCACAGGGTTTCCTCTGGGCCCTCTTTTCTGCGGCCTGCTTCGGCTTCTACCTCGTGCCGCTGCGCCTCGCGACGCCGCTCGGGACGAACTTCGGCTACCTTGGGGTCGGGCTGGGCGCGGCGGCCGGGCTGGTGGGGCCGCGCCTCGTCGCGGGACGACCCGGAGGCGCGCGCCGCGATGCCGGCCTCGGCCTTCTCTCGGGCGTCCTGCTCGCGGCCGGCGTCCTGCTCGGCACCCCAGCCACGCGCCTGATCGGCCTTTCGGTCGCATGGCCCCTGACGCAGCTCAACACCTTCGTCGCCCTGGGCGCCGGCCTGCTCTGGCTGCACGAGTTCGACGCGCGGCGCGAGCGTAAGCGACTCTTGGGCGCGACCGTGCTGACCCTGGTCGGCATCGCGCTCCTGGCCATGCTCTGACGCCTCTGTGGAAAACAATTAGCATGCCCCGATGCCGGCGGTGCGATACGCTATGATGGAGGCGTCGTGGCGACCCCAAGGGTCATACGGCGCACCATGAGAGGGGGCACCTGGCGATGAGTGTCGATCTCGACCGGCGGGCGGCCGTTTCAAACGAACTGCTCGCGGCCTGCAGGGATCGCTATGCTGCGCGTCCCGCACAGCGGACGCTGGCCAACGCCGTGCGCAAGAGCGGCATCGCCGCCGTCGCGCTGAACCAGGATCTCCTGAACTCCATGCAGCACACCTTCTCGCATGAGGTGAAGGGTGGGCCTATCACCAATCAGAAGCAGAGCGGGCGCTGCTGGATGTTCGCCGGCCTCAACACCCTGCGCATCCCCGTGATGCAAAAGCTCGGCCTAGAGGAGTTCGAACTCAGCCAGGCCTACCAGATGTTCTGGGACAAGTTCGAAAAGGCGAACTACTTCCTCGAGAGCATCCTCGAGACGCTGTCGGAGCCGCTCGACGGCCGTCTCGTCGCTTGGCTGCTCGCTGCCCCCCTGAACGACGGCGGGCAGTGGGACATGTTCGTGAACCTGGTCGAGAAGTACGGCGTCGTGCCGAAGTGGATCATGCCCGAGTCCTTCCACTCGAGCCAGTCCCGTGGCATGAACAGCCTCCTGACCGCGAAGCTGCGCGAGGACGCGGCCCGCCTACGGGCCCGCCACGCTGGCGGCGCTTCGATCGACGCCCTGCGCGAAGAGAAGGAGCGCATGCTCGCCGAGTTCTATACTGCGCTCGTCACGTTCCTCGGGGAGCCGCCAGAACGCTTCGACTTCGAGTACCGCGACAAGGAC
>JAJZVM010000139.1 GCA_021845645.1 Bacillota bacterium
GCCAATCCTCCTTGCGCTCCACGCCCGGCTGGCGGAAGTGCACGTGCGGGTCGATAAGTCCTGGCAGTACGTACTTGCCCTCGGCGTCGATCGTCTCGCGCGCCTCGGGAATATCGCCGTCGCGCAGGACCAGCCCGAGAACCTTGCCCTGGTCGATCACCAGGTGGCCACGGATCGTGGAAGCCGGAGCAACGATGAAACCGTTCCGGATGACGAGATCAACCACGTGAGTTGCCTTCCTTCGCTGGAGGTGTAGCGCCTGCTTCCGCCGTTTCCGCCCGTGTCGCCGACCGGCCGCCCCGCCCCTGCCGCCCTAAGCGGGCGGCGCGGCGCCGAGCGTGCCTGCCCAGAAAAGCTGCTCCACCGTCGGCAGACCCTTGAGAATGCCCTGCTCCGCGGCGTAGCCGATCAGGGTTTGCAGAGCGATGCGGTTCTGCGACGTAAGGCCGGTGCCCCAGGGGTCCGGTCCAAGAATCGTGCGCTCCTCCTCCCTGAGCGGGGTCATCCAGGCAAGGCTGATGCTGCGCGGATCCTCGAGCCGCTGCATGGCCAGGTCCTTGCTGCGCCGCCAGGCTGCGAGCAGCGTTTCGGGCAGCCATGGGTTCTCCTCGGCGATGGAGCGGCGGATCGCCAGAAGGTGCATGATCGGGAAGATGCCCGTCGCGCGGTAGTACTCCTGCTCCGCCGCCTTCGCGTCGGGGAACAATCGCCCCACCCTCGGGTCGCCGGCGGCGAAGCTGGGCAGGGTCTCGGGGTAGAGGAGCGCGTCCAGCCTGCCCTCGAGCAGCATCTTCTCGATGTTGCCCTCGGCACGCCTGGGGCGCGGTCCCTCGCCGGTCTCCACATGCTCCGCGTCCTGGGCGAACCACTGGATGCTGCCCATGTCGACGCCGTAATGGTGCTGCAGGATGCCCTTCATCCAGATGCCGGCGGTGTTCTGCCACGTGCGCAGGCCCACCCGCCTGCCCTCGAGGTCTTTCGGGCCCTTCAGGGTCTCGTCGGAGTGGACGAAGTAGTAGTGGTGGCGAAACCGCTTGTGCGGGAAGGCGGGCACGGCCACGAAGCGGCTTTCGGGCAGGGCGGCGAGGTACGACCCGATCGAGAGCTCGCAGACGTCGAACTCCTCGTGCCTGAGGAACCGCCAGTGCCGTTCCGGGGAGCTGAGACCCGTGATCACCGCAGTCTCGCAGTTCTCCACATGCACGGCGCCGTCGATCAGGCCCCGGTTCAGGTCGTAGTCGCCGAGGGCCATGGATAGCCTCAGCACGGCTTCTCCTCCCGTTCACAGACAAAGACCCGTCTCGCGTGGCCCGCCGGCAGGCGGCCTCGCTCAGATGCCAAGGATGCCGAACACACCGCCGTAGAGCATGAAGTGCAGAACTTGCCCAAAGAGGCCCCACACCAGGAGGAAGCCGAAGACCATCACGCCGGCGGAGACCCAAATGCCGCGCTTGGAGTTCAAGTAGGTGAAACCGAATCCGAAGAGCGCGATGCCGATCGGCATGCCCACAAGCACGATCAAGGCCACCATGCCCGCGAACGACGCGACCATGATGTACACCCGACGCATCTGCTCGGGCGGCACCTTATTGTCGGGCGCACCGGCCCTGGACTTCAGCAGATTCTGGATCGTCAGCCACAGGCTCAGGGCCAGCCCCGGAACGGTGACGAAATACGGGAACGACTGCGCCGCGGGCGGAAAACTCGCAGCGCCGATCAGCGCTGCCCCAAATACCACCAGCAGCAGGACGTTGAAGTAGACCTCGCCGTGGATCCTCATCGCTAGCTACGCCTCCTGGTTCGGTTCGTCTCAGGCGGTCCGGCGGCGGCCCTCGGCGGCCGCATCCTCTTGCGCGGCCTCAGCTCGCGACGCCGGGTGCGCGCCTGTTCTTGACCAACTTCGTGATGGTGGGCAGGAAGACGATGATCAAGGCGGCGATGCCGATGCCCAGGGAGATTGGCCGAGTCCAGAGGAACTGGTAGCCGTAGAGCATCACGGCCAGGTGCAGGTTGGGTTGCGCGATTTTCCCAAGGATCAGGCCGATGATCAGGGCGGGCTCCGAATACTGGTACCTGCGCATGACGTAGCCGAGCACGCCGAAACCGAGGGCGACCACGATCGACAGCACGTTGGTGGTGCTCGCAAAGGCGCCGCTGCTGGCGAACATGATGATGACCGGTGTCAGAATGGCGACGGGGACCGTGGTGATCACGGCGAGAAAGCGCGCGCTGACAAGTCCGATGGCGCTTGTGAGGATGCTGGCGAAGGCGATGATCAGCACGATGGCGTAGACGAGGTTGGCGTGCTGCTCGATCATGGTCGGTCCTGGTTGCAGGCCGAGAATCATGAACGCGCTGAGGAGGATGGCCGTCGCGTCGCCGCCGGGAACGCCGAGGGCGAGCGTCGGGATCATCTGGCCGCCTTCCTTCGCGATGTGCGACGACTCCGGCGCGATGAGCCCCTCGACCCGCCCTGTGCCGAACGTTTCGGGGTTGCGCGAGATGTTGCGCACCTGGCCGTACGACACGATGTTCGAGATCGTGCCGCCGACGCCGGGCACAATGCCCATCAGGGTGCCGATCAGGCTGGCGTAGACGACCGCCCACCAGTAGCGGAACGGCTGGAGCATGCCTATGCCGACCTGCTTGTAGTCCAGGACGGGCTTGACTTCGGCGATCGAGCGTTCGCCACGCGTGAAGAGGCGGATCATCTCGCCGATCGCGTACATGCCCACGACCAGCGTGACGATGTCCACGCCGTCGAACAGGTACGGTATGCCGAACGTGTACCGCTCGGCGCCCGTGACCAGGTCTTGCCCGACAAGCGAGAGCATGAGGCCGAGCAGGCCGGAGATGAGCCCGCGGATCAGCGATTTGCCGCTGAGGCTCGCGACGAGCGTCAGGCCCAGCATCGACACCATGAAGAGCTCTGGCGGCTGGATCAACGTCACGAGGCCCTTGAGGACCGGGATCGACACCAGGAGGATGAATGCGCCGATCCAGGCACCCAGCACGTTTGAGGTGGCGCCGATGCCAAGCGCCTCGACGGCGCGCCCCTGTCTCGACAGCGGATAGCCGTCCCAGCAGGTCGCGATGTTGGTACCGGAGGGCGGCACGTTCATCAGGATGGAAGTGATCGATCCGGCGTACTGTGTCGCGACGTGGGCGCCGAGCAGGAAGGAGAACGCCACCGCCGGCGACATGACATAGATGAAGGGAATGAGAATGGCCAGGGCCTGGGTGCCGCCAAGGCCCGGGACCACGCCGATGACCAGGCCCAGCAAGACGCCGAGCACCAGGTGCCAGATGGCAGCGGGCGCCAGGACCATACTCAAGCCCTGCAAGAGCATGTGAAGCACTAGGGTACCTCCAGTTCTGGGGACTGTCCCCGGGTTCTTGCTCTCTCTGCGCCGCGGCGGCCCGTGCTGCGGTCCTCCGCCACGGCCTTGCGACTCCGCTGCGGTCCCAAGCGCCGGACCGGCGGACGATCGGCAGGCAACTTCGGACGGGCCCCTGCGCGGCGCGGCTGGCGGTGGGCAGGCAAGCAGACCAAAACGTTCCGCCCGCCGGCGCAGTACCTCCCGGTTTGACGGCCCCGTGACTCCGTCAAACCTTGAACGTGCGAAGCGTCGAGGGAGCGAAGAGCTCCTCGACCACGGGCAGGGTCTTGATCAGGCCCTGTTCGGCCTGATAGCCGAGGAGCCTCGTCAGCGCGGGCAGGTTCGGCTCGATGCCGTAGGGCCACCAGTCCGGGCCCATCACGTCGTCCAGCCGCGCGACCTCCGCGGGCAGCCACGGCAGCATCGCGCTCAGGGCGCCCAGTTCGCGCAGCCTGTCCTGCGCCATGTCCTTGGCTGCGGCGAATGCCTTCGTCAGACTCTGGGCCATCCAGGGATACTGACGGTACAGGGATTGGCGCACCACAACGCAATGCATGATCGGGAAGACGCCAGTACGCCGGAAATAGTCCTCCTCCACCGGGCGGTAGTCCTCGATGAGCCGCAGGACATGGGGGCTGCGCCGGTAGCAGGACGGCTCCTTCGCGCTGATCATGGCGTCGATGTCGCCGGCCACAAGCATCTCGGACAGGCTCCTGTCGGCGACCGTTTCGAGGTGGATGCCATAGCGCGACAGGTCCAACTGCGCGAGCTCCGCGCGACCGGGCTGCTCCTGGCCAGCCTGCACCCAGGTTATGTCAGCGGCACCAACGCCGTATTCATCCTTGAGCAGGCCCCGCACCCAGACGGCCGCCGTCATCGAGTACTCCGGAACGCCGATGCGCCGCCCGGCGAGATCCCGAGGCTGCGCGATGCCGCGGTCGGCACGGACGAAGATGTTGCGATGGCGAAAGCTGCGCGATGGAAAGACAGGCAGGGCGATGAAGCGGTCATCGCCTGCGGCACGCATCATGATGTACTTCGACAGGGAGAGTTCTGAGACGTCGAACTCCTGATAGCGCAGCTGACGGAAGAACATTTCCTCCGGCGACAGCGTCAGGCACGTCAGCTCGATGCCTTCCGGGCGCACGCGTCCGTCACGCAGTGCCTCGGTACGGTCGTAAGGCCCGGTCGCGCAGGTAAGGCTCAGCACGACGCTCACTCCTAAGGCGGACCGGAACCGCGGTACGCCGCCGGCGGCGCTTCGATCGGCCCTTGCGGGGGCGGGGATGTCATGCGGGCGCCAACGTACCGTAAAATCGATCGCCCACAGCAATACGAAAGCGGCTTCGGGCCGTCGCCCAAAAGGTGCGAGGTCGGCGGGCAGTGCTGGCCTGTCCGGCGATGCAACTGTTCGTCGACCTCGACACCCGTGGGACGATCCTGGTCCAGCCGCAACAGGAAACCGCGCGACCGTTATCCCGGATCGCTCTCTATTGGCCTACCTGCTTGTCGACGAACGTGACCGCCTTCAGCAGATCCTTGCCGTCCTTGACAGCGATCTTCTCGTGGGCCTGCATTTCCGCGCCGGTGCGGATGAACGGCACGAGGTCGTCCGCCTCGAGCTTCTTGATGAAGCTCTTGTTGGCGAACACCTTGTGGAAGATGCCGCGCCACTCGGCGGTGAGGGCCGGGCTCATGGGCGGTCCGCAGAACGCCTTGTCCGCCGTTTCCACGGCGGTGGTGGCCACCGCGGCCTGGTAGAAGGAAGAGGACTTGGGAGTCCGGCTGAGGAGCAGCGGGATCTTCAGAAGGGCCGGGTGGCGGTTCAGGTTGATCTGCATGAGCGGGACGGCGTAACCATCCGCAATCGCCCTGGCAGCCGAGTCGCCGTCGAGAACGAACGCGTCCGGCTTGCCCGTGCTCAGCGCCGGGATTTCCTGGGCCGTGCCGCCGGACCAGCCAGTTACAAGGCGGGCCGTCAGGCCGAGGGCCCGTGCCATGAGGTAGCCGTCAAGCAGGTCGTCGCCGCTGCTGGCGGCACCGACCGCGATCGTCTCGCCCTTCTTGATGTGGCTGAGCGGGTAGAACGGGGACTTCTTCGACAGCACGAGAACGTTCGAGGTGGAGGTGGCGCCGATCAACCAGCTCATCTGGGCCGGGCGGTACTTCACGCCCACAACGTTGCCGTCGAAGTTCTCCGCCATGACGTCCGGGTCGCAGATGCCGATGTACAGCCCGTTCCGCGGGGAATTCCAGATCTGGTCGTCGCCGATGACGCCGCCGCCACCGGTCACGTTCTCGGGCACGACCGACGAAACATGGACGTACAACTTGATGTACTGGGCCGCAAGACGCGCCATGGTGTCGAAACCGCCGCCCGCACCGTGCGGGATGATCATGGTGACCGTCTTGCCTTGCAGCGGGTTCGTCGCAGCGGCAGCAGTACTGGCACCAAGTCCCGCCAGCGAGATCGAGGCGGTGGTCACAAGAGCGAGCGCACCCATCACGGCGCGCTTAGAAGACCCGAACCCCAAACTCTTCACACCCCTTCCGTCCACGTCCCTCGTTGGAATCCCGTCCCTGCGCCAGCACTCCTTTCCCGGTTTGCATCCTGTATACGGTATACTTGCTGTGGTGTCAAGTCCTACTTGCGATATGGGTCATAAAGCCGCCACGGTCCCCACATTGTCTTTTGAACACCGCAAATGGCCGTATTGACCTGGTGGAAGCAGGCATTCCGACGACGGGGCGCGGCTTATGGCCGCGCCATGCGGGAGTCCAGTCGACAAGCCGATCGCGCTGGCGAGCAGCCGGGTGGAAGCGGCGATGCCCGTCGCGCCGAGCGGCCGGCTGCCGTCCTGGATGGGGTAGTTGCTCGCGATCCCGGCGAGGGGCGCGTGGCCAACGCAGTGACAGACTGCGATCGGCTCGCGCCTGGGCAGGATGGCGCTCAGGATGCGACCCGGCCAGGGCCCAGGTCGCAAGATCGCGCCGGGTTCCCGCGATCGGTGCCTGCTGGCGGGGTGCGAGCTCCCCGAGCGCACAATGCGGCGGAGCGCCCTTAGCGCTCCGCCGCATTTGCCGTGCCTGCATTGCCCGGTCGCCCTGCACTAAGTGCGCGTGATGGTGACCAGCCGGGCGAGACCCTCGCCGACCACCCAGTAGACCGCCATCGCGATCAGGGTGAACAGTTCGAAGTGCGAGACGCCATACATCACGTTGTAGCCGAACAGGTTGAAGAACGGGCTCACGAACGGCAGCGACCAGGAGTAGATCAGGTGCGCGAACGGGTTTAAGGGGTTCGCGCCGAACAGCGCCAGGATGAAGCGAAACGCCAGCAACACGAGCAGAACCCTGTCGATGTACCGGATCACTCTCGCCGCCACCCGCTGGCCGCTCGGCTGACGTGGAATTCGCATGGGTATCCCCCCTCGTCGTTTGGCAAACGGATACTGGCACTACCGTGCGCGTTCCGCCGTATGTTAAACGATTCGGTTTGGCACCGTGGAAAGTGGCCGCATTGCCCTGCCAGATGGTGGGACGGCAGGGCGGGAGGTCTGGCGCATCGGTGCGTTTGCGCCTTGCGACCTGCTTCGGTCCGCGCCAGGCAAACCCCCCTGGTGCTCGAGCACCCCAAGACAATCCATGCGTTCATCAGGTCTGCGCAGGGGCTTTCGTCCCAGCCGCGCCGCCGGCCCCGTGCCAGCGCAGGATGGGAATCCCCGCCACGATCGCGAGCCCGAAGGCGAGGGCGAACCAGAGGAACGCGGTCCGCACCGCGTGGACCAGGGCAAGGGCCATGGTTGGCGACGATGCGGCATGGATGCCGAGGAAGACGCGGACCGCCTCGGCCGGCGGCAGGCTGGTCTCCGCAAAGACCAGCGCCAGCGTAAGCGAGAGGGAAAAGCCGATGTTGCGAAAGGTGAAAAACAGCCCCGACGCCATGCCGAGACGCTCGCGCGGCGACACCTTCATCACGAGGCTCGAGAGCGGCGGCCAGTAGAACCCGTTGGCCAGAGCCATGAGCGCGAGCGGCAATCCCACCGCGACCAGGGACAGACGGTCGGGCAGGCGGCTCAGCCAGAGCACGCCAAGTCCCAGCCCCGCGATGCCCCAGAGGATCGGCCATGCGGAGCCGATGCGGTCGGCGAGCCGCCCGCCGATCGGGCTCGAGAGCAATTGCGGCGCCGAGAGCGGGATCAGCATGAGGCCCGTGGTCAGAGGCGACTGGCCAAGGCCCCCCTGCAGGTAGAACGTCAGCAGGAATGTCGTGGCGAAGAAACCGATGCTCGTCAGGGTGACCACCGTCTGCGCGGCCCGGAAGGCCGCGATGCCGAACAGGCGGAGGTCGAAAAGAGGCTCGCCGCAGCTCATCTCGCGCCGGACGAACAGCACGGCGCTCAACACCACCACGAGGCCGAGCGCCAGTACCCGGGGCGACAGCCAGCCCCAGGCGAGACCCTCGGTGAGGATCAGCAGCAGCAGGGTCAACGCGACGGTGAAGAGGGTGAGGCCTGGCCAGTCCATGGCGAGGCGGCTCGTTCGCCTGCCGGACGCTGGCAGGACGAACCAGCCGGCAATCGCCGCCACCAGGCTGAACGGCACCGTGACATAAAAGACGGAGCGCCAGCCGAGCGTCGCGACGAGGATGCCGCCGGCCACCGGACCGACGAGCGAGCCAAGCACCCATGCGAGCGAGTTGAGCCCGAGCGCGAACCCGAGTTCCGAGGCCGGAAAGGCCTCCGTGATAATCGGCGTGCCAAGCGCCGAAAGCGCCGCGCCGCCCAGACCCTGCAGGCAGCGGAAGGCGATCAGCAGGGCGCCGGACGGCGTCATACCCGCCAGGGCCGATCCGGCGGCGAACACGATGAATCCCCAGAGAAACAGCGTCTTGCGGCCGACGAGGTCCGAAAGCTTGCCCAAGGGCAGCAGCAGCACGGTGCTCACGAGCATGTAGCCCGTGATGGTCCAAAGTAGTGTAGCGATGGTCGAGTGCAGGCCGGAGAGGATGGCTGGCAGGGCCACCACCACGATCGTGGCGTCCACGTTCGCGATGAAGGCACCAAAGGTGGTCACGCCCAGCACCGACCACTTCGCGCCGCCTGTAAGTGGCTTCATCCGCATCTCCTGTCTTGCCTACCGCTAAAGTCGGCTTTCGCGCCGGAGGGCCCTGTCGCCTGCCGCGCCCTGGCGACGAACGAGGGGCCGCACCTTGGCCAAAAGCCGCGGCACCGCCCCTCGTGCGATCTGGAGGTTCTAGTCGCACGCCTGCCTGGCGAGCCTGAGGTCCTCCATCGCCATGTCCATCGGCGACTTCTTGGGGTCGTACCAGCCGTGCTTGTGCATGTAGTCGAACACGACCTTGTGCTCCTGGAAGTGCTTCGTCAGCTGGTTCTCGAAAAGCGAACGCAACGCCGGCGTGTAGGCCTCCAGGGTCGCCGCGCAGAGCATGGTCGCGCAAACCTTCGCGTCCTCGAGCATGCCCGTGGCGATCTCCCGGTCGGTCAGGGTCTTCGGGCCCAGGCTCTCAAGGATCGGCAAAGCCTTACCCCCTACTGCAAAATGCTCGAAACCTGGTCGATGAACTCCTTTTTGGCCTTGAGCGTATTCTCCGCGATCATCTTCAGTTCCCGGTCCTGGATGTCTCCCAGGTGAGCCTTCAGGTTCTTGGCGTGCAGGGCGGTTCCAGACACGAGTTCGTGCAGGCCGAGGAGTTCGTGGGCGCAGAGGTCCGGCATGTCATCCCTCCTTTCGACCCGTAGCCTCGCCCGGCGGTCTCGTCTGCATCCGCAGGATGCGCGGAATGCGGCCTCCCCCGACCGCCGCCCAGCGCTTGCCGCATGTTGCGCACAAACGGCCAATTGGCCCTGCGTGCGGGGCAGTTCGAACACGTAGAGTAGACTCGGTTTTGTACCTTGGCCACGGAACGGAAGGAGCTGCGGCATGTCGCAAATGAGGGAAAGCCTGCTTGCCCTGATAACCGAGACGTCGACGAACCTGCCGCCCGACGTGCGCCGCGCCATCAAGCGCGCGAGCGTCGAGGAGGAGGCCGGCTCGCGCGCGGCGCTCGCGCTCGGGACGATCATCGACAACATCGTCTCGGCCGAGGAGGATGTCGCGCCGATCTGCCAGGACACCGGTCTGCCTACCTTCTTCATCGAGTGCCCGGTCGGCTTCGACCAGATCACCATGGAGGAAGACATCCGCTGGGCGGTCGCGGAAGCGACGCGGCTCGGCAAGCTCCGCCCGAACTCTGTCGACCCCATAACCGGCAAGAACTCCGGCAACAACCTCGGCCCCGGCACGCCGGTCATCCACTTCCGGCAGACGCGCGGCGACAAGCTCGAGGTGCGCCTGATGCTGAAGGGCGGCGGCAGCGAGAACAAGAGCAGCCAGTACTCGCTGCCCGCGGAGATCGAGGGCCTCGGCAAGGCCGGCCGCGACCTGGACGGCATTCGCAAGGCCATCCTGCACGCCGTCTGGCAGGCCCAGGGCCAGGGCTGCTCCGCGGGATTCGTCGGCGTCGGCATCGGCACCGACCGCACGACGGGTTACGAGCTCGCGAAAGAGCAGCTCCTGCGCGACGTCGACGACATCAACCCCGATCCCGCGCTCGCCGCGCTCGAACGGTACGTGGTCGACAAGGCGAACACGCTCGAGATCGGCACGATGGGCTTCGGCGGCAAGGCGACCCTGCTCGCGTGCAAGATCGGAGCCCTGAACCGCATTCCCGCGAGCTTCTTCGTCTCGGTCGCCTACAACTGCTGGGCCTTCAGACGGCTCGGCGTCGTGCTCGACCCCGCGAGCGGCGCCATCGTCCGCTGGCTCTACCGCGACAATCCCGAGACGATGCGCCGCAGCGGCGGCTTCGCCTCGGAGGGGGCCAAGGTGCTCACGGTGCCCCTGACCGAAGACGACGCGCGCTCGCTGCACGTCGGCGACGTCGTGCTGCTGCGCGGCCGCATCCATACGGGACGCGACGAGCTGCACAAGTACCTGATGCATCACGACGCCCCCGTCGACCTTGAGGGCGGCGTGATCTACCATTGCGGGCCGGTGATGCTCAAGGACGAGGATGGCCGTTGGCATGTCGGCGCAGCAGGCCCGACGACGAGCTCGCGTGAAGAGCCCTACCAGGCCGACATCATCGAGAAGTTCGGCATTCGGGCCATCATCGGCAAGGGCGGCATGGGTCCGAAGACGCTGGCCGGCCTCGAGAAGTCGGGGGCGGTCTACCTGAGCGCCATCGGCGGCGCGGCGCAGTACTACGCCAAGTCCGTGCGGGAGGTGGCCGGAGTCGACCTGCTCGATCTCTTCGGCGTGCCCGAAGCGATGTGGCACCTCGACGTGGTGGACTTCCCCGCCATCGTGACGATGGACGCCCACGGGCAGAGCCTGCATCGGGACGTGGAGCAGAACTCGCGCCACAAGCTCGAAGACCTCAAGGAGCCGGTATTCTGAGATCCGCGCACTGCGCGACGGTTCCAAGAGCCCGCCCGCCAGAGCGCGGGCGGGCTCTTGCGTGCCAGCGCCGGCCGGGTCTGGCCTGGTGGCAAC
>JAJZVM010000140.1 GCA_021845645.1 Bacillota bacterium
AGCCCGTGCACGTCCTGCTGGCGGAAGCGGCCCAGGGCCGCGCTCGAGAGCGGCGTCGCGCTGAGCGTCCGTCCGCCGAGCGTCCAGTGGCCATGGCTCCACGTGGGGGTCTTGCCCTGCACGATGCCTTGGACCAGATACTCGGTGCCGTTCGGCGCCTTGTCGATGTTGTAGAGCGTGCCGTGGTACGCCTGATGGAGGCTGGTCAGCCGCACGTACGCCCGCCCGTCGTAGAGCACGGCCCCCTGGGGCGCCGCCTGGGGGCTGAACGCCGCCATCGGTGCCGAGAGGCCGCCGATGTAGTTGTCGATCGCGACGGCGGAGAGGTACGGCGGCGCCAGATCCGCGGAGGTCACGAAGCCGATCAGCAGCGCCGAGACCACGATGGCGGCCCAGTAGGGCCTCGTGTAGCGCAGGAGGCGCCGCACCAGGCGCCCGTCGTAGGCCTTGCCGATCGCGTTCTCCTCGCGGAAGTCCTGAACGGACACCTAGGCTCCCTCCTCTGCGCGGTGCAGGATGCGTTCCTCGAGGAGCTGGCGATCGTAGAGCTCCTTGTAGCGTCCGCCGAGGCGCAGGAGATCCTGGTGGCGGCCGCGCTCGACGACCCTGCCGTCCTCGAGGAACAGGATCAGGTCGGCGTGCGAGATGGCGGAGATGCGGTGGGCGATGATGACGTTCGTGCGCCCCTGGCGCTCGCGGCGCAGGGCGGCCAGGATTTCCGCCTCGGTCTGGGTATCGACCGCCGAGAGGCTGTCGTCCAGAAGCAGCACGGGCGGATCCTGGACAAGGGCGCGAGCGATGGCGACGCGCTGCTTCTGCCCGCCGGAGAGCGTGACGCCGCGCTCGCCCACGAGTGTGTCGTAGCCCTGCGGGAACTCGACGATGTTGTCGTGCACCGCCGCCTCCTCCGCCGCGTGCTCGATCTCGCCGCGGCTGGCGTCGGGCCTCGCGAAGGCGATGTTGTCGGCGATGCTCTCGGAGAACAGGAAGGCGTCCTGCGGCGCGTAGCCGTACGCGGATCTGAGATCCTCGATGCGCAGGCTTTGGATGTCGTGCCCGTCGAGCAGGACGCTGCCGGCAGGCGCTTCGTACATGCGCATCAGGATGTTGGCCAGGGTGGACTTGCCGCTTCCGATCGGTCCGATCACGCCGAGCGTCTGACCCGGCTGGAGGTCGAAGCTCACGCCTTCGAGCGCCGCAGGCAGTCCCTCGGCGTAGCGGAAGGTGAGGTTGCGCACGGAGATCTGGCCGCGCGGCCCGGGCAGGGCGACGGCGTCCTCCCGCTCCCTGATGTCCGACGTCACAGAGAAGATGCGGTTGAGGCGCTCCATGGAGGCCGCCCCGCGCTGCAGGACGTTGATTACCCAGCCGGCACCTGCCATCGGCCCGCGCAAGAGCCCCAGGTAGTAGAGGAACGCGACGTACTCGCCGAGCTGAAGGTGGCCGAGCA
Organism: Bacillota bacterium; assembly: GCA_021845645.1. Next base: position 1,451 of record JAJZVM010000140.1, read on the forward strand.
GCACCAGGTAGCCGCCGTAGGCGGTGGCGATGGCGAAGGAGATACCGCCGATGGCGTCGACGAGCGGGTCAAAGAGGCCCCACACGCGGACGAGCTCCATGTTGCGGCGGACGTAGGCCTGGCTTCTCGCGATGAACTTGCCGCGTTCCGGCTCCTCCTGCGCGAAGCCCTTGACGACCCGGATGCCGGAGAAGTTCTCCTGCACGTCATCGGTCATGTCGGCGAAGGCCGCCTGCACCTTGATGAACCGGCGGTGGATCACCTTGCCGAGGCTGCCGGCGACGATGCCGGAGAGCGGCAGGGGCAGCAGGGCGAAGAGCGCCAGGGAGGGGGAGATGGCGCTGAACATGATGACGATCGTCGAGACGATCAGGAAGGACGAGTCCACAGAGGCCACCACGCCCATGGCGAACGACATGCGCACGGCCTGCACGTCGTTCGTGGCGTGCGCCATCAGGTCGCCCACCTTGTGGTGGTTGTAAAAGTTCGCGGAGAGCCCGCTCAGGTGTCCGAACAGCTTGCGCCGCAGCCGGTACTCGATGCGCCTCGAGGCACCGAAGCAGTTGGTGCGCCAGAAGAAGCGCAGCACCAGAATGAGAAGGCCGGCGACCACCATCGCGATCGCATAGGGAAGCAGCTTCTGCATGGTCGCGCCCTGCCCTGTCACCGTGTTGACGAACAGGCGCAGGATCTGTGGCGTGATCAGCTGAAGCAGGTCGGCCAGCACCAGGGCGGTCAGACCGAAGATGTAAAAGCGCAACTCCGGCCTCACTAGGGCGCGGATCTTCAGGAACTGCCGGATGGCGTCTACCTCCCTGGCACGTAAAATCGCCCCCCGTCGGCAGTAGGCCGCGGCGGGCAGGGGAAGACTTGCACTTGGACGCGCGGAACGGTCCTCTACCTCCTTCTCGATCGGTCGCGCGGACCCTGCAAGAAGGGATACGAAATGCTCTATCTTCCGATCCTGCTCCGTCTCGTCCTGGCGGAACCTGCGCTGCGACCGGGAAGCCCCGCGCCGCCCGTCGTGGTGCAGCGCCTTGGCGGCGAAACGCAGACGCTGTCGCTCAAGGGGCACCGTCACCTTCTCGTCTTCTTCGCGAGCTGGTGCCGGAACTGCCCGTCGTACCTCAGCTACCTGGCGCGAGACGGGGCTGTGCGCAGAACGGGCGTCGAGCTCGTGCCCGTCGATCTCCTGCCGTCCGAACTGCCCGGGGACGCGCAGCGGCTATGGCAGCGGCTGAAGAGCCCGGCGCCGCTCTATCTCGATCGCTATGGCGAAGTGGCGGACGCCTACCAGGTGACGGACCTGCCGACCGCAGTGCTGATCGGTGCTGACGGGCGCATCCAGGCGGCGCTCGTCGGTGTGCACGGGCGCAAGGACCTGCTGCGTCTATTGCGAGCGCCGCGCGCTTGACCGCGGGGCCCCCTACGGCCCTTGGGGGCAAGCGGTGTGGCACGTGTTCGCCGCAACCCGGGCGCGACGGCTGGTCATGGTTTACAATGTTGCCGAGTGGACACGTTCCGCAAGTCGGGAGACTTTGAAAGCGCCCCCTGGCGCAGGCCGGCCCGATGCTGTCCGATCGCCCAGGACGTCCCCGTGCGGTCGGCGCGTTTCGTCGATGTAGCCAAGGGATCCTTGCAAGCGGCCTTGCCGGGGAGTCCGAGCGTCCCCAGCCGCTGCCTGCGGGCTCCGTTCCAGTGCCTGCGGGCACGGCCCTGATGCCGCCGACATGCTGATGCCAAGCGGAGGAGGGACCCCTGCTGCGCCCGAATTTCCGCGTGCTCACCGTCTATCTCCTCGGTGTCTTTGTCGGAGCCCTCGACATGGGCATCCTTGGACCGGCGTTTCCGCTGATCGCGCGCAGCTTCCATGTCTCGCTCGCCTGGATGGCCTGGTCCGTGACCACCTACAGCGTGACCTATGTCGCGGCCACCGTACTCGCCGGTTCCGCCGGCGATCGGCACGGTCGCAAACGCATGTTTCTCGTCGGCATCGTGGCCTTCGCGGTGGCGTCGACGATTGCGGCGCTCTCGCACGTCTTCTGGGTCTTCCTGCTCGCGCGTGCGGTGCAGGGTCTCGGGGCGGGTGCCGTCTACCCGAACGCCCAGGCGGAGGGCATGCGGCTCTTCCCGCCGGAGCGCCGCGGCATGGCGCTCGGGATCTTCGGCGCGGTCTTCGGCGTGGCGAGCATCGTCGGACCGAACCTCGGCGGTGCCCTGGCGCAATACTTCGGCTGGCCCTCAATCTTCCTGATCAACATCCCGATTGCCGCCGTGGTGCTCCTTTTGGGTATCGGCCTGCCGGAGTCGGAGCCGTCGCGGCGTCCCGCGCCGGACTTCCTCGCCGGCATCGCCTTTGCGCTCGTGCTGGCTTTTGCGCTCGTCTCGCTCGACGACGCCGGCCTCGTGCGCGTCCTGACGGTTCTCGCGGCTTTCGTGCTGCTGGCTGCGTTCATCTGGCGCGAGCGTCGACCGGAAGGCAGGCCGTTCCTCGACCCGCACGCGATGCGCGGCGTCTCCGGCGCGGCGCTGGTCGCGGGGGCGGCGGTGGTCGGCGTCGACATGTCGGCGGCGATCTTCGTGCCGACCCTGGCGCAGCAGAACCTCGGACTCAGCGTGCTCGGCTCCGGTGTTTCGATGATGCCCGCCGCGTTCTCCGCCGCCATCCTCTCGCCGGTTGCCGGCGTGATCTCCGATCGTCTGGGTGGCCGTGGCGTGGTGCAGGTAGGACTGGTGTTCGCGGCCCTTGGCGGCGTGCTGCTCGCCCTGCCCGGGCTCACCCTGCTGCGCTTCATCGTGGCGATGCTCGCGTTCGGCGTCGGTACGACGTTCACGATGGGCGGGCCCTTGAACCGGCTGGCGATCGGTCTCTACCACGAGGAGCAGACCGGGGAGGCGCTCGCGAACGTGGCGGTCTTCCGCTCGGTCGGCATCGCCGCTGGCCCCGTGCTGCTGACCCTGGCGATGAGCTGGCACCGCTTCGCCGGCATGTTCTCGGCAGTGGCCCTGATCTCAGTCTTGGGCATCGCCGTGTTCCTGCTGGTGCCGGACGTGCGGGCCGCATCGCGGCAGGCGGGCGAGGCGTCGTAGCGGCTGCAGACGGGGCGGCCGGAAGAAGGCTTTGACGGGGGTGGCGCGGTGGCAAGGCGGCGCAGATCGCAGGACAGTGGTCTTCTGATCGCCGTCGAAGGACTCGACGGATCGGGGAAGAGCACGCAGATCGAGCTTCTGTTGCGTCATCTTACGCAGCAGGGGCTGGCGGTCCACCGCAGCAATTGGAACTCGAGTCCCGCGGTCCATCCGCTGATCCGCAAGCTCAAGGCCGAGCGCCGGCTGACGCCGCACGCCTTCGCCCTTGTCCACGCCGCGGACTTCGCGGACCGCTACGAGCGCGAGATCCTGCCGCGGCTGCGCCTCGGCATCCACGTGCTCTGCGATCGCTACGTGGGCACGGCCCTGGCGCGCGACGGTGCGCGCGGCCTCCCACGCGAATGGATCGACAATCTCTACGGCTACGCCCGCCCGGCCGACCTGACGTTCTACTTCCGCGTGCCGCCGGAGGTGGCCGCCGCCCGCATCCTGCGGGGCCGCCCAGCCTTTTCCCACTACGAGGCCGGTCTCGACCTCGAGCTCTCGGACGATCCATACGAGAGCTTCCTGCGCTTCCAGAGCCGCGTGGCGGCGCATTACGCTGCGATCGCCGAGGGGCAGGGCTACGACGTGATCGACGCCACCTTGCCGATGCGCGTGCAGCAGCGGATCGTGCGGGCGCAGGTGCGCCGACTGCTCGCGGAGGGTCCAAGATGAGCGGCGAGGGGCGGCTCATCGTGATCGAGGGTCCGGACGGCGTCGGGCGCACGAGCGTCGTGCGCCGCGTGCGCGCCGCGCTGGACGCGCAAGGTCTGCAGGTGGTCTACGTGCGGCTCCGGGGATCGGAAGGCATGCGCGTTCCACTGCGGACGCTGCAGCGCCAGGCGGACATCTCCGAGCGTGCGCTCTTCCTGCTCTATGCCGCCGACCTTTCGGACCTTTGGCGTCACGCGATCGCGCCAGGCCTCGCGGCGGGAGCCGTGGTGCTCTGCGACCGCTACACGCTCACGCCGGTGGTGCGCCTCGCGGCGCGCGGCGTCGATCCCGCCTGGGGCGAGGACGTCCTGTCCTTCCTGCCGCGCCCCGACCTGACCGTGGTGCTCGAAGCGGACGCGCGGCTGCGCCTGCGGCGCATGCTGACGCGACGCCGCTTCCTCACGCCCAGGGAGTCTGGCTTCGGCGCGACGTTCCGCCGTGACCCGCAAGCGATGCTGGTCCGCTACCAGCGTCAGCTGGACGCCCACTTTCACGGTCGCGTCGATGGCCTCAAGGTCCGGGGGGTGGACGCGGCACGCGACCTCGCGCTCGTGGCGGACGCGACCCTGGCGCTCGTGCGTGGGGCACTTCGGGGCCTCGGGGGCGGTGACGCCTGATGGCGGGTGACGCTGGCTCGATCGCCGCGGACGCGGCCGTTGCCGCGACCTGCGCCAAATACGGCAGCGACCGGCGGCACGGCGACCACGTCGCGATGCTCGCCCGCCAGATGTTCGAGGCGTTCTCGCCGCTGCACATGCTGGACGAGCCGTATGAGCGCATCCTGGTGCACGCCGCCCTGCTGCACGACGTCGGCTACTTCGTCGCCGCCAGGGGACATCACCGGCATAGCGCGTACCTCGTCCTCTATGACCAGGAGATGCGGGACTATCCCCTGGGGGATCGCGAACTGCTGGCGGGCGTCGTGCGCAACCATCGCAAGCGGCCGAAGGCGGCGCCCAAGGGTTGGCCGAAAGAGCGCAAGCAGGCTCTTCTCTGGCTCTCAGCTCTCCTGCGGGTCGCCGATTCCCTCGACTATGAGCACAACCAGGCCGCCGGCATCGCGCAGGTCGTGTCCCGTCCGGGAGGCTTCGAGATCGTCGTGCGCGGCTTCGATCCGAGGCCGTTCGCGGTGCGCATGGCCGACAAGGCGGATCTCCTCGAGAGCCTTTGCGGCGGGTCGGTCCACTTTACGGGTACCTTGCGGTGAGGCGCGGGCGGCACGGCTTCCTTGATATAGGTTCGCACTCCGCGCGCCTCCTCGTCGTCGACGTGGACGATCGCAAGCGGTGGCGCGTCGTCGACGAGGAACGCGCCATCCTGCGGCTGGGCGACGCCTTGGCCAGTGAAGGAAGGCTTGTGGGGGAGATCGAGCGCGCCCAGGCCGTCTACCAGACGCTCTGCCAGCGCGCCCGACACCTGGGGGCGCACGACAGCGAGGCCGTGGGCACGGCCGCGCTGCGGGCCGCGCGCGATGGCGCCGCCTTCGCGGCGCAGCTCGCGCGCAGCGCTGGCGTGCCGCTCCAGGTGCTGAGCGGGGAAGAGGAAGCGAAGCTCGGCTTCCTTGGTGCGGTCACCACCTTGGCGGTCCAGCATGGCTGCCTCTGCGACCTCGGTGGCGCCAGCACGGAGCTCTCACGCTTCAGGGATCGCCGGCTTGTCGCCGCCGAGAGCGCGCCGTTTGGCGCCGTGACGCTGCACCAGCAATTCCTGCGCGAGGATCCGCCGACGCCATCGCAGACAGAGGCGGCGGTGGAGCACGTGCGCGCGCTGCTCGTCGCGAGCGTGCCAGAGCCCGAGCCGGGTCTGCCGCTTGTGGCGCTCGGCGGCAGCTTCCGCAGCATCGCGAAGCTGCACCAGGCGTCGGTGCGCTACCCGTTCCCGTCGCTGCACAACTACCGCATGCCGCCCGATGCGATCGCGCAACTGGGCAGGCGCCTCGCCCGCATGCCCCTGCGCGAGCGCCGCAAGGTGCCGGGCCTCGCGATCCACCGCGCGGAACTTGTGCCGAGCGCCCTTCTAATCGCAGGTGCGATCGTGGAGCATCTCAGGCCGAGCGAGATCGTGATCAGCGGCGCCGGCCTGCGCGAAGGCATGCTCTATCGCCGCCTGCGCGGCCCCTTGCCGCCGCCAGCCGAGGACCTCGTGGGCCGCAGTTGCGAGAACCTCCTTTTCCAGTTGGGGGAGGAGCCGGATCCTGCGCAGGTTGCGCTGGCGGACAGTCTGCTGAACGTGCTCGAGCCGCTCCTGCCCCAAAGCGCCTTGCGGCTCGGCCGGGCCGCCGCGCGGCTCAGGGGCATCGGTCGCAGGGTGAACTTCTACGATCGTCACCGCCACACGTTCGCGATGATCATCGGAGCCCGGCTCTTCGGGCTCAGCCACCGCGAGCAGGTGCTGCTGGCGGCGGCCGCCGCGTACGAGGGGCCAAGGCGCATGCGGGAGCTGCTTTCACCCTACCTGGACCTTCTGGAGCGCGGCGACACGGTGCTTGGCCAGCGGCTCGGCCTGATCTGCGCATTCGCGGAGGCACTGGCACGCAGCGCGCCGGGGATGGAGGCCGAGATCGCGGTCGACATCACGCCGGCGGTGATCACGCTCGGCATTGCCGGCCTTACGCCACCACCGCAACTGCCGTTCGGCGAGACGGAGCGACTTGCTCTCCAGTTTCCCAAGGTTTTCGGGCGAAAGCTGGTTCCCCGCTACAACTAGCGAGACTGGCCAGAGTGTTTTTGGGCTCACCAGGGTGCGGATGACGGTCAATTGCGGGGCCTGTGCGGTGATTTTTGCCGTGCGGGCCCACGCTGTTGCCATATAGAGGAGCGGATTGGCATTTGCCTTGGAATGTGCGGGGAACGCCCAGCGTGCGCGCCTGTGAGCCAAGGACGCCGAGCCGTTGGCCAGGCTGACACGCGTGACGCGGCAGGCGCTCAAAGGAGCGGCCCCGCGTTCGTGGACAGTTCAAAGAGTGCCTGATGGAGTATTCTGGAGTGGAAGAGGGACGAGCGAGTGTTGAAATTGATTCGGCTCATACCCTGCCTTGTTGCCACCGCCACATTGACGACAGGTTGCGGTTCCACCTCGGCGCCGCCAACAGCGAAGCCGCATGTGGCGATAGCCCACACGGTGAGTTGTCGGTCCCCGAGGACCGTCTATCTGATCGAAAGCGTCGGAATCGCGCCCTTGAGGGAAAGCTCCACATGGCTCGGCCTTTCCGTGAATGATCTGAATGAATCCGATCCGCAGTCTTTTGAAGCGGTGATTCCAGCCACCGTCGGCTGGACTGTTCGCGATCTTTCGGTAAGCGCTCACGCCGGAATCGACATCAAGAAATTCGCCATGCAACGCAACGGTTCGAATGTGGTCTCTGCAAGCGTCTGCTTTACCTCATGGGATGAGGTAAAGGTGTTGAAGCTTTCGCCGACCCCAGGCGCCGTCGCGAAGCGCGCAGATCTTCTGGCGGAGGGCGTGTACGGCATTGCTCCGACTGCGGTGCAACCAGGCGGGACCATCACCGTGTTGGTGCTGCAGGGCAGCTACCAGGACGCGCTCTTTCAACAGAAAACTGACGGCACTTCGCCGATAAACTGGTATGCGGTTCCGCAACGGAGCGTTGTGGCAGTGTTCCCTGTCTCACTGACTGAAAATGCGGCCTACAACATGAAGGTGTACACGTTAGAGTTTCCGCGAACCATTCCGAGCGGCACCTACCTCCTTGCGCCCTTGCCCACAAGTCTCGTGAAGCACCTGACACCTGGCTTTTTGAACGGGAGCGCCGTAGCGGACTTCACAGTCCAGGTGAGATAGCGAAGGCTCGCGTCGGAACCGTCTTTGTCTGCGGGGTTAAATTTCGGGGAGAAGCTGCAACGCTTGTGTCCACATATCTGAACCAAGCCTTCGTTTAAGGATTGAAGGCCTTCCCTTGAGAAACAATCGGAGCGAAGCGAACACGGTGCGGGTAACGGCAATCCGCCGGTTTCGTCGCATCCGTACGGGATGTTGCCAACTGTGGATACAGCGTTGTCGCTTGGCATGCGCTTGGACTTGAGAGATCAGGTGGAAGTCATACGGTCTTCTAAACAAATGGCAGGATCGAAGAGAAGACGTCCGCCCAAGCTATATGGCGCAGTCATAGGCTTGTTGAACGGATGTGACCTCATGCTTATCTTCAAGTTACACTCTCACAGACAACGCGATCGCGGAATAAAGTTGGAGGTAATACGGAATGCACAAGCTTCTTGCGTTTGTCGGAACGGCCATGATTGCTCTTGCGCTGCCTGGTATGGCCCTTGCGGCCAAGTCGCATCCGACGCGTCCTGCGATGGCCGCCGCGGCCTGGCGGACCCCGCAGACCATCGACGGGCTCCAGGTGGTGGGTACGATGGGTCTCACCGCAACCGCCTACGGCCCGAGCCTGCAGGACAACTACCCGTACGGCGCGACCGACTACTTCGGTCGGCCTCTGACCCCTGGTGACGTCGCCGTCGATCCGCGCGTCATCCCGCTCGGCACGCGCCTCTGGGTGACGGGGTACTCCTCGCCGATCCTGCCGAAGGGCGGCTTCATGGCTCGCGCGGTCGACGAAGGAGACGCGATCAAGGGTCAGCGCATCGACCTCTTCGTCAACGCCTCGGAGCAGACCGTCTCGAACTTCGGCATCCAGCACGTCACGGCCTACATCCTCAAGTAGCGTATCGCGACGCAGAGCGGCGGGCGCCCACCGGGCGCCCGCCGCTCTACGTCAGTACAAAGGGCACTCGGCTGCCGCAAAATTGCGGCAGCCTCGATTCATGTGGTCGCCTCTTGCCTACGTCTCGTCGAGCTTCTGCTCGACGGATTTGAGCGAGGGAACCTCCGGCTCGGGCCACTCCAGGTGAAGTTCCTCGAGCGTCTCCACCAGGATCCGTGCGATGGCCAGGTTGCGATACCACTTGTGGTCCGCGGGAATCACGTACCAGGGACACTCGGCGGTGCTGGTGCGACGGATGGCGTCCTCGTACGCGGCCTGGTAGTCGTCCCAGTAGCTACGCTCCTCGAGGTCCGACGCGCTGTACTTCCAGTGCTTGCGCGGATCCTTGAGCCGCTCCTCGATGCGCTCCGCCTGCTCCTGCTCCGAGATGTGCAGGAAGAATTTCCTGATGACCACGCCCTCGTCCGCGAGGTGGCGCTCGAAATGGCGGATGAAGCGCATCCGGTCGTGCGCCTTGCGCGAACTGATCTGCCCGTGCACACGTGTCACCAGGACGTCCTCGTAGTGGGAGCGGTTGAAGATGCCGATCGCGCCAAGTTCCGGCACGACCCGATGCACCCGCCAGAGGAAGTCGTGGCGGAGTTCCTCCGCCGTCGGCTGCTTGAAGGAATGGACCGACGTGCCGAGCGGTGACAGGCCTTGCAGCACGTGGCGAACGGTGCCGTCCTTGCCGCTCGTGTCCATGCCCTGCAGCACGATGAGCAGGGCGTGGCTGCGTGCCGCGTAGAGGAGGTCGTGGAGCTCCGCGAGGCGCTCGACGTCCTTCTTGAGGAGGTCCTTGGCGCTGTCCTCGTCGAGCCCTCCCGTGTCCGACGGTGAAATCTTCT
>JAJZVM010000141.1 GCA_021845645.1 Bacillota bacterium
CTGCCGGCCATTCTCGCTGCCCCGCATCCATGCAGTCGAGCTGGCGGGGGCGGCGCTCCTGCTCGTGGTGCTCGGCGTGTCGGCCTATCTCAGGCTCGCCTCGCCCCTCCAGCACGCCGGCATCCCCTTCTCCGATTCCGACGTGGTGCTCTACTGGGTGCAGTCGATCGAGCAGCAGGTCCTGTTCCCCAGCGGCATCTATCCGGAGGGCTTCCACATCGTCGTCGCGGACCTGATGCGACTCACGGCGGCCAACCCGATCGCGACCGTCAAGTTCTTCGGCCCCTTGGTCGGCGTCGCCATGGTGGCATCGGTCGCCTACGCGACCTACCGCCTGACGGGCCGCATCGGGCCGGCGGTCGTGGCGGTGCTCGTCTACGGTACGCTGCCGCACTTCCTGCCCTACGAGCACCTCAGGCAGGTCGGCACGGACTCGCAGGAGTTCGGCAACATGCTGGTCCTGCCGACCTTGTGGTTCGTCTACGCATCGTGGCAGAACGGCAGCCGCTTCTACCGCGGGACGGCGGTCTCGCTGCTCGCGGTCGCCGGCCTGACCCATCCGGTCGTGGCCTTGAACGTGGGCATCGCGGCCGTGGCCGGCACGCTGGCTGCATGGCTCGCGCACGGTGTCGACTGGCGGGCCCTCGGCTGGTACGTGCGCTGGACCGCGCTCGCCGTGCTGATCGCCGTCGTGCCGCTCGGCATGGCGCTCGCCCTGGGCATTCATCTCAACAGTTCCGGCGCGGCGTTCGCGGGTGCGGTCAGCCACGCTCCCGCCCCTCTGATCGGCCTGCCCGAGCGGGTGGCCCTCGTCGCCGCCTTCGCGCTGCTTGCCGTGCGTGCCGTCCGGCTGATCGCCGGCCGGTCCGGCCGCGCCGAACTGGGTGCGCCGCTCGCGGGCCTGCTCCTGCTGCTCGGCGCCCTCGCCGTGCAGGAGGCGCCGCTGTTTGGCATCCACTCCGTCGTGCTGGCCTCGAGATCTGGTGAGCTCGTCGCGCTGGGCGAGGTGCTCGCGTACGGCATGGGCCTCTCGGCTGTGCAAGAAATCTTCGAACTCCTGCACGTGCCGACCGCGCGCTGGCTCGCCCTGGCCGGCGCCGCGGCCCTCGTCGCCCTGGCCTGGAGCCAATACCGGCCCGTGCCCTGGAACGCCTTCGCCACCGCGCGCTGGTTGCCGGATGACTTCGTCGTCGCCTATGCCGACATCGGCTCGAGCTTTCAGCGCGGCAGCTGGCTCGCGGTATCCGACGACAGCGGTTTCGACTACGCCTATGGCGAGGGCTTCTTCATGCGCGGCGAGGAATTTTCGAGCCGCGTCGCGACGACCGGCACCTGGCCGCGCTACGCCGTGGCCGGCGGCGCGGCGGCGCCTGTGGGCGAGAGCCGCATCTTCATCTTCGTCGACAGGCGGCTGGTGGTGGCGAAGGCCTACCGCCACGTCGTGGCGCCGCGCCGCGCGAAGGCCCAGGCCGCGATCCGCAAGTGGCTCGCAGCTTGGGAGACAACGCACGGGCCCCTGCAAATCTACTTCCGGGGACCCGACCTGACCGTTTACGAGTTGTCCAGAGGCGGCCCCACCACGGCCCTGGACAGCCAGGTCCGATGATCGCCGGCGCCGCCGTCGGCGCAGCCCTGCAGGTGCTTGTCGGCCTGGCCGTCGCCTTTGGCGTGCTGCCGTACGTCCTCCTGCGCCGCGATCCGGCGCTGAGCCCCTTCGTGCGCTTCTGGCGCGCCCTGGTCCTGGGCAGCGGCGCCTGGCTCGCAGGCGGCTTTTTGCTGGCGGCAGCCGCGAGCATCGAGCTTGCGACCGTCGGCCTCCTCGTCGCCTTCGCGATCGGCCTCGCGGCCTACCTGAGGAGCCGTCAGGGCAGCCTGGCCAAGCAAAAGGCCGCCCGCGACGAGCAGGCGGCGAAGATGCTCGATGCCATGGATCCAGAGAGCCAGCACTCCCTGGCCTCCCTCGCGCTCGATGCGGCGCGGCAGATCCTGCCCTGGCTCAGGCACGCCCTGACCAAACTGGCCAAGGCGGAGAACCTGCTCGCCTTTCTCGTCCTCGCCCTGATCGCGTTGCGCCAGTTTCCGCCGCTGCTGGCGCAGAGCGCGCCCGGCACCCCCGAAGGCTACGTACAACTGCTCGCGGCCAAGACGCTCGCCCTGAACATGGGCCTGTACAGCCAGGGCGTCTTCCCCGTAGGCGTGCCGCTGATCGCGGCGCTCATGTCCACCAGTTTCTTCCTGGACCCCCTCAACATCCTGCGCTTCCTCGGTCCCGCGGTGGCCGTGCTGCTGCCTCTCGCGGCAGGGCTCCTGGCGCTCGAGGTCGCCGACAGCCCCTGGGCGGTCTTCACCGCGGCCGCGCTCACGGGCCTCACCGTCCTGCCGGCGCTGGGCATCGGCACCGTCACGGTGTGGCACCCGCTCGCGCTCCACCTCGGCACACTCTACCTGCTCGTGGAACTGGCCTTCTGTTTGCGCGCCCTGCAGCGCAGCTCACCCTCCGCCGTTCCGATCGCCGCTGTCGCCGGTTTCGCCGCCGTGATGAGCCAGCCCTATCTCTGGCCGTTTGCGGCGGGCCTGCCGATCCTCCTGGGCCTGCCCTGGCTGCGCAGCAGGCAGATCGCCGCGCGGGCCATGCTCGCCGCCTTCGCAGGCAGCACCGTCGCCCTCCTGCCGGTAGCGATCGGTCTGCTCGGGCACCACCCGCCCGCGGCCATCCTGATGGCTGCACCCGCGCTCCCCGGCGCGCCACCGCCAGAGTGGCTCTCCGGTCCGGGCGGGGTGGCACTGCTCCTGGCCGTTGGCCTAGTGCTCAGCGCGGTGTCGCTTTGGCGCTGGCGGACCCTGCGCGACGATGCGCCGCTCTACCTCGGCATCGGCCTCGTGCTGCTCGCGTTCGGCGGCGCCTGCCTCCTGCCGCTGCCAGGGACCTTGGGCAGCGTGCTTTCGCTCGGCGACCTGCCTGGACTCGTCGCTCTGCCGCTGCTCAGCGGGATCGCGCTGTCGCTGGTGGCCAACCGCAGCCAATACCCCGCCGCGGCGCAAGGGCTCGCCCTGCTGCTGGCTGCGGGCGGCATCGTTGCGGGCTTCGCGCCAGCCCAACCCCTGACGCGCTACGAAGTGCCGGGCTCAGAGGCTGTGCTGCAAAAGATCTCTGGATTCCTCGAAGCCTACCAGTGGACCGTCATCTCGCCGACCGAGCAGTACAGCGAGCTGCTCGGCAAGGGCTGGCACGTGGAGCTCGTCGACTTCCTCGCCAAGGTGCCGCTCGCGGTTGCCCGCAAGGCGAGCCTGCGCCCCGCCGCGTGGCCCGGCCTGCCGATCCTCACGAGCGACACCTTCCTGTACGTGCCGCTCGTGACCTCGGACGGTATCCGGCCGACGACCGCCGACCGCGCCGCTCCCCTGCCGACGTCCCTGAGCGCGGCGGAGAACCTGGGGCCGGCGGGAGCGGTCCTCGACGCCCATGCGTATGCGTGGGCCATGGCCTACCACAAGGCGCATCCGTCCTCGAGCAGCTTCTACTACCGCAGCCCTGGGCTCCTCGTGCTCTGGATCCGTCAGTGAGGGAGCTGTGCGATGCGGCCATCCTGGAACCCCCAGGCAGGCAGGGCTGAGCCGTCGAGATCCCGCAAGGCGTCGCCGAGCGGCTGAAAGCTGCCTGTGCGCAGCAGGCGGCCCAGCACAGGGCCGAGCTGGCGCCCGCGAAACCCCATGCCGAAGCGCGCAAGCGCGCCAGACCCGCTAGGCAGCGACCAGCCCGCCGGCGCCACCTCCCAGGGGTGCGCGTAGAGCACGGGGAGCTGCATGCCCCGCAGCCCGAGGGTGACCAGCGCCGCAGGCAAAACGCGCCAGTAGATGCCGCCCGCGAGCGGCACGCGCACTCCCAGCACCTCGCGCACGGCAGGCGGCAGCTCAAGCAGCCAGCCGTCACCGGCCTTCAGGCGGTACGGACCGACGGGTGCGCCCGGCACACCGTAGAACGGCGTGCGCAAGGGAAAGACGCTCGAATCGTAGCGGAAGCCGAGTTCGTGGAGAACCCTGGGCGCCCAGGCGCTGCGCCGGTCGAGCGACCAGGTGGGGGCACGGTAGCCGACGACCTCCTGGCCGCTCAGCTCCTGCAGGATGCTGCGCGCCGCCCCCACCTCCCGCCGCATGCGCGCCTCGCCAAGCTCGAACAGCAGCTCATGCGTCAGGCCGTGGCAGCCGACCTCATGCCCGGCCGCGGCGATGTCGCGCACGCTTGCGGGCAACTGCCTGGCCAGGCCGCCGAGCACGAAGAAGGTCGCCCGCACGCCGCGGGCGGCGAGCAGCTCCAGCACGGCGTCGATCTCGCGCCGCGCGTACTCCGGCTGTGCAGACGCGGGCTTGGACGCCAGCGTAGCGTCGTACCAGTGCTCGACGTCGAACGAGAGCAGCCGCGCCCCTACCATCTCATCACCTGCCGCCAGGTGGCGGCGTCGAAGAGATGGCCCAGCACCGCGATGAAGAAGCCCGCCACGGGGGCGGGGTCTCGCCCGTCGATGACGTCGTCGATCACGCGCGCCCCGGCCAGCGGGTCCGGCCCGGCCGGCGAGAGGCGCCGCAGGGGATGCGCCGCGAGGTGCAACAGGTCTGCGGGCAGCGACCAGCGGCAGGCCACCTGCGTGTCGTAGGCGCGGGGTCCGCGCACGTCGTGGCCGAGCGCCAGCTCGGCCCAGAGCCGCGGGAAGTCGACGCCGGCCGCGACCGCGAGCCCGAGCGATGCCCACGGCCTCGGGTTGATTTCGAGCAGCATCGGCTCCTCCCCGACCAGCATCCACTCGACCTCCACCATGCCTTGCCAGCCGATCGGCCCCAGGAGGCGCTGCGAAAGGGCGACGAGATCGTCACGCCTGACGCTGCGCTGCAGCGTGCTCGCCCCCTGCTCGCCTGGAAACCAGCGCAGCTCCTCCTGGCAGAAACTTGCCCTGACCTCCCCGTTCGGCCCGTAGAGCAGGCCCACATCGAACTTGCGCCCCAGGGGCAGGCGCTGCTGCACGATATGCGCGCGAACTGGGCCCGCGGGCGCCGCATCGCCCGCGCCGAGAAACCTGACGCCACGCCCGCCCGAACCGAATCGCGGCCGCAGGACGACATCGCCGCCTATGGCCCCGCGGGCCCGCGCGACCTCCTCTAGGCTGTCCACGCCTACGGTTCGGGGATGGGGCACAGCCGAGCGCTCCGCCAGCTGCGCCGTGAGCAGCTTGTCGCGCCCGACGCGGAACTGCTCGGCGGCAGGCAGCAGCGTACGCGCCGCGATGTCGCCGCGGCAGGCGATGGCGGCTGCGGTCGAGGCGTCGTCCATCGGCAACAGGAGGTCCACCTGCGCCGCGGTCCGGCGCAGCCAGTCCCCGTAGCCGCCCCCTTCAGGCTTTGGGCAAACGAGGGCGCGGCGGCAGTGCCGGGACCAGCGGGCGAGGCTGAATGGCGTTGCGTCGGCCACCCATGGCTCGTATCCCGCCCTGCCGAGGGAGCGCGTCGCCACCAGAGTCTTGCGCTGCAGTCCGTCCGTCAAAAGAACCCTCACGGCGCGGCCGGCACCTTGCCGCGCATGATCTCGGGCAGGCAGGTCACCTCGTAGTCGGGCAGAGCCTGCTCCTTCGTGCGCAGTCGCAGGGTGACGCGCACAAAGGCGAGCAGTCCCATCGCCATGTTCGTCAACCCGTCGCGGATGCGCGCCCCCTTGCGGTAGAACGCCACCTGCGTCGGCAGGGTGTTGTCCATCCGCCAGCCGCGCCGGACGGCAAGGACGCCCAGTTCCTGCGCGCAGCCGTAGTTTCGTCCCGTGAAGTACGGCATGATGTCTTGGACGACCGCGATGCGCATCAGGCGGAAGCCGCACTCGACGTCGCGGAAAGGGTAGCCCGTCAGCAGCGTCGCCCAGAGCGAGAGGCCGCGGTTGCCGATGCGCTTGCTCAAGGGGTAACCGCGGAGGTCCCGGCGGCCGAGCAGCACGTCCACATCGCGGGCCTGAAGCATGTCCACCGCCGGCCCGGACTCCTCCGGGATGTGCTGACCGTCCGCGTCCATCGTGATGAGGATGTCGTCCAGGTCGAGCACGCCGAGGCGCACGAGGCCGAGCAGGTAGTCGAAGCCGCTGCGCAGGGCTCCCGACATGCCCCGGTTCAGGGCATGGCTCAGCAGCGCAACCTTGCCGTGCAGGGCGCACCAGGCGCGGATCAAGGAGCTTGACGTGTCGCGCGAGCCGTCGTCCACGACGACGACAAGGTCCGCCAGGGGATCGACGCGCCGCAGCACGTCGAGGATTGTCCGCTCCTCGTTGAAGGCCGGGATCAGGAACACGACCATCGGGACACCCCGGGGCGTGCGCCGCCCCCAGCCTGACGTCAGCGACAAATTTCGCCAATGCGGCTCCAACTCCTGCGGCTTTTACCTGCCCAGGACGACCTGCCCGTCGACACCGCGGATGCCCCGGGCGTAGTCGAACGGCGCGGCGTATGCGAGGAAGCCGTAGCGCCTGCTCAGCTCGCCCAGCACGCCAAGGCGCGCCGCCTCGCCCTCGTCGGCCGCGATCTCGCTCAGGAGCATCGGCATGATGCCCTCCTGGCCCACGACTTTGGCGATCTGCTCGAGCACCATCCTGAGCCAGGGCCCCGACGTGGCCTCCGGTTCGAACGTGCCCTCCCAGCAGATGCCGTCGATCAGGCCCGCCACGAGCGGCAAGAGCAGGAAGATCCCGTTGTTCTGCAGGAGCAGGCCCTGACCGACGGCCGCCCGCACCTCCCGCACGAGATCGGCCGCGGCCGGCAGAAGCCACGCGGCCCTGTCCTGCACCTTCTGGTCCTCGACATCGCCCAGGCTGTCGAGAAAGACGCCGTCCCAGCCCTCCGCAACGAGCCGCCCTGCCTCGCCCAGCACGTGCTGGCGCCAAGGGCCTGAGCGCGGGTCCACGACGTAGGTGTCGAACGGGTCGTGCAGCCAGGGCCCGTCGGCCACCTGCAACAGCTGCCGGTCGGGTATGCCGAGGCGCGCCAGGGTGGCCCGCGTCGCCTCCATGGCCGAGACGTAGGCGATGCAGCGCACGCCGCGTGCCTTGAGGGCCTGGACATCCTCAGGCCGCCAGCCGGCCGGTTCCAGGATGGCGATGTCGTACTCGGCGATCTCGGGCAGGGGGCCGTAGCCGTAATACACGACGAACGTACGCCCTCTCAGGCGGGGTGCGCGCACAAGGACACTCCTCACAGGGTGATTTTCCGGGGCTAGTCCACCTGGGATTGCGGCAGCACACCGCGCGTCGCGTAGACTTCCACCAGGGCGCCGACCACCTCGGGGTCGAGCTGGCTGCCTGCGACCAGCTGCAGCTCGTGCAGGGCGCGCGCCGTGGACAGCGCAGGGCGGTAGGAGCGCGCCGAGGTGCGGGCCACGAACACCTCCGCGCAGGCCACGATGCGCCCCGCGAGGTCGATGTCGCGACCGGCCAGGCCGTCCGGATAGCCCTGCCCGTCCCAGCGCTCGTGGTGCTGGCGCACGGCGCGCACGGCACTGGGTGGCACCACGTCGGCGGGCAGTCCGCCGAGCAGGGCCGCTCCGACCACGGGGTGCTTCTGGATGACGCTGCGCCCCTCCTCGCTCAGGCTGCCCTTGGTGTTGGGCAGTCCGAGCGCCACCGACGCCATGCCGACGTCGTGCAGCCGCCCGGCGAGGTACAGCGCCCCGAGCTCCTCCTCCGCTAGGCCGAGCCGCCGCCCGATGTCGCGCGCCGTGTCCGCCACGCGCCTTGAGTGGTCCCGCGAGAGCTCTCCCGCGGCATCGAGCAGGTCTGCGGCGGACAGCAGCGACTGCAGGTAGCTCTGGCCGAGCGTCAAGGTGTGCAGGTGGCTGCCGATGCCGCGGCTGAGGCTTTCCGCGAGGGATTGCAGCACGACGATCACGCCGTCCGCCAGTTCAGGGCGCGTCTGGAGGCCGTAGCCGACGGCCCCGCCGAGGTTTCCCTCGCGCACCGTGACCAGCGCGAAGCCGGCGTAACCGAGCCGAGCGATCCCGTCGGGCAGGTTCGGCTCGAGCCAAAGGCCTGCGCGGGCGCTCAACAGCGCTCGCGGGTCGAGCGCGGCGTAGAGCTCCCGCCCCGCCCCCAGCGTCCAGACGGCGTGCGTCGTGTCGCCCTGCCACGCCATGCAGTAGCCGGCGCTGGCCGCCAGCGCCTCGCCGCCCAGGCGGCAGACCAGCGCGAGCAGCTTTTCGGCCTGCAGCGTGAACTCTGCGGCGATGCGCTGCGTGGTGCTCTCGACGGCCGCCCGCTCGCCCGCGACGGCCAGGTCGTCCAGCGCGAGCAGGACCTCGAACACGGGCTGCAACCTCGCGCCGAGCGCCAGCAGCAGCTTCCGTTCCGCGTCGCTCACGTGCTGGCGCCGCGCGAGAGCCGCCCGCACCACGATGCGCGGTCCGACGCCGAGCGAGAGGTATGGGTCCCCGGCTGGCCCGTCCTCCCGACATGTCACCCCAGGCTGTCCTGGCGGCAGCTCGAGCGGGGCCTGCCGGATGGGCGCCCCCGCCACCAGACCCGCATAGTTGACGCCGATCTGCGGCGTTCCGGTCTCGGCACGCGTCAGGCGCAGGTGCATGGGCTGTCCGGCCGCGGGGGCGACATAGGCGTAGTAGCCCTCGGCGGGCAGGAGCTCCGCCAAGCCTTCGAGGGTGTGCAGCAGGATTTCCGAGATGTCGTAGGGCGGCACCACCTTGGCGCGTAAGGCTTCCCAGACCTCGTCCACGCCAGCCCGTGCGGAGCGCGGCCGACCGAAGAGGCTTGCGCCGGTGACGAGAGCGTACGGCAAGATCTGGCCGTGCACCGAACCATCAACTCCAAGATTCAATTCGCCATGACCTCCGGGTTTTCCCTACCCGAGCCACGCGCCGACTGCGCGCGGCTGCCGAGGTAGACCGCCGCAGCTGCGCCAATGAGCTGTGCGAGGGTGTAGCCTACGACGAGCGACTGGACGCCGCCGCCTGCCGTGAGGCTCCAGACGACCCAGATCGCGCAGGCGGCCAGCATCGGCCACCAATGGTGCCTGGCGCGCTGGGCCGCGGCGCCGCTCCAGAGATAGCCCAGCGCCAGGGCGCAGGTGCCGAGGAAGTAGGCTCCGAGCAGCCACGCCGGCTCCTCGACGCCCATCAGCCGCATCGCGACCGAGCCGACCACCACCGCCAAAAGCACGCTGCCGGCCGCGACCACCACCACCGCAAGGCTGCCCTCGCGCAGGCGCGAGCGGCCCCAGCCCTCGTCGCCGATGGCCATCAGCACCAGCGGCTGCGCCAGGTAGAACGGCGCCTTGCCGAGCAGGGCCAGCACCGCGAACCCCGCCGCGTGCGACGCGCCGAGATGCAAAGTAGCCGTCAGCACGTCGACCGAGAGCCACGCCATGACAGCCAGGGCGACCCAGCCCGACGCCCAGGGTGTGGCCCTGACCGGCCGGATGGCCTGCGGGTTGCGCGTGCGGTAGGGCAGAACGACCCCGACCAGGCCGAAGGCGACGAAGCTCGAGACCTGCACCCAAAGCACCCCGAGCCCGCTGCTTGCCCTGTGACCTATGGCAAGGAGGCCGAGCAGGCGGCCGACGTTCGGCAGCATGTTGACGACGGCAGAGCCGACGAATGCCGCGCGGCCGATCAGGACACCCGTTGCGACCGCCGGCAGGTAACTCGAGAGCATGACCAGGAGGCCGACCGGCAGGAGCCAGCCGCTCGGGAAGCTGCCGCGGAAGAACAGAACGGCGAACGCGCTGACTAGACCGGCTGCCAGGAACGCCGCCTGCACCAGCGGCAGGCGGCGGCGCCAGAGAGGCGCCTGGCCGGCCCAGGTGGCGACGGGCAGGCTGACGAGCGCCGCCGGCAATCCGATGGTGGCGCCCGCGCCCAGCGCGGCCAGGACCCCAGCCAGCACCTGCGGGCCGTAGAAGAGGTCGATGAGCAGGTTGAAGGCGTAGGAAGTCACGCCCGACACGAGGGAGATGGCGAAGATGACCAGCGTCTGGCGGCTGACCTGAGGGAGGCGCGGTTTCCCGCCAGGACTCAACGTCCGGCCTCCGGCACCGTCATGTATACGATCATCTCAGGCAGCAGGCCGAGCGTCTCCGCCTGGGCCACCAGTTCGGGCGTGATCTGCTCGCCGCGCGCGGCGAGCAGGACGCCGTCCGGCGCGACCAGATCCCGCCCGACCACTTTGCCGGCAATGAAAGCGAGAATGTTCAGGCTTGCGGCCCCGGACGTCGGCCCGACTGGCCTCGGCGGCACGGCGCGGGCAGGATCGCGCGCCTCCTGGGCGGCAGCGCGGCCGTGCGCCCCGGCGGGCGACGCGGCGCCGGGATCGTGCACCGGCGCAGCCGGGCGGCTCTCCGCCTGGGCCACAACCGACGGCTCTGCAGACGCCGCCACCTCACCCTCCGCGCCTAGGGACATCTGCCAGTCCGGCAGGGGAATGTCGGCTGGCCAGCGGGGTACCGGCGCAGCACCGGCCGCGGCCCTCGCCGCGTCTTCCACCTTGGGCGCCCCGGCCACGCCGGGGGTGGACTGCGTCGCAGACGCGCTATCCGCCGCCGCGGGCTCTGCCGCCGCCTGCGCCGGTGCCACGTCTGAATGTCCCGCCGCCCCGTCGGAGGTAGCCGCTGCGGCTGCGCTTTGGTCATCGCCCGCGCCGCCGGCGGACGGCCCGGCCCTCCCTGCATCGACCGGGCCGGAACCGGTCGGCGCCTCCACGCCGCCGTCGTGCACGGCTTGTGAAGTTTCTGGCGTCAGCCCACCGTCCGCCGCCTCCGCGGCGGTCGCCTGTCCGACGTTGGCCACC
>JAJZVM010000142.1 GCA_021845645.1 Bacillota bacterium
CAAGGCGGGGCTAATCTCCGACCTGATGATCGTCGTGGCGACGATCGCCGCCGTCGCGGACTTCACAGCGCCTTCCTTCGAGATCACGTCGGTCTGGCGCATCCTGCTCTGGCCCATGGCGGTGGCGGCGGCGATCTGGGGCATGATCGGCATCATCGCGCTCAGTTTCGCCGTTGTGGCGAGCCTCGCGTCGCTGGAGGTGGCGGGACAGCCGTACCTCGCTCCGCTCGTGCCGAGCGCCGCGAGCGACTTCCGCGACTCGGTCGTGCGCTTGCCCGTGCGCTCGCTCGGCCCGCCCAGGCGCGACGACCACGGCTCGCTCCTGCGCGCGCTCGGCCTGAATTGGCTCGCCAGGATGATCGGGCGATGAGAGCCGTCCGCCTGGGCGCCGCCGTGCTCCTGCTGCTCACGCTCTCAGGCTGCGGCGGTGCGACAAACCCGATCGACGACCGCGCGCTCGTCCTCGGCGTCGCGGCCGACGCCGCAGGCAAACAAGGCATCAACTACACGATGGAAATCCCGAGCCCGCAGTCCCTGAGCGGCAGCTCCGGCGGCAACCAGTTCTACACCGTTTCGGCCGCATCGCACAGCTTCGACGCCGCGATCAGCCACATGGAGAACAAGACGAGCCGCGACATCTACCTCGGCCAGATGCACGTGCTGATCATGGCGCTCGACCTGCCGTCAAACCTGCGCGACCGCATGCTGGCCGAGGAGCAGCGCATCGGCGAGACGGACCATACCGAATGGCTCGTCCTCGCGGACGGCCAGGCCGCCCGGGTGCTGCAGCCCCCGCCCCTGCAGGAGAGGCTTCCCGCCTTCTTCTACAGCACGCACTTCGACTGCCGAGGCTGCCAGGCGGTGGACTACGGCGTGCCGGCCTGGCGCGCGGAGGCGGACCTCGCCTCGCCCGGCGGCACGGCGGTGCTGCCGGTGGCGAGGGTGGAGGATGGCTCGATCGCCATCGACCGCGTCGCCGCCGTGCAGCCTGGCCAGCCGCCCCATGTCTTCGATCAGGCCGAGACGGTCGGCGTGATGACCTTGCGCGGCAAGCTCACCAAGGGCAGCTTCATATTCCCGACGCCCTTTGGCAATGCCGCTGTCCGCAGCATGCGGGCCAAGGTGTCGCGGCAGGTTGCGATCGGTCCGGGCGGGCGCCTGCACATCAGGGTCGACGTCCGCTATTCGGGGCTCGTCTCGCAGAGTCCCGACCGGGTCGTCCACCTGACGCGGGCCGCGCTGTCGGTGGTCGAGCGGTCGTGCGCCCAGGCCCTGACGCGGCGCCTGATGCTGGTCGTCCACCATGCGCAAAAGGCGGGAGTGGACGCGTTCCAGTTCGCCCAGGCGCTCTATCTCAAGGACCCCGAGTCGTACCGCAGGCTTGGGGATTTCAGCCAGGCGCTGCGGCGCGCCGACATCGCGATCCGGGTAGAGGTGCACCTGCCAGAGCAGGGCATCGTGGTATGAGCAGCGCCAGGAACAGCATCGGCGGCCTCGAGACCGCGATGCTGACGGCGGCAGCCGTGTTCGCGTTAGGCGTCTTCATCGCCCCGCGCCTGCTGGTCGCGGATGCGGGCCGGGCCGCGGGCTTGGCGCTCGTCCTCGTCTCCTTGCTCGTGATCGCCTGGACCTGGGAGATGGCGAGGCGCGCGACGCGCGTCGAGGGCCGCAACCTGCCAAGGGCCCTGCTGCGCCGGGGGGGATGGGCGGGACGGGCCTGGCTCATCCTGCTCGCCTTCGTCGAGACGGCGTTGGCGGGCCAACTCCTGACCACGTACGCGGCGATGGCCGCCGCGATCGTCTTGCCGGGATCGTCCCGTCTCGAGATCGTCGTCCTGATCGCGGCCGCGGCCTACACGGCCGCCCGCCATCGCATCGAGGGCCTGGCACGCGCCGTCTTCGTCGCCTTCCTCGCCGCGGCGCTGATGGCCCTGCTCGCCTTCGCGCTCCTGCTCGCGCGCGGCGAGCAGCTCGCGACCGTCTGGCCGGGTCCGCACCTCGCAGCCGTGCCGATCCTGAACGGCGCGTTCGACGGCCTTTTGCTCTACGGCGGCAGC
This sequence comes from Bacillota bacterium, assembly GCA_021845645.1. The sequence continues at coordinate 2,058 of JAJZVM010000142.1, forward strand.
ACCGCCATCGTCGCGTTCCTGCCCGCGCACAAGTCCAAGGGCGTTCCCGGCGTCGTCTCGGGCACCGTGCTCGCCTTCGTGCTGATTGCCGTCGCGTTTGCCGGCACCTTGGCCACAGGCGGCCCGAACTTCGTGCTGACGCAGGTCTGGCCCGTCGTGTCCGCCCTGCGCACGCTCGTCCTCGCGAGCTTCGTCCTGAACCGCTTCGGCCTGATCGTCGTCCTCGCGTGGAGCGCATTCGCGCTCACCTTTGCCGCGGTCCACATCTGGGTGGCGACCGAGTACACCTGCCTCGCGGCCGGCAGCGACAGGTGGCGCGGCCTGGTGGCCTTTGCCGCGGCAGCTCTCGCGGTGCTCGTGACGACGCGGCTGCCCAGCCTGGCCGCGTTCGAGGGTTTCGCGCGGGGCGTCGTCGTGCCGGCGGTGTTCGCGGTCTTCATCATCTGGCTCGTGCTCGCGTTCGTCCTGACCTGGCGCAGGCCGCGGCAGGCCGAGTCATGACGCTTGGGCCCCTGGGGCGGCGGCGGCTGGGGAGCGGCGGGGGGCGTGGCGAGGTCCTCTGGTACCCTCCGCTCCCGGCGGAGGAGCTCGCGCGGGTCACGCCCTGCGAGCCCTCGGACGTCGCGGTGCTGAGCGGCGACAGCCGCGTCGAGGTGCGGGTGAGAGAGGGGCGCGTCGCCCTACGCGCGTTCGAGATCGGACGTGGCGGAGAGTCTTCGCCCGTCGCCATGCTGGCCAGGGCCGGCGACCTGACCATCGTTGCCCCCGAAAGTTCGGCGGTGGCCGCCGAACTGATCCGGGCCGAGGGCGAGGCCGAAAGCGCCGAGCAGGCCTTCTGGCTCGCCTGGGATCTCATCGTCGCGGGCTACCAGAGCGAGAGCGAGTCGACCGTCGCCGCGGCGGAGGAGGTGGCGCAGCGCGTGCTGGTCGGACCGCAGCGGGGCCTCGGCCACATCACCTACAGGGTGCGCCGACGCGCCTTCGCCCTGCGCCAGGCCGTGCAGCGCGCGCAGGTCATCTTCACGGTGCTGGCGGAGGAACTCCCGCAGGAGTGGGGTCCCGACGCCGCGCGGCGCTGCCGCGAGATCGGGCAGCGCATCCAGAGCGCACACCATGACATCGAGGCCGTGCGCGAGTCGCTCGGCGAAACGGTCGAGGCGTACACCTCGGTGCAGTCCAACGAGATGACGCACGTCATGCAGGTGATGACGATCGTGTCGCTGCTTTTCCTGCCGCCGACGCTGATCGCGTCGATCTACGGCATGAACTTCCGCATCCCGGAGTACGCCTGGCCGCAGGGCTACGCGTGGTCTCTCGGGCTCATGGTCGTGCTGACCGGCCTCACCCTGCTTTGGGCGGCGCGCCGCAGGTGGCTGCGCTGACGCCGCCGCCCTTGCGGCATCCCGCCCGGGGCGGTGCGGCAGGCTAAGGACCGGGTGACGCCGTTGCAGCTGCAGGAGTTGATCGTGCGCGCCATTCCCCCGACCAAGGCGGCCATCGCGGCCGGTCTCTCCTGGTGGCTCGCCGTACTGAGCTTCGGCAGCCACCAGCCATACTTCGCGTCGCTGGCCGCGATCCTCTCGCTGCAGGTGACGGTCTACGAGACCCTGGCCTTCGGCGCGCAGCGCATCGTCGGCGTCGTGATCGGCATCGCCCTGAGCCTCGCCCTCGTCCACTTCCTCCAGGCGAGCGCTGTGGCCGTCGCCATCCTCGTCTTCCTGGGCATGGCCGTCTCCAGCCTGCTCGGCTTCCGCGCCAGGGCGGCGTCGCAGGTCGGGGTGTCGGGCCTGCTCGTCCTCGCGCTCGGCGGCAAGCCCGAGTACGCGGCGGCGCGCCTGATGGAGACGGTGCTGGGGGCGCTCGTAGGCGTCCTGGTGCAGGCCCTGCTCTGGCCGCCCGATCCGACGCCGTCGGCGCTGAAGGCCGTGGCCGCGCTCGGCAGGGCGATCGCGAAGGAGCTGCGGGGTCTTGGCCGGGGGCGCGTCGCCGCGCAGGCGGGCAAGGCCCTGGTTCTGGCGCGCGAGGCCGCCGAGGCGCAGGCGGCCGTGTCCCTCGCCCGCCAAAGCCTGCGTCTCAATCCTTTGCGCAGGGGCCGTGCGGCGGACGCGCGCCGGCTCGAAATCGCGTTTTCCGCGCTCGAGCGCGTGGCGATCGAAGTGCGCGGCATGGCGCGCAGCCTGCGCGACGCGGACGCGGCGGATCTCGGGCGGTTCGCCGCCGTGCCGATCGACCTCGCGCAGGAGGCCGTCGCGGCGTTCGTCGGGCAGGTGGAGCACCCGGGCAGCGACAGTGCCCTGCGCCTGCGCAGAGCACTTCGCGAACTCGCTCGGGCGAACGGCGAGCTCCTGCCGCAGCTCGCGGGCATGGCGGAGAGCGGCGCCTTGCGAGAGGCGGGGGCGCTGATGTCGGACCTTGGCCGCATGGAGCAGGACATCGCCAAGGCGAGCCGCGCGCTCGAACATCGCCGCCCGCCGCGACCGGCACCGGCTGGCTGAGGGTAGGCGTGCGGGGTGTCCTGCGGCCCGAATTCTTTTTGCCGCGGTAGAAGGAATCACGGCGGAGCCACGCGAAATGTTCGACCGACCAGTCGGTTGAAGGGGGGGTGGGGCGGTGGCGAGATCCGCCGAAATCCTCGGCGCGGCCGCGGACCTTTTCCACACGCATGGCTACCACGCGACGACGATGGACGACATTGCGCACGCCGTCGGGCTCAAGAAGGGCAGCCTCTACCACTACGTGACCGCGAAAGACGTGCTCCTGCGCACACTGGCGGAGGAGACCATCGCGGGCTACCTCGGGGACGGCGAGCGGATCGCCGGCGAGGGCGGCTCGGCGGCCGAGCGGCTCAGGCGCGTCATCGAGGCGCACGTGCAGCGGCTTTGCGCCGCACCCGAGCGTGTCACGGTGCTGGTGCGCGAGTCCCACTACGTGCCGGACGAACTGGCGGCGCAGGTGCGCGGCATGACGAGGCGCTACAACCGCCTCGTCGCGGACCTGATCGCCGAGGGCATCACGGCGGGCGAATTCGAGCCGCGGGACCCCGCGGTCGCCGCGCTGATGCTGCTCGGCGCGCTCAACTGGGCGCATCGCTGGTACCAGAGCGACGGCAGGCTGACGCCCGCGGAGATCGGGCGGCAGTTTGCGGCGACGTTTCTCGACGGGATGAGAAGGAGAGGCGAGTAGCATGTTCCGCTTTGACTGGGACGAAGACAGCCAGGCGGTCGCGGAGCTGGCGCGGGAGTTCGGACACGCGGCGGCGCCGGCCGAGCGCGAGGCGGCGGAGTCCGGCAAGATTCCGCAGGCGCTCAGGACGCAGGTGAGCGAACTCGGGCTGCTGGACCTGCACCGCAGCGCGGAGCAGGGTGGCCTGGGCCTGCCGGCCCTCTCGGTCGGGCACGCCGTGGCCAGCCTCGTGCAGGAGGCGCCGACGATCGGCACAGCGTTGCTGCTGCCGGAGGCGGCCGGCCTTTTCGGCCAGCCTGCAGGCACGGCGCTTGTCGACGGCGGTGAGGGTCATCTCGGCTACCGCCGCCCGCAGAGTCTGCGCCTCGCCGGCGGGCAGATCGCAGGGAGCGCCGGCTTCGTCGCCTTTGGTGAGAACGTCGCGTCCTTCCTCGCGATTGCGGCCACGGGCGACGGCGACCGCTTCTGCCGCGTCGAAGGCGCAGGCATGGAACTGCAGCCGGTCACCGCGATGGGCCTCAGCCCGCTGCGGCTGTGCCGCGTGACGGCGCAGGCGGAGGCGGAGCCGCTCGGTCCCTGCGCGGGCCCCGAGCGCACGGCACTGTTCCTCTACACGGCCCCCTTCTTCCACGGCTACGGCCGGGCGGCGCTCGCCTATGCGCGGGACTACGCCGCGCAGCGCAAGGCTTTCGGCCGACTGATCGGCAGCTTCCAGGGCATCGCCTTCCCGCTGGCGGAGGTGGCGATGGAGAACGAGGCAGCCGAACTGCTCTGGCAGGAGGCGGCATGGCGCCACGCCGCCGGCGAGGACGCATTCAAGCTGGCCGCCCAGGCCCTGCGGGCCGCGAAGGACGCCGCGTTCCTCGCCGTCAACACCTGCGTCGGCACGCTGGGCGGCCACGGCTTCGTGGACGACCATCCCGCCGAGCGCTGGCTGCGGGATGTCGAGACGCTGTCGGCCCTGGCCGGAAACCGCACCGCGCTCGGCCAGGCCGCGCTCGCAAGCCAGACGCGAGAGGAGGCGCAGGGCATTGCCTGATTTCGCCGAGTCCACGAAGGAGCAGACGATTCGCGCCTACCTGCACTACTTCGCCGAAACGGAGATCCGACCCCGTTCGCTGGAGGCGGACCGCATGGCCGACATCCAGCCCGACTTCTACAGCGTGCTCGACCGCGCGGGCATCTCCACCGAGATGATGCCGCGCGACCCCGGCTCGCCGCGCCCCGCGGAGGGCGGCAAGACGGAGCCCCAGACGCTGCGCACCGCCGTCCTCGCTTCGGAGGAGCTCTCCTGGGGCGACGCGTCGTTCATGCTCTCGCTGCCGGGACCAGGCCTCGGCGGACCGCCGGTGAGCTTCATCGGCACCCCGGAGCAGCGCGAGCGCTTCTTCGCCGTCTTTCAGGACAGGAGCCGTCCGCATTTCGGCGCCTACGCCCTGACGGAGCCCGAGGCCGGTTCCGACGTCGCGGGCATCCGCGCGCGCTGCGAGGAAGTGCCCGGCGGCTTCCGCATCACCGGCACCAAGACGTTCATCACGAACGGCAGCCGCGCCGACTGGGTCGTCGTGTTCGCGACAGTGGACCCCGAGCTTGGGCGCGCAGGACATCGCACGTTCGTCGTGGAGCGCGGCAGGGAAGGCTTCAGCGTAGGGCGCAAGCACCACAAGCTGGGCCTGCGGGCGAGCGACACGGCGGAACTCGTCTTCCAGGACTGCTTCGTGCCGGAGGAGAACCTGCTCGGCGGGCGTGCCCACTACGAGCGCCAGCTGAGCCAGGAAGGCTTCAAGGTGGCGATGGCCACCTTCGACTCCACCCGTCCGCTGGTCGCGGCGATGGCCGTTGGCATCGCGCGCGCCGCCGCCGAGCGCACCCGCGAGCTGGTGCAGGAGCGCTACATGCTCGGGCGGGCCTTGCCGCGCTACCGCGCGCTTGAGGAGAGCCTGGACGACATGGACCGCCGCGTGCGCGCGGCGCGCCTCCTGACCTGGAAGTCGGCGTACCTGGCCGACGCGCGCCAGCCCCAGAGCCGCGCCGCGTCGATGGCCAAGGCCTATGCGGGCAGTCAGGCGGTGCAGATCTGCCGCGAGGCGCTGGAACTGACGGCCGACTCGGGCGAGCAGCCGGACGCGCTCCTGGAGAAGTGGTTCCGCGACATCCGCGTCTTCGACCTGTTCGAGGGCACCGCGCAGGTTCAGCGCCTCGTCGTCGCACGCAGGCTGTTCGACGAAATCGGTGCGAAGGTGGGACTCTGATGCGCATCATCTGTTTCCTCAAGGCGATTCTCGACCCGGAGGCGCCGCCGGGCGCCATCCGCTTCGCCGGCAAGGTCGAGAGCGGCGAGGTCGCCACGGTGCTCGGGCCGTTCGAAGGCAATGCGCTCGAACTGTCGGTACAGATCGCGCAGGCCTCGGCGGGGGGCTTCGTCGCCGTCGCCATGGGCGACGCGGCGCAGGACATCGCTTTGCGCAAGGCCTTGGCCCTCGGCGCCGAGCGCGCCGTGCGCGTCGACGCCCCGGCAGGTTTCCAGGATCCGCTGGCTGTCGCGCGGCGGCTCAAGGCCGCGGCAGAGGAGGCGGGCGGGGCTGACGTCTATGTCTTCGGCCGCCAGGCCGGGGACTGGGACATGGGCGTCACGGCGGGCCTCTTCGCGGGGCTGATGGATCTGCCCTTCGCGCCGCTCGTGCAGCACGCCGAGGTGGTCGGGGCGAACCTGCGCCTTCGGCGCGAGATCGCGGGCGGCTACGAGGAGAGCCTGCGGGTGGCGCCGCTCGTCGTGAGCGTCACGAACGGCCCCCTCACCCTGATGCGCCTGCCCAAGGTGAAGGATGTCATGCTTGCGAACCGCAAGCCGATCGATGTGCTGCAGGCTGCGGCCGAGCCCTCCCTGGAGATCGCCGAGATCGCCCAGGCGCAGGTGACGCGCCAGGGCCGGATGATCACGGGCGACGCGGCGCAGCAGGCGGCCGGCCTCGCGGCCGAGCTCAGACGGTTCCTGGTCGCGGGAGGTGGCAACTGATGCGTATCGCGGTGCTTGCGCATCTGCAGGACGTGGGCGAGGCCCCGGTCCGCGAGGCGATGGGTCTGATGGCGCAGCTCGGCGGCGAGGCGCAGACTCTCCTGCTCGCGCCCGCTGCCCAGCCGGCCGTCGCAGCGATGGGAGAGGTGCGGCTCGGCGTCCACGCGGCCCTCGCCGACCCTGATCCCGAGATGGCCTATGCAGCAGCGCTGCGGCTCCTGGGCGACCAGGCGCCGGGGCTTCTGCTGATGCCGGAAGGGCCCCTTTTCGAGATGATCGGCGCGCGCCTCGCGGGCCACTTCGGCATGAGTGCCGTGCGCGACGTCGACGCGGTCGAGCTCGCAGGCGAGGCGGTCGTGCTGCGCAAGGGCGCCTACGGCGGTAAGGCCTACGTACGGGTGCGTGCGACGGGCGGCGTCGTCGCCGCTCTGCGCGCCGGGGCCTTCCCGGCGGCGGAGCCCCCTGCGGGAAGCGCAGCGGAGGTGCAACTCGGCGAGCTGCCCGAGGGCGGACAGGAGCGCAAGACGGTGCGCGACACGGCCGGCGACGACCTCGGCCGCGCCAAGGTGATCGTCTCCGGCGGCCGCGGCCTGGGCAGCGCCGAGGGATACGAGAGCCTCAGGCCCTTCGCGCGGATGCTCGGCGCATCGCTCGGCGCATCGCGCGCGGCGGTCGACGAGGGCTGGGCCAGCCCGGCGCAGCAGGTGGGCATCACCGGGCGCAAGGTGGCCCCGGAGCTCTATCTCGCGATCGGCATCTCCGGCGCGAGCCAGCACCTGAGCGGCATGTCGGGCAGCCGACTCGTCATCGCGGTCAACCGCGACGAGCACGCGCCGATCTTCGAGGCGGCCGACATCGGCGTCGTGGCCGACTGGTACCAGCTCTGGCCACACCTGCAAAAGGCCTTGGAGGGCTAGTCCGTGGGCATTCCGCACCGCGTCGTCTACTGGAACGTACCGGGCCACGCCTGGATGTACCTGCCCTTCGCCATCCTCGTCCTCGTCTTCGTCTACGGCGTATGGCGCCGCTGGCGTGTCTGGGCGCTGGGGCGCAGGGTGCAGCTGCGGCCGTGGCGGCCGCGCCTGCGCCGGCTGCTGAGCCACGCCGGACTGCAGACCAGGGTGGTGCGCAGGCCCCTGCAGGGCTACGCCCACCTGGCTCTGGCCGTCGCCTTCGGCCTGCTGTTCATCGGCACCTGCGTCGTCGCCCTGAAGGCGGACTTCGGCCTCCCCGTGATGCAGGGCGCCTTCTACCTCTGGTTCGAGTCGGCGACGCTCGACGCGGCCGGTCTCGCCGGCATCGTCGCGCTCGCGGTCTTCCTCATCCGGCGCTACGGCTTGCGGCCGTGGGCGCTCGGGCGGGAGCCCGCGGACTTCCTCGTGCCGTTCACGCTGCTGATCATCCTGATCACAGGCTTCGTGCTCCAGTCGCTGCGCATCTACGCGACGCACGATCCCTGGGGCGCCTACAGCTTCGTCGGCTACGGCCTGAGCAGGCTCTACGCCGACATGCATCTCGGCATCCCCGCGGCGCTGATCATCCACCGCTCGCTCTGGTGGTTCCACCTGCTGCTCGCGTTCAGCTTCCTCGGGGCCATCCCCTACAGCAAGCTCTTCCACCTCTTCATGGCCCCGGTCGCCATCCTGCTCTCGGATCCCGCGGGCGCCACACGGCTCGAGACGCCGGACCTCGAGCATGCCGAGCGCCTCGGCGTCAACATGCTCTCGGACCTCACGGTCAAGGACCTTGTCGACCTCGACGCCTGCACCGAGTGCGGACGCTGCGAGGAGGTCTGCCCTGCGACGGCGTCGGGCAAGCCGCTCTCGCCGAAGAAGGTGATCCTCGACCTGCGCGAGCACGCGCACCTGAGGCCGCAGGAACCGCTCACGGCGACGATCAAGGACGAGACGCTGTTCGCCTGCACCACCTGCCGCGCATGCATGGAGGCCTGCCCGGTCGATATCGAGCACGTACCCAAGATCGTCGGCATGCGCCGCTTCCGCGTCATGGAGGAGGGCGAGCTGCCGGCTGGCCTCGCCGAGGCGGTGCAGGGCATCGAGGAGCGCGGCCATCCCTTCCGCGGGGCGCAGGCCAGCCGCACCACGTGGCTGGAGGGCCTGCCGCTCAAGGAGTGGCAGCCGGGCGAGAGCTGCGAGACGCTGCTCTGGGTAGGCTGTGCCGGCGCGTTCGACCCCCGCGCGCAGAAGGTGGCGCGCGCTCTCGCCCAGCTCCTGCTCGCGATGGGCGAGGACGTCAAGGTGCTGGGCCGGCGCGAGAGCTGCACCGGTGATCCCGCGCGCCGCGCCGGCCAGGAGTATCTCTACCAGATGCAGGCCGAGGCGAACGTCAAGACACTGACCGAGGTGGCCCCGCGGCGGATCGTGACGATGTGCCCGCACTGCCTGCACCAGCTGGGCGACGAGTACAGGGCGTTCGGCGCCGACTTCGAGGTGGTGCACCACAGC
>JAJZVM010000143.1 GCA_021845645.1 Bacillota bacterium
CTACCTTCGCGTACGTACGCGAAGGTAGTCGCCGTCGTCTCGGGCCGCGGCAACGTGGGCAAGACCACCCTGGTCGCGAACTTGCTCGCCGCCGCCCGCGAGGGTGGCGTGGTCGGAATCGACCTCGACTTCACGAAGCCGGACCTCCTGCTGCAGTTCGTGCCGGAAGACGCGCAGCGCGGGGACCTCAGGGAACTCCTGAACACGCTCAACATTGCGCCCCAAAAGCCCGGCGATCCGCCGCCCGCCCTGGACCGGCGCGACATACAGATCCTCCAGAGTTGGGTCGACAAGCTGCCGGAGGTCATGCCCGGCGTCGTGGTGATTCCAGGACCCGCGCGGAACATCGCCGCGGCGGACGTGCCGCGTGCCCTCGTGCGGGAACTCCTGCACTACGCCTCCCAGAAGGCGCGCCTCGTCATCGTGGACACTGCCTTCGAGATCACGGACGAGGCCATGCTCGATCTCCTCCACGGAGCCGACTCGATTCTGCTCGTGACCACACCGGATCACTCGACCGTCTACCAGACCGCCTGGATGCTGCGGCAGATCAGGGATCTCGGCATCCCGAAAGGCAAGCTCGGCCTCGTCGTGACGCATGCAGGCCAGAAGGGCATGCGGGGTCCGCGCGAGATCGGCCAGATGCTCGACCTGCCGCTCATGTTCGCCCTGCCCAACGACCCCGGCCGCTACGAGGCGGCGCGGGTGACGCGCAGGCCGCTCGGCTTGCGTGAGCGGCCGGACGGTCCCTTCCACACCTTCGTACGAAGTCTCATCGCCGACGACGAGCCCACCGCCAAGAAGCCGCGGCGCGGCATCTTCTTCGGGCGGGCACCTCAGACGAAGAAGGGAGGCCAGCTCTGATGCGCGGCAAGATCGACCTCGAAGCGTATCGTGCGGAGCATGGCATCAGGACCGAGACCCCACAGGAGCGCGAGGAGTTCGGCGCGGCATCCGACCCCTACCAGCAGGCGAGAGAACAGGCGTCTGAGTGGCTCCACCAGAACTTCCAGGAGATCCTCGCGAACCCGCGCGAACATGAGGTTCAGGTCGACACGGCGATCGCGCAGGCCGTCGCCCAGGTGCGGCTCCTGCCCGATCAGGGCAGGCGCCTGCGCGAGGAGCTGCGCTCCGGCATCCTCGGCGCGGGCGCCCTGCAGAAGTTCCTCGACGACCCCGCCGTGACCGAGATCATGGTGGTCGACCGAAAGGTGTGGCTGGAGAAGGACGGCAAGATCATCCCGGCGTTGCCGCTCAGCTCCGGCGACGAGGCCGCAGCCATCGCGGAGGACATGGCGCAGAAGGTGGGCCAGCGCTTCCAGCGCGCCCGTCCGATGCTCAACATCACCTGGCTTGACGGCAGCCGCGTCAACCTGGTGCATCCCTCTCTCTCTCCCAAGGGAGCCTGCATCACGATCCGCAAGCGGGACATGTCCAGGCCGCTCGAACTCCCTGATCTCGTGGAGACACGGACGCTCTCGGGCGAAGTTGCGGATCTTGGGGTACACGCGGTGCGCGGCCGTCTGAACGTGCTGGTCTCGGGCTCTCCGGGCTCCGGCAAGACGACCCTGCTGCGGGCGCTGGCGAATGCCACATTCGACGACCCGAACGAGCGTGTTGGGGTGCTCGAAGACACCGAGGAGCTGCGTCTGCGCCATCCGCACACGGTGCCGCTGGTGGCGCTGAAGACCGGCGACCGCGAATCCGGCGTCGAGGTCACGCTGCACGACCTCTTTGTGAACGCCCTGCGCATGCGCCTGGATCGCCTGATCATCGGCGAAGTGCGCAGCATCGAGGCAATGGACGCCATCGAGGCCGCGAAGACCGAGCACGCTGGGCTCCTCTTCACGATGCACCTCAGGCGCCCCGAGGAACTCGGCGCGCGCCTGTACTGGATCAGCCAGAAGGCGGGCATGGGCATCGAGCAGGACGCGCTGATCCGCGAGGTCTACTCTACGGTCGATCTCGTCATCCACCTCGACAGGCTGCGCGACGGACGGCGGCGCGTGACGCGCGTCTGCGAGCCCTTGGGCGACAGGATGGTGGACATCTTCCGCTGGAACGCCCGAAACGACAGCCACGAGCGGGTGGGCGACCTCAGCGCCGGGCGGCTCAGCTGGCTGCAGGGCAGCCTGGCGGGCGAGGTGTAGGTGATGGCTCCGCTTCTCACCCTCGCGGCGGCGGTGCTGGTCGCTGCCGCGATCTACATGGGCCTCAGGCCGCGCCAGGAATTCCGGTTCGGCGACGCGCCGCCCCGCGAGAAGGGACGGCGCGCGGAGATCAAGGCAGAGGAGAACCTCAAGGGGATCAGGCGACTCGTCTGGATGTCCGGCATTCCGATTCCTCCTCTGCTGGTGCGTCCCGTGCAGCTGGTCGCCGGCGGCCTCGCGGGCCTCCTGGCTCTCACCCTCACGCGCAACGTGGTGGTCGCCGTGATCTTCGGCATGTTCGGCTTCCAAGGGCCTGTGGCCCTGCTGCGCAACCTGGCGCTTGCGCGCTGGCGCGCCGCGGACAACGAGGCATACGTCATGGCGAACACCATGCGCTTCACCCTGCCGGTGCAGGGACACCCCATCACCGCGCTCCGCCAGACCGTGCCCGGCCTGCAGGAGCCCCTCAGGACCTGGCTCGCCATGGCCCTCGCGCGGGAGACGCTGGGCGGCAGCGCCGAGGACGGCATCTACGACCTCGGGCTGAGGCTCCGGCACTCGGAGATCCAGCTCCTCGCGGAGATCCTGCGGGCAGACCGGCGCGAGAAGCCGGCGGCGGTCCTGCTTGCCGAGCTGATCGACGCCTGGACGGAGCGCATCCGGGGCGACCAGAGAAAGCAGGCCAAGATCGCCTCGACCCGCCGCTTCGCGAACGCCATCATCGGCGGACCGATGGCGGGGTTCCTGCTGCTGTCCCTGCTTGCGTCCAGGACGGCGGCCGTCTTCCAGACGTCCCTGGCGGGACAGGCGAGCGCCGACGTGGCGATGCTGCTCTTCGCCGCCGCTGCCTACGTGGTGAAGAACTCGGTCGCGAGGTCGCAGGAAACCAGCGTCTAGGAAGGAGGAGTTCGCTTGCCTGTGATCCTCGGCTTCGCGACCGTCCTCCTGGCGGGCCTTGCCGTGTGGCTCGCCCTGACGCCGCAGACCCGCTTCCACTTCGGGACGGCCCCGACACCGACCTGGAAGAGTATCGCCTTCGCCATCACGCGGGCGGCCCAAGAGCAGACCGCCGAGCCGATCCGCCGCGCGGCCGATGCCCTCGGCTGGCCGCCCGCGCGCATCGCCGTGATCACCGCCGTCATCTCCGGTCTGCTGTTCCTTGTTCTCCTGACGTTCTCGTGGTGGATTGCGCTCGTGGCTCTCGCGCCGGCCCTGCTTGCCGCGTGGCGCATCGCCGGTGTCATGGTGCTGCGGCAGTACCGCGGGTGGCAGCGGCAGATGGTGCAAGGGCTGCCCTCCCTGATCGCCGTGCTGCGCGTCCACCTCGACCTCGGCAGGACGGTGCAGGACAGCCTGAACGCCGTGCTGCCCGGCATCCGTGACCCCCTGCGGCGCGACCTGCAGCGCACCCTCACCGACATGGCCACCGCGTCCTCGGCGCGGGATGAGCACGGCGAAATCCTCACGGCGCGCGACGCTCTGAGGCGGCTTGCAGACCGGGTGGACCGTCTCGAGTTCCGCACGTTCACGGACACCATCACTGAGGCCTGGACATCGCGCCTCTCGGGCGCAGCGCTTGAGCCCCTGCAGGATCTGCTGCGCATCACCCGCGAGCGGGAGACCGAAGAGCAGACGAGCCGCCTCGACATGGTGATGACCACGGCGCCCGGCCTCGCCCTCTTCGGCATCATGATCCTCGCGGTCGCTGGCTGGCTCCTGGGCTCGGGTGGGCTGCAGGGTCTCTGAAGGCCAGCCGTCTCCTGACCGGCATTCGAACGCTCCGTCTCTCGCCCCCGCCCAGGCGGGGGCCTTTCTCATTTGCTGGCCGCCACGCCGCCCAGCGCCTCTGGCAGCTACCGACACCGCTCCGAGAGGAGGCACAGGCAGGCTCCGCCGTCCGTTGTCTGACAAGCAAATCTCTTCGGGAGGGACCAGCAATGTTGCACAAGATCCGTGACCGCATGACCCGCGCCGCCGTTCGCGCCCAGGTTGCCGCCCTGCGGGCGGTCGCCCGCCTGCGGGACGAGGAGCTGGGCCAGACCGGCTTCGTCGTCGAGCTGATTCTCATCGGCATCGCGCTGCTGCTCACGGCGGCCATCATCGCGTTCTGGAAGGCGGGCGGCATGACTTGGCTCAACAACCGGCTCCAGAGCATCACCCAATACTGAGCGGCGCGCGGGAAGCCGGCCTGCGCCGGCTTCCCGCCCGAAGGGAGGGGAACGCGTGATTCGCAACGTCCTTCTTGGTTTGGCAGGCGTCCTCGCGATCCTGGCCGTCGCCACCCTGGGGGGGTTCCCATCGCAAGGGCCGCCGAGCGCCGTGGCCGTCGCCTTCGCCGAGGCGCTGCCAGGCGGGCGGCTGGCGGCCCTCACGACGCCGGGCCTGCAGCAGAGCCCCGAGTTCCGCGATGCCCTCGCGGCGTGGCGCAGCCGCGACAGGACCCAGCGCCTCACGGTCCAGCAGGGCCCGATCTACGCCGACATCGAGGCGCAGGGCCTCACCACGGCTGAAGTCGAGGTCGTCACGCATTACGCCGAGATCTACCCGGGGCGCAAGGCGCTCAACTGGGAGCAGGACTACGCGCTGACGCTCAGGCGAGGCATCTTTGGCCCCTGGCGGGTCTCAGGCGTGCGCACGACCGCACAGGCGGTCGTGCAGGCACTCGGTGGCTACCCCTCGCAAGGGCGGACCCACCTGGTCGTGCCGATCAGCATCTACCTGCCGCGGCCCCAAAATTGAGCGCAGGCTGGCGCGGTGGTACGATTTGGCTGTCCTGCGTTGCGTAGCCAGGCCCGCCGCCCGGCCGGGGACATTCGGCCGCCTGCGCCGCCCGTAGGCGTCAAGGGCCTGCGGTCCCAAGGGACTCGCTGCGCTCGCCCTTGACGCCGGCGGCTTTGGCGGCCCTGCGCGCTCAAGCCGGGCGGCGATTTCGAGAATTCGATCAAAAGGAGTGGCTCTACATGGTGCACATCGGCAAGATCCTCACCCTTGCGGCGGCCCTCAGCTTCCCGCTCGTCACAAGTGCCCCTGCGGCCTCCGCCTCTGCGCCCGCCTATGTCACGCGCGGCCAGTACGTGGAGCAACTCCTGCAGGCGGTCGGCGTCCAGCCGCTCGACGCGACGGCGCAGAACTTCTCGGACGTGCCGCCCAGCAGCTCGTACTTCGGCTACATCGAGGCGGCCTATCACGCAGGTATCACGACGGGCATGACCGCCCCCTCAAACGGCAAGATGGGTGTCTTCGGCGTGAACCAGTTCCTCAACCGGGCCGAGGCCGCGGCATTCGACCTCAGGGCCTACGACGGCGGGGTGGCGAGCTACGTGGAGTCTGCCCCTGCCAATCTGACTATGGTCAACGACACGGCTTTCATGATGACGGCCGGCGTGCCGCAGGCTTTGCAAAACGATGTCTTCGCCGCCGTCGACATCGGCTTGATGCGCGGTCTCGCCGACGGCACCTTCGGCGCCACGGAGAACCTCACGAGCGCGCAGACGGCCGATCTGATCGTCCAGCTCAAGGCGCTTGAGGCGACGGGCGGTCCGTACAACTGGCGCTGGATCGTGGCGGCGAACAGCGGCCTCGCGGAGAGGAGTTCGGTGAACGCCATGAACTTCTTCGCCGACGCGGTGGCGGGCAAGCCGTTCTCCGCGGTGACGAGTTACATCGACCCCACTGACGCCGCCACCCTGCAGACGGCCTACGGGCAGATCGCGAAGGACGCGGCGGCGAACTTCAACGGTGGCAATCCTGGCACGGCTAACGCCGCCATCAAGATCGTCGGCGGCGGGTTCGCCGCCGGATTGCCCACCGGCAATGGAGGCTGGCATGGAGCCGCGATCGCAATTGTGGAAGCCGTTTCGAGTGCGACCGGAAAGCCCAACTCAGTCAACGGAAACTCGCCGTACATCAAGCTGCTTAGCCCTGTCGACACGGATTCCAGCGGGCTGGTGGTTCAGGCTTACCCTCCGGTCAGTAGCTCTTCGATCTCAACAGTGTCTCCTGGCGAAAGCGTCGCTGGGATCGTGATGTACTTCCTCGGTGGCAGCGGAGTCATCTACCCCAACAGCGAGAACGCCGGCGCGGTTGTCGGCGGCCTCGGCCTGGCGCAAGTCGCGGGGCAGTAGTCCCGCCGACCTGAACCCGGCCTATCCCGGAGGAGCCCCGATCCCCTTCCTGAAGTGCGGCCCGCGCCCGGCTCGTCCGGGCGCGGGCCGCACTGCGTATTTATGGGGCTTCTCGCTCCCGGAGAGGAGGGCAGCTTCAGGCGGATTCAAGTCGCGAAAGGAGGAGAGAACCTTGCGCATCCGCGCCCCGGTGCTCGTGCTCTCTGTGGTGACGAGCTTGGTGCTTGCGCTGACAACGGCGGCTCCTGCTGCCTGGGCCAGGGTCTCCGAAAACGGTGGCCCGGTCACTGGAGTCACGGTGACCAACAACAGTCAAGGTGGCACTACGACCACCGTGACGACCTCCAACGGCAGCAGCTCGACAGTCAACACCACCTCCACCTCAAGCAGCGGCACAGCTACCCACACCACCACTACGACTAGCGGCGGTGTCACGACAAGCAACTCCACCTCCACGTCTAGCAAGGGCACGACTACCCAAAGCACGACCACGACCTACGACTCGACGGGCAACTCGCAGACAACGACGACCACCACCGACAGCAGCGGCAACCAGACGAAGACCACCAGCCAGACCACGAACGGCCAGACCACCAGCACCACGACCGTCACGGCCATCTCGAACGGGACGGCCACGGTGCAGCAGGGCAGCATGGTGATCCTGTCGACGAGCCAAAACGCGCAGACTCAGGACAACCCGCTCGTCAACGGCGTTACCGTAATCACGTTGCCGCAGCCCACGCCGAGCGAGTCTGAATCGGCGTACCAGCAGACGCTCGCACAGTGGCTGCAGCAGCATCCGGACGCCGCACAGGAGATCAAGAGCGCACAGCTCGCGGTCACGACCGGCGGCACCGGCTGGGTCAGCTCGGTGATGAACCAGGCGCTCGCCGACATCACGAACAGCGCGGTGCTGCAGCTCGGCGGCTCGAACGCCGTGACCGGCGCGCAGATGCTCGTCCAGGCGGCGACCATCTTCGCAAGCTCTGGCCTTTCGGGGCTGGAGTCGGATCTCAACGCGCTCGCGAGCCTCTCCGGCGGTAACGGGACGGCGAACGACCCCTGGGCCGGCAGTGGCTACGCGAGCAACTCCGAAAACTACACCACGGGCGTCAGCCTCTACCAGGTTCCCACCACTAGCTACACGGGAACGGCGCATGCCACAGGCGGCGGCGGATCGGGTGGCGGCACGAGCTGCCCGCCGGGCGACCTCGGCACCCCGCCCAACTGCTATGCGCCGGTCTTGAACCCGAATCCGCCCGCGAGCCCGCAGCCGTCCTCGCAGTGGTACGCGATCGCGGTTCCTGCCTGGATGGACGCCTGGCTGAACGTCGGGCAGCAGTCCCTCGGCAACGGGGACCAGAGCGCCAGCGCGGCCAAGAACGGCGGGCAGGATGCGGGCGACCAGAACTCCGGGAGCTATGTGCCGACCGACCCCGCGGGCGCCAAGGCGCTCTCCGGCGGGCCGGTGGCCCTGCTCACCGACGAGTCGGCGCAGGTCTACGGCACCTACACCGAAACCACCACGCAGACGGAGACCGAGTACAAGACCGTCACGGTGCCCGAGCAGGAGACCCACATGGTTGCGGAGACGCAGACGGTGCCGGGCTACTGGCATAACGTCTCGACGACCGAGCCGGGCTACTACAGCACGGAGACGCTGAACTATGCGGGGTACTACGCCAGCGCTCCGTACAGCCACCCCGGCTGCTACAGCACCGAGACCGTGAACCACCCGGCGCATACCGGTGTCACCTACGTGAACGGCAGGCCGCACGCCGTCTACTACTCCGCCTACACCACGACGGAGCTGGTCTGGAACCCGCCCTACACCTGGACGGAACTGGTCTGGCATCCGGCGTACACCACAACGGAGCAGGTCTGGCATCCGCCCGTGACGGTGACACAGGCCCAGTGGGTACCGCCCACGACCGAAACCGTGGAAGTGCCTCAGACCTACACGGCCTACGTCACCGAGCAGCAGGCGTACACGGTCGATGTGCCGGTGACCGAGACCCTGACCGGCTGGCACACCGTGACAAGCCAGGTGGCGCAGCCTACGGTCCTGACCTCGGACAACTCCAGCAGGCAGAAGGGCACGGCGGCGGCTGCGCTGTACGTCGCGCCCGTGAGCGCGCAGAGCGATCCCTGGCTCGAATAGACCGAAGACCGGGCGGGCGGGTGCCGATCGTGGCCCCGCCCGCCTTTCTTTGTCGAGAGGAGGTGGCATGGAGTGGCCGAGTGGGTCAGCTACGTCATCGGGCTCGCGCTGATCTTCCTCACCGTGACCGCGGGCAGCGGCATCGCCCAGGCGCAGGCCGCAAAGTCTTCGCTCGCACGGATCGCCGGCATCGCGGCCAACGAGATGGCCGTCGAGGGCGGCTACACGCAGAACGTCCAGCAGACGATCATCGCGGACCTGGAGCAGAACGGCTTCGACCCAGCGTAGGCGAACGTGGAGCTGCCGGCGACGCAGCAGGGGGTGCGCCAGGACTACGGCAACGTGATGACCATTCAGATCGCCTACCCAGTGCCCATGCGCATCGTCGACTTCTCGCCCTTCACCGTCGCCGTGTCCGACACCGAGGGAGCTACGTCAATGTACGTGCCGGGCTCTCCCGCCCAGAGCGACCCGATCCTAGCCTATCCGGGGCAGGGCACGAACGACCTGCAGGGCAACGTGCAGATCACCACCGGCACGTTCGTCGGGCCATGATACGCACGTCGGAAGGGAGGCACTGAAGATGCGCTCTGCGCTGCTGCGACGCGAGGACGGCTTCTCGAACATGGTCTTCGCCGTCTTCCTGATGGTGGCGACGATCGTGACGTTCGATGCGGTCACGCTCTATTCGCAGGTGCAGACCGAGCGCTCGCAGGTGGCGCAGGCCCTCACCCTCGCGCTCCAGTCCGCTGTGACGGGCGGGGCCTCGATCAGCCCGGACGGGCACCAGGTCACCTGGAACGACCAGGCCGCCGTGGCGAGGGCGGTGCTCGGGCTCACCGTCACTCTGCCGATCGAGGCCACGTCCTCAGGCCAGAACGGCTCCACCTACACCGCCGAGTTCACGCCGCTGCCGCAATACGCGCCGCCTGACTGGAGCGGCCAGATCACCCTGGCGGACTTCCAGACCGCAACCCAGCCGGGCGACGCCACGCTCCTGGGGCAGAGCCAATACGAGCCGGAGCCGTTCGTGGCGGCGGACCTGACGGTGCCGATCACTGAGCATTTCATGCTCATCCCGCTCCAGTTCCAGATCCAGGTCGCCCGCGTCGCCTACGTGAGCGGCTACAACGGAAACCAGTTCACCATCCCGAGCCAATAACCAAGATCGGAGGTCCTGCCCTTGTCCAGG
Organism: Bacillota bacterium; assembly: GCA_021845645.1. The sequence goes on from JAJZVM010000143.1 coordinate 9,628, forward strand.
AATCTCGTGCGTGCCCTGCTCGCCCTCGTCGGTGCGGCGGTGGCCGCCATCGCCCTCATGACGATGACCAGCCAGCCGACCCTGGTGCCGGTTGCCGTGGTGTCCACGCCGATCTCTCCGGGAGGGACCATCCAGGCGGGCGACCTGACGACGCAGCGGGTGCTCGCCCCGACCCCCGCCAACGTCTTCTCGACGCCCTCCGAGGTGGCGGGTCTGATCGCGCAGGTCCCCCTGGAGCCTGGGCAGACCGTCGTGCGGCAGGATGTCGGCCGCACCTACGACGGCGTACCGAAGGGCATGGTGCGCATCGTGGTGCCCGTATCGGCCGGCCAGAGCGCGATGGTGTCCCAGGGCGATCGGGTCGATGTCCTCGGCGAGGTGAAGAAGTCGGACGGCAGCGAGAACACGGCGGTTCTGGCAACGGATGTGCTGGTGCTCGCCGCCTACGGCGCGAACGGAGCTGCTGGCGGCACCGCCGGCGCGGCGCCGCAGTTCGTCGCCCTGTCGCTCAGCCCCAAGGAAGTCGCGACGGTCCTGCCCTACGTCCTGCAGAGCGGCAGTTCGTCGTTCTGGCTCGTGCTCGACCCGTCCGGCGCTCTTTAAGCTTCACCGCCTAGGCATTCACCGAGACGCCGCCCGCGAGGGCGGCTTTCTCGTTTGCTGGGGTGCAAATACACGGGGAGTCTCCAGTGTTGCCACCGGCAACCCGTCCTCTGGACCCACTGGAGACTCCCCCCAGTGGCGACCCGGGGTTCGAAGAACGGGCTGCCGGTGGCAGCCCAGGAGGTGGTTCGATGTCTGACGTGCCGCTGGCCGGCTGCCGTAAGGCCGGGGGCTGGCCCGTCACCGCAAGGACCCAGGCGTGGCTCGGGCTCGCGGCGTCGCCGCTGGCCGCCGCCGGCATGCTGGTAGCCTCGCGCGGAGATCCGGCGGTGTTCGGCTTGGGTGTGGGAGTGAGCATGCTGAGCGCCATCCCGCATGAGCACCTGCACGCGGCGGCTGCCCGCGCGCTGGGGCTCAAGGCACGGGTCCGATGGTCGGCCCTGATGCCGCACAGCCAGTCGGAGGGTGTCTTGCGGATGC
>JAJZVM010000144.1 GCA_021845645.1 Bacillota bacterium
CATTCACCTCACGCCCGCGGTGGCGCTAACACTAGCTCATGCGGCCGCCGACGGGCAGTCTTCTTGTCTCCCGGCCGGCCCGCCCCCCCGACCACGACCGCGCGAAACGCCACAGCGCAAAAAGCTCGCTACTTCGAAGGCTGGACGCCACAGCAGATTGGAATCCTGCTCCGTCTTCCGGCCGGGACGGTGCGAAGCCGCCTGCACCGTGCTCGGAACACTCTGCGGTCGATACTTACGGGGGGTGACAGGGAATGAGAAGGCCGCTCGACGACATTCTCCACGACCTGCGTGGTGCAGCGTCTCGCACGATGTCCTCGCCCGACCTAAAGAAGATGTGCGCAGCGGGACTTGCCACGAAGGTGCGGCGCAGCCCCCGGCTTCCGTGGGCGGTCGGCGCGGCAGTGCTCGTCCTCGCGTTCGGATTCGGCGGTGCATACCTCGCTCATCACGAACTACCCGCCGGGCAAAGTCAGGTTGCGTTGCCGGTGCCGCAGGGATTCTGGTCACTCAAATCGGTTCAGCAGCGGGCCGCCACGTTCAGCATCTTCCCGCACCGGACCGGATCGAAGGCCTGTTCGATCGACCATGGCGGTCCTGTGGGACCGTCATACACACCGTTCCACGGGATCTGCACGACTGAGGTCCTGACGCGACAGACGTACCTCGAGACGTTTCCCAAAGGTCCTCGTCCTGCCGGCATCTGGCGTGCGGTGATGCTCAGCGAGAGTTGGAAGGGGCCAGCCTCGGAGGGGCAGCATACGGCGGAATGGGTCTTCCTGCTTGACGAGCAGGGTCGCCTCCTGCGTACCATGGTCATCGGTTTGCCGCCGCAAAACTGGCGCTGACCCTCATCGGCGAAATTCGGTAGCCACGGACGGGCGAGCGCCTTGACGCTCGCCCCCTCCTGCTTATATCATCTCGGCGAACATCTCGCCGGCCGCTTCATCGTCTGGAGCCGTGTCTGCCCACACGCAATCCGACCAATACGTGAGCTCCTGCGGCACGCCGCCGATCAGGATGGACATGATCCGCAGGACGCGTTGCTTCTTTAGTTGCAGAAGAATACCGCTTCAGGATTAGCCTTCCGTGTGTTCTCCGGGCCCGTCAAGCCTGTTTGCGTTGTCGTTCAATCTTTGTTGATGCTCTGCATCGCCGTCGTCATGAGTCCCTGGATCGGATGTTCGGACATGCCAAACCGCCTCCTCGCCTTAGGCATGCGCACGGCCGGCGACCACTACACCTGCCGTCTGGCGGGTGTGGCAACTCATGGCCGTCCGACGCGCAAACATCGCGACATGCGCTGATCTGAGACTTGCGGCAGGCCGAGGGTTGCGGCACCGGAGTGTACCTCGCCCGGGGGCCGCAATCCGGCAACCCCAAGCGCGGAATCTTCTTGGTTCCGCAGGTGTCTTTTGGCTATGCTCGAAGCATGTCCAGATCGACCGACGCCGGGCTCGGGCCCGGAGATCCAGGCTACCGGGCGGCGAGCCTCGCCCTTTTCATCACCGCACTCGTCACGTTCGCGCTGCTCTATAGCACGCAGCCGCTTCTACCGCTGCTCGCGGCGGATTTTCGCATAGGCCCCACCACCGCCAGTCTCAGTGTTTCGCTGGCGACTGCGGGTCTGACTCTCGGCCTGCCGCTCTGGAGCATGCTGTCCGACCGCTACGGCAGGCGGCCGGTCATCCTGACGGCTCTCTGGGCTTCGGCCGCTCTCGCCCCGCTGATCGCCGTCGCGCCGAACTTTTCCCTCCTTGCCGCCTTTCGCTTTCTGCAGGGGTTGATGCTTGCCGGAGTTCCGGCAACCGCCATGACCTACCTGGGCGAAGAGGTGCGCCCAGCTGCGCTTGGGGCAGCCATGGGCCTCTACATCGCCGGAAACTCCATCGGCGGCATGAGCGGCCGTCTGGCCGTCGGCTTCGCAGCGCAAGCCCTAAGCTGGCGGTGGGCGCTTGCCCTGCTCGGTTTGCTGGTCGTGCTGCTGAGCGCGGCAGCCCAGCACCTGCTGCCACCCTCGCGGCAGGCAGCCCGCCGCAGCCCCGTCGGCTTCGCCGCCCTGGGGGACCTGCTCGCGCTGGCCGGGCGAAAGGAGGTCCTGCCGCTCGTACTGATCGGCGGCCTGCTGATGGCCTCGTTCGTGGGTGTCTACAACTATCTCGGCTTCCTGCTCGTCGGGCCGACCTACCACCTCGGACTGGGAGCGGCGAGCCTGGTCTACCTCTTCTATCTGCTTGGCTCCCTCAGCTCGTTCCTCCTGGGTGGTCTCGCGGACCGCCTTGGCCGGAGTCCCGTTCTGCTCTGGTCGGTGGCCCTGACCCTGCTCGCCGCGCTGGCATCCCTGGCCCGGCCGCTTCCGCTGCGCCTGGGGGCCGTCGCGCTTTTCACGTTCGGCTTCTTCGGCAGCCACGCCGCAGCCTCGACCCTCGTCTCGCAGCGCGCGGCGGCGCGGCGCGGGCATGCCTCGACACTCTACCTGCTGTCCTACTACCTGGGCTCGAGCCTCGGCGGCACGCTGCTCGGCATCCTCTGGGAAGGCAGCGGCTGGAACGGAGTGGTGTTCGGCGCAGCGGGAGTGCTGCTGACTGCATTGATCCTGTCCGCATACAGTCGTCGCTTCGGAGACTGAGCGGGCCCTGGCCGGCTCAGCCGGCGGCTACGAGTCCCGCCGCCGCGAACAGGACGACGACCGCCAGGATGACGTTCGCGACACCAATGCGCATCGCGAGCCGGCGGTAGCGCTCGGCCGCGCGCGCCAGGACCTCCGGCGGAACCCCGCCGGACTCCTCGATCTCGCGCCGGATGGCCGTCGCACGCCGGCCGACATGGAAGTCGTGGATGAAGCTGAGCACAACCATCGCGAGGACCGCGGACAGCTTGATGCCGAGCCAGCGGCCGAAACCCGTGGCGTAGAAGGCGGGCAGCAGAAGCGATCCGAGCGGAATTCCCATCAGGATCAGATTGAGGATGCCTGTGACGACCAAAATGGCGATCGCGGTCCAGGCCAGCGGCAGCGACGCCTTCCCGACCGCCCTGAAGAGCGCGGAACGCTCAACCGCCGAGAGATTGCGGCTGACGGGGTGGAGCACGAACCCGACCATCAGCATTTCGCCGATCCAGAAGACCGCCGCGAACAGGTGGATGAAGAGCACGATCTGGCGCATGCTATACGCCTCCTCGCGACATCGTGCCGCGTCGAGTCAGGGCTGGCTGTGACGGCGCGCACAGCCCCTAGCCATGCGCCCGCCTCAGGCCGTCGACAGGACGTGCGTTGAGGACCTGGTCCTGCCGCAAGCCGGCTTTCTGCGCCTGCGCGATGCCCAGTGGCATGTATTCCAGTTCGTGCGTCGAGTGGGCATCGCTATCAATCACGAAAGACAGCCCTGCGCCGTTTCGCCCCTCGAGCCAACGGAAGTCTAGGTCCAGACGGCGCGGCGACGCGTTGATTTCGAGGGCCGTGCCGCAGCTCGCTGCGGCGTCGAACACCGCCTGCCAGTCCGCGGCGATGGGTGGGCGCTCGCCGAGCTTGCGCGCGCCCGGGTGGCCGATCGCGGTGACGAGCGGGTGGCGGATCGCCCGCACCAGACGCTCGGTCGCGGCCGCAGGGCTCTGGTCGAAGTGGTTGTGCACCGACGCGATGACCACGTCGAACTCTTGGAGCAGATCATCCGGCAGGTCCAGGGACCCGTCGGCATGGATATCCACCTCGCAGCCCTGGAGCAGCGAGAAACCCTCCGGCAGGTGCGTCCGCAACTCCTCAATCTCGCGGCGCTGCGCTCGGAAGCGCTCGGGCGTGAGACCGTTGGCCACCTTGAGACCCTGCGAGTGGTCCGTGACGGCAAGGTAGGCGTAGCCGCGGGCCACCGCCGCACGCGCCATGGCAGGGATGTCCGCGAGGCCGTCCGACCAGCTGGAGTGGCTGTGCAGGTCGCCCCGCACCGTGTGCACAGCCGCATCGCGCACCCTGGGAGCGATGCCGCGCAACGGGGGTGGGATGGGGATCATGCCGGCGCGCTCGAACACATCGTCCTCGGCGAAACACGGCACCTGGCGCTCCCCATCGTAGAGTTTCGCCGCGTCCAGCCGCAGGCCGCGATGTCCGAGCGTCTCCCCCATCTCGGCCAAGAAACTCTCGGGCCCCGTGTGCCAGAGCAGCGCCGTGCCGAGCTCCTGCTCCGGAACGAAGAGCAGGGCGTCCTCGGCTACCGTCCACGCACCTTCGAGCACGATCGGCAAGAGTTCGTGCCAAGCTCTGCGGCTCTCCGCGCTGTCGGGCGCGAGCCAGCGCGGTCTCTCCACCAGCGGATCCAGACGACGCACTCCGCCGGTTGCGACAAGACCCGGCACGACCCGTCCCAGGCTCTCGGTCAGAGCGAGCAAGTCGGGCAGCGGCACACCGCGCCGCCGCTCGGCGAACGCCCGCAGCAACTGGCGCCGCTGCGCCGGCGTCACGCCGGGGAGTTCCTCCCCGGCTGCCAGATGGTCCGCAAGTCCCGAAACAGTGCCGATGCCGGCCGCCCAGAGCTTGCGCGCCGTGCTCGGGCCCACGCCCGGCAGACGCAGGAGCCACGAGAGCTCGGGCGGCTGCACTTGCCTGCGCCGGACGAGGCCCGGGGGCATCTCGCCCTCGGCCATGCGCATGATCTTGTCGGCAATCTTCCTGCCGATGCCTGGAGTCCCTTCCAGCGCCTCGCGGCTCGAGAGATCGATCGCGTGCATCTCGAGGCGCCGCGCCGCCTCGCGGTAGGCCCGCACCTTGAACGGGTTCTCGCCTGCAAAGGCGATGCGGTCTGCGAGTTCGTGCAGCCAGGATGCGATCTGCCGAGGCCCTGCCAAGACCATCAACCCCCTAGGCAGGCTGCCCGCCCCGCATGCGGGCATGCGGCCGCTCGAAAGGCAGCTGGGCACGCCACCCGTCGTGCTATAATGGCGCAAACGATGAAGGAGAGCAGTAGCGGCACCAGCCGGGACCAAGAGAGCCGCCGCAGCTGCGAAGGCGGTTCCCGGCCGTCGCGAAGACGCTCCGGAGCGCATGGCCCGCGGTCCCACACCGCGGCTTTGCCGTAACGCCCACGTCACGGGCAGCAAAGAGGTCGGCGCATAGCCGGCGAAGTGCGGTGGCACCACGACGCCCCCTCGTCCGCACAGGACGTGGGGGCACATGTCTTGCTGGAGGTGGTGCCATGTCCCGTATCCTGGCCGCAGCCATGTCCGAACACCTGGGCGAGGAGATCGTGCTCAAGGGCTGGCTGTCCCAGCTGCGCGAACTCAGAGCCCTCTCGTTCCTGCTCCTGCGCGACCGAAGTGGCACCGCGCAGGTGGTGCTGCGCGATCCGGGAATGATTCAGCGGCTCGCTGAGTTGCCGCGGGAGTCGGTGCTCGAAGTGCGAGGCAGGGTTGCCCAGCGCGGCGACGGTCGGCCTGGTGGAGAGCTGCACGACCCCGAGATCCGCCTGCTCGCCGCCGCATCCGAATCCCCGCCCTTCGACCTCTTCCGTCCGGAGCTCAACCTGCCGCTCCCCACAATGCTCGACTACGCGCCCGTCTCGCTCCGCCACCCCAGGCGCAGGGCCGTGATCGAGCTGGCCGCCGCGGCCGCGCACGGCTTCCGGCAGAGCCTGCGCGACAGGGGCTTCGTCGAGATCCACACGCCGAAGCTCGTCGAGGCCGCAACCGAGGGCGGCGCCAACGTGTTTCCCGTCGCCTACTTCGAGCGCACGGCCTACCTGGCGCAGAGCCCGCAGTTCTACAAGCAGATGATGGTCGGGGTGCTCGAGCGAGTCTTCGAGGTGGGACCCGTGTTCCGCGCCGAACCCCACGACACGCCCCGCCACTTGAACGAATACGTCTCTCTCGACGCAGAGATGGGTTTCATCGCGGACCACCGCGACGTGATGGCGATGCTGCGCAACGTGATCGCAGGCATGCTCGGGGAGGTCGAGCGCGCGACGCGGCCAGAGCTTGACCTGCTTGGCGTCGAACTCCCGGTAGTGCCGGACGAAATCCCCGTCCTGCACTTCACGGCGGCAGAGCGGCTCCTCGGCGCAGCCGGGGCGTCCGGCGGCGACCTCTCCGCGGCTGACGAGGCTGCGCTGGGAGCCTGGGCCCGGCGCGAGCATGCGTCGGAATTCCTCTTCGTCGAGGGCTATCCCGCCGACCAGCGACCCTTCTACACCCACCCGGATCCCGAGCGGCCGGGCTTCACCCGCGGCTTCGACCTGCTCTTCCGCGGCCAGGAACTCGTCACCGGCGGCCAGCGCCTGCACCGCTACGAAGACTACCTCGCCGCGCTCGCGGCGCGGCACCTCGATGCGGCCCCCTTCGCAGGCTACCTGCAGGCCTTCCGGTTCGGCATGCCGCCGCACGGCGGGTTCGCCATCGGTCTCGAGCGCTTTGTTGCACGCCTCACCGGCCTGCAGAACATCCGCCTGGCTACGCTGTTCCCGCGGGACCTCACCCGCCTCTCCCCCTGAGCCGCGAGCCTGTACCGAGGTACAACCGCCGCACTGTACCGCGGCCCATGGCCCGACGCCGCCTCCCACCCTACCCTGAAAACGGAGGGAGGCGGCGAATGGGCATCATCATGCGGTACCGGGGCTTCCGCGCCGTGTGGCTTGGCCAGCTGTTCTCCCAGCTCGGCAACGCGGTCTTCATGATCATGGCGCTCTGGGAGATCCAGCTCCGCCAACCGCAGCTCCTCGCGGTGGCCGGGCTAGCCATGGTCCTGCCCTCGTTGCTCGCCGCCTTTGGCGGCGTCTTCGTCGACCGCAGCCATCCGGGACGGCTGATGCTCTGGACCGACATCCTGCGCGGAGTCGCCGTCGCTCTCGGCCTGATGTGCCTCCTGCTGCCGGGCAGCCTCGACATCGTGGCGATCGCTCTGATCGCGGTGAACAGCCTTGGCGTGGCCCTGTTCGGCCCTGCCGAGATGGTCGTCGTGCCGCGCCTCGTCGCAGCTGCTGACCTGGCGGGTGCGAACGGCCTCTACAGCCTGACGTCTCAGCTCTCGAGCGCCATCGGCTCGGCGATCGGCGGAGCCGCGATCGTCGCGGTAGGCGTCGCCTGGGTCTTCGGCTTCGACATGGTGTCGTTCTGGATCTCCGCAGCGGCGATCCTGCTGATGCTGCAGACCTTCACTTGGCATCCCGCAGAGCGCCAAGCGCAGCAGGCCCAGGCAACGAGCTTCGGCGGGAGCATGCGCCAGGGCTTCGCGGGACTGCGCACCCTGCCAGGCATCCTGCCCCTCACGCCGGCCGTCCTCGTCGCAAACTTCGCGTTTACGGCCGCGTTTACGATGCTCCCCTACTGGATCCACCACATCCTCGGCGCCGATGCGGTGGACTACGGCCTGATCGATGCGGCCTGGGCGGCTGGGCTCGTGCTCGGGAGCCTGCTCGCGGGCAGGCTCGGCTCCTTGAAACTGCGCACGACAAGTGCTCTGATGTTCGCGGGACAGTCGCTGCTGACGCTGCTCTTCCCATTTGCCGGCGCGAGCCCGCTGGCGGCGGCGGTTCTGTTCCTCGCAGGTGTCGCCAACGGTGTGGCGAACGCGCTGCTGTTCACCATGATGCAGCGCCTCACGCCAGAGAATCTGCGGGGACGCGTGTTCGGGGTGTTATTCACCCTGTTCGGCCTCGCGAACCCGCTCGGCTCCCTGGCCGCTGGGCTCGCCCTAGGCCATTTGCCGCTCGCCTGGTCCTGGTACGCCTCTGGACTCGCCTGCATCTGGTTGACCGCGGCCATTTGGGCCAGCGTGCCGGACGACATCGCCGCCGAAGGTGCGGAGGCGGCCGTACCCGGCGCAATTTGAGCGGCTCAAGGCGCACCTGCGAGATGCCGCCCCAGGACATTCCGGACACCAGCCGCGCCAGATGACCCCCGAGGAGAGGAGCGATCCAGATCGGCATCATCCTGCGCTACCGGAACTTCCGAGCCGTCTGGCTGGGCCAGCTCTTTTCGCAGTTCGGCAACGCCGTCTTTCTCATCATGTCCCTCTGGGAGATCCAGCTGCAGAGGCCCGCGCTCCTCTCGGTCGCGGGAGTCGCGATGGTGTTGCCGACGCTGCTCGCCGCCTTCGGCGGCGTATTTGTGGACCGCCATCACCCCATCCGCCTGATGCTCTGGACCGATGTGCTGCGCGGTGTGGCCGTAGCGCTCGGACTGCTTCTTCTTCTCCTGCCGGGCAGCCTGGCGGCCGTCACCATCGCGCTGATTGCAGTGAACAGCCTGGGGGTGGCGCTCTTCGGGCCTGCCGAGATGGTCGTCATTCCGCGACTGGTCACCGACCAGGACCTCGCCGGGGCGAACGGCGTCTACAACCTCACCTTCCAACTCGCGAACGCCATAGGTGCCGCCATCGGCGGTGCGGCAATCGTCGCGATCGGCGTCGCCTGGGTGTTCGGCTTCGACATGGTCTCCTTTTGGATTTCCGCGGCGGCGATCCTGTTCGTGCTCAGGACGTTCACATGGGCGCCCAAGGGGCCTCCGTCCAACGGGGAACCGGCGCAAAGCTTCTCCGAGAGCATGCGCGAAGGTTTCGCGGCGCTGCGCCGCACGCCGGTTGTGTTGCCGGTGCTGCCGGCCGCTCTCGCGATCAACTTCGCGTTCATGGCCGCCTTCACCATGCTGCCGTACTGGATCCACCATGTCCTCGGCGGCGGGGCCGTCAGCTACGGCCTCGTCGATGCCGCCTGGGCCGCCGGCCTTGTGGCGGGCAGTCTGCTCGCCGGCCGCGTCGGCGCCTGGGGGCTGAGACGGGCCTTGACCTCGATGTTCGGCGTCGAGGCCCTGCTGATGATCTTTTTCCCCTTTGCCCCTACGGCCGTTCTGGCCGCGGCGACGCTGCTTGTGGCGGGCATGGCCAACGGCATCGGCAACGCCTTGACATTCACGATGCTGCAGCGTCTGATCCCGGAGGACCTGCGCGGGCGGGTCTTTGGCGTCGTCTTCACGCTCTTCGGCCTCGCGAACCCGTTCGGCTCCTTGGCTGCGGGCCTCGCCTTGCACCACCTGCCACTGGCCTGGTCCTGGTACGCATCCGGCGTCGCCGGCCTGTGGGTTGTCGTGGCGATCTGGCGCCACTTGCCAGCCGATCTCGGGGACGGGACGGCAGCAGAAGGCGAGCAGGTCACAGGCTGAGACAAGCGATCTGTTCACGTCCGTGCTACACTTGATTCGCTAGCCTAGCGAATCAAGTGGCGGTGATTTCTGATGATCAGGGCCGACGGGATTCAGGAGCTGGACCTTGTTCTCGAGGAGTTCCAGCGCCGCTGGCGGGTGCGCCTGCGCAGGACCATCCGCGACGCTCTTGGCGACAGCGCGGGCCTCAGGGCCTTCCCCTTGCTGGGGCAGGTCGTCTGCCACGGACCGCTCTCGCCCACCGAACTCGCGCAGCGGCTCGAACTGCGCACGAGCACCATCGCGGCGCACGTCGACCGCCTTGAGGAGCTCGGCTGGGCGACCCGGGGCGGCAAGGGACGCAAAGGCGTGCTGGTGCGAGCGACGCCGGAGGGTGAGGCGGCCCACCGCCGCTACCTCGGACTGCGCCGGCAGCTCCTGGGGGAGTTCACCCTGCCCCTCCGCGACGAAGAGGTGCAGGCGCTGCGGCGCCTGCTCGACGCTCTCGTGCGCGGCCAGAGCGCGGAGGACTCCCAGTGAGCTTCCACGGCCTGGGCGGCTCAGGCATGCGCGGGGTCTGGGAGCAGAGGCGCTCGTTCGGCTACCTCGAGCAGGGCGGCAGGCCCACCCGCGAGACGGTGACAAGGCTGCTAAGGGTGCTGCGGCCGCACCGCGGCCGCTTGGCCCTCGCGCTCGGCCTGACCCTCTTCGGCATCCTGCTGGGACTCGTGCCGCCCCTCCTGATGCGGCAGGTCATCGACGTCGCGATCGCCCGCAAGGACGTCGGCATGCTCGTCTACCTCGCCGCGGGGTTGGTGCTCTTTCCCGCGGCCGGCGCCGTCCTATCGGTCGGCCAGAGCTACCTGAACGCGGTGGTGGCCCAGGGTGTCATCCACGACCTGCGCGTCGCAATGTACGAGCATGGCCAGAAGCTCGGCATCGACTTCTTCACCCGCACCCCCGGCGGCGAGATCCACTCCCGCCTCGTCAACGACCTCAACGCGGTGCAGCAGGTGCTCGGTACGATCCTCACAGGCTTTTTCGTCAACGTCATGACGATCGTGCTGACCCTCGCACTGATGTTCACCCTGAACTGGCAGCTGTCGCTTCTCAGCATGGTCGTGCTGCCCGCCTTCGCGCTGCCGGTGCTGAGCTTCGGGCGCCGCACCTACGACGCGATCTCGCGCACGCAGGAGAGCCTGTCGCACCTCACCGCCCACCTGGAAGAAACGTTGACGCTGTCCGGCATCGTGGTGGTGAAGAGCTTCGGCACACGGCGGCGCGAGGCGGAGCGCATGCGTGCCCTCAGCGACGAGGTGCGGCGCAACCAGATCGCCCAGGGCATGATCGGGCGCTGGCTCGGCCTTGTCTTCTCGACCATGTCGGCGGTCGGGCCGGCTCTGCTCTACGGCTACGGCGGCTACCTGGTGATCCGCGGTTCGGTGCAGATCGGCACGATCGTCGCCTTTGCCACGTATCTCGTGCAGCTCTACAGCCCCGCATCGTCGCTCGCAGGCTCGAACACCACACTGCTCGGCGGCCTCGCGCTGTTCGACCGGATCTTCCA
>JAJZVM010000145.1 GCA_021845645.1 Bacillota bacterium
CGCCTACCATCCGGCCCACCGCCGCGACCTCTTCCGGGATCACCCGGCGGCGGACCTCGGCGACGTGGCCGTGGCTCCACAGGACATCGGCATGACCCTGCGCCGTACGGAGCAGGCGGTCGGGGCGATCCTGGACCAGGGTGCCTTCCCTCTCGTGCTGGGCGGCGATCATCTCGTGACGCTCGCGAACCTGCGGGCCGCGGCTGGGCGTGAGGGGCCGCTGGCCCTGGTACAGTTCGACAGTCACCACGACCTCTGGGATGGCATCTGGGGAGCACGCTACTCGCACGCCTCCTTTCACCGCAGGGCGATCGAGGAGGGGCTCACAGACCCCTCCCGCTCGCTTGTGGTGGGGTTGCGCGGCAGCCTCGACAGCGAGGAAGAGGGATTCCTGCCGGAGCGCATGGGTGTCCTGGCCATTGGCACGAGTCAGCTGCTGGCTGCGGGAGCCGAGGCGGTGGCCAAGGAGGTGCGACGGCGAACAGGCGGCGGCCCCGTCTGGCTGACGGTCGACCTCGACGTGGTGGATCCGGCCTTCGCGCCAGGTACCGGCACGCCCGAGGCGGGCGGGCCGCCATCGTCGCTCGTGCTCGAGGTGCTGCGGCACCTTGCGGGACTGCAGATCCGCGGTGCGGATGTGGTGGAGCTCGCGCCGCCCTACGACTGCGGACAGGTCACGGCTCTGCTCGGCGCGACCTTCGCGCACGAGATCCTGGCCTTGCGGTCATTGCGGCCGGACGGGCCTGACGCTGCCCCCCCGGGGTAGTGTGACGGGCCGCATGGCCGGTGCATAGCGCTGCCGGAACCTGCGCCTTCTCTGGTACGAGCGTCCGACGCTCCAGCCGCGAGGACAGGCAGGGAGGCTGGAAGGGAGGGGGACAGAGTCTCGCGGAGTGAGAGGTTGCCGGAACCCGATTCGGGCCGCAAAGGCAGGGAAGACCGATGGCGGACGGACATCGTGGTGCCTATGATGACGAGCGGATCTTGCATGGGTTCGGGTACAAGCAGGAACTGAAGCGAACCCTGAACCTCTTCTCGAACTTCGCAGTCGCCTTCACCTTTCTCTCGCCCGTGGTCGGCTTCTACTCGCTCTTCGCTTTCGGCCTTGGCAACGGTGGCCCGCCTTCATCTGGGGCGTGCTGATCGTGGTCATCGGGCAGCTGTTCGTCGCACTCGTCTCCGCCGAGCTCGGCACCAACTACCCCATCGCCGGAGCCCTCGACCAGTGGGGCAGGCGGATCGGTTCGAACGGCGTCGGTTGGTGGGTCGGCTGGATCTACGGTTGGGCCCTACTCGTCACGATCCTGGCCGTAGACTTTGGCGGCGCACTCGGCATCGCGTCGCCCTCGGGTGCGACGCTCATCCTCATCACGCTCGTCCTCGTCCTGATCCAGACAGCGGTCAACATGGTGGGCATCAGGCGCCTAGTGCAGCTCGTCTATCTCGGCATCGCGCCTTGTACTCCTACGCGCGACGGCGGGATGCCGGGTGCGGCGTGGCTGAGCCGCATTTCGCCGCGCAGCCACACGCCGAACAGCGCTCCTCTTGTCGGCGGTGATCGTGCTGCCCCTCAGCCTCACCGCCACCGTCGAATCGATCCTGACTTCGTTCGCGGTTGCGGGCATCTACATCTCGTTCCAGATCATCATGATCGCGACCCTCGTCGCACGCGTGAGGGGCTGGCGGCCATCGGGCCATTTCTCGCTCGGCGGCTGGGCCCTGCCAGTCAACAGTCTCGGCATCGTCTATGGCGTTCTGATGATCGTGCACCCGATGCAGCCGATCGCGCCAGGCACGCCGTTCTTCATCGATTACGAGGTGCCCCCTGGCCACTCTCGGTGTCATCCTCCTGGGGCTGATCACCTACGTCTGGGCGCAGTCCCGCGTGGAGGGGCTGGCGGAGGCCGAGAGTTTCGACGACTAGCCCGCCTCCCGGACGATCGAGCGATCGGCCGGTAATGCAGGTCTGATCCCGCGGGGTGTGGGGAGATTGCAGCCCTTCCCACACCCCGCGGGACCAGATGGGAATCTGACTCAGGCTACACGGCCGAAGGAGGAGACATCGCATGCTGGAGAGGCAACTGTACATCGATGGACGCTGGACGTCTGCCAAGGCAGGGGCGCGCCGCGGGGTAGTCAACCCCGCGAACGGGGAGACCTTCGCCGAGGTGCCGGAGGCAACGGAGGAGGATCTCAATATCGCGGTTGCTGCGGCCAAGCGGGCCTACGAGGACTGGTCCGCACTCAGCCCGGGCGCACGCTCAGCGTATCTCGAACGCATGGCGGATTACCTGCAGGAGCACGCGTCGGAGATCGCGGCGGAGGAGACCGAGAACGTCGGCAAGCCGCTCAAGCTGACGCAGGATTCGGACGTGCCGTTCGCAATCGACAACCTGCGCTACTTCGCGGCGGCGGCGCGCCACCTCTCTGGCCAGGCGCAGGCTGAGTACACTTTGGGCTACACGAGTTCGATCCGCCGCGAGCCGCTTGGCGTCGTCGGCTCGATCGCGCCCTGGAACTACCCGTTCCTGATGGCCGCCTGGAAGGTGGGACCAGCGCTCGCGGCGGGCAACACCGTTGTCCTGAAGCCCGCCTCGCTGACGCCGGTGACGGCCTTCCGCTTTGCCGAGGCAGCTGCGGCCGCGGAGATGCCTCCGGGGGCCTTCAACGTCGTGAGCGGCGGCGGCAAGACGGTGGGTGCTGCCATCTCTCGCCACCGCGACATCCGCATGGTCTCTTTAACCGGCGACTCCCACACGGGACGCGAGATCATGCGCGAGGCGTCTCCGACCCTCAAACGGGTGCACCTTGAGCTCGGCGGCAAGGCGCCGTTCATCGTCTTCGCCGACGCGAACCTCGATGCGGCCGCGCAGGGGGCGGTGGTCGGGGGACTCGTCAACACCGGCCAGGACTGCACCGCCGCCACCCGCATCTACGTGCATCGGTCGGTCTACGAGGCGTTCATGCAGCGTTACGTCGAGCGGCTGGCGCGTGTGCGCTACGGCCAGCCGACCGACCCCCAGAGCGACATCGGACCGCTCGTCTCACAGGCGCAGCTCGACAAGGTCGCTGGCATGGTGGAGCGTGCCGTCGTGGCGGGCGCCAAGGCGCACGTGCTCGGTATCGCGGGCGACACGAAGGTCGGATTCTTCTACCCGCCGACGGTGCTCGAGAACGTGGCGCAGAACAGCGAGGTCGTTCAGGACGAGATCTTCGGACCGGTGACCGTCGTGCTGCCCTTCGACGACGAGGCGGAGGCGATCCGGCTCGGCAATGACGTCGACTATGGCCTCGCGAGCTCAGTCTGGACCGAGAGCGTGCACACGGCGCAGCGAGTGGCGAACAAGCTCGAGTTCGGCACGGTGTGGGTGAACGACCACCTGCCGCTTGCGTCCGAAATGCCGCACGGCGGCTTCAAGCAGTCCGGCTTCGGCAAGGACATGTCGATCTACTCGTTCGACGAGTATACCAAGATCAAGCACGTGATGGTGGAGCTCGCCGGCGACGTCGTGAAGCCCTGGCACTACACGGTTTTCGGCGGTTGATGGCCTAGCAGACGACGAGCGACCCCGCGGCTCAAGGGCTGCGGGGTCGCTCCCTGTCGCGTGCGATCCATCCCCTCCGGCGATGTGCGAGACGCGAGAAGTACCTCGCGCAAGCTGCGGCCGTCACGGGTGCAGAAGATGCAGTCGGACAGACGGGCGGCGGCGAGGTGGCTGCAAAGGCACTCGACGCGAGGGGCCGCAGGTCGACGCGCCGCCGGCTGCTCTCGGTCTTGAGATGGTCGCGCCCGACCATCTTACCGCCCACCTTGGTGGCTCGTCGGGGCGATGCTAACTGTGCTGGCTGCATCCGCCATCACCCAGGTGCTCCTTGAGAGGCAGGTGGACAGGGATAGAAGAGCGCATGCCTACGTAGGCAACATCAAGTCAGTGCAGTCTGCGCCCGTAACAGTCGCATACCCTCAACTCGAAATCGGAGACTCGGGCGCAGTGTTTCGATTCGCAGAGCCACCGGGCCAGCCGATCTTTCGAATGATAGATGACAGCGGCCTGAGGGTATCTCGGGTGGACGGGCGAGTGAACGTCACCATGCTGATCCGTGATGCGGACGGGTCTGCGGTCGCCCCTGCCGTTAGCATTGCGCCGATGTTTCGATGCCCGAGCGAGATGAACCTCGGTGAACTCGTCGATAGAGGGTAGAGCCAAGTTGACGCCCAGTTTGCCGGCGGGATTCGAACGGGCTACAGCTCGGTCGTGCCATTTGCCGCAGATGCACCTGGCCGCGCAGGGTTGTGCTCAGAGTGCAGGTTGCAGGACAAGCATCCCAAGACATGGAAAGCGCGTCCGTGCCCCAGGACTCTGCCGAGATAACGTGAGGGAGGCGCTGACGTGCGGAACGTGTGGCGCGTCCTGCTGCCCGCACTCGCATGCGGCGGGCTGATCACTGGCTGCGCCGGCCCGCACTCCAAGAGACCCGCTAGTACCGAGTCGGCCGTGGTCGCCCGCTTCGCGCCGCGTCCGGCCGACTTCCGGTTTGCCAGCTTCGCTGACCCCGAGCATGGTCTTGCCCTCGGCGAAACCCAGGGACAGGCCGATTCGCAACTCCTGGCGACGCAGGACGGTGGGACGACGTGGCGGACGCTGCCAAGCCCCGCGGGCTGGACCTTTCAGGACGTCCGTCTCGCCGATGCGAGGCGGGGGTTTGGCGTGGCCGTGACCCCGGGCTGCCTGAGTGGTCGCGGCAAGTGCACTGACCTGATCTTCTCGACGGCGGACGGCGGCCTAGCCTGGCGGCGGGCGGGCCCGCCGCCAGGGCAGTACGAGATCCTCTGGTCCCAAGGGGAGCGGGCCTTCGTTGAAGAGAGCCCGACCTGCCAGCAGATCTCTTGCCCCAACCGCTCCGTGCTCTACGCGACGACCGACGGGGGCCAGCAATGGCGGGCCCTCGCTCCACCTGGGCGTCTGCCGCAGTTCGCAGGTGTCGGGTTTTCGAATGCGTCCAACGGTCTCGGCCTCGACGACACGGGGCATATCTACGAGACCAGGGACGGCGGGCGGACGTGGTCGCCCCTCGCAGTCCTAACGCGCCCAGACGGCGGCTTCGAGCCGGTCCAGAGCAGGTTCAGCATCGTCGGTGCTACAGACTTCGTCACCTTCTGCAATGCGGCAGCCGTCGGCAACGGCGGCTGCGAGAACTACATCTTTCGCTCTGACGATGGCGGGCACACCTGGAGGCAGGTCTTCACGACGTACTGCGTGGGTTCCCTGCAGCTCGCAATGCGCACCGCGCAAAGCGGGGCTATGGTCAGCTCCGGTCTCACCGCCTGTGAAGGCTGGCCGCCGATATCCAACACTGTCTATCGGACGTCCGACGGTGGGACGACTTGGGCGCGGGCCTGGACGTTTCCCAATATTCTGGTCGGGTCGGGCTTCCTCAGCCCTGAGCGCGGCTGGGTCGCCGGCGGCGGCGGCACGGCGCAAACGTGCTTCATGCCCGCCGTCTGCGCTCCGATTGTCGCCTGGACAGCGGACGGTGGGCGCACGTGGCGGCAGGTATATCCTGCCCTCGCTCCGACCGTCACGGTCGCCCGCACCCCCGCCGGGAACCTGGTAGGCATCGGCACGGCCCTCGATCCGCAGGCCGTCCTCTCGGAGAGGGGCGGGCGCTGGCGGCAAGTCGGGGAACTGCCCCGGGAGGCCGCCGGACATGTAGTGAACATGCTGGCCTTCGCCAGCGGCCAGAACGGCTGGGCAGCGGGCCCGCAGGGACCGCTGTTCGCGACGCGTGACGGCGGCCGAACCTGGCGTGCGCTCGCCTGGCCGGGTTTGACCAACGTGCGGATCTATGGCCTTGCGACCGAACGCGACGGCCTTCTCCTGCTGGGCCAGTCGATCGGCTGCATGGGCAAGCGCAACTGTCCCACCACCCTCTGGCGCATCGCCTCGGGCTCCTCCCGGCCGACGCTTGTACATGCGATCGACGGGTCCTGGCAGTTCACGGGCCTCGCCTTCACATCTGCCCGTCGTGGCTACGCCCTAGGCAACCTCTGCCCACCATGCCGGGCCGCCATCTGGCGTACGGCGGACGGCGGCCGGACTTGGAGCTGGAGCTGGCTGCCGAAACCGTTGAGCTCCACGACGGGGCTCAGCAGTCTTGCACCCGGCCTCCTGGTCGCGACGTCATCCACGGGGTACGCCCTGCGCTCGATCCCGGGCGGTCCCTGGCAGCGCGTCAACCTGGGTGGGCGGGCCGGCCTGCGGGCCGTGCAACTCGTCCGGACGGGAAGCAGCGACCTCTGGCTGCTCACGCCGGATGGACTCCTCTTCAGGAGTAGCGACAGCGGGCGGCACTGGCACTAGCCCAGCACCGACGGAAGTCTAGATGGGGCTTATTGGATGCATGCTTCGCCGCGAAACCGGCGGGTAGACAGAACGCAACTGGCGGTTCTTGACAAGCGTCAGCAAATCCGTTAGCAAACGCAAGACCCGGCCTCGCACGTCGCGGGACCGGATCCCTGAAAAACCGCATTGTGAAGCCAAAAATCTTGGTGGAGGCGAGGGGATTCGAACCCCTGACCTATAGATTGCGAACCTATCGCTCTCCCAGCTGAGCTACGCCCCCACGACGCAAAGAGTATGATAGCGCGCGCTCTCGAGAGCGTCAAGGCGTCGAGGCGAGCAGTACTTGACGGCTATCATGTGTCACATTATCTTCAGAGCGAAGATACTTCCGGACGAAGAGATCGGGAGGCGGATGTCGTGCCCGAGGACGAGCGGGACCTGATCCAGGCCTACGACCGCATGTTCCCATCGCTCATACGCAACCTGCTGCAGCATCTCACCCGTGAGGCGCGCCTGGCGGGCCTCACGCTTGCGCAGTTCTATCTCCTGCGCCAGTTGCGGAGCGAGGGACCCTGGACAGCAGCGCAGGTAGGCGACGCGCTCGGCATCACCTCGGGACCGGTCAGCAGCCTGACCAAACGCATGATTGCGCAGGGGCTCTTGCGCAGGCGCGCGGATCAGACGGATCGCCGCGTTGCCTGGTTCTCTGCGGCGCCGCGCGGCCTGGAGCTTCTCGCAGCGACCGAGCTGCGTCTTCAAGATCTCTGGGGCCGCGTCATCCAGGAACTCGGCGTGGGAGATTCAAGCGACCTTCTGGAACTGCTGAACGGTCTCGCTGCGATTCTCGGACGCATGCACCCGGGCCACGAAACGGGGGCGACTGAACCTTGAACCCTACGCGCGTCAGCCGCCTGATTGTCCGCCTGCGCTGGCCCATTGTAATCGTCTGGCTCGCGGCGGCCATCTTCACCGTGGCATTCCTGCCCCAGATCAGTACGGTGGTCGCCCAGCAGGATGCCATCAGTCTGCCAAAGAACGCGAGCTATGAACAGGCCAACAGGCTCATAGCGCGCATCGATCCCAAGCATCCACAGAAGAGCAGCATGATCGTGGCGATCGTACGCAAGGGTGGCCTTACCGCCGCCGACCAGCGTTTCTTCCGCAAGCAGCTTGTGCGCCTCGCCGGCAAGACCTCGAAGAGCGGCATCAGCTTTGTCCAGGACCAGTGGACCGTGGCGTCCAACGCTTCGTCCGCCTTCGTGAGTCGGGACCGCTCGACGGAAATAGCCGTCGTGGGGTTCCGCGCGTCTGACGTCAACCCTGGCACCGCCCGAGCTTTGAAAGAGGTGGAAAGTTCGTTCCGCGGCAGTCCTCCAGGACTGCGCATCTACTACACAGGCGATGTTCCGATCATGCAGGACAACATTCGCATCTCTCAAGAGGGTGTGAACCGCACGGCCGCCGTCACGGTGGCCCTGGTGCTGATCATCCTGGTCGTCGTGCTACGCTCTGCGCTCGCTCCGCTGGTCAACCTGTTCACCATAGGAGTTTCCTTCCTGATCACGTCTGGCGTGGACGCTTATCTGGGCCGGTTCGGCCTGCCGCTCACGACCTTTACGCAGACCTTCCTGATCGCGGTTCTGTTCGGTGCGGGCACCGATTACGCGATCATCCTGTTGAACCGCTTCCGCGAGGAACTGCAGCGCAATCACGAAAACGTTGAAGATGCCATCGCGCGTACCTTTGCAGGTGCCGGGCGCACCGTACTCTTTAGCTCGCTCACCGTGCTGGTGTCGTTCGCGACGCTCTACTTCGCGGAGTTCAGCCTATACCGCTCGGGAACTGGTGTCGCCATCGGCATAGCCGTGACACTCCTGGCCTGCCTCACGCTGATACCTGCCCTTATGGCCATCTTCGGCCGGAAGCTCTTCTGGCCGCGGCCGCCCAAGACGGGTGAAGTCACGCGCCCCCTGCGTCTGTGGAACTTCAGCGGGCGCCTTGCGACCGCTCACCCCTGGTGGACTGCGCTCGCCCTCGTCGCGGTGTTGACGCCGATCGCCCTGCTCTACACTGGTCAGCGTTCCTTCAATACCCTGCACCAGATACCGCAGGCGACCTCGGTGCAAGGATTCCACGCGGTGGCGCAGAGTTTTGGCGAGGGCAAGGTGATGCCGGCCCAGATTGTCCTCGAGACGAGCGCCAATCTGCGCACGCCGCAGGGCCTCGCGACGATCGACCAGATATCGGCCGCGCTGGCGGCCCGGCATGGAGTGACTGCTGTGGACAGCGCCGCATGGCCGCTGGGCAAGCCGGTCGCGGAGTTTACGCTCGCGACCCAGACTGGCCGTGTCGCGTCCGGCCTAGGCGCGGCCGTGCAGGGAGCCAGGACGCTTGCCGGCCAGCTCGGCAAGGCCGGCAGCGACATGCAGGCGGCGGCTGCCGCCGGCAACAAGCTCCATTCGGCTGCTGAACAGCTGCTGCGTTCCACGCCCTCGCTGCAGAGCGGTCTCCTGGCCTTCGGGCAAGGGGCCGGCAAGATCGGTCGGGCAGCTCGTCAACTGGAGAGCGGTGCCGCCTCGCTCGCACAGGGCACGTCACAATTGTCCGGGGCTGTCCAGTCGCTCGCCCAGGGCAGCGGCAAGCTGGCCGCAGGCATCCAGGAGACAGCAACCGGCAGCGCGTCGGTGTCTCAGGGTGCGTCGACGCTCAGTCAGTCGGCAGCCCAGCTGTCGCAGGCGGCGCAGAGTCTCAGCCAGGCCATCGCGGCCTGGGCGACCGCCCATCCCGGAATTGGCCAGTCGCCGGACTGGCAGGCCATCGTCGCCACGGCCACAGGGCTCGACCAGGGTCTCGAGCAGACGAAGACCGGTGCCGCAAACCTGGCTCAGGGTGCGTCGGGCATCAGCAGCGCGACGGCCGGGTTGAGCACGTCGGCCCAGCAACTGGCCCAGGCCGTGACTGGCCTGGCGCAGGCCGGCGCGACTGCAGCCAAGGGTGCCCAGAGCCTCGCCACAGGCGCCTCGAGGGTAGCGGGCGGCATGACGGAACTCGCCGCGTCGGCACCGAAGCTGTCAGCAGGCACCGGTACCTTCGCGAAGTCGAGCACCGCGCTCGCCTCAGGTCTTGTGCAGGCCACGCAGGGTGCCCAGAAACTCGGCCCCGGGTTGTCCTCGGCTGCCAGCGCGGCGGGAGAGATCGGCAGCGGTGTGCAACAGGCCCAGCAGGACCTCGCCAACATGTCGCAGGGTGCCGCGAGCGCAGGCTTCTACCTGCCCGCGTCGGCGCTCGGCGACCCGGAACTCAAGCGCGCCATGGAGAGTTACATCTCCCCCGACGGACACGTCGCCTCATTTACCGTCGACCTTGCCGCCAATCCCTACTCCTCGGAGGCCATTGACGAGATGCCGGTGCTTCTAAGCGCGGCGCAGCACGCGCTGGCGACAAGCCCGGTCGACCACGGCAGCCTCTATACCGGGGGACAGACGGGCCTGCAGGAGAACTTGAGCGCGATCTCTGCCCATGACTTCCAGCAGACGGCGATCCTGGTGCTGGGCGCGATCTTCCTGCTGCTCGTGATCCTGTTCGGATCGGTCGTGATCCCGCTCTATCTGATCGCATCGCTCTACGCCACCTACTACGTGGCCATGGGGCTCGGCCAACTCCTGTTCGTCGACCTTCTGCATCACACGGGCATCTACTGGGTGTTGCCATTCTTCGTGCTGCTGCTTCTCGTTGCCCTTGGGGTGGATTACGCCATCTTTCTGATGTCGCGCTTCGAGGAGATGCTGCGTGAGCGCATGACGCCGCAGCAGGCGATCAGGACAGCGATGGACCGCATGGGGCATGTGATCCTGTCAGCCGCGGTGATCATGGGCGGCACGTTCGGCTCGATGGTCGTCTCGGGCGTCACCAGTCTCGAGGAGATGGGCGTCGTGGTCGTCATCGGCCTGTTTGTCTACACGTTGGTGCTGCTCGGATTCTTCGTGCCGGCGGCGACCGCCATTGTCGGCTGGGGTCTGCGCTGGCCCCTGCCGAGCCGTCGCCCGAGGGCGCTCAGATCGCGGCACCGCCGGCGTCACAAGACAGGACGCAAGTTCATACCGGCGCCTGATGCGGACTGACTGTCACCGAAAACGTAGTCAGACGTATTCGCGCCCGCCGCTTTCTTTCGGTGTCTTACCGTGGGCTTGCGCCCTTCCTGCTTCGACCAGACGGCGCGCAAAGCGCGAACGCTTCGTGGAGGCCAC
>JAJZVM010000146.1 GCA_021845645.1 Bacillota bacterium
CAGCCATCTCCCGGTCTTGCCAAAGCCTGCCCAGCGCCCTGCGCGCGGGTCCTCGCCGGGGGCGACGGCGCGCGTGCAGGGCCTGCAGCCGATGCTGGGATAGCCCTGCTCGTGCAGCGGGTTGTAGGGGACTTTCTCGCTCCTCACGTAGGCCCAAAGCTCCTCGTCGGACCAGCGCACCAAGGGGTTTACCTTGTACAGATCATGCTTTGCGTCGCGCTCGATCGCTTTGGCGCCCTGGCGCGTCGGTCCCTGTGCGCGGCGCAGACCCGTCACCCAAGCGTCGTAGCCCTTGAGGGCCCGCTGCAGCGGCTCCACCTTGCGCAGCTTGCAGCAGAGGTCCGGATCGCGCGTCCAGAGTTGTGCACCGTAGCGCTCCGCCTGGGCGTCCAGCGACAGCTCTGGCACCATGCGGCGCAGGCGGATCGGATAGCTCCCGCTGAACTGCTCGAGCAGCGCGTAGGTCTCCGCGAACAGCACGCCGGTGTCGAGGCAGAAGACATCGACAGGGCCAGGCGACACTTGCGTCGCCATGTGGATGAGGGCGACGTCTTCGAGGCCAAAGGATGATGCTATCGTGATGCGCTCTCCGAACAGATCGAGCGCGGCGGCGACGATCTCGGGCGGCTCAAGCTGCTCCCACAGGTTGCCCAGTTCGTTGAGGCGTTCCGATTCCACGATCACGCTCACGACCTCGCTTTCGCTTGCCTGCGGTCCGCCGCCCTCTGCGCGCGTGAGGCGGCGTCCACCCGACAACCTATGCGGTCAGAGCATCGACGGTCCGCGCGATGCGCTCGCTGCCGCGTCCGCCCGACGACCCTGCCTTTGCGCACGGCAATACGCCTGCGTGCGCGTGGACGCGCCTAAGCACTGCCATCCGCGCATTCGTGTTCGTTTGCTTGCAAGGCGAGGTGAGCGCCGCTTTACGTCGAGGATGGAGCATTCTATAGTGACATAGTCAGTTTGGCCGAACCCGGAATGTACCGGGGCGGGGGAACCAGAGCAAAGGGGCGAAGCCGCGCAGGCGGCCGGGAACCTCCCACCGAGCCCGTCAGCTAACCTCGCAGGCCCAGGGGGGATGTGCTGCGGTGTGGGAGTAGAAACCGCCGGGCCGCAGGGAGGCCGCAAGGGGCAGATCGAAAGCGCCATCACCGGCGCCATGATCCACTACCAGGCGGGCCTCACCGGACACGGCCCGACTGAGGGCAGGACCTACATCCTGGAAGACATGGTCATCGTCCGTTTCAAGGGCAGCCTGTCCCGCATGGAGCAGCACCTCGCGCAGCAGTTCGAGGGACGCAAGCTGATCAAGGAGATGCGCGTCGTCCTTCGCGAAGGCTCCAGTGAGGAACTGCAGGACATCGTGGCTCGTGAAACGGGGTGCCGGGTGGTATCGAGCCACTCGGACATCTCGACCCGGACGGGGGAACGGATCGAGATCTACGTGCTCGACCGCAACCTGGAACGGGAACTTCGGCGCAGGAGCGATTAGCCGGAGGACAGCCGCACAGCGGTGGTCAGCCGGAAAGTTGGCCGACGTCGGGGCGCTTAGGCACCCTGGCATCGGCTTTTGCTTTTGCCCCAGCGTTGGGAGACTAGTGGCACGGAGGCGAGATGATGGCGAACGTACTCGGACTGCTTGGCATCGCACTCTTCTTCGCCGTCCTGATCGTGGCCATCAGACCGCGGGGAGGTGCCCGCAAGTGATGGCATCCCTGTTGCTCTTGGCGGTGTCGGTCCTGCTGATGGCCTATCTCGCCTACGCCATGCTGCATCCGGAAAGGTTCTGAAAGGGGGAGCACGGCTGTGACTTGGCAAGGGCTCCTCGGCGACGCCCTCCTCCTGGTCGTCGTCACCCTCGCGGCGGTGCCGGTGGGTCGCTACATGTACAACGTGTTCGAGGGCGACAGGTCCCTCCTCGACAGGGTCATGGGCCCTCTCGAGCGCGGCATCTTCCGCCTCGCCGGCATCGACGAGAGCCAGGGCATGGACTGGCGATCGTACGCCATAGCCTTCCTGCTCTCGAACCTCGCGATGGCCGTCGTCGTCTACCTCATCTTGATGTTCCAGCAGGACCTGCCCTTCAATCCGGCGCGCCTGGGTCCGGTCGCGCCGACGACCATCTTCAACACCGTCGCGAGCTTTGTCACGAACACCAACTGGCAGGTGTACTCGCCCGAGCAGACGCTCAGCAACCTGAGCGAGTTCGCGCTCCAGTTTCTGCAGTTCGCGACGCCCGCCGCCGGGCTCGTCGTGGCGATCGCCTTCGTGCGCGGCTTCGTGGCGGGGCGTAGGGACCTCGGCAACTACTATCGCGACCTCGTGCGGGCCCTGACGCGCATCTTCCTGCCGATCGCCTTCATCGCGGCGATCGCCCTGATCGCGACTGGCGTGCCCGACACCCTGTCGGGCTCAGTCATTGCGCACACGATCACGGGCGCTACGCAGACCATCGCCCGGGCGCCGGCCGCCGGCTTCGAGGCGATCAAGCAGCTCGGCACGAACGGCGGCGGCATCTTCAACGTGAACTCCGCCCACCCGTTCGAGAACCCCGGCCCGCTCTCGAACCTGATCGAGGAGTTCCTGATGGCGCTCCTGCCGACATCGCTCGTCTTCACCTTCGGCCACTACATCAAGAACCGGCGCCAGGCCTGGATCATCTTCGGTGTCACCATGTCGCTCATGGTGGTGCTGCTCCTGGTGATCTACAGCGCCGAGGCGGCCGGCAACCCGCTTGTGCACCGGCTGCTCGGGGTGGCCGGCCCGAACTGGGAAGGGAAGGATACGCGCTTCGGCATAAGCGGCAGCTCTCTCTTCACCACGCTCACCACCGCCTATACCACAGGCGCAGTCAACACCATGCATGACAGCCTGACGCCTCTCGGCGGGCTGGTGCCACTCTTTGAGATGATGCTCAACACCGTCTTCGGCGGCAAGGGCGCGGGTCTGCTGAACATCCTGATGTTCTTCATCATCAGTGTCTTCGTGACCGGCCTGATGGTCGGGCGGACGCCGGAGCTCTTTGGCAAGAAGATCGAGGTGCGGGAGGTGACGGCCGCAGCGGCTGCGATGCTGGTCCACCCGTTCATCATCCTCGCGGCGACGGCGCTGGCGCTGAGCACGGCGGCGGGGCGGGCAGGAATCTTCAATCCTGGTTTCCACGGCATCTCGGAAGTGGTCTACGCGTATGCCTCCTCGGCCGCGAACAACGGCAGCGCCTTTGCGGGCCTCGGCGCGTCATCGCCGTTCTACGCGATCAGCACCGGCATCGTGATCCTCCTTGGCCGTTACCTTTCGATGCTGCTGCTGCTTTACATCGCGGGGTCGCTGTTGGCCAAGAAGACGGTTCCGGCCTCGACGGGCACGCTGCGTACCGACACCTGGACGTTCGGCTGGATCTATCTCGGCATCGTCCTGATCGTCGGCGCCCTCACGTTCTTCCCAGTGCTTGCGCTCGGACCGATCGCGGAGCAACTCGCCATGCTGGCCGGAAGGGTGTTCTGATCATGGTACGGGGCATCTCCTATCAGGGCGTCTTCCGTCGGGCGTTCATCGACAGTTTCCGCAAGCTCGATCCGAGACTGCAGTACCGCAACCCCGTGATGTTCGTCGTGGAGATCGGCACCCTTGTGACGCTCATCATGAGCCTGGACCCCCGTGTCTTCGGTGGCCCTGCCGATTCGGGTGCCAGGGGATACGACGTCCTGGTGACCGTGATCCTCATCGTCACACTGCTCTTTGCGAACTTCGCGGAAGCCCTCGCGGAGGGGCGCGGGCGCGCGCAGGCGGAGAGCCTTAGGCGCACCAAGGCCGAAACGGTTGCGCATCGCATCGACGAGAGCGGGGCGAAGCTCGGGGACGTGCCAGCGTCGCGCCTGCATAAGGGCGACCTCGTCCGCGTCGACGCCGGGGAGCTCATCCCGGCCGACGGCGAGATCGTGCGGGGCGTCGCCTCCATCGACGAGTCCGCGATCACCGGGGAATCCGCGCCGGTGATCCGCGAGGCCGGCGGGGACTTCTCGTCGGTCACCGGCGGCACGCGGGTGCTCTCGGACTGGATCGAGATGCGGGTCGAGCAGGAGCCCGGGAAGTCGTTCCTGGACCGGATGATCGCCTTGGTGGAGGGTGCCGAGCGCCAGAAGTCCCCGAACGAACTGGCCCTCACAGTGCTGCTCGCCGCCCTGACGCTGATCTTCCTCCTCGTCATCGACACCTTGCCGCCGATGGCGGGCTACCTGCACGCCAGCCTCTCCGTGGCGACACTGATCGCGCTGCTCGTCTGCCTCATCCCGACCACGATCGGCGCGCTCCTCTCGGCCATCGGCATCGCCGGCATGGACCGCGTCATCCGGTTCAACATCATCGCGAAGTCGGGCAAGGCGGTGGAGGCGGCGGGCGACGTGGACACGCTGATCCTTGACAAGACGGGCACGATCACGCTCGGAAACCGAATGGCCGACGCCTTCCAGCCGATGCCCGGCGTCGCCTACGAGGATATGGTCCACGCGGCGCTTCTGGCGTCGGAGCACGACGAGACGCCTGAAGGCAAGTCCATCGTCGTACTGGCCGAGCGGGAGGGACAGCATGTCGCGGCGGGGGAACTGGACGGCGCCAGCCCGATCGTGTTCTCGGCAGAGACCAGGCGCTCGGGCGTGTTGCTGGCAAGCGGCCGCGAGATCGCGAAGGGCGCAGTGGACGTGATCCGCCGCGCAGCAGAGAAATCGGGATCGCCGATTCCGCCGGAACTGGACGCCGTCACGGAGCAGATCGCGCGCTCCGGTGGCACGCCACTCGGCGTGGTCGAGGACGGCAAGGTGCTCGGCGTCATCCACCTGAAGGACATCATCAAGTCAGGCATGCAGGACCGCTTCGCCGCGCTGCGCCGCATGGGCATCCACACCGTCATGGTCACGGGCGACAACCCCCTCACCGCGGCTACCATCGCGCGGGAGGCGGGCGTGGACGACTTCATCGCCGAGGCCAAGCCGGAAGACAAGATGCGCCGCATCCGCGAGGAGCAGGCCGATGGCAGGCTCGTCGCGATGACGGGCGACGGCACGAACGACGCGCCGGCCCTGGCGCAGGCCGACGTCGGCCTCGCGATGAACTCTGGCACAAGCGCAGCCAAGGAAGCCGGCAACATGGTCGACCTCGACTCGGACCCGACCAAGCTGATCGAGGTCGTCTCGATCGGCAAGCAGCTCCTCATCACCCGCGGCGCCATCACGACCTTCTCGATCGCAAACGACGTCGCCAAGTATTTCGCGATTATCCCGGCGATGTTCGTGACAGCGGTGCCCGCGCTGCAGGCGTTGAACGTCATGCACCTGACCTCGCCGCAGAGCGCCATCCTCTCGGCCCTGATCTTCAACGCCCTGATCATCCCGGCGCTCATCCCGCTGGCGTTGCGGGGTGTGCGCTACCGGCCGATGGGCGCAACAGAGATGCTTCGGCGCAACATCCTGATCTATGGCCTCGGCGGTGTCGTGCTGCCGTTCGTAGGCATCAAGCTGATCGACTTGGCGCTGACAGCCCTCGGTCTCGCACGGATCTGACGGGAGGAGGAAGTCACCCATGGCCCTGGCTTTCTGGCGCAACCTGCGCCTTGCCGTGACGCTCTTCGTGATCCTGGGACTCGGCTATTCGCTGCTGCTGGTCGGAATCGGGCAGGAGTTCTTTCCATACCAGGCTCAAGGCTCCCTGATGGTAGAGAAGGGGCAGGTTGTCGGCTCGAGCCTGATCGGGCAGGAGTTCTCGGTCCCGGGACTGTTCCACAGCCGCCCCTCCGCGACGGTGAACGCGGCCACAGGCAGGCCGGAGCCCTACAACGCCGACAATTCGTCAGGCTCGAACCTCGGGCCGACGAGCCCTGCCCTGCTGAAGGAGATCAGGACCAATATGGCTTTCCAGCGTGGGCAGGTGACGGGACCGATGCCGGGCAACCTGGTCGAGAGCTCCGCCTCCGGTCTCGACCCTGAGATCACCCTGCAGGCGGCGCTCGCGCAGGTGCCGGCCATCGCGAGGCAGACGGGCATCGCCCGGGGAGTGCTCAGGAACCTCGTGCTGAACCAGGCGCAAGGACCCTTCCTCGGCCTCTATGGACCGTGGCGCGTCAACGTCCTGAAGTTGAACCTGGCCGTTCGGCAGATCGAGGGACGATGAGCGATTACCGCCGGCGCACCTCGGAGGAGGTGCTGGCACAGATCGAGCGGCTGCGGCGGGCGCGGCACAAGATCTTCATCGGCGCCGCGGCAGGCGTCGGCAAGACGTACGCCATGCTCAGCGAAGCGCACGAGCTCAAGGAACATGGCATCGACGTGGTGGCGGCCATCATCGATACGCACGGCCGCCCGGAGACCGCCGCACAGGTCGCAGGCATCGAGGTCCTGCCGCCTCTGGCGGTCAGCCACGGATCGCTCGTGCGCCAGGAACTCGACCTGGACGCGGTCCTGAGGCGCGCGCCCGATGTCGTTCTGATCGACGAGCTCGCGCACCAAAACGCCCCCGGCATGCGCAACCGCAAGCGCTGGCAGGACGTGCAGGAAATCCTGGCGGCCGGGATCAACGTCCACTCGACCTTGAACATCCAGCATTTGCAGAGCCTCAACGACATCGTGGCGCAAGTCACGGGCATCCACGTGCGCGAGACCGTTCCAGACTCCGTCGTGGCGGAGGCGACCGAACTCCGGCTGATCGACCTCGCGCCCGAGGCGCTGATCGAGCGGTTGAGGCAGGGCAAGGTCTACCCGCCGCAGCAGACGCAGCAGGCACTTGACAAGTTCTTCCGGCTCGGCAATCTCACGGCTTTGCGGGAACTCGTCCTGCGCACGGTTGCGGACCAGACGGATGAAGACCTCGGCGAATACCGGCGTGTCCACCACATCACCGCGCCCTGGCCCACCAAGGAGCGCATCCTCGTCTGCGTGACGTCGACGCCGCTCGGCCAGGTGCTCATCCGGCGCGGCTACCGCATGGCCGAGCGCCTCAAGGGAGACCTCCTGGTAGCGTCCGTGCGCGAGCCTCGACACACCCCTTCGCTCAAAGAGGCGCAGTTGCTCGACCTGAATCTGAGGCTGGCTGCCGAACTCGGCGCGCAGATCATCCGCGCGGAGGACGCCGAGGTGGCCAAACGCCTCGTCGCCATCGCGAACGAGGTGGAGGCGACGCAGATCGTGCTCGGCGAGACGCGGCGCACCAGGCTCCAGGAAATCCTGCACGGCTCCGTGATCGACCGTATCCTGCGCGAGACGCGCGACGCCGACGTCCTGATCGTGGCGGGGACGCGGGAGGGGCGCTGATCAGGGCGCCTGGTTGCGTACCCGCTCGAACGCTTCGGCCAGGACCCGCAGGAAGGCTTGTGCGGCTGGTCGCTGGGCTGCGGGGATGCCGGCGAAGAGGCGATCGAGCTCGGCCGCGAGGGCTGTCCGCAGGTCCGCCGCGAGGCGTCTGCCCTGCGGCGTCAGCCGAATGCGGACCCTCCTGCGGTCCGCCTCGTCCTGCGTTCGCTCGAGCAGGCCCTCCTTGCGCATCTGCTCGACGACCTGACTGACCCAGGGCCGGTCGGAGCCGATGCGGCTCGCCAGGTCGCTTACGGAGAGCCCTGATGCTGGGAGGAGCTCCGTCAGGATGAGCGCCCGCGTGTCCGCGCTCGGGCCCTGCGATGTGAAAGCCTTGCGCTGCATCGCGGAAAAGGCGCTGGTGATGCGCCTGAGGTCCCGGATCGGGTCGGATGCCATGGCCATTTCGAGCATCACCACACGATTGGATCCTAACATAATGGGGGAACAGACAAAACCTGACGGGTCGCCGACTCTGGCTTCGCGTCGAACGCTGGCGGCTGATGAAGGACTCGGGCGTGCGCTTGGCAAACTGATCAAACGGCTGTCAGCGGGTGTTTGATGGGGAGCCGTGGTAATGCCGGAGTTCGACTGTTCGTTCCTGCTGACCGACGGCAACCGGGTTGTTGTGCGCGGCAAGAGAACTTGCAGCGTCTCGCTCTGGCAGATCGAGGCCTACGGCAAGATCTACGGCGAGTCGCTGGTGCTCGCGACGGGTGCCCACTACGCCGCGTATACGGGAGCGCGGCGGCGACCCCTCTGGTCTTTGCGCGCGACTGCCCGCGGCTCGGGCAAGGTTGCGCAGTACAACGAGCGCCGGCAGAAGGTGGCTTCTCCCGCGGTTACCGGACACATCGGCGAGGCGATGGCGTTGCCCGCCCTGTTTGCGGCCATGCCGGATGGTGAGTCGCTTGCGTTCGTGCGCTTGCATGGACGGCAGGGACGCGGCCCGGACTACATCTCGGCGGCGCCACGGGCGTTGTGGCGGCTGTTTGACATCGACGCGCAGACGCTGCCGCCGACGTTGCCAGTCGAGGTGAGGGCCCGCATCGGCTTCGACCAGAAGTACCCGCGCAGCGCCGAGGCACCTCTCAAGGCGTACTGGCGGGACTGCCTGCGCTCCGGTCAGAGCGAACTGCTGCGCTACGGTGTCGTGGCCAGGGTAAACCTGAGTTCCGGGGCCGGTCAGGCGAGCGCGATCCGCTTCTTCCTGTTCGTGCCCGATGTGGTGTACGACATGGCGACGTGGGGCCCGAGCTGATGGTCGACGTAATCGCCCTGCTCGACCGGGCGCAACTCCTGCTTTGGGCCTACCACCCGGCTGCGGCGCGGCCGCTCCTGCGCCAGGCGGACGACCTGCTCGGCGAGAGAGGCGCGCGGCAGTCGGCGGCGCGCGCCAAGGGCACCACAGAGCGCATGCGGGAACAGATCGACGAACTCATGAAGATCGCCCGCGGTCTCGAGCGGATGGAACGCGCCCTGTTTCCCGATGATCCGTGGGTGCTCGAGCGCACGCGGGATTTCGCGTGCGTCGTTTTCCGGCCCGAGCCCTACCGACTTGAGGCGCGCATCGCCGCCGTCTCGCCGCAGCATGGCTGGCCCGCCGCCGCAGGCGGCCTCGACCTGACGCACTTGCCCGGCGTGGCTGTGCTGGAGGCGGAGGACCCCGGCGCGCAGGAGATCATGTGCGCCGTTCAGGTCGGCAACGTGCGCGGCATCGTCCACTTCGACCGGCATGGCTTCGGCGAGGGCGAGTTTCTTACGTTGCCCGACCAGGAGGACCAGTCCGAGGACGTCCGCATCCTGCTGAGCCGCATCCTGACGACGCTGGCCAGCGCCATCTACCTGCCGGTGCAGGACATCGCCGCACGCTAGTCCCGCGTGCCTGCGAGCCGTCGGTGGGCCATACCATCTCAGGGGGGAGCACCGCTTGTCCGTTCACAGTCATAAGACGCACTTCCGCGCTGCCCGTCACCAAGGCGAACAAGAAGGTGATAGAGATGCGACCTGAGGCCTCGGGCAATTGGCTCCAGGCCTGCCTCAACGGCAGTCGCAGATCAGGGGAGCACCGCGCCCTGCCCATCCACCCGCCCGAGATTGCCCGTACGGCGCTCTCCTGCCGCGAGGCCGGGGCCTTCGCGGCGCATATCCATCCGCGCGATGAGCGCGGTGCCGAATCCCTGCAGCCGCGCCACGTGGGGGCTGCCGTACGCGCCGTGCGGGCCGCGGCGCCCGGCATGCAGGTCGGGGTGTCGACGGCGGAGTCGATCGAGGAGAACCTGACCCGCCGGCTTCGAGCGATCGCCAGCTGGGAGGATCGCCCCGACTTCGCGACAGTCAACTGGTACGAGCACGATGCCGACGAAACGGCATCGCTGCTCGTGTTGCAGGGCGTGGCTGTTCAGGCCGTCCTCGCGACGGTCGCGGATGTGCGACGCATGCTGCGCAGCCCTCTCGCGGCACAGTGCCGCGTCATGGTGGTCGGTCCGAGGGACGAGGACGCGGAGACGGCGCTGCGCACCGCGGCAGCGATCCTTGCGGTGCTCGACGAGGCCATCCCGACCGTGCCCCGGCTGGTGCACGGACATGGGACGACGGCGTGGCCACTGCTGCGTCTTGCGATCGAGCGGGGTTACCTCGCGCGCATCGGCATGGAGGACACCATTCTCATGCCTGGCGGCGAGCGCTGCAACGACAACGCGCAGCTCGTGCGCCAGGCGCAGATCATTGCGGCGGCGAACCGTGCGGCGGAGCGTCCCGCGACCTGAGGCTCCGTGCAGGTGGGGTGGACCAGCTCTTCTTGGCCGGTGAATGGGGGACAGGCTCGCGTGAAGTACAGCTATCTTTCGCATGTCGAGTGTCCCAGGTGCGGCGCCGTCTACGCCGCGAACGACGTGCAGACGCTCTGCACCTGCGGTGCGCCGCTGCTCGCGGTCTACGACCTCGAGCGGCTGCGCCGCGATCTGCCGGGGCCCGGCGCACTCGCGGGGCGACCCACGAACCTGTGGCGGTATCACGAACTGCTGCCGGTGCGCTCGCAGGACGCCGTCGTCAGCCTGGGCGAGTCGGTGACGCCGCTCCTGGCCCTGCCGCGCCTCGGTGCGGCGATCGACATCCCCGGTCTCCTGATCAAGGATGAGGGGCTCCTGCCGACGGGGAGCTTCAAGGCGCGCGGCGCCGCGGTGGGCGTTTCGCGCGCCA
>JAJZVM010000147.1 GCA_021845645.1 Bacillota bacterium
CCGCGCCGGCATCGGCATGGTTCTCGACCGCTATGGCGCCCGAGAGGTCCTGCGCTCCCTGCTTTACGCGAACCGACTCGCCGGCGGCAAGGGCCTCCTTGTGACCATCGACGACGTCGACGCCCTGCTCGGCGGCTACGGCCCCGTGCGCTACACGCCGCTGCGGCGGGACGACGCCTTCGAGGCGATGCGCGAACTGATCGACGAGGGCGCGACCATGCCTGGTCTCTTCGTGTTGTTCGCCGGACGACCTGCGATCTTTTCGGACGAGCGGCTTGGACTCAGGAGCTATCCGGCCCTCGCCATGCGCGTCGAGCCGGAGGTGCGAAGTTCGAGGCCCAACCCTTACGAGGATTTGCGGGATCTGGACGACATCTGGCGCCAGGACTGGCCGGCGTGGCGGGCAAAGCTCCTGGCGGCCTACGGATCCGCCGGGCATGAGACAGTCGAATCACAGGCCCTCTTCGCGATGGGGCCGATTTCGCCCGTGAAGCTCCTCGTCGAAGCTATCCAGGCAAAGGAGGCTGGAAC
This sequence comes from Bacillota bacterium, assembly GCA_021845645.1. The sequence goes on from JAJZVM010000147.1 coordinate 532, forward strand.
GTATGGAGCGTAGCCTGGCGCGCACCTGCATCGAGCACCTGCGCGCCGGCGTCCCTTCACTTTCTGTCGCGGAGCTCCTATCGGCAGGGAGGACCCGGGTCCTCGCCGAGATTGCGGAGGATCTGCGTGCGCTGGAGGGCGGCCGCGCGCGGCGCAACATGCGGATCATCGCAGCGAACTACGGCGACGGCAAGAGCCATACGCTGAACGCCATCCGCGCCATGGCCGAGCGTGAGCACTTCCTGGTGAGCCAGCTGACGGTCAGCCGCGAGACGCCGCTCGACCGCGTCGAGCGCGTCTACCGCAAGCTGATCGCACGGACCTATTTCCCCGGAATCGGGCGGCCGGGCCTCGACGCCGTGCTCCAGGAGATCGAGCGCAGGCCGGAGGCGGTACAGCGGCTCCTGCGCTATGCGCAGACCAAGCTCCACACGAAGGTCGGCTTGGTGCTCGAAGCGCGCCTCGAGGGCAGGCGCGGCGACATCGAACCATTGGACCGCGATCTTTCGGGTTATTTCCTCGCGATGCCGGATCTGCGCCGCGCCTACGAAGACAACGTTGGCCGCAAGCTGGCGCCGATCGAGCGCTTCAAGCAGGACAACGCCTTCGACTACCTGCGGCTCGTCGGCGAGATGTCGACGGTTGCCGGATTGGCGGGCTGGGTCATCCTGATCGACGAGGCCGAGATGATCGGCAGCGTCGGCCGGCGCGCACGCGCGAAGTCCTACGACTTCCTCTCGCGCCTGCAGGATCGCGCCCTTATGCCCCAGACCTACAGCGTGGTGGCGGTGGCGGCGTCGTTCCAGCAGACCCTCGTGGAGAAGCTGGGCGACGGGGAGGATTTGCCGGCCTGGTTGCGCGAGCGCGGTCATGAACAGCTCGCGGAGACTGTCGGTGAACCGATCCGACAACTGCAGAGCGCACCGCACCTGCCGCCGCTCTCGGAGGCTGACCTCGCGCAGGTCTTCGACGGAATCGTCAAGACCCACGCGGACGCCTTCGGCTGGGCGCCGCCGCTCTCGGGCGCTGACCTCCTGCGGCGCATTCGCGGGCCCTTGCGCGAGCGCGACATCAAGGTGCGCCAACTGGTGCGGGCTGCCGTGCATTTTCTCGATCTCTACAGCCTCTACGGCCAGGAGCCGATGCTGCAGGTGCACGATATCGCCGAGCCGATGCCCGTAGCGGCGGCCGTGGAAGATGAACCACAAGAAGGCGAGGGCGTCCGGCGCGGCTGGTCCGGGTGATGGGGGACTCGACCGCATTCGATGAGAGGGTGCTGCAGGTCTTCGGCGCACTGGGCGAGCCTGTCGTGCTGCCCAAGGGTCTGGCGCTCGCCTTGCGTACGCAGGGGCAGGTACCGCGCTACGTAAGCGAGTTCCTGCTCGCGCAGAGGCCGAGCGAGCATGCTGTCGCCGCCATCCGCGACTACCTCGAGGAGCACCATCCTCTGCCGCGTGACCGCAACCTGTGGCGGCACCGTCTGGTGCAGGAGGGGGAAATCCGCATTGTCGACCGGCTCGAGGTGACGGTCGACGTCAAGGATGGCAGCCACCTTGGCCGCATCGGCAGCCTGAACCTCGTCGCGCGGGTCGACCCGGCGCTCGGCGAGCGCCACCCCGGCCTGCTCAGCGGCGGGCTCTGGGGGCGCGTCGATCTCGTCTGGGAGCCAGTGGGCGAAGACATTCCGGCCACGGCGGTCAGGGACTTCCACCCGGCTCAGGCCTATGCGAGGCTCGATCCCTTCCTCGAGGGCCGTGGCTACTTCACGGCCCTCGAGTGGATCGACCTCCTGCTCACATCGGCCGGCTACGACTCCGTCGCCCTCGTCACAGGCCTCGCAGGACCGGACGCGCTGCGCCGCAAGCTTCTCGTCCTGACGCGCCTCGCGCCGCTAGCCGAGCCGAGCCTCCATTTGCTCGAGCTCGGCCCGAAGAACACGGGCAAGACCTACCTTGCCCGCAACATCTCGCAGGATGCGTTCGTGATCTCGGGCGGCAGCGTGACACCGGCGAACCTCTTCGTCCATCTCACGACCGGCGTGCCCGGCCTACTGGCGCAGCGCCGCATGGTGGCATTCGACGAAATCGCGCGCCTGCGGCTCGGCAGCACCGAGATCGTCGCCGCTCTCAAGGACTTCCTCGAGAGCGGGCAGTTCAGCCGCGGCAGGCACGAGTTCGCTTCGGACTGCTCGGTGGTGCTGCTTGGCAACATCGATGTCGAGGGTGGCCTGCCTGCTGCACATTACCGCCACCTGTGCGAGCCGCTGCCGGAGGAGCTGCGCGACAGCGCCTTCATCGACCGGCTGCATGGCTTCATTCCAGGCTGGGAGCTGCCCAAGCTCGAGCCGTCATCGTTCGCGACAGGTGTCGGGTTCGTGTCGGACTACTTCGGCGAGGTGCTCGTGCGACTGCGTGCGCTCCCCTACGAGGCGGAATTTCTCGAGCTCAGCCGGGAGCATCCGATGCTCGACGGCATGACGCGCCGCGACGCGGTGGCGGTGCAGCGCATTGCGCTGGGCCTGCTGAAGCTCGTGTACCCGAACGGTCCAAGCGGCGACCAGGAAGTCGTCGAGGCCATTCTTTCCCTGGCCGGGGAGTTGCGCCAGCGCATCCACAACCAGCTCTGCAGGATTGCGCCGGGCGAGTTCGCTCCGCGCCGCGTCGGCTTCGCCGATGTCCCTGAGCCCAGGGCGCGGGATCTTCAGGAGAAGGAGACTTCGCCAGCGCATGCCCGCCCCGCCCTGGCTGCAGGCGAAGCCCTTTACCTGGACCGCGACGCCAAGGGCGTCGAAGGCGGTGGCCGGCTCGTGCGGCTCGAGGCCTCCTTGCTTGGCCATGGGCACGGCCTCAAACTGGAAGGCAGGTTCGGTGCCGAGGCCCTGGCAGCGGCCAGGATCGCGTTCAGTTTCCTGATCGCGAATGCGAGATCTCTCAGGCTGGAACCGCGCAGCCTCGAGCGGCGGGCGATCGTGCTGCAGGTGGCGCAAGGGCCTGCCAGCGACGGCACAGGCGTCGCCTTGCCGGCTTTTCTGGCCATGCTCTCCAGTCTGCGCGCCGAGGCGTTCGCGAGGCCGGTGGTGGGTATCGGCGCGAGCAGCCTGCACGGCCACCTGAGTGCTCCGCCCGACGTCATGGGCCGGCTTGGCGCCTTGCAGGGCCGCGCACCGGGCATCCTGGTGCTGCCTCCGTGCGCGCCGGAGACCGAGGCGCTCATCGCGCGGCTCCTTCCGGGTTGGCGGGTCGTCGTCGTGCCGAGGTTGCTGCTCGCCGCACAGGAACTGGGCATCTGAAGTTGCCCACGGACCGGGAGCTTGCCTGACGCGCCTGGGACGAGGCGGTCTGTCGGCACCATCGCCGGGTCCTTTTGGGACCCCGATCGCCATCGCAGCAGAAAGGCTGTTGCGCTGGGTGGACGCGTGGGAAACATGGTTCTACCCAACGAAAGTCGGCCCAGGGACGGCCGAAAGGGGGACTGGCGTGAGCGGGCGACAGAAAGGCCGGGTGATGCACGACGGCTCGCTCCTGCTCCCGCCTGAAGCGCTGCGCGCGGCCGGACTCCCGCCGGGAGCCGAGGTGGACATCGTCGTGAAGGCAGGGGCCATTCTGGTGCGTCGGGGCGCGGCGCAGCCCCCGGACCTCGAGGCGATCTTGCGGCAGCGGTTCGGACTTGCGGATTTCCGCCCTTTGCAGAAGGACGTGATCCAGGCGGTCCTCGCAGGGCAGGACACCCTTGCGGTGATGCCAACCTCGGCCGGCAAGTCGCTCTGCTACCAGCTCCCGGCTCTGGTGCTGCCCGGCGTCACGCTCGTCGTGTCACCGCTGATCGCCCTGATGCAGGACCAGGTGCGGTCGCTCGGGCGCAGGCGGATCGGGGCGCTTGCGATCACGAGCTCCCTGACGGGCGACGAACTCCAGGACGCCTATCGCCAGTTGCACCAGGGCGGGGCAAAGATCGTCTTCGTTGCGCCCGAGCGTCTGCGCAGCCCGGAGTTCCGCGGCGCCCTCAAGGGGGTTTCTGTGGATCTGCTCGCGATCGACGAGGCGCACTGCGTTTCGAGCTGGGGCCATGACTTCCGCCCGGACTACCGGCTGATCCAGGACTTCCGCCGACTGCTCGGTGGTCCCAGGCTTCTGGCGCTTACCGCGACGGCGCCGCCGAAGGTACGGCAGGACATCATGGAGAGTTTCGGCATCCGCAACGTGCTTGTGGCGCCCTTGGACAGGCCGAACCTGCGCTATGGCGTGCGGGCGCTGGAGGACGAAGGCGAGCGCCGGCAGGAAGTGGTGCGGTGGCTGCGGCGCCTCGACGGCGGATCTGCCATCGTCTATGCGACGACGCGGGCCCAGACGGAAGGCTGGGCAGCCACACTCTCGGCGGCCCTCGGCAAAACGGTGCTGGCATACCACGCGGGCATGGCCAAGGAAGACCGCAACGCCGCCCAGGAGCGCTTCATGTCGGGCGAGGTGCCGGTGATCGTGGCCACGACCGCCTTTGGCATGGGCGTCGACAAGCCGGATATCCGCATGGTCCTGCACGTCTCGGTGCCGGAGTCTGTCGAGGCGTACGCGCAGGAGAGCGGACGCGCCGGACGTGATGGCAAGCCGGCCTGGGCGATCGTGTGCACGGTGCTGCGCGACGACTTCGACACGCGCCTCTTTTTGCTGGAGCGCGAGAAGCCGGACGAGGGCTGGCTCAGCCGCCACCTCGCGGAATTGGCCGGTGCCGCGGTGGGCAGGCCACACCGTTTCGAAATCGGCGACAGCGAGCGTGCCCAGGCTACCCTGCTGCTCTCCCAACTGGTGGAACGCGGCATGGCGACGGCGGGCAGCCGCGAGCGCCACCTCGAGTCCGTGACGCTCAGGCGTCCCTTGTCGCCTGCGGAAGGCGAGGAGATCCTGCAGGAGATCCTGCGCCGCGGCAGGGGGAAGCTGGGGCGCTTCGACGCCATGCGCCGCTATCTTGAGGGCCGGTCCTGCCGCAGGGCGTACATCCTTGGTTATTTCGGCGCTCCGCCGAGCCGCGAGGAGCCAGAGATCTGCTGCGACCGGTGCCAGCCGAGGGCATTTGGCAGTCCGCCTGCGCGGACGGTGCCGAAGCCGCCGCCCCGCGGCACACGGCCCGCAGGCGCACCCCGGCCGGCGGCCGCAGCGAGAGGGGCGCAACCGGGGCGGGGCACGGACCCCTGGCTGGAAGCCCTGCTCGCTTGGCGGGAGCGCAGGGCGTCCAGAGAACATGTGGCCGATGAAGAGATCGCGACGGCGAAGGAACTGGCCACCATCGCGGCGGCGAGGCCGCGCGATGCCGCCGCACTGCGCCGCCTGGGCGTTTTGGGGGAGCCACGCATGCTGTTGTTCGCGGCCGAGATCCTCACCGCCCTGAAAGAAGCACGGACCGTGCAGCGCAGGCGCTGAGTGCGGGGCGGGCGCGGCCGAGGGGGAGCAGAAGGGGGCGTCACAAATGACCCGATCACCGTCGATACGACCAATCCGCCGAGACACCGTGCGTGCTGCGCGTGGTGTCTCGGCGGATCTGCATGCGCCCTGGCAGGCTCGCGACGCTGGCTACGCTCTGCCGTAGACGTCCTGTACGCGGACGACGTCGTCGAGTTCGGGACTCGACACTTCGAGGACGGAAAGATCGATCTGGGCTGTCAGGCGATGCAACGTGCCTGGCAGGATCGTGATCGTGTTGCCTGGGCTGATCGCCTGCGGGTGTCCGTCGACCTCGAGCGTGCCCGCTCCGGCCAGCACCCACATCGACTCCATCTTCCGTTCGTGGTACTGCAGGCTGAGGCTATGGCCGGCGCGGACGAAGAGCAGCTTGCCCGCGTAGCGGTCGGTTTCGGCCCAGACATATTCGGCGCCCCAGGGTTTGTCGATGACGCGGGCGTTGCGCGGAATGAACGGAGCCCCGTCGACCCGCGGCGGCCTCACGAGCGCCGACGCCTCGAGCGTGGCGACAAGACTGCCGGCAGGCGTCGAGCAGATGATCATATCCTCCGCCCCCAGCACCTGTAGGGGTGGAGACCCCGGCTCGCGCCAGTCGAAGACGCCGCCGTCGCCACCGTCGTCACCCCGCGTGCTCTGATGGTAGCGGACGAATTCCGGCCAGTTGCCGAGGTCGCTCCAGCCGGCGTCGCACGGCACGACGCGCAGGTCGGTGGCGTGCTCCAGCACGGCACGGTCGAAAGGCTGACGCACGGCCGCTTCGTAGATGGCGGCGAGCGCCCTGGAGTCGCCTGCGCGCAAGGCCTTGGCTCCGTCCCGCGCAGAGGCGTGGAGGGCGGGCGCGACGATCTCCGCTGTGGCGATCAGAGACCGCACGTCGCCGATGAATACGCCCATGTTCCAGAGGGCTCCCGCCTCGACGAGCTCCGTGGCCAAGGTCACGTCGGGCTTCTCGACGAAGCGGTCCACGGGCCGTGGGCCCTCGTCCAGGCCCTCGGGCACGATGTAGCCGAACTCCTGGCGCGGACCGGTCGGGACGGCACCCAGCAGACAGATCCCGTCCCCGTCGGTCGCGAGGCCCACGGCCTCCACGGCGGCGGCGGTAAAGGCGGTTTCGTCGCGCATGATATGGTCGGCCGGGAGGATGGCCAGGACGGCGTCAGGGTAGTCCAAAGCGATGGCATGCGCCGCCGTCAGAGCCGCCATGCCGGTGTCACGCCGCATCGGCTCGCCGAGGAAGCGGGAAGGATCAAGGTCGGGCAGAGCGGCCAGCATCGCCTGGCGGTCGGCTTCGAGTGCGATGAGGTAGACGTGGTCCGGGGAGTCCGCGACATGGAGCGCGCGCTGGTAGGCGCGGCCGACTAGCGTTTCGCCTTCGATGGCGACGAGGGGCTTCGGGTGGCCGGGCCGGGACAGCGGCCAGAGCCGCTCACCGGGGCCGCCCGCCATGATTACGGCCACGACGGGCCGCTGGGAGTTCAAGAAGCAGATCGCCTCGCTTCTCGCTTCTGGAATTGCCAAGTCCTGCGCATGCATTGTAGCCGCTGGCCGCATGCCGGTCGATAGGCCGGGGATGAATCTTTGCTGACGGTCCAGACAAACGGCCTGTACACATTCACTGAACCCCATGGAGAGAGGGTCTGGATGGCCGTGAGCTGAGCGCGAAAGTCCTTGGCGAGCGGGTAGAGGAAGATGGCCTTGATCGGTTTATCTCGCAGTTCGTAGCGATCGAGCTTGCCGCGGCCCTGGGTGTCGCCGACGTAGATCCAGTTGGCCGCCTTGTAGCAGGTGCCGGGGTATAGGCGATGGTCTACGCAGGTTTCGAGCAGCACGGGGCGGAAGTTGTGGCGCTCGAGCCAGTCTAGCTGCATGCGGCGGGCGGCCAGTGCCAGGACGGACGAGGCGAGGTATTTGACGTGCACCCAGGGCAGCTGTCGCCGATCATCACCATGCCACGAGGTCATCCAAAACCATACCAGTACAGACTCAGAATTGACTGAGGCAGGGTAAAGCGAGGGGCACATCGGGTCCTCAATCAACTCCTGGTAATCTGAGGTTGCAAGACCAATCAGACGCCAGGAGGGAAAGAGAGCTGTACGACGTGCCCGACATCCAGTCTATCCGAACGTTGCATCAGCGCGGTATTCGGAGCGGCAGATCGCGAAGCTGCTCGAGCTGAATCGGGAAACGGTGCATCGCTACATCGAGATGGCGGTCGTGCCGACGCAAGTGCGCATGGAGATCCAAGAGCCACGGCCGGCGGTGAAGTTCAAGGAGGAGTGGAAGAAGGCGGTGCGGGACCTGCTGAGGCCGAAGCTGAGAAGCAGGTTCGGCACCAGCCGCCTCCTGGCCCTCACGCACTGGAATGAACTGCTCTACCGTCCCCCGATGTCGGCTGGCGGCATGATGACAACGGGGCACGGCGCCCGTTTCATGATCGCCATGAATCGGTGCCGTTGGAGGAGCGCGTCGGTCAGACTCTCGTCCATCGGACCTAGGACCAGCAACTGTGCATGGCTGGCCGACGCCAGGAGAACGGTGGCGGTATTGCCGCGCAGGGCGGTACAGGTGATGGAGATGTCATCACCGAGGGCTTGTCGTACCGCCTCTGCCAAAGCGGTCTCGGTGCGCGTCTGGATCTCTGCTGGCAGCATTGGTGGGAATGTCGACGGCCGGGGTGCAGGACCGGGTGGAGCAATAGGTGGCCGCCATGCCGTCACCGCATGCAACGGCGCCTGGCGAACGCTGGCCTCCGCCAGGGCCCATCGCAATGCCGTGGGGGACCCGCTGGTCAGGCTGACGCCGACAACGATCACTCTGGTGTCGCTCCCGGCAGAGGTGCTCATCGTCTTTCCCCCTCGAATGTGGTGAGTCGGCGGCGGTGCGGTTTAGGGTTGTCATCGCTATAGCCAGGGACGGATGCCGTCCAGGTGGTGCATGAAGAGGCACCATTCGGGTTGCCGACGTTTCATGCCGGTGACTCCCGCTAGCTGGTAGGGGACGTGTGGCTTGCCGATGCGACCGACAGCGGCTGGGCAACGTCTTCGAGTGATGTTCGCTCCGCATTGACGGCGAAGAACCAGGCAATGACTCCGCCCCCGAACATGACGCCGGCGCCAACGTAGTATCCAAGTGTCAGCGGTCCCGGGTTATGCCCGCTGCCGATCAGAGACGCAAACAGCAACGGCGCTCCCACACCACCCACCAGCTGGGCGATGGCGAAGAAGAACGAGATCGCCTGCCCACGCAACTCGAGAGGGAAGATCTCGCTCACGGTGAGGTAGGCCGAGGATGCTCCTGCGGAGGCGAAGAAGAAGATGACGCACCAGAAGATGGTCTGGGTGACGGCGCTCAGCACCCCTGCGTCAAAGAGAGCGCCGGAAATCGCCAGCAGAATGCCGGAAATGCAGTACGTGAACGTGATCATCTTGCGCCGACCGATGGTGTCGAACAGTCCCCCGAGTAGTAGCGGGCCGATCAGGTTGCCGACCGCAAAGGGGATGAAGAAGTACCCGATGTGGTCAGCGGCAATGTGATAGAAGTGGGAGAGCACGAGCGCGTAGGAGAAGAAGATGGCGTTGTAGAGAAATGACTGGGTCACCATCATGGAGAAACCGAGGAAGGACCTTCGGGGGTACTTTCGCAACATGGTGGTCGTGATCTGGTAGTAGGAGACCGCGGCGCGGCCGGTGACCTCGATAGTGCTGCTTTCGGGAACAGACGCCAGCTTTCCACCGCGTCTAAGCACGCCCTCCTCGATCTCACCGACGATCCGTTCTGCCTCTGCGTTTCGGCCGTGGATCATCAGCCAGCGCGGACTTTCGGGGATGTAGCGGCGGATGTAGATGATGATCACGCCGATCACCGGTCCCAGGAAGAAGCCAATCCGCCAGCCGAGGTTGACCGAAAGCAGGCGCGGGTTGAGCAAGAAGACTGTGCTGGCCGATCCGATCAGCGCTCCCGCCCAGTACGTCCCGTTGACGGCGATGTCGACCCGACCGCGGTAGTAGGAGGGAATGAGTTCGTCAATCGCGGAGTTGATGGCGGTGTACTCTCCCCCAATTCCCGCCCCCGCAATGAATCGGAAGAGAAGCAGGAACCAGAGCGTCGGCGAGAGCCCTGAGATACCGCTCGCAAGGAGATAGAGGGCGAGTGTCCAGATGAAGAGCCGCTTGCGACCCAGATAGTCGGTCAGACGTCCGAAGACGAGTGCCCCACCTACCTCGCCAGCGAGATAGGCCGTCCCGATCAGGCCGATTTCGGCGGCGCTCAGGCCAAGGGTTGCATGCAACTGCAAGACTGGGCTGACGCTGGACGCGATCTGGATCTCCAGTCCATCCAGGATCCATGACACGCCCAGCCCGATGACGACCAGCCAGTGGAAGCGACTCCATGGAAGCCTGTCCATCCGCGCTGGGACGAGACTCCGAACCGGCGCCGACTCAGGATTCTTCATTGACATGGCAGGAATCGCCCCCATGCCAGATTTTGCACGACGGAGATGCGTCCTCAGCGATCCCGACATTGGGCGACGGATCTGCTGATCGCCATCGTA
>JAJZVM010000148.1 GCA_021845645.1 Bacillota bacterium
CGTCTCGACCCCTGTCGCGAGGGCCCTCAAGGCCTGTTTGTCGATCTCGACGTCGAAGTGGCCCGCGTTCGCGAGCAGAACGCCGTCGCGCATCCGCTCGAGATGCTCGCGCCGCACCACCCTGATGGCGCCGGTCACGGTGACGACGATGTCGGCCCGCGGCGCGAGCTCGTCCATCGTGCCGACGTCGTAGCCGTCGAGCCAGGCCTCGTTCATCTTGACCGGATCGATGTCGACAACGCCGACGCGCGCACCGAGTCCCCTCAGGCGCTGGGCGACCCCCTTGCCGCACTGGCCGAAGCCCACGACGAGCGCGTTGCGTCCCGCGATCGTCAGGTTCGTGGCGTGCATGATCGCTTCCACCACCGACTGCCCGGTGCCGAAGCGGTTGTCGAAGAGGTGCTTCATCTTGGCGTCGTTGACCGCGATCATCGGCACCTTGAGCTCGCCGGCCAGGTGCATCGCGCGCAGGCGGACGAGACCCGTCGTCGTCTCTTCGGCCCCGCCGCGCAGATCCGCGAGCAGCTGCGGGCGCTCAAGGTGGAGACGGGTGACGAGGTCGCCGCCGTCGTCGACGAGCAGCGTCGGCCGATGCGAAAGCACCTTGTCGAGGTATCCGAAATACTCTTCGGGCGTGGCGCCGTGCCGAGCGTAGACGTGCACGCCGCGACCCGCCAGGGCCTCGGCGACGGCGTCCTGCGTCGAGAGCGGATTCGATCCCGCGATCGCCACCTCGGCGCCCAGATCCCTGAGCGCGAGCGCGAGGCGGGCCGTCTTGGCCTCCAGGTGCAGCGCGATGCCCACCCGCTCCCCCTTGAGGGGCTTGTGTGCCTGCCCTTCGCGGATCAGCTGGTCCAGGATCGGCATGTGCTCCTCGGCCCAGTCGATGCGCCTGTCTCCGTCCTGCCTGCTCACGACATCGCCTCCGGCTGCGGATGGATACCGCAGCGATAGTCCCTGCCGAGGTCCCGAGCGGTGCCAAGGAGGAGGTTCGAGAGCGTCCTCCCCTGCTCCGCCATCAACTCGAGCACTTCCTCATGCGACGGGCGCGCGCCCTGCACCCCGGCGGCCAGGTTGGTCACGAGGGCGACCGCGGCGTAGCAGATGCCCATCTCAGCCGCGAGCACGGCCTCCGGCACCTGCGTCATGCCCACCACGTCGCCGCCGAGCTGCGCGTAGGCGCGGATCTCGGCCGGGGTCTCGAAGCGCGGTCCCTCGGTGCAGACGTAGACGACGTCCTCGCGCCGCAGCGCGATGCCCTGCCGGTCGGCGCTGCGGCGCAGGGCCGCGCGCAACGTGGGGCAGTAGGCGTCGCTGACGTTCTGGTGCACCACGCCGGGACCGTCGTGGAACGTCGTCGGCCGCGACTTGGTGAAGTCGATGAAGTCGCCGAGCAGGGCCAGGCTGCCCGGCGGGATGTCTTCGCGGACCGAGCCGACGGCGGACGTCGCGAGGATGGCCGTGACACCGATCTCCTTGAGGCCCCAGAGCAGGGCGCGCGCCGGCAGGCGGTGCGGCGGGACGGCGTGTCCCTTGCCGTGGCGCGGCGCGAAGACCAGCTCGAGACCGTCCGGCAGCCGCACCTGCGTCACCGCTGCGTCGCCGTAGGGCGTCGCGACCACGCGTTCGTGCTCCTCGGCACCAGGCAGGGCATAGACGCCAGTGCCGCCGATGATCGCGATCATCTCAGTTGCCAGCGTAGATCCACTCTTCCTCCGGCCGCGGCTGGCCAACCAGCTCGCCTGGGCGGAAGAAGAGGCCGATCTCGCGCTCGGCGGCCTCGGGCCCGTCCGAGCCGTGCACGATGTTGGCCGCGATCTGCATGGCGAAGTCGCCCCTGAGCGTGCCCGGGGCCGCCTTGGCGGGATCGGTCGCGCCCATCACGTTGCGGGCGATGCCGATGGCGTCCTGGCCCTCCCAGACCATGGCGACGATCGGGCCCGAGGTGATGAAGTTGACCAGCCCGGCGAAGAACGGCTTCTCGCGGTGCGCCTCGTAGTGGCGGGAGGCCAGCTCCTCGCTGACCCGCATCAGCTTGAGTCCGACCAGCCTGAGGCCCTTGCGCTCCAGGCGGCCGATCACCTCGCCGACGAGACCGCGTCCGACTCCGTCCGGCTTGACGGCAACGAATGTGCGTTCCATGGCTCTAGCGTTCCCCTCCCGAAAGTTGCGCCCCGGTCCTTCGACCGGGGCGCCCTGTCTTTAGCCGACTTGCGTTTCTACCTCGGCGAAGACGCCGCGCTCCGTCTCTGTCGCCGTCACGCTTTCAGCGCGGAAGTGCTCCACAATATAGTTGCAGGCGTCCCATGGTTCGACGCGTTCCCCGCATGTGAACACATCTACCGCGGCGTAGCCCAGTTCGGGCCAGGTGTGCACCGCCAGGTGCGACTCCGAGATGACCACCACACCACTGACGCCCTGGGGGCTGAACTTATGGAAGGCTACTTCCCGGACCTCAGCACCCGACTCCAGCGCTGCGGCCACCAGGATTCTCTCAACCCGCTCCGGGTCGTTGAGAATCGCCCGGTCGCAACCGTACACCTCGGCCAGAATGTGCCGGCCCAGTGCGTTCATCGATCAGCCCCCTCGCATAGGTTCACCATCAAATGCATTGTAGAGACATGTCGGAAGGTTGTCAACGAACAGACGGTGTTTTCAGCAACGATTCACGATCTGGCGGAGTGAGACGCGATGGCTGACGTGATCGCGCTCATCCGCTCCGTATCTCTTGCGATTTCGCTGCCGTACGTGTAGTGCGACGGTTCACGAGACATAATCGGGACTTGTCCCAGACTTGCGGCCGCCTGTCCGCGGCGCATAGCGGGGCTCACGCGCCGCGACACGCTGCGCTGCGTTTCGACGCCTTTCGCGGCCAGGAGGCGACGGGCTTCAGCTGTCCCTGAGGTCCCGCTCGAGGGCGTCGAGCATCTGCTCGGCGTTGCGGCGCAGGATCAGCTTGGCCACGGGATTGAACAGGCTCGCGATCATCGGCATGCCGAACTCGAAGTCGGTCGTGAGCGTGACGCTCGTGCCGCCAGCGGCGGGCACGACCCGCCATTCGCCTTCGAAGCGCCTGAGGTCCCCGGAGATCTGCTGATAGGTTATGCGCCCCTCCTCTGGCAGGAAGGTGTCCCGCTCCAGCCAGCGGAATGGCGCGCCCTGCAGCGTGACGTGCCACTGCGAGTCGGTCGAGTTGCCCTCGCGGCGCACCACCTCGACCGAGTTGACGTTCTCCATGAAGCGCGGAAAGGACTCCATGTCCGAGAGCACCGCGAACACGGCTTCGGGGTTCGCCTTGATCAGCTTCTGCACTTCCACGTAGGGCATGGTCGGCGCTCCTTTCAGAGGTCCTCGGCCACGAGCGCGACCTGGGCGGCCGCCTCGCGGATCTGGCCAAGCGTCTCCGCGATCGTCTCCTCGGAGATGATGACGGGCGGGATCATGCGCAGAACGCGCTCGTTGTTCAGGGTCCAGAGCGCCAGCACGTGCCGGTGCAGGAGTTCCGACATCAGCATGCCGCCGACGCCCTCGCGCGTGGCCTCGAGACCGAGCATCAGGCCACGGCCGCGCACCTCTGAGATCACGCCGGGGAACTCGCGCGCCAGCGACTCGAGCCCTTCCCGCAGGAGAGCGCCCTTGCGCCTGGCCTGCCCCGGGAAGTCCTCCTCGCGCATCACGTCGATGGCCTCGCAGCCGACCGCTGCGGTGAGCGGCGCGCCGCCGCCGCCGCCACCGCCGAAGGTGCTCGTGTGGATGAGCGGCATGCTGTCGAGAAAGCCCATGGCGTCCCGGGTGCCGACACAGGCGCCGAGCGGCAGGATGCCGCCGCCGAGGGCCTTCGAGACCGTGAGGAAGTCCGGTACGACGCCCTGCTCGTGCTCGCAGGCGAAGTAGTGGCCCGTGCGGCCCATGCCGCTCTGCACCTCGTCGAAGATCAGCATCGCGCCCGCATGGTCGCAGATGGCACGCGCATGCGCGAGGTAGCCGTCGGGCGGCACGATGATGCCGCCCTCGCCCTGGATCGGCTCGAGGATGACGGCCGCGACCTCCTCGTCCACGGCGGCCTCGAGGGCCTTTGCGTCGCCGTACGGCACCAGGCGCACGTCGGTGAGCAGGGGGCGGAAGGGGTCCTTGTAGAGGTCGCGACCGCTGACCGAGAGCGCGCCGAACGTCTTGCCGTGGAAGGCGCCGATGGTCGAGACGAACACCTTGCGGCCGGTGCGCAGGCGCGAGAACTTGAGCGCGGCCTCGTTCGCCTCGGCCCCCGAGTTGCAGAAGAAGCTGAGCTGAAGATCGCCTGGGGTCACCTCCGCGAGCCGCTTCGCGAGCGCGATCGGCTCGAGCACAGGCAGCGATCTCGAGGGCAGGGCGATGCGGTCGAGCTGCGCCTTCGCGCGCGCGACGATGCGGGGATGCAGGTAGCCGTGCACCATGACGCCGTAACCGCCGCCCATGTCGGTATAGCGGTTGCCCTCGCTGTCGTAGACAAAGGCGCCTTCCGCCCGCACCTCCGGCGAGAGCACGCCGAGAAAGCTGTAGGCGCGCGCGATGCCAGGGTTGATGTAGCGGGCGAGATCCTGAAGCCAGGCTTCATCCGGCAAAATGGTCATCCTTCCGACGAAAGCATTGCCTTGGCTGTCCAATTGCACCCTGGGCGCCGCGATTCCTGCGCGGTCACGCGAAGCGGCCACCTCCCGCGGGAGGTGGCCGCTTCGGGCGATGGATCAGACGGCCTGGGGCACCGCGCCGCCGAGCTCGAAGCCGAGCTCGAGCGCGCGTTCGTTGAGTTCGAGGAACTCGGGCTTCATGCGGGCGCGCAGGGCTGCGCGCAGGCTGTCGCGGGTGACGGCGCCCGTCAGGGCGACGAGCGCCCCGAGCGCGATCACGTTGAGCGAGAGCTCGTTGCCCAGCTCGCGCGCCGCGCGTCGGAACGGCAGGAAGTGGCCCTTGGCGTCCGGGAGCTCCTGCCGGATCGTCTCCTCGAGCAGGATGAAGCCCTCGGGCGTCACCTGCTTGCCGTACTTGAGGTACGCGTCGCGGGAGAAGCAGAGCACGAGGTCCGGGACGGAGACCTCAGGGAAGGCGATCTCGCGCGTCGAGATCACGACCTCGGCCTTCGAGGCGCCAAGTCTGGCTTCAGGGCCGTACGTCTGCGTCTGCACGACGTAGAGGCCATCCTCCATGGCCGCTTCCGCGAGCATCGTGCCGGCCAGGATGATGCCCTGGCCGCCGCGTCCCGAGAGCCTGACGCGCAGCGGGTCGTGCAGCATTACTTGCCACCTCCCGCGCGGGCGACGAGCCCGTGGTACTGGTCGATGTACTCCGGACGTTCCGCGTCGCGGAACAGCCCGATCGGCATCTGGCCGACCATCTCCTCGCGGGTGATCTCGGGCGCGGGCCCGAACGCCTCGAGGAGCTTCGTGCGGTCGCGCTCGTAGAGCAGCATGTCAGGGGCTTCGCCGAGCTTGTTGAGGCGACCGTAGTACGTCGGGCACTGGCTCAGCACCTCCACGAGGCTGAAGCCGTGGTGGCGGATCGCGCCCGTGATCAGCTTGGGCATCTCCTGGAAGTCGAACGTAGTCGTACGGGCCACATAGGTGGCGCCTGCGGCGAGCGCCAGTTCGACCATGTCGAAGGCGGGTTCGATCGAGCCCAGCGGCGACGTCGTGGAGCGGGAGTCGACGGGACTGGTCGGCGCGCCCTGGCCGCCGGTCATGCCGTAGATCGAGTTGTTGAAGATGATGGCCGTGATGTCGATGTTGCGCCGCGCGGCGTGGATCAGGTGATTGCCGCCGATGGCGGCGGCATCGCCGTCGCCCATCGGCACGATCACCGTCAGGCCCGGGTTGACCATCTTGAGGCCTGTGGCGTAGGCGAGAGCGCGGCCGTGCGTCGTGTGCATCGAGTTGGCGTCGAAGTAGAAGGGCGCGCGGCCGGAGCAGCCGATGCCGCCCACGATCGCCACAAGGTCCATGTCCAGCCCGAGCTCCATCAGGGCCGTCGCGATACCGCGCGCGATGATGCCGTGGCCGCAACCGGGGCACCACACGGTGGGCATCATCTCCTGGCGCAGATAGGGCGTCAGGTCGACACCGGGCTTAGTCATGGGCCACACCTCCGATCTCGACCGAGGCGGCGAGCTTCTTCGCCGCATCGACCAGGGCCTCTGGCGTGAAGAGCTCGCCGTCCATGCGTCCGAGCGCCTCGACCGGGCAACGGCCGGCGATCGTCGCGCGCACGGGCATCACGTACTGGCCCAGGTTGAGCTCGGGCACCAGGATGCCCCGCGCGTTCGCGGTCTTCTCCTGCACGAGCCAGTCGGGGAAGGGCCAGAGCGTCTGAATGTCGAGCAGTCCCGCCTTGAGGCCGTCCGCGCGCAGGAGCCCGACGGCTTCGCGCGCGGCGCGGGCCGTGATGCCGAAGGTCAGCAGCACGATGTCCGCATCGTCGAGCGAGACCTCGCGGTAGAAGGTGATCTCGCGCGCGTCCTGCCGCATGCGCTCGGCGACGCCCTGCAGGATGCGCTGGACAGCCTGGCCGGCCAGTGCCTTGGGCAACCCTGTCTCGTCGTGGCTCATGCCGGTCACCACGGTGTGATGGCCCGAGCCGAACGGCACAAAGGGAGCGTCGGGACCGAACGGCAGGAAGTTCTCGTCGAAGATCGGCTTTTGCCGCTGGCGCACCGGCACGTCGGGGAATTCGACGTTCTCGCGCATGTGCGACAGCACGGCGTCGAGCAGCAGGATGACCGGCAGCCGGTAGGTCTCGGCGAGGTTGAAGGCCTCCACGGTCATGCGGTACGCCTCGACCACGGACGAGGCCGTGAGCACGATCACCTCATGGTCGCCGTGCGTGCCGTAGCGGGCCTGCATGACCTCGCCCTGCGCCGGCAGCGTGGGCAGCCCTGTCGACGGACCGCCGCGCTGCGAGTCCACGATCACCACAGGCGTCTGCGTCATGCAGGCGTAGCCGATGTTCTCCTGCATCAGGGAGAAGCCGGGGCCGGACGTGGCCGTCATCGCTTTGGCGCCACCCCAGGCCGCGCCGATCGCGGCCGCGATGGAGCCGATCTCATCCTCCATCTGGATGAAGACGCCGCCGGTCTTCGGCATCTGTCTCGCCATCATCTCCATGATCTCGGTGGCCGGGGTGATGGGATAGCCGGAATAGAAGTTGCAGCCCGCGTGGACGGCGGCCAGTGCCACCGCCTCGTTGCCCTGTACGAGCCTCATAGCGTTCCCCCCATGGCTAGCGCCGGGGACGCGACGCGCTCCAGCGTAAAGACGAAGTCGGGACAGCGTACGGCGCAGATGCCGCAGAAGATGCAGCGGGAGATGTCGCCGACCACGATCCGCTCGCCGTCGTCCAGCGAAAGGATCTGCGCAGGGCAGTTCTCCACGCAGAGATTGCAGCCCTTGCACCAGTCGCGCTGCACGGAAAGCTGACGATCCCCCTGCTGGTAGTGCAGCGTGGGTTCCTTCATCGCGCCAGCCCCCTCAGATAGCGGTCGATGCCCATCGCCGCGACCTTGCCGTGATGCACGGCCTCGACCGCGGTGCCTCCACCGTTGACGGCGTCGCCGCCGGCGAAGAACTTGGGGTTGCCGGTCTGACCAGTCACGCCGTCCACCTCGAGCGGACCGCGCTCATGCTGCAGACCGGGAATCTGGGCCAGGAAGCCGGTGTGGTAGCGCTGTCCGACGGCCTTGATCACCGTGTCGACGGGCAGGTCGAACGCGGATCCCGGCACGCGCTGCGGGCGGCGCCGGCCGCTCTCGTCCGGCTCGCCGAGCTCCATGCGCTCGCAGCGCACGACCGAGACGTGGCCGTCGCCCAGGAAGGCGACCGGCAGGCTCAGCCAGACGAAGCGCACGCCGTCCTCCTTGGCCTCGAGCACCTCGTGGCGCCACGCCGGCATTTCGCTCTCGGTGCGGCGGTAGAGGACGACGACGTCCTCGGCGCCCAGCCGCAGCGCTTCGCGGGCGCAGTCCATCGCGGTGTTGCCGCCGCCGATCACGGCCACACGGCGCCCCACCTGCGGGGCGAGGCCGTCCTTGACCGCCTCGATGAACGGCAGGGACTCGTAGACGCCTGCAAGGTCGTCGCCTTCGTAGCGGACGTCGGCGTCTTCGCCGAGGCCGACGCCCAGGAAGACGGCGTCGAACTCGGACTCGAGGCGCCTGAGGTCCTCCCTGCCGCGGATCGGCGCGTTGAGATGGATCTGGACGCCCATGGCCGCAAGGCGCTCCGCCTCCTGCGGCAGGGGCTCGCGCACCTGGCGGTACGGGGCGATGGCGTAGCGGATGAGTCCGCCCACCTCCGCGCGGGCGTCGAAGATTTCCACCTCGTAGCCGAGAGGGGCCAATGTGGCCGCGCAGGCCAAGCCCGCGGGACCGGCGCCGATCACCGCCACGCGGCGGCCGTTCAGCGCTGCGCGCTGCGGCGTCGCGGTGCCGGCGGCCAGGGCGGCGTCGGTGGCGAAGCGCTGCAGCTGGCCGATCGTGACCGGTCTGCGCCCCGCCGTCTCCAGGACGCAGGCCCCTTCGCAGAGCACCTCGGTCGGGCAGACGCGGGCGCAGCTACCGCCGAGCGGGTTCGCCGAAAAGATGATGTCCGCGGCCTTTTCCGGGTTGCCGTCCACGATCTGAGCGATGAACCCTGGCACATCCACGTCGGCTGGACAGGCGACCGTACAGGGCGCCATGGCGGTGATGCTGCCGCACTCGAGGCAACGCTCCGCCTCTACGACCGCGACATCGGCCGCGAGGGCGGGGTGGAGTTCCTGAAACACGCCTCCGAACGGCAGGGACGACGCTGCGTCGCCCCTGCCCTGGGTAGCGGACAACCGGTCAGGCTGGTGCATGTCACCGGCCATCTCGTGTCACTCCCCCTCCTGGCTCTTCCGGCCTTATTACGCGACCTCTTCCTTGATGGCGGAGAGCAGGCTCTGCAGCGCGCCCTTGGCGTCGCCGAAGAACATCTTGGTGTTCTGCTTGAAGAACAGCGGGTTGTCGATGCCGGCGAAGCCGGCGGCCATCGAGCGCTTGTTGACGATCACGGTCTTGGCCTGGTCGACGTTGAGGATCGGCATGCCGTAGATCGGGCTGCCCGGATTCTCGCGCGCGTCCGGGTTCACGACGTCGTTGGCGCCGATCACGAGCACGACGTCCGTGCGCTGGAACTCGGGGTTGATGTCGTCCATGTCGTAGAGGCGGTCGTACGGGACGTTGGCCTCCGCGAGCAGAACGTTCATGTGGCCAGGCATGCGGCCGGCGACCGGGTGGATGGCGAAGCGGACGTCGACGCCGCGCGAGGTCAGAAGGTCCATCAGGTCCTTGCACTCCTGCTGCGCGCGCGCCACAGCGAGACCGTAGCCAGGAACGATCACGACGCGCTGCGCGTAGGCGCAGAGCATGGCGACCTCCTCCGCGTTGGTCGGGTGGATCTCGCCGCGCTCGGAGGTGCCCGTCGCGGTGACCTTGGAGCCGAAGGCCGAGAACAGCACGTTGAAGATCGAGCGGTTCATGGCGCGGCTCATGATCAGCGTCAGGATGGTACCGGACGATCCGACCAGGGCACCGGCCACAATCAGGACGTCGTTCTGCAGCACGAAACCGGCTGCGGCCGCCGCGATGCCCGTAAACGCGTTGAGGAGGGCGATGATCACCGGCATGTCGGCGCCGCCGACCGGCACGACGAACGAGACGCCGAGGATCACGCTGCCGACGATCAGGATCCAGTCGAGGGTGATGCTGGGCGAGAACGGGATGTAGATGGCCAGCAGGACCAGCAGGATCAGGAGGCCGGCGTTCACCCCGTTCTGCCCCTTGAAGGCAATCGCGCGGCCCGGCATCCACTCCTGGAGCTTGAGGAAGGCGATGATGCTGCCGGAGAAGCTGATCGAGCCCACGAGCATGTCGAACAGCCCCGGGACCGCCTGCGACAGACCGGGGTAGCTGCCGTGGCCGAGCGCCTGCAGGGCTTCCGAGAGGGCGATCATGGCGGCCGCGCCGCCGCCCATGCCGTTGAAGGCCGCAACCATCTGCGGCATGGCGGTCATCTTGACCGCGCGCGACGAGTAGGTGCCGATGACGGCGCCTACGATGAAGACGGCGAGCAGCAGCATCACGTTGCCCACGCTGGCGCCGATGACGGTGAAGACCACCGCGATCAGCATGCCGATGGCGGCCAGCAGGTTGCCCATGCGGGCGGTTGCGGGGTTGCGCAGACGCATCACACCGACGATGAACAGTATGGCGGCGACCATGTACGCCGCGTCGCGGATGTTGCTCACTTGGCGGCCTGCCCCTTCTCGGTCGGACTCTTGCGGAACATTTCGAGCATGCGGTCGGTGACGACGAAGCCGCCCACGACGTTGAGCGTCGCAAGGAACAGCGCAAGGGCCGCCACGATGATCTGTGACATGCCAGAGGCGGTGAAGACGACGATGAGGGCGCCGACGACCAGGACCCCGTGGCTTGCGTTGGTCGCCGACATC
>JAJZVM010000149.1 GCA_021845645.1 Bacillota bacterium
ATGTATTCGCCGAGGTCCGTCTCGAGGACGGACACGCCTTCGGCGCCGAGGTGGGCGTTCAGCTCCACCTCTTCGGTCGCCATGGACTTCGACTTGACGATGCGCCGCGCACCGTGGCTCTTCGCGATCTCCGCGACGATGCGTACCGCCTCGGCGGCGTCGTCGGCGGTGTGAACAATGATGCCATGACTTTCCGCCTGGGCGATGAACTGCGCCGCGAGCTCCGCCATGTGCCGCACCGAGCGCAGCCGGGCGGCGCGCGCCCTGGCCTTGTAGATCTCCCGTACCTCCGGCGTCAGCGCGGCCAGCGCGGCGTAGCTGTGCCGGTCCACCGAGCGCGCGACGGCCTGGTGCAGCCCAGGGTTTGCCACAGCCGACGCCACCCGCCCGACGAGTTCCTGCGTTGCCATTGGCTCGGCCCCGACGACGGGCCTTCCCTCCCTTGGCGCCTCAGGGGCGCAGCGTCGCGATCAGGCGCAGCGGATGATCCAGGAGGGCGAGTCCCGTGAGGATATCCGGCACGACGACGTCGGCCGCCTGCACCGCTGCAGATGCGAGTCCCTCCGGCCCCAGGACGGCGATGCCGAGGCGCGCCGAGCCAAGCATGGCGGCGTCGTTGCGGCCGTTGCCGACGGCCACGACGCCCATTGGCCCCAGGCGCTCGACATATGCCCGCTTCTCGGGTCCCTGGCCGATCGGCACCGCCCGCACGCCTAGCTCGCGTTCCACCCGATCAAGCCCGCCGTGCGTCCCTGCCGTCAGCAGGTGCACCGCGAGCTTCGCACCTAGCTGCCGCAGGGCTTGCCCAACCCCCGGCAGCAGGGCGCCGTCCAGGGCGAGGGTGCCGTTCAGGTCGAGACAGAGGTGCGCAAGTTCCCAGCGGGAGCCGTCGGGCCAGTCGAGCGCAATCAACTGGTCTCGCCCGCCAGGGCCGCGAGGACCGTCTCGGGCCGCAGCGGCAGGTCGCGCACGCGGACGCCGGTCGCATCCGCGACCGCGTTCGCGATGGCCGCGGCGCCCGGCACGGCCGGCGGCTCGCCGACGCCCTTCGCACCGAAGGGCCCCTCCTCCGCGGGCACCTCGACGAGTTCCACCTCGATCGGCGGCACGTCCGCCGCGCGCGGCACGGCGTAGTCGAGGAAGCTGCCCGTGAGCAGCTGGCCGGAGTCGCCCCAGCGCATCGCCTCGCCCAGAGCGCGGCCGAGCGACTGGCTGACGCCGCCGCGGATCTGGCCCGCTACGGCCATTGGGTTGAGCGCCCGCCCGACGTCCTGCACCGCGAGATAGCCGATCGGCTGCACCTCGCCTGTGCGGCGGTCGACGCGCACGCGCGCGACGTGCACCGCGAAGCCCGGCGAAGCCCGCTTGATGGCGACGCGCCCGCGGCCGACGAGCGGCGCGGCCGACCCGCCAAAGGCCGTGGTGCTGCGCGCGAGGTCCGCGACGGACACGGCGCGCGACGGGGCGCCACGGACGAAGACGCGCCCCTCGGCCATGTCGAGGTCGGACGCGGACGCCTCGAGCTCCTGCGCGGCCATCTCCAGCACCTGCTGCCTGGCATCCTGGGCGGCCTGCAGCACCGCGTTGCCGACGGTGAAGGTGATCTTGCTGCCGCCGGAAGAGCCGGAGTATGGCGCCGCGTCGGTGTCGGCGGCGCTGACGGCCACGGCGTCGGCCCGCACGCCGAAGACCTGCGCTGCCATCTGCGCGAAGACCGTGTTGGTGCCCGTGATGTCGACCGACCCGACCTGCACGGTGATGCTGCCGTCGCCGTTGATGCGGCACGCGGCCGCAGCCGGCTCGGTTCCACCCGGCCAGCCGCCGGCGGCGACGCCGTAGCCCTCGTCCGCCTGCCGGCTGCGCTCGCGCCAGAACGGGTGGTTGCGGGCCGCCTCGAGCGTCTCGACGAGGCCGATGCGCGGCCACGGCGCTCCGTTCGCGCGCGGATCGCCCTGCTGGCACGCAGAGCGCAGTCTCAGCTCGAAGGGGTCCTGCCCGAGCTTTCGGGCAAGCTCGTCCATCGCCGACTCGAGCGCGTAGTAGGCTTGCGGCGCGCCTGGCGCCCGGTAGGCGCCGGAAGGCGTCTTGTGCGTCAGCACCTCGTAGCCGTCGACGAGCAGGTGCGGCACCCGGTAGGTCGAGCCGATCAGCATCGCGGCGATGCCGACGGTGCCGTCCTCCTGCGCGCCGGCGTCCAGCAGGAGGTCGGCGGCCAGGGCGGTCAGGGTGCCGTCGCGGCGCGCGCCGAGGCGGACGCCGATCTCGGCGAAATTGCCTGGCCTGCTCGTCAGAAAGTCGCCGCTGCGCGAAAGGACCAGCCGCACCGGCTGGCGCAGGCGCAGGGCCAGCGCGGCGCAGAGCGGCTCGAGCTTGACGAACTTGGCGCCGAAGCCGCCGCCCACCTGCATCCCGACGACCTTCACCCGGTGCTCGGGCAGCCCGGTCGCCTGGCAGACCTCCTCGCGCACGGCGAACTGCCCCTGCGTCGTCGTGTAGACCGTCAGACGGTCGCCCTCCGGCACGGCCACTGTGCCGTGCGGCTCGAGATATCCCTGGTAGAGGGCGGGAATGCGGTAGCGGGCCTCGACGACGACATCGGCGAGGCGAAGGCCCTGCTCGACGTCGCCGCGCGCGAAATGGGCCTCGCCGCAGACGTTGGCCCGCTGCGACGCGGCATGCTGGGCCGCATCCGCGCCATGGGCCCCCGCGTCGGCACGCTGGGAGCGCAGCTCGGCGGGCAAAACGGCAGGGGCATCCTCGCGCAACGCCGCGACGGGGTCGACGACGGCCGGCAGGCGCTCGTAGCGCACGCGCACGACCTGGGCGGCGTCGGCTGCCAGGCGCCGATCGTCCGCCACCACCACCGCAACCGGTTGACCCGCATAAAAGACCTCGCCCTTGGCCAACAGGCCGAGCGAGCCGATCTCGTCGGCCGTGAGCACCGCGACGACTCCCGGCATCGCCTCGGCCGCCGTGCGGTCGATCGAGACGACGCGCGCGTGCGCGTACGGGCTCGAGACCAGCTCGGCGTGCAGGGCGTTCGGCACCCGGACGTCCGCCACGTAGGCGGTGCGGCCACTGACCTTGTCGCCGCCCTCAAGGCGGCGCTGCGCAACTCCGATCGCTTCCGGCAAACGAAGCCTCTCCTTTCCGGATGCCGCGACTACCCCTGCAGGAGTCCCTGGGCCTCGCGCCCCAGCCCATCGCAGAACTGGCGCACGAGCATCGTCGCCACGCCCGCCGCGACGCGCTGTCCGAGCGCGGCCAAAGGTCCGCCGAGTTCGCTCTCCGCCGTGTATCTCAGCTCGGTGCCTTGCGCCGACTCGTCGAGGCGCGTCGCAACCGTGGCCTCGACGAAGCCGCGCGGCGCTTCGAGCATCAGCCTGAAATCGAACTGCCGCCCCGGCTCATGGCGCAGGACTTCAATCGTGCCCTGATAGGTGCCACGCACGGCCGCGACACCGATCGAGATCTCGATGCGGTAGCCGTTCCCGTCGGGCTCGAGCTGCCGGCAGCCCGGCAGGCTGCGCTGCAGGCGAGCCGGATCCGCAAGCACCTGGCTCACGGCGGCGGGCGGCGCCTTCACGCCTGCGCTGCCGCTGATCTCCACGCGCGTCCCCCCTTGGTGCCCTGCGAAGACGATCCGGCCGATCTCAGTCTTCGCTGCCCGGTTGGTACGAACCTGCCAGGAGTATGGCCGTTAGGTGCTCGCGCGGCAACACGGCCCCGCAGACCTTGCCCGCCGCCTGACGGATAGCCTTCCGCCACAGTGTCACCCGGTTGCCGAGCGGTGAGGGCCGAGGTGGCGCACGTCGACGGCGACGCCCTCCCCCAGGCATGGCGCGACAAGCCGCCGGCCACCCGCTCGAGGTGGCGGACGAGCGACCGCGCAGGGAGCACAGGATGCCACCGCCGATGGCGGCCTGCGTGCCGTCCGCCACGGGGAAGCTCGGCTCCGCCCGGCTGACGGGCAGAGCCGAATTTCAAAGGGTCTTCATCTGCTCGAACGGGTTGTGGCAGCTCTGGCAGTAGCAGACCGACCGGCATCGCGTGGGACCGAACACGGAAGCGACCTGCGTCTCGTGCGAGCCGCAGTACGGGCAGGCGGGCGGCTCGCCGGGCGGCGCGATGCCGAAACTCTGCAGCGCGAGGCGCCCGCTCGGCGTGATGCGCCGGGTCGACCAGACGGGATCGAGCTGGATCGCGACGTCGACGTCCGTGACTCCGTCCAGCGCCTGCACCTTGTGCCGCACCGCATCCGCCATGAAGCCGAGAGCCGGGCAGCCGCTGAAGGTGGGCAACAGCACGATCTTCACCCGGCCGTCGGCGACGGCGACCGACTCCACGACGCCGAGGTCGACGATGCTCAGGACCGGGATCTCGGGATCGCGCACAGACTGCAGCGCGGCCCGCACCTCAGCCTCGCTCGGCATTGCCTTCACCCCTTCACCAGACCGCCTTGGGATCGCTCCGCCAAACCTCGCCCATCGTCTGCAGCAGGTCCGCCAGGTCGCGCAGGTGCTCCCCCGTGCGCCCGCGCGGCGCCTGCACTCCGGGCGTGAACGCCATGCCGTAAGGCGACAGTTCGGCCCGCACGCGCACGATGAAGCGTTCCCACAGACGCGAAGGCGCTTCCGGCAGAATGCCCGCGCGTACGAGCGCCCCTTCCCAGGCGAGCGGCCGGAAGAGGTCGAAGGCGTCGGCGGCGATCCTGTCCAATGCGTGCTGCAGGCGCTGGACCGCCTCTGGCCCGCCCAGAGCCAGGGCCCGCAGCCATGTGCGCCCGTGGTCCAGGTGGTAGCGCTCCTCGCGGCGCATGCGGTCCGCGACCGACCTGAAGAGCGTCTCGCCAGACCTCAGGAGAAGCCCTGTGCGCAGGTCGTCGGCGATGTCGTAGACAAAATGGCGCATGACGCTGTACGCCCAGTCACCGTTTGGCCGCTCGAGCAGGACCGCGTTGCGCATCGCCTCGGGCGGGCGGCCGAACACGATCGCGTCCGGACCCCCGCCGCCCAACCCCTCGAGGAGGCCGTAGAGCAGGGCCGCATGCGCGATCTCGTCCTGGGCGATCGAGGCGAACGCCACGTCCTCCTCGATCAGCGGGGCGAACGCACACCATTCCGAGTCCCGGTGGCCGAGCACAAGCTCGTCGTCGGCGAGGGTCAGGACGAACTCGCGCAACACGGCCCGCAGGTTCTCGTCCAGGCCCCTACCGAACTCCACCTTGCTCGCCCCCGAACAGCTTCCACTTGTCCACGGTGCCGCGGTAGCCGCTGCCCAGGCGGTAGCTGCGCGGCTCTGCGGGACCCAGCGCCCCGCCCGCGCGGGGCGCCTCGAGGATGCAGGATCGCGGTACCACCCAGAGCGCGACGTACTCCGAACGGCGACAGAAGAGCTCTTGCGCCAGCACGCGGGCGAATTCGGCGTCCGCGGCTCGCAGGCTGCCCGCGTGGCGGAACTCCGCACCTGGCCGCTCCTGGCCGAACACCTCATAGACGTCGAGGTCCGCCATGCCCCGCCGCCTGCCGGTCAGGCGGCGCTCTCCCTGCCCATCGCCGCGACCACCCAGACCTGCTCGTCGCGGCTCAGGCGCCGCAGGTTGAGGCGTTCCGCCGTGCGCAGGCCGCCGCCATTGACGACACGCCAGAATTCGTCCCAGTCCGGGTCGCCGTAGAGCCACAGGCCGCTCTCCCGGTCGAAGCGCAGCTCGGGATCCGGGATCGTCAGGCCGAGACGTTGAATCTTCGGCACGTACTTGCGCAGAAAGCCCTGGCGCAACTCCTCGTTCGACGCCGTGCGGATGCGCCATCTGAAGGCGTCTTTGTTGCCGCTCTCGCCCGGTGGGCCGAAGAAGTGAAGCAGGGGCCGCCACCAGCGCGCGAGGGCGTCCTGCAGCATCGCACGCTGCGCCGGCGTGCCGCCGGCCAGCGTCAGCACGATGTCCTCGCCGTGCTTGAGATGCACGGCCTCCTCGGCGCAGATGCGGCGCAGGATCCGCGCGTACGGCGCGTAGCTTGTCCGGAGCAGGGCGCCCTGCGTCTCGAGGGCGGCTCCGTCCACGAGCCAGGCGATGATGCCCACGTCCGCCCAGGTCGGTGCAGGGTAGCTGAACACGTTGTGAAATTTGGCGTTGCCTGACAGCAGGTCGTCGAGCATGTCCTCGCGCGTCGTGCCGAACGGCGCCGCGAGGTCCTCCGCCACGCGATAGATCATCTGCGCATGGCCGATCTCGTCCTGCACCTTGGAGAGGATCGCAAGCTTGCGCTGCAGGCCAGGCGCGCGCGGGATCCACTCGCGTTCAGGCAGCGCGCCCATCAGCTCCGAGTTGGCGTGGATCACGACGAGGCGCAGACACTGCCGCCTGTAAGCGTCTGGCATTTCGTCATCGGCCTCGATCAGCTCTCCCCGGGCGATTCGAGCCTCGAATGCCTTCAGATCGGCGTCCATTGCGACCCCCCCTTGCCCCCGGCGCCTCAGCGTCGTTTCCTATCGGCTACTCCTGATGGCCCATACTACACGGACACTCGGCCCTATGTTCCTATCCTACTGGCCCTGGCCTGATGCCGTCAACGTCCTACCGCCAGCGGCAGGAAATACGATGTACAGGCATAAATCAGCCGATTGGAGCAAAACACTCTGATACCTGAGGAGGATCCTCGATGGAGTTCGCCTTCCACGGAAGCCCGCGGGACCGGGTTATGGCGAGCTTCGAGGGGCGCCTGACGACGGCCCTCAAGGAAGCCGGCCACCGCTTGAGCGAGCCTGTCCCAGGCGTCGGACTGGTTTTCAGCCATGTCGACAGCGAGCGGGTGCGCCCTTTTCGGCGGCATGCGCAGGCCACATACATCGTTGCGCTGCTCAGGCTGCCCGATCCGCCCGAGGACTTCCTGCAGGCCGCATACCCCTGGATGATCCGCTCGCTCGGCAACCTGCTGATCGCCGTGGTCGGTCCCGAGGCTGAGAGCGAGACCTACTTCATGACGCTCGAGCGCGGTTATTACCGCATCGCGCCGAGCACGGACCCGGACGCGCACATGCAGGAGGTTGTGCGCCGGCTGACCCCGCTCGCCACGTCGCACCTGATCATCGACAACATTTTCGAGCCAGACCTGGAAAGGGAGCTCTGGCAGGGCGACGAACACACGGAGGAGCTGGGTCGCGCGGGCAAGCTGCTCGACGCGTGGAACCTGCTGCCCGCACCCTTCCCGATGCAGGAGATCCTGTCCGAGGAGGACTTCCGCCACGTGCAGCGCCTCTACCAGATCGGCGGCCTCTCCTACGGCAACCTTAGCCAGCGGCGCGACGCCTTGCGCTACTGGATGTCGGCGAGCGGCGTGAACAAGGCGCGGCTGAAGGAGGTCGGGCACGAGGTGCTGCTCGTCAAGGACTTCGACGGGGGCAGCAGGGCGATGCGCCTCTCGGTGCCGCCCGAGATCAAGCCCCGCCGCGTCTCCGTCGACGCGATCGAACACTTCATGATCTACCGCGAGCATCCGCAGGTGGGAGCGATCATCCACGTCCACGCCTGGATGGAGGGGATTCCGTCGACGGATATCAACTATCCTTGCGGCACCATCGAGCTCGCGACGGCCGTCGCTGAGCGCGTGCGCCGCGCGCCTGACCCGTCGCGGGCCGTCATCGGCCTGCGCAACCACGGCATGACCATCACCGGGCGCAGCCTCGACGACATCATGGAGCGCGTCGACGGCAAGATTCTGCCCCAGGTCCCGATGTCCTGATGGCCAAGGCGAACGGCCTCGTCTACAGGGTCTCGATCCCCCGTTACCTGCTCGGCCGCAGCCTTGGCGCGGCTTGGCCGTGGCTGCTCTACGGGCCGCTGTCGTCGGTGGCCCTGCGCCACAGCGACCTGCCGCCGGCGCCCGAGGGCGACTGGCTCGAGCTGGCGACGCGTCTTTGCGGCATCTGCGGCTCGGACATCGCGCTTGTGCGCGGCAAGTCGAGCCCCTCCCTTTCGCCGTTCCACTCCTTCCCCGCCGTCCTCGGCCACGAGGTGCTGGCGGACGTGGCCGCTCCCACTGGCCACGAACTCCAGGGCCAACGCGTCGTCGTCGATCCCGTGATCACGTGCCAGATGCGCGGCGTCGAGCCCTGCCCCGCCTGTGCTGCGGGCCAGGGCCAGCAGTGCAGGCGGCGCGGCGACCGAGACGGCCTTGGCCCGGGCACGCTGGTCGGTTACCACACGCGCCTGCCCGGCGGCTTCGGCGACCGGCTCTGGGCGCACAGGAGCCAGCTCTACGCGGTGCCGGACACGGTGCCCGACGAGCGGGCGGTGCTCGCCGAGCCGTACGCGATCGCACTGCACGCCGTCCTGCGCAGCCTGCCGCCGGCGGGCGCCAAGGTGCTCGTGCTTGGCGGCGGCACGATCGGCCTGCTCACCGTCGCGGCTCTGAGACGCCATTCAGGCGCCGAGATCCACCTCGTCGCGCGCCACCCGCACCAGCGACGCCTCGGTCTCGAGCTCGGCGCGGAGCATGCCTACGGCGCGCCCGGGGCGACGGTCGCGGTGCAGGCGGCCGTAGATGCGCAGCTCCTGCGCCCGCTGCTCGGCCCGCCGGTGTTCAGCGACGGCTTCGACTTCGTCTACGACTGCGTCGGCTCCGAGGCGAGCCTGCGCGACAGCCTGCGCGTCACGCGACACGGCGGCGCGCTCGTGCTGCTGGGCACGGCCGGGCCCGTCGACGTGGACTGGTCTTTCATCTGGGCGAACGAACTCGATCTGATCGGCTGCTTCGGCTACGGCCGCGAGTCGGACGGGCGCCACACGTTCAGCTGGGTTCTCGACGACTTCGCCAAACCGGACGGCGGCGCTTTCGACGCGCTGGTCACGGACCGCTACCGGCTGCACGATTACCGCCAGGCCCTGCGCCGCCAGCTCGTCGCTGGACCGAACCGCCCACTCAAGGCCGTCTTCGACTTCCGCGCCTGACCGTGGCGTGGAAGTCGTCGACGGTGGAGACTTCACTTTGGATGCGCCGCAGCCAATCCAGCGCATCGCCGGAACCCTCCCAGAGTTGGCCGTCAACCTCCCAGTAGTTGTACGCCTGGTCCGTGCCGCCTATCGACTCATATCCGCTGTGCGCATTGCTGGGAGCGCGATGTGTGTCCCGCAGCAGTTCGGCGGTAACTGCCGGCAGGTTGTCGATCGCCGCCTTCAAGGTCGAGTCGGCTTCAGGCGTCCTCCCGAGCCGGTACAGCGCCAGGGCGCGACCGTAGGTGGTCTCGGGGAAGAAGTCGTCCGGGTATCGCTCTGCGAGCTCGACTGCCTCCACGTCACGGCCGGCAGCCAGCAGCCACGACATCGCGGAGGCGCGTACACCCTGGTTGTCGCGCGGGTTCAGGGCGAGTAGTTCGTACGCCAGATCCAGCGCCTTGTTCGTCTCGCCCAGGTCGAAATGGCTGTGGTACATGAGCCCCCGAAGACAGCGCAGGAACGGCCGGTTCTCGAGCCAATCCCACTCAAGCAGGTCACGGCCGACCTTGAAGGCGCGCGGTGGGAAGGCGCTTCGGCCAAGGTCCACCGCCTTCCTCCAGAGCGTCCCAGCCTGCTCCTTCCGATCCGTATGGTTGAGGACCTGAGCGAGAGCCTGCATGATGTCGATGTGCTCGGGGGACCGTTCGAGGACAGCTCTCAGGCGGCGCTCGGCTTCTCCCTCGTCGCCCTGTGCGGCCAGTTCGATGGCGTCGTCCATGATGAGCGCTTCGTCGTAGAAGTCTTGTGGCCAGCGAAAACGCCACTCGTGAGGACCGACCTTCTGAAGCTTTCGCATGGGATGCACCTCCACTTAAGAACGGGAGACCTCGGGCACAGTGAGGCGACCGTCAGCGCCGGAAGATGCAGGTCGGATCCGCGTCGGCCTCGGCGATCAGCTCCTCACGTTTTTTGGACGGCTTCAAGTCATCGTAGACGTGCCAGCGGCAAGTCGGCCCAGTGGAGTGTTAGCGCCGCGTCCCGGCATCGAAGCGAAACCGGGCCACCGCGAGACGCGACCACACGCCGCCTCGGTCACCGGGCGAGAGGAACTGGCGTTCTTAGATCGTGGCAGCGTCGCCGCGCAGCACAACCTCGAACCGGACGTCGTCGCGGACACATGCACATGCCCTTAAAAGATCGCAGTAGGTCTGGAGCGCAGCCTCTGCTTGGGCGCGCACGTTTTGAGGGATGGCAAGGTGATCACCTCCTCGACGCGTTCGGCAGTATGTTCTGCGTCTCCTTCGTCCAGATGCGACTGACTGCTTCAGTGCCTTGCGCAGGAACATAGGTGCCTGAACAGAACCCACAGGGACAGGAGGACCGTGCCCGGACGGCGAGAGCGAGACCACTGCGGGAGGCATATGTGATGGCCAAGGGACAACCCGAAGGACCGACGATCGGCCAGGTACTGGAGTTAATCTAAGTCACGGACTTTACTTGACAGGGCCAGACGTCAATCCCAAACTGGAAACATGAACCATGAACCATGAACAAATGCTT
>JAJZVM010000025.1 GCA_021845645.1 Bacillota bacterium
TTCGGCCCTTCCTCGGGTCGTGGATTTGCCTCCAGCTTCCTCCCCACACCCCCTCGCGGGCAGTGCAGTTGCTCTTGGCTAATGGGCTCGTGCTGCCTCGCCCATAGCGGACTTTCACCGCCAAGTCGGCGCCCATGCCGGGCGCACCAAAGAAGCCTGCCAAGCGCGGGCGCTGGCAGGCCCAACCATCGAGATGGTACCATGCGGCCCTAGCCGGTGCCAGTATCTTCACCCGGCGACCATTCCCGGCGCAGGAGCGAGTAGAAGAGCTGGTCGCTGAAACGGCCGTCGATCAGGTAGTGCTCGCGCAGCCGTCCGTCGAGGTGAAACCCCACGCGCTCGAGGATCGCGATCGATGCCCCGTTCTCGGCCGACGTGGTGGCGTAGAGCTTGTGCAGTTCCTTGCCGGGCCAGGCGAACAGGATGCCGACGAACATCCGCAAGGCCTTGCGTCCCACGCCCTGCCCGCGGGACTCGGCGGCAAAGTAGTAGCCGATCTCCATGCTGCGGTTGCGGGGATTCTCATCGAAGGCGACCATGCGACCGACGGGCCTGTCGTCCGCGATCACGCTGAACACGAGCTCCCGCGCCTCTGCCAGGGCTCGGACATAATGCGCCCTGAACGCCGGATACGGACGTACGAGCTCTACCGGCCGGCAGGTGTAGCGTTCCCAGTGTGGGTCTTCCTCCTGCCAGCGGTAATAGAAGGGCAGGTCCGCCACCTGCACCGGCCTCAGCCTGACCTCCACGAGACCGCCTCCCCCGGCGGGGCTCTTCCCGCCATCATATTCGAGGTCGGCGGCCTGGTCTCGATACGGCGACGGTCCTGTGCCTTCTACTCCCAGCGCCAGGTGCGCGTGGAGATGACGGCCAGGAGCACGAACCAGGCGAGGAGGGCCCAGATGTCGGACTGCACCGCAGGCGCCCATGGGGCATACTGCCCGGACATCAGCCCGCGCACGCCGTCGACGAGGTAGGTGAGCGGCAGGACGTGGACGATCGACCTGAGGAGCGGCGGCAGGCTCGTCAGCGGGAAGAAGACGCCGCTCAGGAACATCATCGGTAAGCTGACGACCTGGATGATCGGCATCGTGGCCTCTTCGGTCTTGGCGAAACCGGCGATGACGAAACCGATCGCGAGGAATGCGGCCATGCCGAGCACCACGGTCAGAAGCAGGGGCAGCAGCGGCAGCAGGACGTTCACATGCAGGAAGACGACGGCGATCGCCACGATCAGGGCCGCGCTGAGGATGCCGAAGACGAGCTGGTAGAGCACGACGCCGCCGAGGAACTGGAGTGGCTTCAAAGGCGTCGCGAGGAAACGGCGCAGGACGCCCTTCTCCTTCCAGCGGGTCAAGCTGCCGGCGACGCCAAAGAGGCTGTTCTGCATCGCCATGAGCGCCAGGACGCCGGGCAAGAGGAAGTCGAGATAGGTCGACGTGCGGCTGCCTGCGGCAGCCTTGGGCTTGACGACCAGGTAGGGCTGCTGGCCGGTCATCGCGAGGTTGATCTGGGCCGCGGCCGACGTCACGGCGGACACGGCCTGCTGCGCCGTCTGCATGTTGGCGCTGTTGTAGACGAG
The DNA here is from genome assembly GCA_021845645.1 of Bacillota bacterium. The sequence continues at coordinate 1,583 of JAJZVM010000025.1, forward strand.
CTCGGCGTGCCAGGGCGGCGGACTCGATGCCGACGGCAGCAGCAAGGCCGCGTCCGCCTGGCCGAGGCGTACGAGGCGGAGCGCATCCTTGCGCCCCTCGCGCTTGACGCTGAAGTACGGGATCTTCTCGTACGCCTGCACGATCCTCGCCTCCGCCCCGGTCCTGGGGCCGGAGACGAGCAGGTTGAGCTTGAAGCTCGAGTTGCCCAGGAAGCCGAACACGACCATCAGCAGCACGGGAAAGAAGAACGTCCAGAACAGGGCCTGGCGATTGCGCACGAGCGAGCGCAGCAGGGCTGCCGTGACCGTCAAGAGCTGTCTCATCAGTCGCGCAGGCTCCTTCCCGTAAGTTGGAGGAAGACATCCTCGAGCGTGGCCGTGCGCGTGGCGAGCCCTGTCAGGGGAACCCCCCGTCCCCTGGCCCACTCGGCGAGCGCCGCGAGCGTCTCGTCGAGTTGCTGCGTCACGAGCACCTTCTTCGGCCCGTCGCACGTCACGCGCTCGAGACCCGGCAGGCGCAGGTCGTCCGCGATCGGCACCTCAGCCGCCACCTCGATGATGGCCCCCGGCCTGTGGCGTCGGATGAGCTCCTGCGGCTGGCCCTCGTCCAGCACATGCCCATGGTCCATGATGGCGAGCTGGTCGCAGAGCGCCTCCGCCTCGTCCATGTAGTGCGTCGTCATCACGACGGTCCTGCCCTCTTCCCGCAGCTGGCGCACCGAATCCCACACATTGCGGCGCGCCTGCGGGTCGAGTCCAGCCGTCGGCTCGTCGAGGAACACCACCTCGGGGTCGTTGACGAGCGCCACCGCGACCGCAAGGCGCTGCCGCTGGCCGCCCGAGAGGTGCTGCACGTAGGCCTTGCGCTTCTCGCCGAGCTCGAAGCGCTCGATCAGGGCGTCGGTGGGAAGCGTGCGCCGGTAGAAGCTCGCAAAGAGATTGATCGTCTCGTCCACGCGCAGCAGCTCGAAGAACGCGGACGTCTGCAGCTGCACGCCGAAGCGCTCCCGCGCCACCCTGGGCTGTCGCACAAGGTCGTGCTCACCGTAGGTGATGCTGCCGCTGTCCGGACGCCGCAGCCCCTCGATCATCTCGAGCGTCGTCGTCTTGCCGGCGCCATTCGGCCCGAGCAGCCCGAAGATGCGGCCCGGCTCAATCCCGAGGTCCACGCCGTCGACGGCGCGCACGCTGCCGTACGTCTTGTGGACGTCTTTGAGGCGCAGGAACTCGCTCCTGGCCAGATGTATCCCTCCCTGAGATCGCTGGTACCTGCTCCCTACTATACCTAGGTCGCACAAGCACCCGGCATTGTACGCGAGTACGAGCGTTGCGCGCGCGAGGCCGGTAGCCCACAGCGCGAAGCACGTCACGGGCCCCCCAGCAGGAAACCCGGCGGATGCGCGGAAGCCGGTCGTCGGAAGACGTAAGGAGGGGTCGCACCCTTGAGGCCTGCACTCGTCTTCGATGTGGAGACCGTCGTCGACGCCGACATGGCGCGGCGCGTGCTGGGACAGCCTCAGTTGACGGATGCGGAGGCATTGCCGCTCGTGGCCCCGCCGCGCGGCGCGGAGGAAGCCTTCGGCTTCCCGAAGCCCCTCTACCACCGCGTGGTCGAGATCTCTGTCTGCGCCGTGGCTGGGGACGGCACGATCGAGGTGCTGCGGCCGCTCAACAGCGGCAACGACGAACGCGTCCTGGTGCACGGGTTCTGGGCGGGCTTCGCCCACCGTCTGCCGGGCGTGCGCCTCGTCAGCTACAACGGGCGACGCTTCGACGTGCCGGTGCTGGTGCAGCGGGCCCTCGGCCACGGCCTCTCGCCTGCGGCGATCTGGCGGGACGACTACCGCCAACGGTTCCGCGACAGCCACCTCGATATCATGGATGTCCTTTCGGATTACGGCAGCTCCACACCTCTCAGCCAGCACGAACTCGCGACGATGCTCGGCATCCCGGGCAAGCTGGGCGTCGCCGGCAGCGACGTCCGCCGGCTCTGGGCCGAAGGGCGCGGCCAGGACATCGCAGCCTACTGCACCTGCGATGTCGCCACCCTGACCCTCGCCTTCGCGCGCATTGGCAGCGTCGCCGGCTGGTGCTCGCAGACGGAGGCCGACCGGATGCAAGAGGGCGTCCGCACGTCGCTCGAGGTCCTCGCGGCGGGGCATCCGCTCTACACCGACTTCCTCGCGGCCCTCGGCTGAACACGACCATGACGCCGCATGAGGCAGGTGACGACGTGTCGAGAAGCCGCCCGATGGATCTGCCCACGCTGCGCGAGATCCTGCGCAGGCCCGCCTTCCAGGGCGCGGAGGTCCTGGCCGGGCGCCAGGGGCTCGATGCCCACGTCCGCTGGGTGCACGTCGGCGAGATCCCCGACATCGCGCGCTACCTGCGCGGCCAGGAACTCGTCCTCTCCACCGGCGTCGGCCTTCGCCTGCCCCAGGACCGGCGCCGCTACCTCGAGCGTCTGGCCGAGTGCAGGGTGGCGGGCGTCTGCATCGAACTCGGCAGGTACCTGAGGCACGTACCGGACGACATGCTCCGGCTCTCCGATCGCCTGGAGCTGCCCTTGATCGCCTTCCTCCACCAGGTACGCTTCGTCGACATCACGCGCGACGTGCACGCGGTGATCCTGCAGGGAGAGCAGCAGGTCCTGCTCTCCCTGCAGCACCTGGCGGAGGACCTGCGCCGGCTGCAGGGCCATCCTGCGCCGGAAGACGGGATCCTGGGGCAGCTCGGCCTGTGGCTCGGCGATGCCGTCCTGTTCCTGCCCACATCCGGCCCGGCGATCCGCTTCGGCCCCGTGGAGCGCTGCGAGCCTCTCGAGCAGCAGGCCACGGCCATGCTCAAGGCACTGCGCTTCCCGGCGGGCGCCTTGCCGGACGCGGTGCTGCCCGACGGCAGCGGCGTCGTCTCACGCCTCGTCGCACAGCAGGAAGGGACGCCGGGCCTCCTGTTCGCCGCCTGCAGGAGCGATGATCGGGTCGCCGCAGGCATGGCCCTCGATCTTGCCGCGGCCGCCCTGGCCCAGGTCGTTCCGCGCCAGGAGCGGCCAAGGCCGGAGGACGCGCCCGACGACGACCGTCTCGTGGCGCACCTCCTGGCGGGGGACGCGCCTGGCCTCGTGGCGGACGGTCTCGAGCGTTTCAGGCGCGGCGGGCGGTTGCCCTCGAGGGCCATGCTCTTCCTCTTGCGCGGAGCGGCTTCCGCCTCTCCAGCGCTGCCTGGGGGTCTGCAGCTGCGGCTCGGGCAGCAGGGACTCCGTACGCTGGTCGGCAGGCGCGGCGACGATCTTGCACTGCTGCTCTTCGATCCCGCACCGCTCGCGCAGCTCAGGCGCCTCGCGGAGGACATGAAGATGGTTGCTGCACCAGCCGGAGGGCTCTCGATCGGCGCCTCCGATCTCCTGCCGCTCGGCGAGCTCCCGCGCGGTCTGCAGGAGGCGAGCCTCGCCTTGGCTGCGGCCGTCTGGTCGGCTGGAAACACGAGTCCCTTCTATGAGGAGCTCGGCGCCCTGCGCATGCTCTCGCAGCTGCGCAACGGCTTCGACGCCGCCGCATGCGTCGAGGAGGAGCTTGGTCCCCTGCTCGCGTACGACCGGCGGCACCGCACAGACCTGCTGGCGACGCTCGGCGTCCTGCTGCGGACGGAGCACAAGGATGCTGCGGCACAGCTGCTGAGGATCCGGCGGCAGACGCTCTACTACCGGATCGATCGTATCGCGACGCTGCTCGGGGACGACTTCCTGCGCCCTGAGCGCAGACTCCGCCTCCTGCTCGCCTTGCTCGCACGGCTGCAGTCGGAGTTCGGCGACTCTGGACAGTCTGTCCAAGGCGAGGCCACAGACTTCTGACGCTGTGTCCCTCACGCCGCGGCGTTGCGTCCCCTAGTCTCTAGGCCAGAGGAGGGGACCGCGACGGACACCAGGGAAAAGTATGAGCGGTATGTCAACACGAGCTTCACAGGCGGCCTCGAGCCGATCGCGATCGCGCGCGGTGAGGGCGCCCGCCTCCTGACCCAGGACGGCCGGGAGTACATCGACTGCTTCGCAGGCATCTCGGTCGTCAACGCGGGTCACGGCCACCCCAAGGTGCGTGACGCCGCAAAGACGCAGATCGACCGCCTGATCCACGCCAGCTCCTACACGTACTACCTGGAACCCGTCGCGGATCTCGCGGAGCGCCTCGCGGCCGTCACGCCAGGGCGCCTGCAGAAGACCTTCTTCGCCAACTCGGGCGCGGAGGGCATCGAGGCCGCAATGCGCATGGCCAAGGCGTTCACCGGCCGGCACGAGTTCATCGCGCTCGAGCGCAGCTTCCACGGACGTTCGGTGGGAACCTTGAGCCTCACCGGCAACATGTCGCGCAAGAGCCGCGGCGGTCCCTATCTCTCCGGTATCGCCTTCGCGCCCGCACCCTACCCCTACCGCTCGCGCTTCGCCGGCGATGCCGAGGAGATCGGCCGGCAGGCGGCGGCCGCCCTCGAGGACGTGATCCGCTTCCACACGAGCGGCGACGTGGCGGCCTTCATCGCAGAGCCGGTGATGGGCGAGGGTGGCATCATCGTGCCGCCCAGGAGTTACCTGCCGCAGGTCAAGGAGATCCTGGACCGTCACGGCATCCTGCTGATCGCGGACGAGGTGCAGTGCGGCTTCGGCCGCACGGGTCGCCTCTTCGCCGTCGAGCACTTCGGCGTCGAGCCGGACATCCTCGTCTCCGCGAAGGGCATCGCGGACGGCTTTCCGCTTTCGGCGACGATCGCCCGTCCGGAGGTGGCCGACAGCTTCCGTCCAGGCGAGCACCTCTCCACCTTCGGCGGCAACCCCGTCTCCTGCGCCGCAGCGATCGCGAACCTCGACGTGATGCTGGCGGAAGACCTTCCCGGCCGCTCGGCGCGTCTCGGCGAGCAGGCGCTCGCCAGGCTGCGCGAGGAGTCTTCGGACATGGCATGCGTCGGCGAAGCACGGGGTCTCGGGCTGATGATCGGCATCGAGCTCGTCAAAGACCGCGTCTCAAAGGAGCCGGACCCTGGCCTCGCCAAGGCGGTGCGCGCCTACTGCCGCGATCACGGCGTCCTCATCGGTGTCGGCGGTGTGGACGGCAACGTGCTGCGCCTGCAGCCGCCGCTCGTGATCGCCGAGGGCGACCTCGACGAGGCGCTCACTGTGGTGCTGGCGGCCTTGCAGGGAAGCTGCGCCGCCTGACGGAGCGCAGGGAAAGGGGAAGTTCTCTTGGAGCGCATCCCGCACTACATCGGCGGCCGTGTCGTGACCGGCAGGTCCGGGCGATCCGGTCCTGTCTACAACCCCGCCACAGGCCAAAAGACGCATGAGGTGGACTTCGCAAGCCCAGGCGAGGTGCAGGCCGCCGTCGCATCGGCCCAGGCCGCCTTCCCGGCCTGGCGCGCGACGTCGCTGTCCCGTCGCGCCGAGATCCTCTTCCGCATACGCGAGACCCTCGACCAGCACCGCCGGGAGATTGCCGAGCGGATCACCGCGCAGCACGGCAAGGTGCTGTCGGACGCGATGGGCGAGGTGGCGCGCGGTCTTGAGAACGTCGAGTTCGCCTGCGGCGTGCCGCACCTGCTCAAGGGAGCCTTCAGCGAGCAGGCATCGACCGGTGTCGACGTGTACTCCATGCGACAGCCGCTCGGCGTCGTGGCCGGCATCTCCCCGTTCAACTTCCCGGCCATGGTGCCGATGTGGATGTTCGCAAACGCCATCGCGTGCGGCAACACGTTCGTCCTGAAGCCGTCCGAGAAGGACCCCTCCCCCGCCATGCTGATCGCGGATCTCCTGTCGCAGGCCGGCTTGCCTCCCGGCGTCTTCAATGTCGTCCATGGCGACAAGCTCGCCGTCGACGCCCTCATCGACCACCCGGACGTCCAGGCGATCTCGTTCGTCGGTTCGACGCCGGTGGCCCGGGCGATCCATCAGGCCTCGACGCGGTCCGGCAAGCGGGTGCAGGCCCTGGCGGGAGCCAAGAACCACATGGTCGTGCTGCCCGACGCCGACCTCGACATGGCTGCGGACGCAGCCGTGTCGGCCGGCTTCGGCTCGGCAGGCGAGCGCTGCATGGCCATCTCGGTCGTGGTGGCGGTCGGGGCGATCGGTGACCGCCTGGTCGCAGCGATCAAGGAGCGCATGCAAAGGGTGCGGATCGGCGACGGCCTGGAGCCGGCGTCGGAGATGGGACCGCTGATCACCGCGGAGCACCGCGACCGCGTCGCCTCGTACCTCGACTCAGGTCGCGTACAGGGCGCGGAGGTGGTGGTGGACGGCCGCGAGGACCCGGTCTGCGGACGTCCCGGCTTCTTCCTCGGCGTGTCGCTGCTGGACCACGTGACGCCCGCCATGGACTGCTACCGGGACGAGATCTTCGGCCCGGTCCTGTCGGTCGTCCGCGCAGCGACCTACGAGGACGCCGTGCGCCTCGTCAACACCAGCCCCTGGGGCAACGGCGCCGCGATCTTCACGCGCGACGGCGGCGCCGCCCGGAGCTTCCAATTCGACGCGGAGGCAGGCATGATCGGCATCAACGTGCCTATCCCGGTGCCGGTCGGGTACTACTCGTTCGGCGGCTGGAAGCAGTCGCTCTTCGGCGACACGCACATGTACGGGCCGGAAGGCATCAGCTTCTACACCCGCGGCAAGGTCGTGACGAGCCGCTGGCCCGATCCCGCGACGAGTGCTGTCGACCTCGGCTTTCCGCGTACGCGCTGAGAGGCACGCAAATGCGGCCCACAATTCTTCCCAGACGGCGATCTTGGTTGCCGCGCCTTGCGTCTGGATCTAGGGGCGGTCCGCGAGCGAGAGCGTGCCGGAGAGCACCGTGACGGCCGCACCGCCGACCCGCACCGATGCGGCGCCGGGAGCCACCTCGACATGGATCAGGCCGGGCCTGCCCACGGTCCAGCCCTGCTCGAACAGGTGGCGGCCTGGCGCCAGCATACCCCGGCTGACCAGGTATGCCGCGAGGGCTCCGCTGGCCGTGCCGGTATGCGGGTCTTCCGGCACACCGGCGGCGGGCGAGAAGTCCCGCGTGTGCAAGGTGCTGCCCGGCAGTTCCGTCTGCCGGCAGTAGAGGTGGGTCGACACGATGCCCCGGCTCCTGTTGTGCGCCGCGAGCTCAGGCATGACGGGCTGCGCGCGGCGCAGGACATCGAGGTCCCGTACCGGCACCAGGAGGGCCCAGAGTCCTGTATAGCCGATGCCGATCGGGATTTCGGGGTCGAGGTCGCCGTACTCCAGCCCCAGCAGCTCTGCGACAGCCCCGGGGTCGTCGTCGCACGCCTTGATGCGCGGCGTGTCCTGCCGCATCCAATGCATATCCTGACCGGCCTCGAGGTCCAGGACGCCGACTCTGGTCTCGGCCTGCACGGGGCCCGTGATGCGGCCCTCCTCTCTCAGCGCGTGCAGCGCGGCGATGGTGGCGTGGCCGCACAGGTCGACCTCCTGCGCAGGTGTGAAATACCTGAGGCGCAGATCCGCCTTGCCTGACGGCAGGACAAACGCCGTCTCGGAGCAATTGAGCTCCTTGGCGATCGCCTGCATCTCCTCCTCGGAGAGCCCCAGCGCGTGCGTGACGACCCCGGCCGGATTGCCTTCGAAGGGCCGCCTCGAAAACGCGTCCACCTGTTTGACGTCGATTGCGCGCATCGCTCATCCTCCGCAAAGATCCGACTGCAGGTGCGTCTCCTTTCGCTCTGCGCCGGCTCGACGCCTGCGGCCAGGCGAGACGCTGCGCGCCGGACGCCCTGCCGCACCGCGTGCCCGCATGCGCCGGACCGTCCGCACGATCTTGCCTCTGCCATGTCCCGTGGCGAGAGGTGCCAATCCTTCGCGACCATCGACGGCTTCTCAGCCTGCGATCGGCGATAAGGCAGGTGCGGCGCCTCCGGCCCCGGTTGGCGTTGCGACCGACCCGCGCCGGGAATCATCTCGATCTTGGCCGCCAAATGTGTTCTGCTGCGGCCTACTGCCGCGTGCGATGTCGATTCCTGCACAGAAGTGGTTCCTGCGCCCATACCGCCGTGATCATGTGCAAGCGTGCGCTGCTTGCGCCACAGGAGTATCTCCTCGCATGCCCGCGAGGCTCAGGCGATTTCCCGCTCCATGACAATGGCGCCATGCAACCTTAGAATCAGCCCGACAACTGAACATCACACTAGGGTTGGAGGATGACCACATGAACAACGGACTGCAGCGGCTGGTCATCACGGCCACCGCTCTGGCGATGTTGAGCACGCTTCCGGGCATGGCTTTGGCGCAGACGTCGACCGCTGCCCGCCCAGCATCGTCACGGCATCACGTGCGCACCATCTTCCATAAGCGCACGCCGCACAAGATGCCGTCGGCGCGGCGCACGGCGGCTGTGCCGACGATCGGCGGCTACCCGATCAGCGAGACGCTGCATCTCACGGCGACCGCCTATGGCCCGAGCCTGCAGGACAACTACCCGTACGGTGCCATCGACTATTTCGGCAAGCCGCTCGTCGCCGGCGACGTCGCGGTGGACCCGAGCGTCATCCCGCTCGGCACGCTGCTCTGGGTGAGCGGGTACAGCTCGCCGATCCTACCCGCCGAAGGTTTTTTCGCGCGCGCCGTCGACACAGGCGACGCGATCCAGGGCAACCGCATCGACATCTTCATCAACGCCTCGGACCATCAGGTTGCAATCTTCGGGATACAGGACGTCACGGCATTCGTCCTGAAGTAGCGTGAAGGGACTCAGGCGGCGCGCATTCCCCTCGGGGAGGTGCGCCGCCTGTTTGCCTTCGTCCCCCGCCGGGCAGACAGGTTGCGCGTTCGTACCCGCTGGCGGAGGATGATGGCGACTGGGAGGCGATCTTTCGTGAAGCAAGTGATGTTCATCGAGATCGGTCAGGGTATCGACCTGCACGGCCAGGATGTCTCCTCGGCCTGCGTGCGCGCCTGCCGTAGCGCCATCGGGCACAACTCCATGCCGGGCATCCGCAGCGTGCTGCCGGAGGGTGACATCGAACGGATGCAGGTCGAGGTGACCCTGGGTGTGCCCAGCAGCCACGAGGCGGTGGACCTCCAGGCGGTGCGCGACACCTTTCCGTACGGCCACGTCGAAGTGAAGGTCGTGCAGGGAGGGCTCATGGCAAGCAGCGGCGTTCTGCTGCGCGACCAGGGCGATCTGTCGGACGAAATGGTCATCGTCGATGCGGTGGTGGCCGTCGGCTACTAGCCGAAGCGGACGCGGGGATCCGAGGCGGCGGCCAGCACGTCGACCAGCAGGCTCGCCAGCACGGTGATGATGCCGATGACGAAGACGACGTCGAGAACCATCCCGTAGAGGCGGAAGAAGAGGCCAGTCACCAGCATCTGGCCGATGCCCGACATGCCGAAGGCCACTTGCACGGCGATCAGGTTGCTCAGCAGCACCGGAAACGACATGCCGATCATCGCGAGGAGAGGCAGGACCGCGCTGCGCATCACATGGCGCCGCAGAAGCCTGCCCTCCGGCAGACCCTTGGCACGCGCCGTGCGCACGTAGTCCGACGCGAGGGCCTCCTCCATCGCTGACCTGAGGTGCATCGACCAGCCCGAGACGGTTGTGAGGGCAAGGGTCACGATCGGCAGTACCATGGCGAGACTCCACCCCACGGGGCCCTGGCCGCCGGGAAAGAACCCTGGCGGCACCATGGGCAACCAGCCGAGGTAGACCGCGAAGACGAGGAACAGCACGAGCCCGAGCGAGTAGGAGGGCATGGCGTAGAAGACGAGTGCGCCGGTGGACGTCAGATGATCGACCCACGTCCGGGGATGGCGCGCCTGCAGCAGCGCAAGGCCGGTGGCGAGCAGCAGCCCGAGCCCGCCGCCGAGCGCGAAGAGCAGCAGCGTGGGCGGCATGGCTTGGAACGTCCCGGCCAGTGCGCCGGCGAAGAGCAGCCTGAGCCAGTCGAGGTATTGCACGGGCCACGGCTGCAGGACACCGAGCGCGAGATCCAGCCTGTGCACCTTCGCCGGTGTCGCGAAATGCCCGAGCATGATCCAGCCGGGGTCGCCGCCATAGAGCTTCATCATGACGAACAGCACGACGCTGATAGCTGCCAGGGTGAGCACAGCCTGCACCAGCCGCCGGACGATGTACGCGATCAAGGCTGTGCTCTCCCGTCGGCCGGACTCTGCGGCTGGAAGGCCTGGCGCACCGCCTCGGCGAGGAAGAAGACCGCCACGACGAGCGTCGCGAAGCAGATCCCTGGCGGCACGACGAGCCACCAGTACAGGTCGAACATGTACTGGCGGCTCGTCGCGATCATGGTCGCCCAGTTGGTGGACGCGCCGAGGCCGGCGCCGAGAATGGTCGCGAGGGCGATGAACAGGACGGCGTTCGCGAACTGGGAGGCAAAGCAGGCGACGACGGTGTCGAAGGCGTTCGGCAGCGCGTGCCGGCGGATGACCTGCAGGCGGGAGGCACCCGTCGCGCGAGCCGCTTCGACATAGGGCAGCTCGCGCAGCACGAGTGCTCTCGACCAGACGAGGCGGGCCGTGGATGGCCAGCTGACCAGGGTGACGGCAGCCATCAGCGTGACGATGCCCACCCCGAAGAAGCCCTCGATGATCAGGATCGGCACCACGGGCGGTATGCTCAGGATCGCGTCCACGACGCGCATCACCGGCGCCTCCCAGTGGCGGGAGAATGCCGCCACGAGGCCTGCCGCGACACCGATCAGCGTGGCAGCGGCCGCTGTCGCGAATCCGCTCAGGATCGGCAGCTTGCCGCCGAGCATCAACGCACGCAGGTAGTCGCGACCAAGCCCGTCGGTGCCAAGCGGATGGGCGGACGACGGCGGCAGCAGGATCGTCGCCATGTCCACGCCGCTTCCCTGGCGCCAGATCACGGGCCCGAGAAAGCTGAACAGCAGCAGGAAGGTGAGCAGCGCCGCACCGACCCGGAACAAGGGGTGGCGCAGAAGCCGGGTCCAGGCCCTTATGCGCGCGTCGCGCGGGACGCTGCGCCACGGTCTTGGGTCCGGCAGGCTGCGTGCCAGCATCAAGGCACCTCCAACGGGACGGCGTGGCCGGGGCCACCACATGGCATCTGGTTCCATTCCAAAATGCGCTGCCTGCGTTCCCGATTCCTTCCGCAGGTCGGTGCGGTCGTCAAGAGCATCTGGACCGTGCCGTGCGCGGATCGCGGAAACGGACCGGCGCAAAGGCTCCACCCGTCTGGCTGGCCTCCGCTGTGACTTCGCCGGCGAACCTTCCGGAGACGTCGCAAGCGAAACAAGCCGTCGGCAGCCTTTGCGCGGCCCAAGCGGAGTCACCGCACCGGCCAAATCTTGCCGGCACATCTCGACGGAGCAGATCATCGTCAAGCGTCTCGACGCCGGCTGGGAACTCCGTCCCAAGGCGCTCGCGTACCTACCGGCCGGTTGCGGCAGCTACCGGTGGCTCGCGCGGACTGAGGACGGTCCACGCTACTTCTGAACGTGGACGACCACGATAGCAGCCGTGGCTGGACAAGGATCGCGGCTAGGCTTAGCATCACTGCGATCCGTCTTGGAGACTGCCTTGATGGTTTGCGAGCCGGCACACCTGGATTTCGTAGTCGCTGCCATGAGGGCCCGTGACGGGAACACGGCCTGGTGCATCGGCCGCTGTACTGCGTGGCCGTGTTTCCGTTCCGCGAGGGACGCTCTGGATGCTTCGACGATGCGCTTGGGGCGGAAGACCGCGCCCAGTTGCCTCGCCTCGGATCTCCATCGCGTCATGGGCAACGTGGCGTCACGGACGCGACCACGCGGCACGGACCTGCCTGGACGCGGCCTTGTCGACGCTGGCCGCGGGAACTTTGACCTGCCTGGAAGGGCGGCCCCTTCTCCGCCGAGTTCATCGACTGGGACACCGTCGCCCTCGCGTCCAAAATGCGTAACCTGTGGATGGTAGACGGCACAGCCGAAGGACGGCCACGGCTGACGGGCTTCGCGCCTCAAAGCTCCCGTCTTCTACCGGTGCCGGGCTTCGCCGTTCCAGGGCGAGCATGCACTTCGCCCGGCTCTCGCAGTGCCGCGGCCAGCACGATGCTGACGCCCATGCCGACCAGAAATCCGAGGCTTGATCCCTGGAAGACCCCCTTGGCGAGCGGACCATCATAGAGAGGGGACGAGGTCAGGAGGAGGGCCGTGACACACCCGCCGGCGAACGCGCCAAGGCTGCGCCAGCGCACCGTACCGTACGTGCTGCGCCGACCGTTGTAGAGATCGCGCAGCGAATACCCCATGCGCAGCCGTCGGGCGCTGTCCACCCAGACAACCCCCGCCCAGGGCGCGAGAACCGCGGCGAGCAGGGTCAGGAACGACACGAACGGCTCCTGGAAGTCCGGGGCGGCGAAGAGGAAGTAGAGGCCGCCGACGATCGACAGCCCGGCGTCGACGAGGATCGTCCTGTAGCGCGGGATGCGGATCCCGGCCGCGAGCAGGCTGAGTCCCGACGAGTAGACGGCCAGGACGACCTCCGTCACGAGGCCACCGACAGCCGTAAGGAGGTAAGGCACGGCCATCCAAGCGGGCAGGGCCGCGCCGATCATGGCGATCGGGTTCGCCGCGGCATCCAGGGCGGGCATGGTCGCGGAGAGCAGTACCCCGAGCAGCATCAGGGCGAAGACCGGCAGCAGGGCCCCCCAGGTGACGGCTCCGATCACTCCCCTTGGCCGCGTCGTCTGCGGCAGGTACCGGGTGTAGTCGGCGGCGGCCGTGACCCACGACAGGCCCGTACCAGCGACCACGACCGACATGGCCGGCAGGAAGCCTGTGACGAGAGGCGCCGGTCTGATCGCAAGAAGGCGTCCCCAGTCGGCGTGCCGCACGAGGAGTGCGAATACGACGAGCGTCAGCAGACCGAAGACGTGGGAGAAGACGGCCTGCAGGCGGGCGATCGCGGCGTAGCCCAAGAGCGCCGCCAGAAACGCCACAGCAAGGACGATCGCGAACGCCGCAACGAGGAGAGGGGCGGCAGGCGCAACGCCAAAGGCTGCGGTGGCAATGCCCGCAAGGGCGTAGGTCGCCGTGACGAGCACGATCACCTCCCAGCCGATGAGGTTCAGCCAGGCCACGGCGGTCGGCAGGAGGTTGCCGTAGATGCCGAACGTGGCGCGCGCGAGGGTCAGGGTGGGGACGCCGAGCCGCATGCCGGATACGCCGAGCACGCCGACGAGCGCGAAGGAGAAGGCGCCGAGCAGCGTGGCGAGCACCCCCTGCCAGAGGGAAAGGCCGTAGCTCATCGCCACGGCGCCGAGGACGACGCCCAGGATGGCGATGTTCGCCCCGAACCAGATCCAGAAGACATCGCGCAGGGAGGCGCTTCGCTCGCCTGCAGGAATCGGCTCGATGCCGTTTGCCTCGATACGCCACACGGCATGCTCACGAGCTGCCATGGTCGCCGCCTCCTTTACCTTTGGCCGCCTACCGCGCCCGGACGATCTCCGCAAGGGCCTGCACCACCTGGCCGTTCTCGGCGGGGGTGCGCACCGCCACGCGCAGGTGGTAGGGCGTGAGCCCAGGGAACGTACTGGCGTCGCGCACCAGGATGCCGCGCCGTGCCGCGCCGCGGGTCCAGCGGGCCGCGGGGATGCCCGAGGGAGTTGCGTCGAGCAGGAGGTAGTTGGCCCGGCCCTCCGTCACCGCGAAGGCACCGGTACCCTGCAGGGCGGTCGCGAACTCCCGTCGCGCGGGCGGCAAGAAGCGCCTGCTCTCTGCGACGAAGGAGGCGTCGGAGACCGCTGCGACCGTGGCGATCTGCGCCAGGGAGGAGACGCTCCACGGCGTCATCTGCCGGCGCAAGGCCTGCAGCAACTCCGCTGCCGCCAGGGCGTAGCCCACCCTCAGCCCCGGCAGGGTGTAGAACTTCGTCAGGGAGCCGACGACGATCAGCCCGGGTTCATTCGCGGACTTACGCAGCGAGTGTTCCTCTGGCCGCTCGACGAAGTCGATGAACGCCTCATCCACGAGCAGGTGCCCGCCGATTCCCTGCAGGCGCCCGAGCAGCGCGAGGAGCAGCGTGCGATCCTCGAGGCCACCCGCGGGATTCCCCGGCTGGCCGAGGACGATGAGCGTGCCGGGCTCGATCCGGGCCGTGAGGAGATCTCGTGCCGGGCCAAAGAAGCTGAGGGCGGGCACTCCCGACGCCCCGAGCGCCTCGCGGTAGCCGCCGAAGGCCGGTTCGCGGATGATCGCGCTGCGTGGCTGGAGCGCCCGCACCGCCAGGTAGATCGCCTCCATGCCGCCGCTCGTGAGGAGCAGCTGCCCCGGGGCGACACCGAGGTAGCCCGCAAGCGCCCGAGTCGCCTCCTTCGCCTCGAGATCGGGGTAGAAGGCGATCTCGCCGAGGCCGTGCCGAAGGGCCTCCATGACGCACTGCGGCGGTCCGAGGGGGTTCAGGTTCGCGCTGAAGTCGAGCCAGCGCGTCGCGTCGCCGCCATATGCCTCGGCCGCCCAACGCCGCTGTCCACCGTGCGCGGGGGGCGCACCATCTGCCATCAGTCTCACCTCCAGGCTGCGCTTGCCAGCACCAGGATCTCCGTCAGGACCTCGATCGCGCCGTAGACGTCCCCGGTCAGCCCACCGAAGCGGAGCACTGCGTAGCGCCCGCCTAGCACGACCAGCACGACCGTGCCCGCCGCACTGACCACACCGCGCAGGCCGAGGAGGGCGATCAGAAGCGCGAGCGCAAGGCCCCCGACGAGCAGGCCCGATTGCGCCTTGCCGGCGAAGGCCAGGCCGAGCCCGTCAGGGCGAGCGTACGGATGGAGCCCCAGAGCCGCGCTGACGGCGCCGCGGCCAGCCATTCCCGCCACCGCGAACACGAGCCACAGTTCCCGGAAGGATACCCTTGCGCCAAAGCCGACAAATAGCAGGATCAAGATGCCACCCGCGGCGGCCGCGCCGCCACCGACACGGGAGTCGCGCATGGCGGCCAGGGACTTCTCCCGCGGGTAGGCCACAAGTCCGTCGATCGTGTCGAAGACCCCGTCCCAGTGCAGGTTGCGCGTCAGCACGACCTGTGCGAGCAGGGCCAGGGTCACCCCGGCGAGACTGCCGATGTGCGGGACGAGCAGCCAGGCCAAAAGACCCGAGAGCCCGCCGACGAGAACGCCGACGATGGGAAAGAACGGGATGCCCGCTGCGATTTCAAGGTCCTCGGACCCAGCCGGCAGGATCGTGAGGAACCCAAGCGCAGCCCGCATACCGCGCGTCATGGCCTCACCGCCCACAGGACAGCACTCAGGCCCACGACAGTCAGGGCGGAGGTAGCTGCGAGCAGGTGCCGCGCCCGGGCGATGGCCTGCACGTCCAGCTGGCGGCGCCCAACGCCGATGGTCGCGCGCTGGTGCACGACGCCGCCGTAGGCGGTCGGGCCGCCGAGGCGGATGCCCAAGGCCCCTGCGTATGCCGCCTCGAGCAGGCCGCTGTTCGGGCTCTGATGCCTGTGCCCGTCGCGTAGAGCCGTACGCAGCGCCTGCAGCGACGAACCCCCGACGAGGGGCGCGGCGACGGCCACGGCGAGCGGGGCGAAGCGCGCCGGGATGAAGTTCACGAGGTCGTCGAGACGTGCGCTGGCCCAGCCGAACCAGAGGTAGCGCTCGCTGCGGTAGCCGAGCATCGAGTCGAGGGTGTTCACCGCCTTGTAGGCGAGGGCGAACGCCGCGGCCCCTGCCACGGGCGAGAGCCCCCAGGGCTGGAGCGCGGCGCCGAGGGCTGCGTAGAGGAGAGGCGCCAGTACCCCGTCCCCGGTGTTCTCCGCGACCGACTCGATGCAGGCCCTGGCCACTTCCTGCGCGGAGAGGCGGTCCGTGTCGCGGCCGACGATCCGGCCGACGGCGATGCGGGCTCCGGCGAGGTCTTGCAGGCGAAGCCGCTGCTCCACCGCCAGGGCATGATCGTAGAGGCCGCGCGCCGCGAACGACGCCCCGAGCCACCAGAGGGCGAGTCCGGCACCGATCCAGAAGGGCGCGAGAAGCTTCAGGACGAGAACGCTGAAGGCGAGGGTCCCTCCCACGACCAGCAGCGTCAGGAGCGTGCCGCGCAGGCGCTGCAGGAGCGCCGGTCCCTGCCGCCAGAGCAGGCGCTCGAGCAGGGTCGCAAGGCGCCCCATGACGACGACGGGATGCGTCGGGCGCGGCGGGTCGCCGACGAGCCAATCGAGGGCGGCGGCCGCGAGAAGCCAGAGGCCACTCACAGCGCGATCCCCGTAATGCGCTCGAGGAGTTTCAGGTCTAGGTGCCGGCGCAGGTGCTCCGCAAGTGCGTCGAACACTCGTGCGCCCAGGTCGCCCTGTGCGACCTCGTCGTCCATGAGGCGGCGCAGGCCCTTGCGGACGCGGATCTCGTCGAGGAAGGCCCGCCGGAAGGCCGGGACGTCGAAGATGCCGTGGAAGTAGGTCCCGAAGAGGGAGCGGTCGACGAAGGCCCCATCGGCGACGCGGACCGTCCCCCCGGATCGCCGCTCCACCATGGCGAACGCCCGCGAACCGGGCGTGAGGCTGCTCTCGCCGCTGTGCACCTCGTAGCCTGAGATTGCGAGCCCCTCCCAGCCGGGCCCGCCCGCAGCGATCCGCCCGGCCGCCTGGTGCGTCGTCTTGCCCTGGAGGTAGCGGGTACGCAGCGGCAGGAGGCCCAGGCCCGCATGGCTGCCGGGGCGGCCGCCCTCGAGCCCCTCGGGGTCCTCGAGCGTCTCGCCGAGCATCTGCAGGCCACCACAGAGGCCGACGACAGCGGCGCCCCGCCGCCGCGCCGCGAGGACGGCCGCAGCGAGCCCCTGCCGGTGCAGAGCGGCGAGATCCTCGACGGTGTTCTTGGTCCCGGGCAGAACGACCGCGTCGGCCGCGGCGATCTCATCCGCCCGCACCGTGAACCGGACCCTCACGCCGGGCGTGCGGCGCAGGGCGTCGAGGTCCGTGAAGTTCGCGATGTGCGGATGGCGCACCACCGCTACCTCCGCCTCCGCCGGCAGGGCCCCGTCGCCCTGGGGCAACGAGAGCGAGTCCTCGCTCGGGATCTCGATCTCGGCCCAGGGGATCACCCCCGCCACCGGCACGCCGCTCCGTTCGGCGAGGTAGCGCACCCCCTGGTCGAAGAGGCGCCCATCGCCGCGGAACTTGTTGACGACAAGGGCGGCGATCAGCCGCCGCTCGTCCTCAGGCAGGAGATCGAGGGTGCCGAGGAGCGACGCGAAGATACCACCGCGCTCGATGTCGCCGACGAGCAGGACGGGGGCGTGCGCGAGCTTCGCGACCCGCATGTTCGCGAGGTCCCGCGCGCGCAGGTTCATCTCCGCAGGACTTCCCGCCCCCTCGATAAGCACGAGGTCGTAGGACGCCCTGAGCCGCCCGTAGGAAGCCTCGACGGCGGCCCAGGCCTCCGCGAGTCCCGTCTCCCAGTAGGATCCAGCCGCCATCTCGCGCACCGGCCGACCGTGGATCACCACCTGCGAGACGTGATCGCGGGTCGGCTTGAGGAGGATTGGGTTCATGTCGACGTGCGGCGTCACCATGGCCGCCTCCGCCTGGACGGCCTGGGCACGCCCGATCTCGCCGCCTTCCGGCGTCACGTACGAGTTGAGCGCCATGTTCTGTGCCTTGAAGGGTGCGACTCGTACGCCGGCCTGGGCGTAGAGCCTGCAGAGACCTGTGACGAGGACGCTCTTGCCAACATGCGAGGCCGTACCCTGCACCATGAGAGCACCTGCGCTCATGGCCGGCCGTCTCCCTTCAAGGTCATGGGCAGGCCCGCGAGCGAGAGCATCACCCGGTCACAGGCTTTGGCGAAGGCCTGGTTGGCGTCGCCCAGCCGGTCGAGGAACTGGCGGCTCAAGGGCTCCATCGGCACGAGGCCGAGTCCCGCCTCGACGCTGACGACGATAGCGTGCTCCGCCCCCAGCACCGCTTCTTGGAGCCGCTCGAGGCGCCGCGCGAAGACCGTCTCGCCCTCATCCGAGTCGAGGGTCGCCGCTACCCAGAGGCTGAGGCAGTCGAGGAGGAGGATGCCTCCCTCGCCCTGCAGCCGCTCGGCGGCGAGCACCAGCTGCTCCGGGTCGCCGCCCGCCTCGACCGTGCGCCAGCGGGAGGGGCGCCGCAAGCGATGCTGCCGGATGCGTTCCGCCATCTCACCGTCGCTCGCGCGGGCCGTGGCAAGATAGGTCACCGGCAGTTGCGCCTGCTCCTCGAGTCGCCTTGCCGCCTCTTCCGCCAGCATGGACTTGCCGCTTCGGATGCCTCCGAGTACGAGGACGTGCATGGCTAGAACTCGATCCCCCGCGCAGCCTTGCGGCCGGCGTCGTAGGCGTGCTTGACGAGCCGCATCTCGGTCACCGTGTCGGCATACGCGACGATCTCCTCCGGCGCGCGGCGGCCGGTGAGGACGACATGCATTTTGCGCGGGCGCTCCCTGAGCAGCGCGACGACATCCGCCGCCGTGAAGACCTCCCCTACCGGCAGCGAGGTGGAGGAGAGGGCGTAGTTGATCTCGTCCAGGATGACGACGTCGTGCTGGCCCGCGCGGATCACCTCCTGCGTCTTCTGCCAGGCCTGTCGCAGAGCCGCCATGTGATGCTCCTCGGTCTTCGTCCAGGTGAAGCCGACGCCGAGGGGGATGATCTCGAACCCTGGCAGCTGGGCGACCGCCCGCACCTCGCCCGGCTTCCACTTCCCCTTGATGAACTGGAGCATCGCGACCTTCATGTGGTTGCCGAGCGAGCGCAGCGCGAGGCCCATGGCCGCCGTGCTCTTGCCCTTGCCATCGCCGGTGAAGACTAGGACGCGTCCGGGCTCGCCGCTCCTGCGTCCCGACGTGGTGCTGCACTCGCCCGTCTCGATGGGATCGCTCATGCCCATGCCTCCCCTGAATGCCTGCGAAAAGAGAGATGCCCCGCTCGCGCGGGGCATGGAAAGGTGTGTTGCGCCTTCCCGCCTGTCCGCGCAGGCCGGCCTGGGACAGTCGGGCAGGTCTCCTGGCTTGCCGGTCACGGGAGTGTCGGACCCTTCCCAGGCATGTCGCCCAGTGGACCTGTCCGTCTCCTCACGGCTCACAGTTGCGGGACAGCGGCCGAATCGCACGGCCTTCCCTTTGCGCCCCCGAGGGGCACCCGACAGCCGTGTCATTCGCAGGCCCGCAGGGTGATTCCTGCCACGGGCTACCTGCCAGGTCCAGACACACACCGAAGGAAGATGTCCATCGGCCTGTCAGCCGCATTCATCCCTCTCCCCGACTGCCCTCGACTCGGGCCTTCTCTGCTATCATGCGAGCGTGGGTAGGCCGGAGGAGATTTGCGGGGCAATTGCCCTGAAGAGGTGCAGCGAGCGTGCAGCTCCGCTCCATGGAAGCGGGTTTCTCCACGCGAAGAGTGACCCTTGTGCACCTCGTGCGCCACGGTCGGGCAGGCGATGGCCGTTGGCCGCTTCCGTCGGACGCCTCCCTCACCCCTGAAGGGCAGGAAGAGGCACAGGCCGCCGCAACGCTGCTCGCCCGCTACCAGGGCAAGGCGGCACGGATCTGCGCAAGCGACCTGCCGCGCTGTCGCGAGACGGCCGAGGCGATCGCAGGCCGCTTGGGCGGGGAACTGGTGCTCGAGCCAGGTCTACGGGAGATGGAGTTCGGCTGGGAGGGCGAGTCCGAGCAGGAGGTCCTGCGCCGCATACCGGCGGAGCGGCTCGCCGCCTTCCTGCGCGATCCCGCCTTGGTCGACCTGCCGAGGGCGGAGCCGTTCCGAGACTTCTGGCAGCGGGTGCAGAACTCGTTCCAAGGCTGCCTCGCTGGGGCTGCGGGCCGTCCGCTGGTGCTCGTCGGACACGACGGGGTGAACCGCGTCATCGAGCTGATCGCGGCGGGCCTTGGCCCCGCCGACTGGTCCCGTGCGCATCCCTTCAGGCACGGCGAGGTGCGCAGGGTCGCCGTGAGGCGAGGACCATGACGGCCCGCATCATGATCGCCGGAACGGGCAGCAATTCCGGCAAGACGAGCTTCACCGTCGGCATCCTCGCCGCGCTCAGGCGGCGGGGGCTGCGCGTGCAGGCCTTCAAGGTCGGTCCGGACTTCATCGATCCGAGCCACCACCTCGCGGCAAGCGGGCGTCCCTCCGTGAATCTGGACGCCTTCTTCCACGGGCGGCGCCTCGTGCTCCAGCTGCTCCAGGACTACATGGCCGACGCCGATGTCGGCATCGTCGAGGGGGTGATGGGCCTCTTCGACGGCAGGGGCAGTGGCAGGTCGCTCGCGTCGTCGAGCGCGGAGATGGCCCGCTGGACCCGGACACCGGTGCTGCTTGTCGTCGACGCGAGCGGCATGGCAGGCTCGGCCGCCGCCGTTGTCAAGGGCTACGCCGGCTTCAGCCGCGGCGTCCACATCGCGGGCGTCCTCGTGAACCGCGTCGGCTCGGAGCGCCACTATCGCCTCATCGCCGATGCGCTCGCCGCGCACGGCCTGCCGCCGGCGGTCGGGTACCTGTCCCAGGAGAAGGCATGGCAGCGGCCGAGCCGCCACCTCGGTCTCGTGCCGTCGCTGGAGCTCGACGACATGCCCGGCTACCTGGACCGCCTGGGCAGGGCGGTCGAGGAGACGGTCGACCTCGACTGCATCCTCCACCTGGCGCAGACGGCGGATCCCCTGCCTGAGCCGCCGCTGCCGCGGCCGGCGACGCCCCTGCCCCGGGTGACGGTCGCCTATGCCTACGACGCTGCCTTCCACTTCTACTACACGGCTGGGCTCAAAGCCTTGCAGGAGCTCGGGGCGCACCTCGTGCCGTTCAGCCCGCTGGCTGGCGAGGACCTGCCCTCGGGGACGCAGGCCCTCCTCCTCGGCGGCGGCTTTCCAGAGCTCTACGCCGAGGAGCTGGCGTCGAGGACGACGCCGATCGCCGCGATCCGGGCCTTCGACGGCCCGATCTACGCCGAGTGCGGCGGCATGATGTACCTTGCCCGTTCGCTTACGCTTGCGGACGGCAGGAAGATTCCGATGCTTGGGCGCGTGCCGGCCGACGTCGCGATGCAGGAGAGGCTGCAGGCCCTGGGCTACGGCGAGGCGCAGATGCTGGTGGCGAGCATCCTCGGCCCGGCCGGCACCGCCCTGCGCGGCCACGAGTTCCACTGGTCCAGCCTGTCGGCGGGGAGCCCATTCGCCATGGAGGTCCACCGCAGCGGCCGGGCTCCCCTCGTCGACGGTTTTGCGGGGCGCCGTCTCCTCGCCTCGTACTTCCACATCGACTTCGCGGCGAACCGCCGGGCGGCGCGGAGCTTCCTCGAGGCGGCGGGACGATGATCTCGCGCATCCGGGACCTCACGCATATCCCACGGCCAGAGGGGAAGGACCTTGTGCTCGCCTTTGACGTCATCGGCGGCATCGGCCCCATGCCGAGCGACACCGTCAGGGCGGACCCGGAGGATGTCGGCTACTTCGGCACGCGGGTGGTGCTGATGGAGCTCCTCTCGCTCGGTGCGGAGCCGCTCCTCGTGGCAGACCTCCTCACGCTGCCCTGGCCGGACCTCGGTGAGCGGGTCGTTGCCGGCATGCGGGCCCTTCTCCGAGAGGCGGGCTTCGCCGAACTGCCCGTGACGGGTAGCACGGAGGACAACGTCCAGGCCCTGTCGACGGGCGCGGGCTTCGTCGGCGTCGGAGAGGTGGAGGCGGCATCGGTCCGCCATAATCTCGCCCAGGCGGGCGATCTCCTCTACCTCCTAGGGCGGCCGAAGAGCGCCCCCGAGGACATGGTGCTTCGGGGCGACCCGGAGATGATGAACCCCGGTCGGCTGCGCCAGCTGATGCAGGACCGGCGCGTGCACGAGGTCCTGCCGCTCGGCTCGGGTGGCCTTTCGCGGGAGCTCTCCGAGCTCGAAGCGCGAGGCCTTCGGCCTGAGCTCGCGCGGGACCTGCCGCAGGGGATCCTCTCCCGCTCGGGAGGTCCGGCGACGGCCGTGCTGTTGGCGGCGGACCCCGCGTGGCCCCTGCAGGCGGCGGTGGGGGTGCCGCTCCTGCCGCTCGGTCGCCTGGCCCAGGGGTCGTAGGCGGCGCACCAGCAGTTGGGACGGGCCGTCGGAACGTCCGTGCCCACGCGGCGACGCGACGCCCGAGGGAACCCTGGCTGCGGTTAAAAGGACTACCGCCTGGCTGCCGGAGAGGATAGCCAGGCGGTAGCGTTCATGGGCCGGGCGAGGTCGAAGGCGCCGATGTCCTTTGGCGAGGATGGTTCGGGTCCAGGCCTCGGCCCGCCTGCGGGAGCGCTTTCAGGGGATCTTGACGCCAGGGTGCAGGTCCTTCGCGAGATCGCGGACACCCTGCACGATGTCCGGTGCCGGTTCCGAAAGGAGGCTCGGATCGACCGCGTAGATGCGCCCCGTCTTTACGGCTGCGATCTCGGACCAGCCGGGCCGCTGCCCCACCGCCCGCGCAGAGGTGTAGGGGATGTCGAGCAGCACGACGACCTGCGGGTTTGCAACGATGATCGACTCGGCCGAGAGGGCGGGGTAGGCCTGCTTCGTAATCTTGTCGGCGATGTTGTTGCCGCCAGCGAGCTGGATCAGGGAGTCCAGGAAGCTGCCCGGTCCTGCGGTGTAGAACTGTTTCGGATCCAGCTCGACGTAGACGCTTGGACGCGTCAGGCCGGCGACGGCCTTGTGCACGGAGTCGAGCTCGACCTTCATGTTGGCGATTAGCGCGTCGGCCCGCGCGACATGGCCGGTGGCGGCGCCGATGAAGGCGATGTCCTTGTAGATGCCCTGGACGCTCGACGGGTTCATCATCGCCGTGCGCAGGTGCAGCGACTTGAACTGGTTCAGGTTGGCCGCGCCCGGGATCGCAAGGATGAGCTGCGGGTGAAGGGCCTCAACTTTCTCCATGTTGAGCCCGTTGTAGGAGTCCCCTACCTCCGTCAGGCCCTTTGCCTCCTGGCTGTAGGGCGGTGGACTGTACTGGACGCTTTCGTCGTCGATGCCGATGATGTCCTTGCGCAGGCCGAGCGCGAGCAGGATTTCCGTGTTCGAAGGACCGAGAGAGACGATGCGATTCACAGGGGCCCTGAGCACGAAGCGCGTTCCGCCGTCATCCTGCAGGTGGATGGTGCCCTGGACGCTGGGAGCCCTACCACATGCGGCAAGCGCAAGAGATGCGGCAAGGGCGGTGGCGGTGAGAGAAACAAGGGAGCCAAAGGTTCGCATGATGACATCTCCCTTCCATAAAACAAAAGCTCCCGGATCTCTCCGGGTGCCCGTTCAGAAGGCAGACGTACGCCGCCTTCCGGCGTGGCCTCTTCTCCGGAGGGTCGCCGGCATGGCATGGGCAGGTCTCCTGGCTCGCGGTAACCTCGCGCCGCCTTCCCGTCCGAAGACAGTGGCTCTTGTGGCGCTCATCGGCCGCTTACAGTGGCGGGACCGCTCAGGCTTCGCACCTGATTCCCTACGCCCCCGAAGGGGCAACCCGTGCCTCTGCAGTATGCAGTTGCCGAGATCATATTGGACGAAGCCGGGCCCGAAGGCAAGCCCGAACAGATCACCATGCTGAAGATACGAAGACGGAGCACCTCGAAAGGCGCTCCGCTTAGTTCACACCTGATGTCAGAGATCCGGGCCCTCATGCCGCTTGGACTTTAGTTGTCCGAAGGGCCGTTCCCCGAGGCCGCATGGTCGTTGGACACCTTGACCAACACAGCGTTGAAACTGCCGTCCGCATTCGTTGTGCCGAGAAGCTGCACGGACGCTCCCGACACAATGTCCTGAACCGTTCCCGTATGATCGCCAACGCGGACTACCACATTCGTCGCCAGATTGACCGTGACCGTTGTCCCGCTACTGGTCGTCAGTGTGAACGAGGCGGGGGACCCGCCGGGTGCCGACGCGACGGTGCCGTTGATCTTTCCCATCGCCTTGTCGCTGTGCTCGTTGGCGATGCGTACGACCGTAGCGGTGAGTGTGCCGTCCGCGTTTAGCGCGCCGGAAGCCTCAACGCGAGCTCCGCTCACAATATCCGCAGCCGGCAGCGTCTGGTCTCCCGTCTTCACCTCGGTCGTAGCCGAAACGTCAACCGTCACCGTGTTTCCGTTCTCGCGTTGCAACACAAAGGAACCGGAGGCCACCGACTGCACCACTCCGCTGACGCTGGTCTCATGGCCCAAACCTTGGTCGCCAACCTCATTCGGAGCGCTAAGAACGACCAACGCGACCTCGCTACCCGACGAACCCCCGACGACCACGGCCACCGCTTGGTCGTTCTGGTTCCCGGCAAGCAGGCTCGCCAGGGCGCCAGCACTCATGTCGATGGTGGTGGTCGGCGTGACCTCAAGTGTGACCACATTGCCGTTGCCCTCCGTCAAGGTGAGGGACCCGTCGTACACGCTGCCGGAAACCGTCGACGCTGTTGCAGCCGGCAGCGAGAACGCTGTGACGACGCCGCGAACCGTGTGTCCTTCGCTGTGGCCGGAATGACCGTCGGCCAATGCGGCTGGGACCAGAGCCAATACGGCAGCCACCACGCCTGCCACCAGACCGATCGCAACCCGACTCCTCAACACAGGCACTCCTCCTTTTTGCTCCAGGCGAGGGTGCCGTGCCGCTTCATCAAAAAAGCCGGCAGGCGCTCGCGCCATGCCGGCAGGTCAGTCCTCACCGCATGGCAACCCGGCTGTCATGGTGCTTGCGCACTTTAGACCCGTGGCTTTGCGTCCCCCGCTTTCGCGAGGTTTGCCCTTGGCACGCGCCCTGGAGTGATTGTATCTAACTATACTTTCGCGTGTGAGGCAAGGATTGAGGGGGCCGTGTCCACAAGATCTCGCAGGTGCCTCTCGTCCATGACGACAAGCCAGTCTTTTCGATCATTCTTCCAGAGCAGGGCGTCCGCGTTCTCAGCGGCAAGCCATTGGCGGATCGTCTTGAACCCGGACTTATGTTCTTGGGCCTCGACCGTGATGCGCCTACCGACTTGAGCGTGCGTCGCACCGCGGGTCAAGGCCACCACCTGGTCCGGGATGACGTTCGGCTCGCTGCCGAGCAGATCCATGCGTGATCTCGCTACCCTCGCGGTCGTAGCCGGTGGGGTCGTAGATGGACACTTCGCTCCTGCGGCGCTTGATCACACCCGCAGGTGCATGAGGATTTCGTTTTCGATCCCAATAGTGGTGCATTAAATTTTCCGCTTGTCGGCTTTCGGCACTGCGCCCCAGTGAGGAATGGCGCCCAAGGACATATGTAGAGGAGGCTGTCCCTATCGGGACGGCCCCCCAGCAATTCAGGGTCTTGGCGCCACAGCGGCTCAGGCTTGAGCAGGAAGGGCCGCGGCGCGAACGCCTTCGGCAGTGCACCACCTGCCTCAGCGCAGGTCGAAGCGATCGAGGTTCATCACCTTGACCCACGCGGACACGAAGTCCCGCACGAACTTCCCCTGCGCGTCGGTCGCGGCGTAGACCTCCGCGACAGCCCTGAGCTGCGAGTTCGACCCGAAGATGAGGTCGACGTCGGTGGCCATCCACTTGCGTTCGCCGCTCTCGCGGGCGTAGCC
This sequence comes from Bacillota bacterium, assembly GCA_021845645.1. The sequence continues at coordinate 27,079 of JAJZVM010000025.1, forward strand.
CTCATAGACGTGTTCCGTCGAGGACGCGCGCCACTCGGTGCCCATGTCGAGGAGATTGACGAAGAAGTCGTTGGTCAGCGCACCAGGTCTCTGGGTGAAGACGCCGTGCTGGACGTGCCCGGTATTAGCACCGAGCACGCGCAGGCCGCCCACGAGCACCGTCATCTCCGGCGCCCTCAGGGTCAGCAGGCTGGCCCGATCGACGAGCAGCTCCTCCGGCCGGCGCTTGTCGCCCGCCCTGAAGTAGTTGCGGAACCCATCGGCGGTCGGCTCAAGCACCGCGAACGCGGCGGTGTCGGTCTGCTCGGCCAAGGCGTCCGTACGGCCGGGCGAGAAAGGAACCTGCACGTCGAAGCCAGCCTCTTTGGCCGCCTGCTCCACGGCGGCGCAGCCGCCGAGGACGATCAGGTCGGCCAGCGAGACCTTCTTCCCGCCGGTCGCGGTACGGTCGAAGGCATCCTTGATCTCCTCGAGGCTGCCAAGCACGACGGCGAGCTCCGCCGGATCGTTGACCTCCCAGTCCTTCTGCGGGGCCAGACGGATGCGTGCGCCGTTGGCCCCGCCGCGCTTGTCGCTGTCGCGGTAGATGGACGCCGCGGCCCACGCGGTCGAGACCCGCTGGGAGATCGAGAGGCCCGACGCCAGAATGCGGCTCTTGAGGACCGCGATGTCTGCCTCGTCCACGAGCGGGTGATCGACGGCGGGAACCGGGTCCTGCCAGATCAGCTGCTCCTTCGGGACCTCCGAGCCGAGATAACGCGACACGGGTCCCATGTCCCGGTGGGTAAGCTTGAACCACGCCCTCGCGAAGGCTTCCGCGAACTCGTCCGGGTGCTCCGCGAAGCCACGTGCGATCGGTTCGTAGATCGGATCGAAGCGCAGCGCAAGGTCCGTCGTCAGCATCATCGGGGCGTGGCGCTGCGCAGGGTCGTGCGGGTCAGGCACGGTGTCGTCCGCGGAACGGTCCGTGGGCCGCCACTGGTAGGCGCCGGCCGGGCTCTTGGTCAGCTCCCACTCGTAGCCGAAGAGGTTCTCGAGGAAGCCGTTGTCCCACTTGGTTGGCGCACTCGTCCAGATGACCTCCACGCCGCTCGTGATCGTGTCGTTCCCCTTGCCCGTGCCGAAGGAGTTCTTCCAGCCGAGCCCCTGCTCCTCGATGCTGGCGCCTTCGGGCTCGCGGCCGAGGTAGCGTTCGACGTCCGCCGCGCCGTGGGTCTTGCCGAACGTGTGGCCACCGGCGACGAGTGCCACCGTCTCCTCGTCGTTCATGGCCATGCGGGCGAACGTCTCCCGGATGTCCCGGGCGGCCGCCACCGGATCGGGCTTGCCGTTCGGTCCCTCGGGGTTCACGTAGATCAGGCCCATCTGCGTCGCGCCCAGGGGGTTCGCCAGCTCCCGGTCGCCTGTGTAGCGCTCGTCGCCCAGCCACGTGGCCTCGGGACCCCAGTAGGCGTCCTCCTCAGGCTGCCAGACGTCCTCGCGCCCCCCGCCGAAGCCGAAGGTCTTGAAGCCCATGGACTCCAGAGCACAGTTCCCGGCGAGGATCATCAGATCCGCCCACGAGATCTTGCGGCCATACTTCTGCTTGATCGGCCACAGGAGGCGACGCGCCTTGTCGAGATTCGCGTTGTCTGGCCAGCTGTTCAGGGGGGCGAAGCGCTGCGTGCCCGAGCCGGCGCCGCCCCGGCCGTCGTGAATGCGGTAGGTCCCGGCACCGTGCCATGCCATGCGGATGAAGAGCGGCCCGTAGTGGCCGAAGTCCGCGGGCCACCAGTCCTGGGACGACGTCATCAGTGCGATGAGGTCCCTCTTGACGGCAGCCAGGTCCAGACTCTCGAACGCCGCCTTGTAGTCGAACGCCGGACCCATCGGATCGATCAGAGGCGAATTCTTGCCAAGCGGCCGCAGGTTCAGCTGATTGGGCCACCAGTGCTGGTTCGCCGTGGAACCGGCGGCGGCATGAGGGTGGGCCATCACTGGGCAGCGGGCGCCCGCCGCGGGCTGCGGCGTACTGGTGGCGGTCGCTCCGGTCTCTGCTTCGCTCATTGCGATCCTCCTTGTCGAGGCTGCCCGCCCTGCTGGCAGGACGGGCAAAGGCCCCAGTAGATGACTTCGGCTTCATCGATGACGAACCCCTGATTCTCGGACGGCTGCAGGCACGGCGCCTGCCCCACGGCACAGTCGACGTCGACCACGCGGCCACAGGAGCGGCAAACCAGGTGATGGTGGTTGTCATCCACGCGCGTTTCGTACAGGGCCGGGGACCGCGCAGGCTGGATGCGACGGATCAGATGCTTCTCGGTCAGCGCAGCGAGGACGTCGTACACCGCCTGGCGCGAGACGGTACCGATCTCTGCGCGCACCACCTCCTCGATCTGGTCGGCGGTGGCATGAGACTGCTGCGCAAGAGCGCGCAGCACCGCCAGCCGCTGGGCCGTGACCTGCAGGCCGTGCTGATGGAGTAGGTACGCAGGGTCGGAAAACTGCTCTCGCGTCATGGTCCCATTATCCCCGCCTTTTAGACTGTGTCAACTTTTTGATTTGGTCCAACCTTGCATAACCCACTCGCACCGGCGATGAGACAGGGCGCTTCCTTCGCTCGGCCCTCCTCGCGGCACAGGCGAACAAGCTACCACGTGGCAATGCCAGGGACCTCCACCCCACCTGCCGCCGAATTCCGGCTCCAGGAACAGCGCGCCAAGCAAATGCGATGGTGCCGTTCGCGGCGGGAGTCTCGTCCGCCTGTCGAGAGGGGCAGGGAGCATCCGCGCACGGGCCCGGGAAAACTGCGACAAAACGCTTGCCACGGGCGTCCGCCATGGCAGGCTGTGGACATGGTTCAGGACAAAGCTTGTGCGGCCGTGCGCATCTGCATGTCGACGGAATGGTCCCGCTCGGCCACGACACGAATCACCGGCAATCGCGACTTGACCGGTCCACACGGCCGTCCCTTGCACGACGACCTTGTCGGCGATTACGGCCTTCGCGGGCGCTGCGCGCCTTTCGGCATGTCGGGGACCTTGCCGACCGCTTCCGTAGCGAAGAAGCCGGGTCTTGCGCGGAGCTCCGGGGCAGCCCTGGCGTCCAGCGGCTCCTGGCGGGTCGCTATGAATGCGGGCCTGCACGCGAGCCGGTGTTACCGCCGAAGATCTGTGCTTCTGTCGTCGCTCCTTGAAGTAGGATGCAATTGGGAGGTGAGTCGGATGCTTGCCCGCATATCGGAGCGCGGACAGATTGTCATTCCGGCTGCACTGCGCCAAAGGCTCGGGCTCTGTGTTGGACAGCTGGTGAAGATCGTGGAGACCGATGGCGGACTGCTGCTGCGGCCCTTGCAGGAGACCGCGCTCTCGGCAGCACACGGGCGGTCGCACGACGCGCACCCGGTCGCGGCCCTGCTCGAGGATCTCAGGCTTGATGGCTGAGTACTCCATGGCTGCGCACGCGGTGTCTCCCCTCCCGTCTGACGAATCCGGCGGGAGGATCTGACCGCTCTGCTCAACCACTCGTGCGACGGAAGGAAGCGCATGGTGCTCTTCGACGAAGTGGCGGACCGTTACGATGCCTTTTGCGAAACACCGCTCGGCCGATTCGTCGATCAGGTTGAGCGGACCTTGATCGACACCCTGCTCGAAGCCGCCGCAGGTGAGCAGATCGTAGATCTCGGCTGCGGCACGGGCGCCTACGCCGCATCGCTGGCTGCGCAGGGCTGCCGCGTCACCGGCGTGGACATCTCGCCACGGATGCTCGCGCTTGCGGCCGCGAAGGTCCGGCCCTGTCAGGAGGTCCGGCTCCTCTGCGCAGACCTTGCGCATCTGCCGCTGCCCGCAAACCATTTCGACGCCGGGCTCATGCAGGTGACCCTGGAGTTCGTCGAGGACCCGAGAGCCGTTCTGAGGGAAGCCATGCGGGTCTTGAAGCCTAGCGGACGGCTGGTCCTGGGGCTCATCCATGGCACGGGGCTCTGGGCCGAACACTATCGCCAAAGAGCCGCGAAAGACCCGCTGTCGGTCTACCGCAGCGCGCACTTCTGGACTGTGGCGGAGGTTGAACAATTGTTGGGCGTGTCAGAGGACATGGTTGCCGGGGGGCTCTTCGTCGGTCCAGGAGACTTTCAGGTGATCGATGAGGCTCTGACGCAGGACGCGGCGCTCCGGGCGATACGCCCCCTCGCTGAAGCTGGGTTCGTCGCCGCCCGCTTTCGTGTCGAGTAGCCCGCCAAAGACCGGCTCCTCATGCCCGGGACCGGGAGATTCTCGCCGGCGCGATGGGGATCGCCAATGCTCGCACCGTTGCCAGTGAAACTAATTTGAATCAGGACTCGATCAAGGAAGCCATTCTTGATAATGTAATCGCTAAACTCGGCCGTACCTACTTCAGCCCGAATATCTGAAACACTGACATACAGCGAGAAGCATCGTGAGTAGTTGAAGTCGGTAAAATTCTCGATAAACTTGCTAGGGAACAGACCGGCGATTCGATCGCGCCAGTGGTCCCTGTCGACATACCGAGCCAGTACATATCCGAACTGCGCTTGTGTAAAGAGGTTCCCCACTTCGCTAACGATATCGTCCAATGGCTAGGCCTCCTGCCGCGAAGCATCTCAGGGCGTTATCGAGCAACGCACACGAATTCCCACTTACGAGCATCAGTGGGACGGCCCTTTCTTTTGGGTCTGATCTGCCTAATTTGAGAGGGCGCGGAGACACGATACTTCGCATCCTAGGTTACCATAATGTGATGTCCGTCAACCAAAGGAGCCGACCGACATGTGCCGAAGCACGGTGTGGGGCTTGGAGCACATTCCGAAGCATGGAAGGAGATCATCCTCGCGTTGCACATCCGCACTTGGATTTCTGGCGCCGCCGCCGCGACCTTGCTGGCGTTGCCAACGACCGGTCTTGCGGCTACGCCGACGTCCGCACCAGCCGCGGTTCCGCTACCGCCGATAACCGTCCGCATGCAGGGCATGACCGAGGCTGGATACACGGCAGGGGCGTTCACGACCACCGCCGTCACCGGCGAACTCAAGCGCCTGCACAATGATGGCGTGAACTGGCTTGCCATTCAAGTGGCGTGGTACCAAACCAACAACACCTCGACCGTCATTGCACCGAGCGCCACGATGACCCCGACTGATGCCAGCGTCACCCAGTTGATCAATTTGGCGCACCAGAACGGCATGCGCGTGTTCCTGAACCCGTTCATCAACTCGATGACCGGCAGCGGATGGCAGGCACTATTCCACCCGTCCAACGTCGCGGCGTGGTTCCAGAGTTACGACAATTACCTGGAGCACTACGCGAAATTGGCGCAGGCCGACCATGCGGACCTGTTCGCCATCGGCGACGAGTTTGATTCGATGGACACCGTCCCGGCTTACACGCCCTATTGGGGTAAGGCCATCGCGGTGACCCGTGAGTACTACCATGGCCCGGTCACCTACGGCGCAAACTACACTAACTACCAGGACGTGACCTTTTGGAACCAGCTTGACGAGGTCGGCGTGGACGCCTACTTCCCCCTGAGTCAGTCCAGCGACCCGACCCTGACGCAGTTGACCGCAAGCTGGAACCAGGAGGCGGACCAGATTCAGTCTTGGCGCGTCTCGTCGGGTCTCACGAACAAACCCTTCCTCATCACCGAATTGGGCTACCCCTCGGAGAACAGCGCCGCTGCGAACCCCGGCGGTTGGGAGCCCAATCAGCCTGTAAACCTCACACTGCAGCAGAAGCTATATGAAGCCACCTTTGAGAGCATCTGGCAGCGGCCGTGGCTTTCGGGCATCATGTGGTTCTGGTGGGCCAATCCGTCCAATCCGAATTGGCAGGGCGGTCCGAACGACAATGGGTACACCCCTCGCAACAAACCGGTGGAAGCGACGCTAAAGCAGTACTTCACCGAGGCGACGGCTCCGTCCCAGGCTTCCGGCAGTGGAAACGGCGAGTCGGTCACAAGCGCCTCTTCTTCAGCCTCCGGCGGCGGCGGCAGTTCCACCGCAAGCGCAAGGCCCGTTCTCGTAGGTCTCGTGCCAGGCGAGCAGGGCAGCGCCATCTACACCCTGCAGGCCGACCTGCAGCTTTTGGGCTTTGGCAACGTCTCGATGACTGGAGTCTTCGACGCCGCCACCGCGGCTGCTGTGACCCAGTTTGAGAAGCAGCATGGTCTGCCTACGGGGGGCGCCACCACGATGACCTTCCGGAACGCTGTGCTGGCTGCGCTCAAGGGCTAGCGATAGCCGGTTGTGGCGAAACGGCCCTCGTCGTGCGACGGGGGTCGTGTCTTTCTGTATGCTGACCGAGCACGAGGCCTAGGGTTCGTAAGGCACGCTAGTCGTCGGCAACGCTGTTCGGCCGGCGCAATGCGGACTTCAATATATGAATGTCTGCGTTTCTAGGAACGGTTCATACGTACAAGCGTACCGGGCTCGGGGAAGTACGCCTTCGCCAAATTCTCAGGTCGCCGCACCGGCGATGCGGCGGCCACGGGGCAACCCCTACCTCAGGTTCTCTCGCGCGAGCCTCGTCACCGTCCGCCTCTCGATCCGGGAGACGTAGCTCCGGGAGATCCCGAGCATCCGCGCGATCTCCCGCTGCGTCTTACGCGGCGCTTGACGTGGGCCGAACCGCAGCTCCAGCACCTTGCGCTCCTTGGGCGCGAGGATGCAAAGCTCCTTGTGCAGGAGCTCCACCTCCTCCCGGGCGGTCCCGGATGACGTTCGGCTCGCTGCCCAAGACGTCCATGAGGGTTGACTACGCCTAGAGGACATCGGGTCGCAATACTTTCCCGACAACCGTAGTTGCTAGAACGGCGGCACTCGTCAGCCAGCCAGTTCCCATGAACCGCCAATTGGTGCCAGTTCCGTATGACTTGCGTGAGGAGGCAGCCGCAGCCGCATCCGGGTCGCCCACTTTGACGCTCATCTCGCTAGCCGAAGAAGTCCACCTTTCTTGCGGTCCCCGTTCGTGCGCGCGCTCGACGCCATGGTCGGTGCCAGCCCGATAGAGTATCTGCGGCATACGCGGGTTCAGCAGATTGCTCAACTGCTGTGTTCCTCGAACCTGTCCATTGCCGCCGCAGCGCAGTCGGTGGATGGACGGACTCGAACCGCGCGAACCGCTGCTTCCCCGCCCATTATGGCATCTCACCCACTGCCTTCCTCTGTCAACCGCGTACAGAAATGGACGCTCGCTGACACCGGGTGGCGTATCTGCGGGAGAGTGGGACCAGTCGAACAGATGAGAGAACTCGTCTCACGGTGTCCGCGAGAGCTCGGTCAGGCGCCTACGTAGGCCGCGAGATGCTCGCCGGTGAGGGTTGAGCGGGAAGCGACGAGGTCGGCGGGCGTACCCTCGAAGACGATCCGGCCGCCGTCGTGGCCGGCGCCGGGTCCGAGGTCGATGATCCAGTCGGCGTGCGCCATGACCCCTTGGTGATGCTCGATGACGATCACCGACTTTCCAGAGTCGACGAGCCGGTCTAACAGTTCGAGCAGCTGCTCGACGTCGGCGAGGTGGAGGCCGGTGGTCGGCTCGTCGAGGACATAGACGCCGCCCTTCTCGGCCATGCGCGTGGCCAGTTTGAGCCGCTGCCGCTCGCCGCCGGACAGCGTCGTGAGCGGCTGGCCGATGCTGAGGTAGCCGAGCCCGACGTCGGCAAGCCGGCGCAGGATGGCGTGCGCGGCCGGCGTGCGCGCCTCGCCGGCGCCGAAAAACGCCTCGGCCTCGGTCACCGACATTGCGAGCACCTCACTGATATCGCGGCCGCAGAGACGGTAGTCGAGCACTGACGCCTGGAACCGCTTCCCCTCGCACTCCTCGCATACGGTGGCGACACCGGCCATCATCGCGAGGTCGGTGTAGATGACGCCGGCGCCGTTGCAGTTGGGACAGGCGCCCTCGGAGTTCGCGCTGAACAGCGCGGGCTTCACGCCGTTGACCTTCGCGAACGCGTTGCGGATCGGGTCGAGCAGCCCGGTGTACGTCGCCGGGTTGCTTCGTCGCGACCCACGGATCGCACCCTGATCGATCGACACCACGCCCGCGCCGGCGGGGATCGACTGCATGAGCGAGCTCTTGCCGGACCCGGCGACGCCGGTGACGACGACAAGCACCCCGAGCGGGATGTCGACGTCAATGCCCCTGAGGTTGTGCGCCGTCGCGCCGCGGATCGCCAGCGTGCCGGTGGGCCTGCGCACCGTCTCCTTGAGGGCGGCCCGGTCGTCGAGATGACGGCCGGTGAGGGTGCCGCTGGCTCGCAGCCCCTCGACGGTGCCCTCGAAGCAGACGGTTCCCCCCGCCGCACCTGCTCCGGGACCGAGGTCGACGACGTGGTCGGCGATCGCGATCGTCTCCGGTTCGTGCTCTACGACGAGCACTGTGTTCCCCTTGTCCCGTAGCCGCAGCAGCAGGTCGTTCATCCGCTGGACGTCATGGGGGTGCAGGCCGGCGGTGGGCTCGTCGAAGACGTAGGTAACGTCGGTGAGCGAGGAGCCGAGGTGGCGGATCATCTTGACGCGCTGCGCCTCGCCGCCTGAGAGCGTGCCCGACGGGCGGTCGAGGGAGAGATACCCGAGCCCGATCTCCACGAATGAATCGAGGGTCTGCCCCAGTGCGGCGAGCAGCGGCGCCACCGACGGCCCATTGAGGCCGCGGATCCATTCGGCAAGGTCGCTGATCTGTAACGCGCAGGCGTCGGCGATGTTGATGCCATTGATCTTCGAAGACCGGGCCGCTTCGCTGAGCCGGGTGCCGCCGCACTCAGGACAGGCGGTGAAGGTGACTGCCCGGTCCACGAACGCGCGGACGTGCGGCTGCAGTGCCTCCCGGTCCTTGGAGAGGATCGACTTCTGGATCCGCGGGATCAGCCCCTCATAGGTCATGTTGATGCCTGCGATCTTCATCCTGATCGGCTCGTGGTGAAGGAAGTCGTGCAGCTCGGTCTCGGTGTATTCGCGGATCGGCTTATCCGGGTCGACGAAACCCGAAGCGCTGTACAGCCGAATGTTCCAGCCGCCCGCCTGGTAGCCGGGGACGGTCATCGCGCCCTCGTTGAGCGACCTGGAGGCGTCGAAGAGCTGGGCGAGGTCGATGTCGGAGACGGTGCCCCGGCCTTCGCAGCGCGGACACATGCCGCCGGTGCGGCTGAAGGTCACCGCCATGGGCTTGCCGTCACCGCGTGCCACCGTGATCGCACCGCTCGCCCGGACTGAGGGGACGTTGAAGGAGAACGCGCCGGGCGGGCCGATATGCGGCTGCCCAAGGCGGCTAAAGAGGATGCGCAGCAGTGCGTAGGCGTCGGTGGCGGTGCCGACCGTGGAGCGGGGGTCGCCGCCCATCCGCTCCTGGTCGACGATGATCGCGGTCGTCAGCCCTTCGAGCACGTCCACCTCGGGCCGCGCCAGCGTTGGCATGAAGCCCTGCACGAAGGCGCTGTACGTCTCGTTGATCAGCCTCTGCGACTCTGCGGCAATCGTGTCGAACACCAAAGAGCTCTTGCCCGAACCGGAAACGCCGGTGAACACCGTCAGCCGGCGCTTCGGGATCTCAAGGCTGACGTCCTCGAGGTTGTTCTCGCGCGCGCCGTGCACGCGAATCCAATCGTGGCGGTCAGCAACGTGGGGCGTAGACGACTTCGGGTCTGTCCTCGTGGCTATGTGTATTGTCCCCTCCATGCATAAGGCATGAGCGCGCCCGGACTTGACTACTGCGATGCCAGCATGCCCTGCAGTTGCTCCAAGGACCAAACTCGCAGGGCTGCCCGGTTCAAATTCTACAAGAATATCGACGTCACTGTTCGGGGGTGAGTCATCGCGTAGCAGCGAGCCGAATACGGCCTAGCAATGAACCGCTGCCGATCACGGCAATCAGAACACCACCGAGCGCCGGTCCGACGAGGCTGGCGATCTGACTCTGCGTCTGCGTGAGGAAGTAGGCTGAGGACCACTTCTCTTCGGGGACCACTTCGCCGACCAGGGGCCTACCGCCAGTCGTGTCGAAGGGGAGCGCACAGCCAGCAGCCGTTGCAAGTCCGTAGACGATGAAGAGGCTTCTGCCTGCCATTTCACCGGCTACGAACGGGATCGCGAGCATCAGCAGACCAACGAAGGCGTTCGCGACCACCATTGCCTTGGCTCTCGGAAGGCGGTCCAGCCACACGCCGGCCAGGGGAGCCACGATCGCCTGGGGCACCTGGTACAGGAAGGTGACGATGCCCACTGCCGCAGGGCCCCCGCCGATGCGGAGGACGAGCCACACGAGGGCGACCCACCCGACCTGGTCCCCGAGGACGGACACCGCACTGGCGACCCAATACTTCCCGAACTCCGGGCAACTGACAACGAGCCTTAGTGGCTCGCGTTTTGCGGACGCTATGTTGGCGCCTCCTTGAGCCACACCTTCAGCGTCAGTGAACGTTTACGCCGAGGACAAGCCGGTCGGGAAGAATGCACCCCCTGGCTTAGCTCGCCGCTTTCTTCACGAGCGCGGCGATCCGTGCTTCTTCGGCGGAAGTCAACTCCTTCAGCGCGAAGGCGGTCGGCCACAGGGCGCCTTCGTCGAGGTTCGCCTTGTCGCTGAAGCCCAGTGTCGCATACCTCGTCTTGAACTTCTGCGCGCTTTGGAAGAAGCAGACGACGTCGCCGTCCTTGGCGTAGGCGGGCATCCCGTACCAAGTTCTCGGCGAGAGGGCCGGCGCGCTGGCTTTGATGATCGCATGCAGCCGCTCGGCCATGGCGCGATCCGGTTCCGACATCTCGGCGATATTCGCGAGCACGACGCTTTCCCCGTCCGCCTTGTCCTTGTTCGCGCGCCCGGCCGCCTTCATCTCTTGGGCGCGCTCCTTCATGGCGGCTCGTTCCTGCTCCGTGAATCCGTTGGACCTTGGGCTCATAGACACCGAAACCTCCACAAATCGATTTTCAAACCTCGCTGCGGTTCGCGCAGACCCCAGGTGCAGGGTGGTCCGACCCGGTCGGCGCACCCTGAGCCTACCGGGTCCCGACCGAGGCGACCCCCACCGAAAGGTGGGTTTGGGCCCCAGAGTCTCCCAAGCCCCAGTTGGCGGCCATGTGAGGCGAGACTGTGGCAACGGTCCGCTGGGCGGCGCGACCCCGCCCAGCGCGCGCTGAGGCAGGGGCGCACCCGACGTCAGAACCCGGGCAGCCCTTGCGGTTCGGGCCCTACCGTTGAATGAGCTTGAACAGGTTTCCGGCCGAGTCCTTGAAGGCTGCCTGGAATCCGCCCCAAAACTGCTGCGCGGGCGGCTCCGGAAACTCGACGCCCTTTGCCCGAAGGTCTTCATAGGTGGAGTCCATGTCCTCCGTTTCCCAGACGATCGGCGTCTCCACACCCACCTGGACACCGGTCATTCCGGGTAACGGTGTCATCAGGATGAGCTGAGTCCCTCCGCCCGGCGGCAAGACCATCAGCATGCGGCCGCCCCCGTCGAATTTCTTGTCCTGTGTCACCGTGAAGCCGAGCTTGTTGGCGTAGAAATCGTACGCCTTATCCCCGTCATCGACCCAGACCGCAGTGGTGCTCATTCGGCTGATCACTCGCATCCTCCTCGATCGGTTCATGCTGCAACCTGAGCCTACCCCTCCGGGAGGGGGAGCGCCCCCACCAAAAGGCGGGTTGCGGCCAGCCGTTACAGAAGCCCCAGTTGGCGGGCCTGTGCGACGGCCTGGGTTCGGCTCTGGACCTGCAGCTTGGCGTAGATGTTCAGCAGGTGCCACTTCACAGTGCTGACGCCAAGGAAGAGTTCCCTCGCCACATCCTGATTGGAGCACCCGATGGCGATCAGTTTGATAATCTCTTCTTCGCGCTCGGTGAGCGGCTCGACCAACTGAGGGGCGGGGGTGGGCGCGAGGAGGGCTGGGGAGGCGCCCTGGCTTTGGGTCAGCAGGGCCAGCAAACGTGGAACATAGCCCCGGTATGGCGCCCCCGCATGCTCTTCTCGCCGCAGTTCGTCATTAATCTGCCGCAGCAATGCGACGATGGGCGGCCCCTCGTCGGCGAAGAGCCGTTTGAACTGGTCCGGAATCGTCACGGCAAGCGCCCTATGCACCCGTTCTCTGGCAGCCTCGCCATCGTGCACGGCATGGAGCGCCAGGGCCTGCGCGAGGCAGATCTCGGCTTCGAGTCCTCTGCATCCGCTGGCGGAAGCAACCCCCCATAGGGAACGGAGCAGTGGCAGCGCCGCTTCGGCCTGGCCCTCTGCCACTTGCACGCGGGCGAGGGCCAAGTACTCGGGGATCCGCCAGAGCACGGGCTCATGGTCGGGAGTCACGCCGCCCGCAACCACCCAGTGCTGGGCTGCGGCAACGTCGCCCTGCGCTAGAAGTGTGCGGACTCCTTGCGGCCACGCGGCTACCGAATCGGCGCGCAGTTTTCTCCGGGAGGCCAGCAACTCACCGGCCTGGTCCACTAGAAGCCTCGCCCCAGTTGCATTGCCCCGGGCCTGATGCACCCTCGCCATCGCGAGCAGCACCTCGGGTGCGGGCACGCCGCTCGCTTCATAGCGGTTGCGGGCTTCCGTCAGCCTCTCCTCCGCCCCGGTCAAGTCGTTCCACTCGTAGCGCAGCAATCCCATGCCCAAATATATCGGCGCCAGAACAGGCAGCAGTTCGCCTCCCTGCTGTGCGGCCAGGCGAAGAGCCTCGTGATAGGTCTTATCTGCCTCCATAGGTTGCCCGAGCATGGTGAGCAGTTGACCCTGGCGGTAGAGGGCCGTCGTGGATGCCGTCAGGTTGCCGCTCTTGGTGCCGAGGCGACCGGCACTGCCGAAGGCCTGGGCAGCCGGGGACACACTACCTGCTCGCAGATAAATCTGGCCCAGAGCACTGCTGACGACCGACCGCCAGAACAGGCTGTCTTCCGGCAGCAGGTTCCGCGCGTCCTCGGCACAGGCTGTCGCATGAGCCACGTCCTGCAGGGTGCACAGGCGCCCCTGCCCTAGCGGTGCCCACGGTGCCAGCGCCGTCCGCACCGCCGCCAGGACGCCCAGCGATTCCCGCACGGCGGGTACCGAAGGGTCCGCATGTTTCAGTACTTCCGAAGCCATCGCGAGATACTCAACCGTTTGCGCATAGAGATGGTCGGCCAAGCCATCCGCGTGGTTGATCAGCGCCCATGCCGCCATCGTGCAGAGTCGCGGCCGCTTCTGGACCACCTCCGCTGGGATGAGGCTGACCCATTGCCGCAGTGTTGTTGGCGAGACGCGGGAACCCCAGTCGGTCAACCGCTCTTCAAGACAATCCGCCGCCTCCTCAAAGGCACTGGCCACTAGCAGGTGGTCGATGGCTTCGGCAAGCTGCCCGTTTTCGCTATACCAGGCGGCCGCCCGGCGGTGTAGCTGAGTGACCCGCGGCTCTCCCACGGTATCGCTGAGACGGGCGCGCAGGAACTCGGCGAACAGCGGATGGTAGCGGTACCACTGCCCGTCCGGATCGAGGGGAGCAAGAAAGAGGTTGGCCTCCGCAAGCCTCTGCAGGGTCTGATGTCCGTCTGTGGCTCTTGTCACGGCGTCGCACAAGGATCCGGTCAGGCGTTCAAGAATCGCCGTCTCCAGCAAAAATGCCTGGACGGCCTCTGGTTGCTGGCGAACGACCTCATCGATCAGGTAGTTGAGGAGGTCCGGATGACGCCCGCTGAAGCGCTCGATGGCTGCGGGCCAATCCGAAGCACCGCGCAGGGAGAGCGCAGCCAACTTCAGTCCGGTCACCCAGCCTTCGGTGCGGGCCATGAGGTCGGCGACACCGGTTTCGGGGAGATCGAGACCCATCGTCTGATGCAGAAATCCCGCCGCCTCCTCTTCGGAAAAGCGGAGGTCGGTCGCCGTAATCTCCGAAAGCTCGCCGCCGGCCTTGAGCCACGCCAGGGGCAACGCCGGACGATTGCGCGTGGCGATCACGACATGGAAGTTGCGAGGCATGTGATGGAGAAGATGCGCCACCGCCTGGTGAATTTCGTCCGCCGCAACCAAATGGTAGTCGTCCAGCACCAGCACGAAGGGCCTTGCGAAAGCGGCCACCGCGTTGATGGAAATGGCGACTAGCGTCTCCAAGGGAGGCTGTTCCGAGAAACGCAGCAGCGCCTCCATCTCTTCGCCAATGGGAAGCCCGGACTGACGCATCGCCTCCACCAAGTACGCACCGAACCGCAAGGGATCGTTGTCGTCGCGGTCAAGGCTGAGCCAGGTGCCGCTGCGACCGGCGGACCAATTCAACCGCGGCGGTAGATTTGCCAAAACCGGCGGGGGCGGAAATGAGGGTGCACGTATGACTGAGACCGGCAAGCGTCTTTTCCATGAGCCGCTCCCGGGCAATGTGGCGTGCCCCCGCCTGGGGAACAGTGTATTTGGTCACGATCATGGCGGGGACCACATTCAATACCCTCCTCGCCAAGGAAGACCGTAGGCTTCACGGTTGGAGGTGGCGGCCCGTAAATCCTGCCTGCGGTGAGGCCCGGCGACCCATTCATCTGCGTCAACACGGGAGGCGCGGCGAGGACATGATCTCCCCTTCCGCCGGCGAGAAACACGATCCGGACCAGCGCCAGCCAGTCGAGCGCTCTGAAAATGAAGGACCCTACGTGTCGAAGCTCGATCATCGGGCACGCGGAACATACTGCAATCCCACGCTCTCCCCTGCAGTTCGGCACGCCAGCTTCGCTGGGCTGGCCGCGGTTCCGACCGCCACGAAGCTGCCCAGGAGCGCTAGCCGGAGTCCGCTTGCCTCCAAGTGCGACAGGCACTATGATCCCTTTGGGAACATCAGGCAGGCAGGGGGCCATGGATCTGTATACTGGAGAGCGTCGTGGCGATCTCCTCCAACTCAATCTCGGCCCGCTGCGGAATCACATCCGTGCGATCCTCACAGAGTTCCCGGACGTCGCAGGGGCCTACCTGTTCGGCTCGGCCCTCGAGTTCGTGCGGTCGAGGTCCGACATCGACATAGGGCTCATTCTCCCCGCCGACTTAGCGTGGAGCGATGCAGAGCTCCTGGCGGGCCGCATTGAGCAGCAACTGGGGCAATATGGGACGCATCCTTTTCAGGTTGTAGTCCTGCGGTCAGAGCAGAACAGCTTCACGTTCCGAGTTCTGCGCGACGGCGAGCTGATCTACGTAGCTGATAAGGGTCGCGTCACGGACATTATCGAGGCCGTCGGGCGGCAGCACGACGATTTGGCTCCGTTTCGACGCACATTCTTCCGAGCGCTTGGTATGGAGGACCAGCCATGGATGTAAACGTCGAAAGAATCCGAGAGCGACTCGTCTTTATCCGTGAGCAGGTCGATGTGCTGGAGCCACTCGCCCATAATCAGGAGCTTAGGCAACGTCGCTTTCAGGACGCGCTAAGCTATGGCGGGATCGTACGGAGCCTGCAGACCAGTATCGAGGCAATGATCGACATCGCATTCCATCTCTGCGCCAAGCTCCACGCCAAGGAGCCTCAGAGCGCCGCAGGCGCATTCGAGATTCTCGCTGACTTCGGTGATCTGCCACGAGAGTTCCTGCCAAGGGCGCTCAAGATGGTGCGGTTCCGCAATCTCGTAGTACACGGCTATCTTCAGATCGACTCTAGGGCGGTGGAAACCATCGTTACGCAAGACCTCGTGGACTTCGCGGAGTGGGAGAAGATCATCACCGAACTCATACAGTGAACAATGCATAACTGCGAGAGCGGGGCGAATGGGATTTCGCCCCGCTCCTCACGTCAGCCGCATGCTCTCCCAGCACACAGTGCGCAGAGGAGGACCCACGCGGGTATCGCAGCAGCCCCTCTACCGCAGTTCCTCCCTCGCCAGCCTCGTCACGGCCCTCTTCTCGATACGGGAGACGTAGCTGCGCGAAATGCCAAGCATCCTGGCGATCTCCCGCTGCGTCTTCCTCGGTGCCTGCCTAAGGCCGAACCGGAGTTCCAGCACCTTGCGCTCCTTGGGCGGCAGCACCCGGAGCTCACGGTGCAGGAGCTCCACCTCTTCCCTCGCCACCACCTGGTCCGGTATGACGTTCGGCTCGCTCCCGAGGACGTCCATGAGCGTGATTTCGTTGCCTTCGCGGTCGTAGCCGATGGGGTCGTAGATCGACACTTCGCTCCTGCGGCGCTTGATCACTCGAAGGTGCATGAGGATTTCGTTTTCGATGACAGATGTGGTGCGGAAGCCCTTTCCAGTTACCGTGCTGCGATCGGCACGGCCACGACCCTCTCGGCAACGGGTTCCGACGCCGCTTGGGTAGCTGGCATCCGCGCTTTCACAGTCAGCGTGTCGTGCCCCACCGTGATCCCTGTGATGAACTGACGCACGATCTCCTGTCGTTCCTCGATGGGGAGGTCGGATTCCGCGCGGGTGAGCCACCGGCTGGCCGTCTCGACCGCTGCCTCCCGATCGAAGGTGTGGTATCCGGCGGCGCGCAGGCTTCCCCGTAGCTCCTCGATCGACTGCAAGAGCGCGGCCTCACGCCGCTTCAGACGGTTCAAGGAGTCGAGCACGTCGTCTGCCGGCAGCAGGCCGCGCTCAAGTACGGAAAGGATGTTCTTCTGACTGCCCCTCACCTTTTGAAGGTCTTTCTCCTGCCGACCGATCTCTTCTTCGATCAAGGTCGTGTCGGGGGCCGGCTGGAGTTGATCGGCCAGGAGTTCTGGATTCCTTAGCCACTCCAGGATGCGCTGCCAGATGGCTTCATCGATGTCGCTCGCGTGGACATGATGGCCGCAACCCGGCTGTACTCCTGGATTGTTCTTGTAGCAGGTGTACTCGGACACGATCTGGCCCCAGTTGCGCGTCTTCCGGCCTGTCATCGTCCGGCCACAGAGACCACAGCGTAAGAGTCCCGAAAGCAGGTAGACCGACTTGGCCTTTGCCCAGTGTTCAGCTCGCTCCTTGATCCGCTCCTGGGTCGCCATCCATTCTTCTGGACTTATAAGTGCTGGAACGCTGACGGGGATCCAGTCCTCTCGATTGCGCTCGCGGATCGGGGCCTTCTCACCCTTTGGACGATGGCGGTTGAGCCCCACTCCGGTCATGTCCCAGCGATTGGCGTAGTAGACGCCCATGTAGACCGGGTTCGCCAGGATCTGCCACACGACTTGTCTGTGCCATGCTCGAGCGCCCTTGCGGGTCGGCACTCCTTCCCGAGTGAGCGCCCATGCGATGCCGTTGATGCCGCTTCCTTCGAGGTACTCTCCGAAGATGCGCCGGACGACGGTTGCCTCCGCCTCGTTAACCACAACCTGTTTCGTCTTGGCGTCATAGTCGTAGCCGAGGGGGGCAGCCGCGAACGGGAGCTTGCCCTCGCGGGCCTTCTGGATTCGACCGCTCATGGTGCGTAGCCGGATCTTCTCACGTTCGTACTCCGCGATCGCCCCGCGCAACGAGTAGAAGAGCTTGCCCTCAGCCGTGTTCTTCCACTCGAAGTTGACGAACTCCAGCCGCACATTCGCCTTTTCGATCTCCTCTGTGACGAGAAGCTGGTGCGATAGGTTGCGGGCGAATCGGTCGGGGTCGTAGATGACAACGAGCGCGACCTCTCCCCGCTTAACCGCTGCCCGGAGCGCGGTCAGACCGGGCCTGTCCAAGATGGATGCGGAAACACCCTCGTCGGAGAACTCGACGATCTCATCTGCGCCCATCTTGGTGGCCCGTTCGCGGCACTCCTTGCGTTGGGCGAGGATGCTGTATCCATGTTGCGCCTGGTCGTCACTGGAGACGCGAAGATAGATCGCCGCCTTCACCAGACGATCCCTCCTCTCGCTCCATGAAAGCGGATGCGCCTTGCTTGCGGACCCAATCTGCGATGATCGCGAGGGCCCGCCGCTGTGCCTGATCGGCTTGGGACGGCGTGCCGTCAGGAACGACCAGGATGCGCCACTGAGTCGGACGAGTTCGTGACGACACGCTATCCCTCCTTTTCGAGAGGCTACGCGGCACCAGGCTTGGACACGGCCTGTCTACACCATATGGATATTGCTGGCGTCAGCCTTCCGGCTGGCCGTATCTCACCTGATCAGGCTCTAGCACCCCGAACCGCCTTCCGTGCTCCAGGAGAGCCCGGCGCACGACCATGACGTTCGGCTCGACACCGCGCGAGTTCACCTCGTCCGGCCAGCCCGGCGGGGACCAGAAGCGCAGGATCGGCTTGCCCTCGGCCTCGTCGAGCGAGCAGGCGAACCGCGTGTCGCTGACGTAGACGAAACCCGCGGATCCGTCCGGCACCCGCAGGTCGAGGCGCACCTCGGTCTTTCGGTCTCGTCTCATCGCGCCCCCACCGCCCGCTCGATCTTCGCCACCGCTGTTCCGAAGGGCTCGCTGATGCCGAACTGCCGTGCCCGTTCCTCGGCTTCAGGCAGACACAGCCCCAGTGCGAACGCCTCGTCCTCCGTCAGCGGCTCCAACAGGCGGTAGACCATAAGGGAGCCGCGTACTTATTCGCCTCGTCATCTATACGGGCGCGCTCTGCGTCCTGCAGCAGCCGAAGGGCTTGCCGAACGCTCTGCATCTTGGCCCTCACGGCAGAAACGCTGCGGTCGAGCTGCAGCGCGATGTCCACCGGATCGAGGTCCTCGTCCATCAGGATCTGGAGCTGTTCGATGTCCTCCTGGCTCCAGGGCCGCTTGGCAGCTTCCGTGGCAAGCCCCATCAGATCACCTCCGTCTCGGTTCTCTAGGCGGCCTCCAGCAGATGGTCGAGTAGTCGCGCTCGCCACTCCTGGATGCTCACATCCCGCTTGGCCCCGAGAAGTCCCAGCATCTCCGGCCAGGACCAAGACACCCATGCTCCCTGGCGCGAGAGGTAGATTCCCGCGCCCTCCAAGTGGTAGCGATCATCGAAGTCCAGCAAGCCGTAGCCGAGCAGTTGGTAAGGCCAGTAGTCGCTCGAGATCCTGGTCGGGTGGATGGTCGTCTTGAAGTCCCACAAATAGCGATCGAGGATCACGTCACCGTCGGCTCCTCCGACCAGACGGGATCCATCGAACACCGGGTTGAGCACGGTCGACTGCGGGTGTAGGAAGCGGCCTTCAGACCTGCGGAACTCGTCGAGCAGGTTGAGCAGGTCCGCGACCACTGCGTCCGACACCCTGCCCAGCACCTCGTCGATCTTGACCGTGCCTGCCAGTAGTCGGTCCTGCCGACCAGATCGGGCGATCTGCTCGAAGGCGGCTAGGGCGACAGACATTCTCGCGAGGGACTCTTCCCGGTCGGCGGACAGGGTGTGCCGGCTGGATAGGGTGATGTGGTGCATCATCAGGTTCCAGCGGTCGCGCAGGTCCGTCCACATCCGGGCGGCCATCGTGATGCCGAGCTTGCGTGCCACGTCGGCGCCGACGGCCGCCACGGTGTCTTCCGCAAAGTACGGCTGCCAGCACACACGGATGCGGTAGTCGAGCGCAGCACCGACCAACGCCCAAGGGTAGTCCGCCAGGGGCCCCTCTGGACGGATCGACGGGAACGGCCAGACCTTCTCGGACCAGGCGCTCCAGAAGCCGTCGCGGTCGGGGAAGTGTTCTGCGAAGAATCGGCTGATCGGGCTGTCGGGTCGGTGCATCTCCGATGTGAGTGACATTGTGCCTCCCCTTTCGTTTGGCCCCTGGTCAGCCTGATCGGTTCAGTCGGCCGAAAACGTTGGATCTTGAAATCCAGCCGTTGAGGTGGCCGCGAGCGTTGCCGATCAAGTAGCCGCGGGGGCCGATGGCGTGGACGAGGTGCAGATACTCGCGTCCGCGCACGCGGCACAGCACGATGTCGCCTTCGTGGATCTCAGCACCAGGCGGAACGGGATCCACGGTCACGACTTGCCCATCTTCGACGAGGCCGTGCATTGAGTGCCCTCGAGGCCGAATCGTCGTGCTTGCGCCGGCCTGCAGTTCGGCGATCGCTCGGCTGGCCCAACCCATCAGCCGACCTGGCGCTCGGCTTCGAGCGCTGCCTTGAGGTGTTTACAAGGTCGTGTGCCGTAGGTGAACGCAGGGCAAGAGCAGACGCCGAGATGAGGCCACACCTGGTAGTCGTGCGTCCCATGTGCAACGTAGTGCCCAGGCTCGACCATCTCGAGGCCGGCGGCGGCAAACTCTAGCGGAAGCGGCAGCACCGATTCCGCAAGGGCGAGCGCCTCGGCGTCCTCTGCTTGCTGAAGTAGCGCCTTACCTGATCTGAGGGGCTTCTCTGGCCAGACTGCGACCTGCGGTGCGCTCGCCCTATGGCCAAGACCCACGCGAAGGAGGGCTGACACTCCTCGATCGACGGCCTGTCGGAGCGTCACGTCTCCGACCCGCTCAGCGGAGCGCCAGACGAGGACACCGGCGGGAGTACGCAACCAACCTCCGAAAGCAGCGGAGCCGCCGCGGGCGTGTGCCGCGATGGCTCCGGTCCAGACTCTCGGCATCCCGCTCCCCCCTATCCCGTCTCCACCGCCGCTTACGGAGAGGAGGTGCCGTAAGCAGCAGTGGAGGCGGGGCGACCTAAGTCGCACCGCCGGTTCATCTAGCTCGCCGCCTGCTGGGCGCTCGCCTGCCGGCGCTCGAGTTCGAGGATCACCTTGTTCGCCTCGTCGGTGGTCATCTCCGCCGGCGAGTTGTACGACGTACCCAGGATCTTGTTGGCCTCCTTGGCCAGGCCGTTCAGGTCCAACTGCAGGTTCTGGGCGAGATCCCACATGGCGCGGCGCTGGTCGTTCGTGATCGTACCGCTCGCCGTGCTCTGCGCCGCCGCCGGAGCGGGCGTGCTCGGCTTGGGCGCTGAACCCGACGGTGCGCTCGGCTGAGGCGTGGGGGCGGCGGGCTTTCC
>JAJZVM010000150.1 GCA_021845645.1 Bacillota bacterium
AGGAGGTGGGAGTTGAGGAAGACCGTCGCGCCGCGGTCCCTCAGGCCCTGGATGATGCCGCGCACTTCGTGCCGTCCCACCGGGTCGAGCGCGGACGTCGGCTCGTCGAGCACGACGAGTTCCGGTTCCCCGATCAAGGCCGCGGCAAGGCCGAGCCGTTGCTGCATGCCCTTCGAGAAGGCGCCCACGCGCCGCCTGCCTTCGCCCTCGAGCCCGACGAGCTCGAGGGCGCTGTCCGTCGCCGCCGCGATGCGCTCCCTGCCGAGGCCGGCCAGCACCGCGTGCGATCGCAGCACCTCTCGGGCGCTCAGCCAGTCCTGGTAGCGGAAGAGCTCCGGCAGGTAGCCGATCCGCCGCCTGGCGGACGGATCGCCGATCGGTCCGCCCAGCACCATGCCCTCCCCGGCCGTCGGCCGCACGAGGCCGAGAAGCAGCTTGACCGCCGTCGTCTTGCCGGCGCCGTTCGGCCCAAGGAAGCCGAAGACGCTGCCCCGCGGCACCGTCAGGCTGAGTCCGTGCAGAGCGACGCGACGGCCGTAGCGCTTTTCCAGCAGATCGGTGCGGATCGCAGCGTCAGGGTCGCGTCCGGGTGCCGCCGCATGTGCCACGTGCCACGTGCCACCTCCCGCAGGGCTTGGCTGTCTTATCCATCTTGGCGATCGCAGTCTGGACACGCAAGCAGGCGGAAGAGCCGCTCTCCCGCCTGCCCCGGAAACCCGCAGGGGTCAGGGCAGCCGCATGTCGAGCTTGTTGCCGCTGTCCATCGGCACCGCCGTCGACGCCTGAAGGCCCTTGCCAGTCCAGCGATAGGTGACATCCATGGGTTTGAGGGACGGCGCATACATCGGGTCGGTCGGCTTGTAGCGCCAGAAGCGGACAGTGATGAAGCCCTTGCCAAACGCGACGACCTTGAGCTGCGACGACTCCTCGCCGAGGTTGGACAGCCCGGACAGGCGATCCGAGCCGATCAGCGTGCGGCCATGCCAGAACAGCACGAGCTGTCCGTAGCCGTCCGCGGTCGGGAAGCGCACCGTGGGGACCGCCGTCAGCGTGCCGCCGAACCCGTCGGGCACGGTGATGACCTTGCCCGCGAGGTGCAGGTGCTCACCCGTCGTGGCGCCATGGCTGTACTCGCGCGCGGAGCCGAGGACGCGCAGGACCTGCGTGCGTGTGAGCTGCGCGGGCGGTGGTGCCGCTTGAGCGACCGGCAGTGCGGGCAGGAGCAGGGTCAGGAGGCTCAAAGCGCCGGTGACCGCTGCCGTACGGTGTTTCATCTCAGCACTCCTCTGCAGACGTTCAGCGCAAGCCGGAAGCGATGCTCAGGATCTCTGCCTTGCCGAGCGTGCCGGCGACAGCGTATACGCGGTCCCCCGACGTCCAGACGACGCCCCCGGCCGCTTGGCCCTTGGCCTGCAGCCAAAGGCCGTTGGCAGCGCCGAGCGTCACCGTGGCGGAGGTGACCTGCGCCATCGGCACGGGGATGGGCATTGTCCTGGTGGGGTCGGTGATGTCGCGGATCTCCGCCGACAGCTCGGGCGACACGCCCGGCAGGGAGAGAACGTAGTCTTCGATCTCGGCCACCTTGGCACCGGTCGAGAAGACCTTGGGCACAGGCGCCTCGGCCAGCACGAGCGGCGGCATCCGCTGCGAGCGCGGCAGCTGCGCGGCCGCGGCGCCGTAGCTGATCACCACGGCAGGGCCCGTCGTGACGTGCAGGATGCTGCCCGAGATGTTCTTCGGCATCGGCGGCAGAGAGATGTGGTGCTTTGCGGCGTAGGACGCGAGTTTCCGCTGGTCGAGGGTGAGGCTCTGCGTCGCCTGCGCGAGCACGGCGTAGGACGGAGCGGGCAGGCCGTGCGGCAGGGCGGCGGGCGTCGCGATGCGGAACCCAACCGCGGCCTGCGCCGCAGCGAGATCCGCCTCGGCCGTGAGGCGCGAGCTGCCCTTGTCCTGCATGGTGCCGAGGTTCTGGAGTCCGATCAGCGACCGCACCTGGCCTGGGGCTACCGGCACGGCCGTGAACTGGCGCGGTTCGAAGATGAGCAGGAGGTTGCGCGCGTATCCTCCGACCGGTGTCGCCGCGAGCAGCACCAGCAGTGTGAGGAATCCCGCCAACCCTGTCGCCCAGCGTAGCCGGCCCCTGGTGGGCGGCTGCCCGAGGGCGATGGCCGCACCCCGCGTCTCGGCTTGCAACAGGCGCTGCCGGGCCAGGGCTTGCCCTGCGTCCAGGTGGCCGTCCGGCGCCTCCATCAGCCGCCTCGCGTCCCTCTCCGCATCGCGGATCAGCCCGAGTCGCTCCAGGCAGTGCCCGCATTCGGCCACATGCCGCCGCACGCCCGCGCGGACGGCCCACTCCTCATCCAGCATCCGGCGCAATGTACCGTCATCCGCGTGGCGCATGGTCCATCTCCTTTCTCAGCCGCAGTTCCGCACGCCTGAGGCGGGTGCCGATCTGCCCGACCGGCAGACTCATGGTCTGCGCGATCTCGTTGTAGCTGAAGCCGCTGTAGCGCAAAGCGAGCAGCGTGGCCTCGCCCTGTTTGAGCCGTGTCAGCGAACGGCGCAACTCTGCGATCTCCTCGCGCGTCGCTACAAGGTCACCCGGGTCCGGCGCGCCTCGGTCCCAAACGCGGGCGTCGCGCTCCTCGCGCACGCGCCGTCGCCCCTCGCCGCGCAGTTCGTTCAGGGCGCCGTGCGCCGCCGCCCTATAGAGCCACGGCCCGGGCCGCTCCGGAAAGTCTGCGCCGAAGTGCCGGTAGAAGGCGAGGAAGACCTCCTGCGCGACTTCTTCGCTCCAAGACTGGCTATGCGTGATCTGTCGCGCGACACGCACGACGCGCGGCCACTCCATGAGAAACAGCTCGTCAAACGTCCGAACTTGCCGGATCGACGGCCTGCCAGTCTCCTCCAGCGACATCGACACCTCCGCTACCGCCCCCTTCGCCCGGATAGCACCACGGAAGGGAGATTTGTGACGCGGCACCGGGCGGATCAGCCCGACGCGGACGGACGATGGATGAAGGCCTGCGCCCGCGTGACGGGGCGAAAGCCGTATTTCTCCACGATCGGCCTGCTCATCGGGCTCGCGTCGATGGTGACGAAGCGCCTGCCGCGTGCGATGGCCTCCTGCACGCGGGTCGCGAGGAGAGCCGTGTAGTGTCCCTTCCCCCTGCTCGCCGGCAGGGTGGCGCCACCCCAGATGCCCGCGAACGGGCTTCGCGCGGGGAATTGGATGCGCCCGGCGCTGACCGGCCGGCCGCTTTCGTAGACTGCGTACACGCTCAGGCTGTCCGGGTCGGTGCGCATCATATGGCGGAGATGCTCCTCGAGGCTGAGGTGCTCTCCCGGCCAGACAGCCTCGCGGACTGCGGTGACATCGCGCAGGCCCTCCGGGGAGCCGATGCGACGCACGTCCGCCACGACTGGCCGCATGAGAGCTTCGGGCACGTCCGCGAGGTCCAGGATGAGGATCGTCTCCGGCTCCTCCGCCTCAAAGCCGTGCCGCGCGAGGCGCTGGTGCATGTCGACGGGGAGGTCGTGCGCGAAGAGCTTCCATTCGAATTCATGGCCGAGCCCGTCGAAGTAGGCCGTCTCGCGCTCGATCACGCCGTCGGCCTCCGCCTCGTCCAGCCTGGCAAAAATGATCGCACTCTGCCTGCCGACGGTGTCCACGAGGCGCACGACGCCTGGCGCCTCCTCGCGCCGCATGCCGCTCTCGCGGGCCTGCAGGCGCTCCTCGCGATCATAGAGCGCCATGAGCTCGTCAACGTCCAACTGTGCCACCTCCGCTGCCGCCTGCAGGCGCCCGGTGCCGGACACCCGTTTCGTCCATCCTATCACGGTGCCCGTGGCCCCGGTCCGGCCGCGCGGGGCAGGGGAGCGCCGCCGGACGTGGAAGGACATCCTGGCTGTGAAGAAGGCCCTACCATTCATAACGTGAAGGCAGGTTCTGCCGATGCAGGGACCGATGAGCCGCTTCGTGCACACCGGCTTCGAGCGCGACCCCGCCACGGGCGCCCTGGCGCCCGCCGTCTACCGCGCCGTCAGCTTCCACCACAAGGATCCGGAAAAGCCCCTGCGCTGGGACTACTCGCGCTCCGGCAACCCGACCCGCGACGCCCTCGAGGGGGCGATCGCCACCCTCGAGGGTGGCCTGCGCGGCTTCGCGTTCGCCTCGGGCAACCAGGCGATCACGGCGGCGTTCCTGCTCTTCGCCGCTGGCGACCACCTGATCGCGACGGCCGACTGCCAGGGCGGGACGCAGCGCCTCGTGCGCGCGGTGCTCAGCCGCTTCGGACTCTCGGTGAGCTATGTCGACACCGACGACCTCGCAGCCGTCCAACGGGCCAGGCGGCCCGAGACCAAAGCCGTGCTCGTCGAGAACTTCTCGAACCCCTTCCTGCGCGTGAGCGACATCCCGGCGCTCGCAACCTGGGCGCACCAGGAGGGGCTTCGCCTGATCGTCGACAACACGTTCCTCACGCCCTACCTGCAGGCTCCACTTGCGCTCGGCGCCGATCTCGTGCTGCACAGCGCCACGAAGATGATCGCCGGACACGGCGACGTCACGGCGGGATTGGCGGCGACGGCCGACGAGGAGCTTGGCCGAGCCCTCTACACGGTGCAGAACGCGACCGGCGGCATGCTCTCGCCCGACGACAGCTACCAGGTGCTGCGCGGGCTGCACACCCTGCCCCTGCGCATGGAGCGCGCGCAGGACACGGCCGGCTCGTTCGCGGCCTTCCTGAGCCGCCAGCCCGAGGTCGTGGAGATCCATTACCCCGGCCTTGGCGGGGACCCGGGACACGAGACGGCCGCCCGCACGGTGCGGGGCTTCGGCAACATGATCACGGTGCGCCTCGGCGACGCCCGCCTCGTGGCCCCCATGGCGCGCCATCTCGAGATGATCCGCGTCGGTGCGGGCTTCGGCGGCCCCGAAACGAGCATCTCGCTGCCCGAACTGCACTGCCACGCGGCGCTGACGGCCGGCGAGCGTCAGGAGAGGCGCCTCACGGGCGACATCCTGCGCTTTTCGGTCGGCCTCGAGGACCTCGCCGACATCGAGGCCGACCTGCGCCGGGCGCTAGACCGCGCCACCGGCGAGATTCAGTAGATGTTGCAGCTCAGATAGCGCTCCGAACTGTCGACAAAGATGGTCGCGATGTTGCCCCTCTGGATCTTCTCGGCCTGCCGCAGCGCCGCGACGTAGGCTGCGCCCGAGGAGGAGCCGACAAGCAGGCCGGCCTCGCGGCCGAGCCGCCCGACCGCTGCGAACGAGTCCTCGTCCGACACGGTCTCGATCTCGTCGACGAGCGAGAGGTCGAGCGTCTTCGGCACGAACTCGTTGCCGATCCCCTCCACGCGGTGCCGGCCCGCCGGCCCGCCGGCGAACACCGAGCCCTCCGGCTGCACCAGCACCACTTTCGTCTCGGGGCGCTGCTCTTTCAGATAACGCGCAACGCCCGTCAGGGTGCCGCCTGTACCGGCGCCGGCGACCAGCACGTCGACCCGGCCGTCGAGCTGCTCGTAGAGTTCGGGACCTGTCGAGAGGTAATGCGCCTCGGGGTTGTCGGGATTCGCGAATTGCTGCGGCACGTAGCCGCCGCGTTCCCGCGCGATGCGGTGCGCCTCCTCGATCGCCGCCAGCATGCCACCCTCGCGCGGCGTGTTGACGACCTCGCCGCCCAGCGCGCGCATGAGCGCCTGCTTCTCCCGCGAGAAGTGCTCCGGCACCACCAGCACGACGTCGATTCCGCGACCGACCGCGGCGAGGGCAAGGCCGATGCCCGTGTTGCCCGCTGTCGGCTCGATCACGGTGCCGCCGGGCTTCAGCCGCCCGTCCCGCAGCGCGGCGTCGATCAGGTAGCGTCCAAGCCGATCTTTGATGCTGCCACCGGGATTGAACATCTCAAGCTTCGCGAAAAGGTGTACGTCCCGTCCCAGGCCTGCCGGATGGAGCTCGAGGACCGGCGTCCGGCCGATCAGCTCGAGGACGCTCTGCACGACGTCCAAGCCGTCACCTCCAAGCGTGTCGGACAAGCGCAGTCCCTGCCATCCTGGCTGCGCCATCCCCCCGCCTATGATAGCCTTTCGCTGGGAACATGTCCGAGGAAGAAGGGGGACTACAGTATGCGCGTAACCTGGTTCGGCCAGGCCGCTTTCCATTTGCAGGCGCCCGGCGGCAGCGTCGTGATCGACCCGTTCGGCGCGTTCACGCCCCGCCAGGGCATGGTGTTCGCCTATCCGCCCCTGCCGCGGCTATCGCCCGATCTCGCGCTGATCACGCACGAACACTTCGACCACAACGGGCTCGACGCCCTCGACGCGCCAGGCATGACCATCCGCGCGACCGCAGGGCGCTTCGCGACGCCGATCGGCGAAGTGCTGGCCATCGCGGGCGAGCACGACGATGTCGCGGGCACGAGGCGCGGGCCGAACACGATCTTCCGGTTCGAGCTGGGTGGACTGCGCGTCGCGCACTTCGGCGACTTCGGCCAGCTGGACCTGCGCCCCGAGCAGCGCGAACAGCTCGGCGAGCTCGACCTCGTCTTCCTGCCCGTCGGCGCCGGGCCGACGGTCGGCCCGGCCAAGGCCTTCGAGATCGCGGTCGCCGTCGGCGCCCGCTATGTCGTGCCGATGCACTACCGGACGCCAGCCTTGAACTTCCTCGAGCCGGTCGAGCCGTTTCTTGATCTTTGGCCCCATGTGATGCAGGTCAGCGCCTCGACCTTCGACACGGCAGCGCTGCCGGAGGGACCGGTCTGCGTCGTGGCCGAAGCGCCCGTGGCCTGACGCAACGAGATCTTCACGTGATCTTCGCGCAACGTTCAAGCGGTCCTCCTATGCTGACGGCGACCGAAGCCGAAAGGAGTGTCCGCATGCTGATGCGCAGGAGCATTCTGGCGAGCGCCGCCTTGTCCCTCGTGGCCATCGTCGGACTCGCCGGCTCCGCCGCGGCGGGTTCGCTGCAGATCGCGGAGACTGGGTCCTCGCTGCTCTTCCCGCTGTTCCAGGAGTGGGCGCCGGCCTACCAGCAGAAGACCGGCATTGAGATCTCACCGCAGTCGACCGGCTCGGGTACAGGCATCTCCGACGCGGCAAACGCCACCGTCAACATCGGCGCCTCCGACGCCTACGTCTCGACGGCCCTGGAAGCCAATCACCCCAACCTCCTGAACATACCGCTCGCCGTTTCCGCCCAGCAGATCATGTACAACCTGCCGGGACTGAACAAGCAGCACCTGAAGTTGAACGGCCCGGTGCTGGCGGGCATCTACGACGGCCAGATCAAGACGTGGGACGCCCCGCAGATCCGCAGGCTCAACCCCGGCATCAAGCTGCCGCACCTGCCAGTCGTGCCGATCCACCGCGCCGATGGTTCGGGGGACACCTTCCTCTTCAGCCAGTACCTCACCTTCACGACCAAGAGCTGGAGCCGGGGCCCGAACTTTGGCACCTCGATAGCCTGGCCGCCGGTCCCGGGCAGCATCAGCGCCACCGGCAACCAGGGCATGGTGCAAGCGCTCAAGCAGTATTCAGGGGGCGTCGCATACGTCGGCATCTCGTGGCTGACGCCAGCGCTCAAGGCCGGTCTCGGCGAAGCGATGCTCGAGAACCGCGCCCACAGGTTCCTGCTCCCGAACAAGCAGACGATCGGCGCCGCGGTCGCGCTGATGGCGAAGCACACGCCGAAGACGGAGCGCATCTCGCTGATCTACGCTCCAGGCAGGAACTCCTACCCGATCATCAACTACGAGTACGCGATCGTCCCGAACAACCAGCCCAGCCCTGCGGTCGCCGCCGCCGTCAAGGCATTCCTGCTCTGGGCGGCGGACCCGCGGCAGGGCAACTCCCCGCAGTTCCTGACTCCGGTCCACTTCTTGCCGCTTCCCTCGAGTGTCCTGCCGCTCAGCCGCAGGCAGATCGAGCAGATCCACTAGGATCCCGGCGGTTCGCGGAGGGTCCGGCCATGCGGCCGGACCCTCCGCCTGCGCATTCGACGTTTTTCGCGCGCCGTCATTGCTTCACTTGTGGCTATGCGTATAATTGATGCTATGCCAAGCAAGACGCCTGCGCTTCCGCCCGAGCTTCATGTCGTGCTTCGCGCTTTCACGGATGCCCTGGTACTGGTGGAGCCGCTGCAGCTCAAGGTGTGGAAGACAGCCGGCGTCACCCTGACGCAGTTGCGCATTCTGCGCGTGCTGCGCGAAGGCGCGCGCTCGGCCAGCGACCTGGCTGTCGCCGTGGGCCTCTCGGCGCCGTCCCTGACCCGCGTCCTCGACAGGCTCGAGGAACTCTCTTTCGTCGCGCGCGTCGCGGATCAGACCGACCGGCGCCGTATCTCCGTGCAGATTCTGCCCGAGGGAGCGAACCTCCTCGGGGACCAGAGCATCTGGCTGGGTACTTCGTTCGCCGAGGCCGTCAAGGCGATGTCCGCCGAGGAACGGTCCGAGTTCGTCCGTGTCATGCAGGCGTTCGTCCGCAAGGTACTGGACGCTCAGCACGACAAGGAGGAAGGCTAGTCTTTGGGGGGGTTTCTGGTGAGTCAGGATCCGAAGTCAAGCGGTCTCGCGTACAAATGGATTGCTCTCTCGAACACGACGCTTGGCGTTTTGATGGCAGCGATGAACGGTACGATCGTGATGATCTCGCTGCCCGTCATCTTCCGCGGCCTGCACGTAAACCCGCTCGGCGCCGGCCAGACCGGTCTGCTGCTCTGGGTTCTCATGGGCTACAACGCGGCAACGACGGTACTGCTCGTGACCTTCGGTCGCATCTCCGACACGTTCGGCAAAGTCAAGTTCTACAATCTCGGCTTCGTCGTCTTCACGATCGGTTCCATCCTGTCCGCCTTGACGCCGGGCACGGGCATGGCGGGAGAGGTCGAACTCATCATCTTCCGTATCGTGCAGGGCATCGGTGGTGCCTTCCTGTTCGCGAACAGCGCAGCCATCATCACGGACGCCTTCCCGGCCACGCAACGCGGCCTGGCGCTCGGTGTCAACCAGATCGCCGCGATCGGCGGCAGCGTGATCGGGCTCGTGATGGGCGGCATCGTGGCATCGATCGACTGGCGCCTCGTCTTCCTCGTCTCGGCGCCGGTCGGGCTCGCGGGCACCATCTGGGCCTACCTGCGGCTGAAGGAGATCGGCGTGCGCACGCCGCGTCGGCTTGACGGCTGGGGCAACCTCACCTTCGGCCTCGGGCTCACCTCGCTCATGGTCGGTCTCACCTATGTCCTGATGCCCTACAAGAGCGCGTCCATGGGCTGGGGCAACCCGTGGATCCAGGGGGCAATCGCCCTCGGTGTCCTGCTCCTGATCGTCTTCGTCTTCATTGAGCAGCACGTGCCGGACCCGATGTTCGAACTCGGGCTGTTCCGCATCCGACCGTTCTGGGCGGGCAACCTCAGCGGCTTCCTGGCCTCGCTCAGCCGCGGCGGCCTGCAGTTCATGCTGATCATCTGGCTGCAGGGCATCTGGTTGCCGCTGCACGGCGTCAGCTTCGCACAGACCCCGCTGCAGGCCGGACTCGACACCCTGCCGATGATGATCGGCTTCGTGATCGCCGGACCGATCAGCGGCGCCCTCTCCGACCGTTACGGCGCGCGGACCTTCTCGACGCTCGGCATGGTCATCACGGCGGTCAGCTTCTACCTCCTGACCACCCTGCCCTCCGACTTCGCGTTCTGGGTCTTCGCCACCTATCTGCTCTTCATGGGCATCGGCATGGGCCTCTTCGCCTCGCCGAACACCTCGTCGATCATGTCCGCCGTACCTGCCGAACACCGCGGCGTGGCCTCCGGCATGCGCGCCACCTTCCAGCAGGCGGGCATGGTGATGAGCATGGCGATCTTCTTCACGATCGTCATCTCCGGCCTCGCCGTGCACCTGCCACCCGCCCTCAAGAACGGCCTGACCGCCGCAGGCATGCCGGCGCCGCTCGCGGCCGGCATCTCCCACCTGCCTCCGGTGGCGGCCCTCTTCTCGGCTCTGCTCGGCTACAACCCGCTCGGCCACCTGCTGCCGGCGAACGTGTTCGGCGCTCTGCCGCAAAGCGTCACATCGCAGCTTCTGGCGCCGCACTTCTTCGCGCAACTGATCGCGAAGCCGTTCAGCGAGAGCCTGCGGACCGTGTTCTTCATGTCGATCGGCCTGTCGCTCATCGCGGCGCTCGCCTCGCTCTTGCGCGGCAGGCAATACATTGCGGAGATTCACGGCCCGCAAGGAGAGGGCGAGCCGAGCGGCGGCAGGCGGGGGGGCGCTGGCGCTGGCGACACCGAAGCCAGAGCCGCAGCGCTCGAGCCGGGCGACTGACCGAGGGAAGGCAATCGGGATAGGGGGGATCGGTCACCGATCCGCCCCTCCCACACCACCCGGCATGCGGGTCGGGCGGTTCGTCGAGATTGACCATGCATGACCACCATG
>JAJZVM010000151.1 GCA_021845645.1 Bacillota bacterium
GAGGCCGTGCCGGGCGTACAGGGGCTGACCCGGCAAGGTGAGGAGATCCTGCTGCAGATCGCGGGCGATCCGGGACCGCTCTTCCGGGCCCTGGCGGAGCGGCCGCCGGACGATGTCAGCATCGGCGATCCGAGCCTTGAAGAAGTCTTCCGCACGTATTACGGGGGCGATGCGCCTTGACGATCTACCGCCTGGCCCTGCGCCAGCAGCTGGTCTCCTGGCTCGTCTGGGCCATCGTCATCACGCTCGCGATTCTGACGGTCGTGTCGGCGGCGCCGGCCATCACCGACTCGCAGGCTATGGTCACCCTGGTCAAGGGGCTGCCCGCGTCACTGCGTGCCCTGATGGGCGGTGCGCTGATGATCAGGCGCCCGCTCGACGGCTACCTCTACATCAAGCTCTTGATGTACCTGCCTCTGCTGGTGGGGATCTACTCGGGGTTCCAGACATCGTCGCTCCTCGCGCGCGAGATCGAGCAGCGGCGCTTCGACTTTCTGCTCAGCCTGCCCGTGACGCGGCGCAGTCTGGCGCTCGCCCGCTTCGCGGCCCTCGTCACGGGGCAGGCGGCGATGTGGGTCTTCTGCATTGGGTGCGGCTCTTTTCGAGTGACGTGGCGCGGCAAGGGGAGCAGGTACGCTTGACGAAGCATTCTCTCGGCTGGTGTGGTCGCACTTACGCGGAAACTGACACGAGCCAGGGAAGTGGCAGGGAGTGGCTAAGCATGAGACGTGGGGCAACATACCGCCGGAGCGGCGTGTGGCGGCGCTGGCGGAAAGCAGGAGGGTGTTCGAGGACGGGATTGAGGAGTCACTTTCGATGACCGACGTGGCAGGAGCCGAAGCGCATTTTCGGAGGGTCGTCCAGCGCATGCAAGACGCGATACTCGGGGCGTTTGAGAAAGAGACGGAGGAGGAGAGGGCTGCGCTCGCGCAGGGCGACAAGACCACCGGCGATCCGGAGGTCTGACGCCCGTGGCTACGCGGAGGCGAACCGGGTGTGGGACGCAGATGCTCAGGCGGCGTTCCCCAGGACGTCAGGGGCGTACCGCGCCAGGTGGACGCGCCGGTACTCCTGCGTCAGGTGGTAGTGCCAGTAGGCATCAAAGTCGCCGTTCTGCCGCAGGGCGCGCAGTTTGAGGACGGCCTCGGCCCCCTGGAGTCCCCAGCGGGCGCCGGTGATGTCCATGCGATCCTTGACGAGGTGGCGGCAGGCGCCCTCGATCACGCCGGTGGCGATCGGCCAGCCCTGCTGCAGGGCGGTGGGGTAATCGAGATAGGGGCGTTTATTGAGCAGGTAGTTGGCGCAGGTGTCGGCACCCTCGCGTTTCTTCTTCTCGAGATGGAGGTCGGTCGCCTTGCGACGGATGGCGGCGGCGGCGATGCCCGCCTGGCCCGAGAGGACAGCCATGGCCTTCTCGAGGACCCAAGCCTCCGCCGCGGGATCGCCTTCGGCGAAGAAGCTCCATGCCGCCCGCCTCCCGAACCCTTTATACGAGGGATGGAGGTTGGGGGCACCGTCGTGGCGGTAGGCGAAGCGGTGCACATCGATGTCGCCGAAGCGGAACATCGGGGCCCCCGGTTTCTTGTGCCTCCGCGACAAAACTCGGCTCATAATTCCGGATCTTCGCCGAACAAGGAAGCTAGCTCTGTCAGGAGGTCCCGGTCCCCACCTTTCGGGGCGTTCGAGTCACTTGGGGCGCTGCCATGCCGAGGTCGGCCGGACGTCGCTTGCGAAGCGCCCGACTTCGTCACACACCTCACGCAGTTCCGCAGGGATGCCGACGATCACCTGTGCGACGCCATCGACGGTTGCCGTGCCCTGGAAGTTCACACAAGCCAGGCGGGCATGTCCGAGCGTCGAGTGCGCGCGACTGCCGCTGCTAACGATCTCGTCCAGGGCGTCCGAGCCGAACAAGCGGACAACGTCCTCCTTGAGGCGCCAGCCACCGTGCACGCCGAGATAGGACAGCAGATCAGGCAAGTGGCCCTGGGGATCGGTGTCGACCGCCCGACGCACCGCCGCGGCCGGATCGTTCCGCAAAGCCTTGAGCAGCGCGCTGTGGACCTCCTTGCGCGCGAGGCCCTCGTACTGCAGGCCGTGCAGCGCCGCGGCGGACCGCAGCCAATGCACCGGCAGGAGCGTCAGGCTTTGGCTGAGCGTGGCATCGGGCCGCACCGGATGTTCCACGAAGCTCTCGTCTATGAGGTCCTCACCCCACGTGGCAAGGGCCTCGGCCCGGCGATCGGCGAGCTCCACTTCACGCAGCAGGCGCTCGTACACGGGACGTTGAGAAGGATCGAGCTTCTTCGGCTCGTGCATGCGCTTGAGAAGCGCGCGCGCCTCCGCGGGATTCCCGACCTGCAGCTCGAGCGACGCAAGGTTCAGGAGAGTGGCGGTGTTGTCGGGCGTGGCGCCGGCCAGGAACTCGAGCAGACGGCGTGCCGGGCCGTACTCGCCGTCAGCGCGCAGCAGATTGGCGTACGCCATCATCGATGGTGCGTGCATCGTTCCTTCGAAGTCCGCCAGCGGGGCCAGAATTGATCGCGCGAGGGCCAGATCACCGCGGTCGCGGGCGGCGATCGCCTCGTCATAGCGCTGGTCCATGAGGTCGTCTGAGAGCACGATGGTGGAGCCCGAGATCCGCAGCTTTGTCAGCTTGCCCTCGATCAGCATCTCGACCTCGGTGCCGTTCGCGATGCGGCCGCACTGTAAGAGGCCGCTCGCGGCGGCCATCTTCAAGTCCGTAGGAATGGAGTCCGATGCGAAGAGGGCCTGGGCGAGAGCCTCGCCGCGGTCGCCGCCGAAGCGTGCGAGTGCCTGCGTGAGATGCTGGCGCGTTGCCTCAGGCACGTCCATCAGCCTGCCGAAGGCCAAGTCGAGCATGAGTGTCCAGCGGTGCGGCTCCGCTGCGGTATCCTGGGCGAACTGCCGGTCGGCGTCCTGCAGATCGGTGGGCGGGGTGTCGGCCAACCGGATGAACCGCAGGAACGGCGCGTCCTCGCTCTTTTCGAGCCAGCGACTGAAGTCGGGCATCTCATAGGTGAGGCGGTAGGGTGGCACGCTGCCGTTCTCGAGCAGGGGCAGGAGGTCGACATAGGTCTCGATGGACCACCAGGAGTTGTCCATGATGCGCGACCACGCCCGGCCGGCAGCCGTCCAGCGCCTGCGGTTGAATGCGGCCACGCCGCCGAGGTAGTGGACTTGCGAGCGGCCATAGATCTGGAAGAGGCGCTGGTAGAGATCCCAGGTGAGAGCGTCGTCGCCGATGGCGCCCGCAGCCACCAGCAGGGCCACGACATACTCCCGCCACGGGACCGGTGTCGGGACGGGCAGTGCCCTGAGACCGGCGTCGAAGTCCGCGATGGCCTGCTCGAGATGACTGCGCGCGTCGGCTTCGCGTCCGAGAGCGACGAGGCACCGTGCGGCCAGGGCCCTGGCGTATGGCTGGAGGTCGGCCGCAGGGCCGAGGTTCGGCTGCAGGACGGCGAGGGCCTGCGCCGCATCGCCTTGCAGCAGGTGCACGGCGGCGAGATTGTTGCGCGCTGCCCCATCCTCGTCCGCGGTGGCGGCCAGGATAGCGCGCGCCTGCGCGAGGTCACCAAGCTCCACAGCCGCACGGGCCCGCCCAAGCGGTGTGTTGTCGGGATCGGGATCGTGCGCGAGTCGCAACCTGTCGTCGGCCTGCCGCGCTTGAGACCGCGTGCGGCGTGAGGCGTGTCTTCTCTTCATGTGCCTAGATTTCGACCGTGATCCGTGTCGTCCTTCGCGTCGTGACGTGCGGTGGGGGGAATCTCATCAGATGCCCACGCCGGACAAGCTGATGTGTCCGCCTGCTGCGGCGCGGCCGGGCGCTGGCAGAGGACCGCTGCAACGCGGATGGTTCCGCCGTGATCAGTCATGCTGCCCGCCTCCGGCGCTGCCGGCCGCCGTGCGGTATGGCCGCAGCAGGCGACCATCGTAGCGGAGGGCGAGATCGTCCAGGGATGCTCCCGCCGCGATCTCCCGTTCGAGGGCGGCGCGGTCGCGGGACTTGTGCCCGGGAGGTGGGACGACGGGCAGCGGCTGCACCTGCACGGGCAACTCGTCCACGCCGTCTTCGAGGAACGCGAGGGCCCTTGCGCTCGCCTCGGCATAGACCGGGGCAAGCCAGTCGAGGAGGTCACGGCTGCCGCGCCAGAAGGGAGGATTGCCGAGGCGTGCGAGGAGCGGCGCGGGCGCGGAGGGCGGCGCAGCCGGCGGCAGTTCTCCGCGCGGGGCATCGCTGTCCCAGAAGCTAGCGGGGGAGGCGGGTAGCGGCTCGGCCGGCTGCCCTGCCTGCGGGCCCGGCTCGTCCCCGGCGCCGGCAACCAGCCGGCGCAACCCGCCCTGATCGAGGCCGCGCAGGCGGAACATCAGGAACGGATCGCGGTCCAGCTCGTCGCCGACGATGTAGAAGACCGCGGCGATGTGCTTGCACGGGTTCTCCCAGTCGGGGCAGCTGCATTTCGTGCTAAGATCGCTGCGCCGAGCGGGGAAGAGGGCGACGTCCGCCTTCCTGAAGGCCTCCTCGATGTCCTTGGGCATCTCGCCTCCGAGCAGCGGCGCCGCGTAGACCGCCTGGGACCGGATCTCGCGCCCGACCGCCTGCCAGACCTTGTCGGGGAGGGGCTTCAGCTCGATCTTCACCGCATACGGCTGTCGCCGCGAGCCCTGGACCTTGGCCTCTATTACGCCCTGACCGATCTCGATCGAGACGACCTGCCCCTGGCGTGCGTACGAGCGGCCGCGCTGCAGGCGGCTGCCGAGGCCGAGGGACTCGAGCGCCGAGATCCAGCGTTTGGCCCACCAGCTCTTGCCAAGCTGGCGCCCCTGCGGGCGGATGCCGTCCGCCACCTGCCGGGGCCTCGATGGAGGGAAGTAGTCCCAGTCGCGATCCCGTGTGGTCATGGTTAGTCCTCCACTGCGGTCGCATCGAGCCGGAAGAGTCCGCGCAGCTCCGCGGTCGAGAGCTCGGTCAGCCAGGACTCGCCGGCCCCCACCAGGGAGTCCGCGATCCGGCGCTTCGATTCCATCATCTGGTCGATGCGCTCCTCGACGGTCCCGAGGCAGACGAACTTGTGCACCTGGACCTGCTGCGTCTGGCCGATGCGGAACGCGCGGTCGGTGGCCTGGTCCTCCACCGCCGGGTTCCACCAGCGGTCGAAATGGAACACGTGGCGGGCCCGCGTCAGGTTGAGGCCGGTGCCGCCCGCCTTGAGCGACAGGATGAAGAGCGAGGGGCCGCCCTCGTCCGCCTGGAACCTCGCCACCATCCGCGCACGCTCCTCGCGGGGCACCTGGCCGTGCAGGAAGAGCACCTCCTCGCCCAGCGTCTCCTCGAGGTGCCCCTTGAGCAGGGCTCCCATCTCGCGGAACTGGGTGAAAATAAGAACCTTTTCCCCTGCCGCGCGGATCTCCTCCAGCATCTCCGCGAGGCGTGCGAGCTTGCCCGAGCGGCCGCCGAGCGGCGATGCGTCCTGGAGGAAGTGCGCCGGGTGGTTGCAGACCTGCTTGAGCTTGGTGAGCGTGGCGAGGATGAGCCCGCGCCGGGACATGCCCTCCGCCGCATCGATACCCGCCTCGAGGTCCTGCAGCACGGCTTTGTAGAGCGTCGCCTGCTCGCGTGTCAGAGGACAGTGCACCTTGGTCTCGATCTTGTCAGGCAGGTCCGGCGCCACCGCGGGGTCGGTCTTCAGGCGGCGCAGTACGAACGGCGTGGTCATGCGGCGCAGTCGCCTGCTGGCGGACGCGCTGCCCTCGCGCTGGATGGGGACAAAGAAGCGGCGCATGAACGCCTGCTGGCTACCGAGCAGGCCGGGGTTCAGGAACTCCATGATCGACCAGAGGTCGAGGACGTGGTTCTCGACGGGCGTGCCGGTGAGCGCGATGCGGCAGGGTGCCGAGATCGCCCGGGCGGCCTTGGCCTGGTGCGTTGCGGGGTTCTTGATGTTCTGCGCCTCGTCGAGGACGACGGCGTGCCAACGGGCGCGCTGCAGCGTCGGCAGGTCCCTGTGCAGGAGGCTGTAGCTCGTCACGACCAGGGCCTGCCCGGCTGCGGCCTGCGCGAACGCCTCGTCCTGCAGCCGCTCCGGACCGTGATGGACGAGGACGGGGAGATCGGGCGTGAAGCGTCCGGCCTCGCTCTGCCACTGGCTCAGGACCGAGGTGGGGCAGACGAGCAGGGTAGGTCCCTGACCGCCGCTCTCCCAGTCGCGCTGCAGGAGAGCGAGGGTCTGCAGCGTCTTGCCGAGGCCCATGTCGTCGGCCAGGCAGGCGCCGAGCCCGAGATCCGCAAGGAAGGCGAGCCAGGCGTAGCCGCGCTGCTGGTAGGGCCGCAGCTGCGCCAGGAGGCCGGGGGGAGCAGGGAGCTCGCTCTGCGGCGCACCGGCCTGCAGCAGGCGGTCCAGGAGCTCGCCGACAGCCCCGCCTCCCTCGACGGCCCCGACCTCGAGCTCCGTCTTGGGCGCGCTCCCCGTGATGGCCATCTGCAGCGTGTCGCGCAGGGTGGCCGACCGGGGCCCACGCCCCTGCAGGAGCGCAAGCCCGGCCTGCACCTCGGCCTGCGAGATCTCCACCCATTGCCCCCGGACCCGCACGAGCGGTGCCTTGAGGCGCGCGAGCTCCTCGAGCTCCGCCTGTGTGAGCACGTCGTCGCCCAGGGCGACCTGCCAAGAGAACTCGACGACGGAGTCGAGGCCGAGGCGTCCGGAGGAGGCCCTCGCCTGCGCCGTCGCGCGCGCCGTGAGCGACCGGCTCTCCCGGCGCGTCCAGAAGCCTGGCAGCTGGATGCCGAGACCTGCCTGCTCCAGGGCCCAGACCGTCTCGGTGAGGAAGCTGTGGGCTCCTTGGCTATCGAGGCTGTAGCCGGTGGGGTGCGGTTCCTTCAGGCTGGACGCGATCTCCGGCGAGATGCGGGCGGCCGCGCCGAGCACGGCGAGGAGGTGCTCCGGCCGCATGACCGCCGCTTTGCGCCGGCGGCGATCCGCCCAGATGTCCTCCGCGGCCACGAGGAGGCTCGGGTCATCCAAGGCCTGCAGGAGGTAGTGGACGCGCCACGTCTCACCATCTTCTGGAGGCTCCTCGAGACGCAGGCAGAGGCGGTGGCCACCGACGGCGGTGCCGCGCAAGGGGTCGGCCCAGGCGGCGATGTCGGCCCTGAGCGGCCCCAGGTCGGGGCCGGCGGCAACTTTGGCGCCGGCTGGTTGGAGCAGTCCGAAGACCCAGTGGTCGTGCGGCGTCTGGCCGGCGCTGCGGTAGGGTGCGGTTGCAGGGCGCATCAGGTGGTTCACAATCGCGGCCAGGAAGCTCTCTGCGAGTGCGCGGGCGGGCGCCGCAGGAGGCGCGTCCGCCGTGCCGAGGGCTCGGCCGGCAGGTGGCATGGCGCGTACGAGCGCCGCGAGGATCGCCTCGTCCCGCGGACCCAGCAGAGGCTGCCAGACGGACTGCAGGCCTGCGGTGGTGTCGCGGAGCGTCGGCAGCACCATCTGGCGCGCGACCAGGTTCAGCCCGAGTTCAGCTATGTCTGCCCACCGGAGGAGGTCCGCGCCCGCCAGCACACCTGGGGCGAGCAGACCCTTGATCTTGCAGCGGCGCAGGAGCGCAAGCGCAGAGGGCACTGTCAGGTGCGCGCTCGCGACCTGCCAGGCGGCGAGCCGCGTGTCCGCCTCCGCCGCGGTTGCGCCGAGGATGGGCAGCGACGGCACCGGCCGGTCCGCCGCGGTGGGAAGCCAGACCACGGCGTCGTGCGCCGGAGGCGGCGGGCCGGGCAGGATGCGTCCCAGGACCGCCTGCAAGGTGACAATGTCAGGCCCCACCGCGGCGGCCGAACGGCGGGCTGGCCTTGGTTCGTCGCCGGTTTCCGCCCAGACGGTGAGCTCGCCGCGCACAAAGCCGGCGTGCAGGACGGTGATCACTTGCGATTGCCTCCATATCGACCGAGTCGCGTTTGCCGCCAGGGTACCGGCAACATGGAACTACTCTCCGCTTTCGGCCCTCGTGCGGCAAGGGTCCGCCGCAAGCCGACGCTGCGGACCGGCCGCATCATGCCGTGCCGGCCCCGTCTTCCCATCCAGCGTCTTTGGCTGCCTCGAGCGCTGCCTCCTCCACCAGGAGGCCCTGCCGCACGTACCGTTTGCGCTTCCGGCTGAATCGGACCACGTCGGCACTCAGGGGGCTCGCCAGCTCTGCGCGGCGGCTGAGCTCGGCGTCGCCCGCCGGCAGGAACACGAGATGGTCAAGCCCTGCGCAGCGCAGGCACATAGACTGGTCGTCCTGCATGAAGAGCAGGGCGCCCGTCCCGCCGCAGCGCACGCACGTCCAGGCGTGCAGGGGCGACACGACGGCGCCCTCTGGCGGGGCGCTCTCTATCTCGGCCAGGCGCTCGCGCTTGCGCTCCGAGAGTTGCGGCGAGATCCAATGCGTGCGGTATCCCTGCTCGATGCTGGGCTTGCCGCTGACGCTGAAGCGCAGGACGTGCCGGCCGCGCGTATGGGAGACGTAGACGTTCTCGCGCGGCAGGAGACCCCTGGCCTTCGCCCAGCGGCGGAAGATGGCCATGGCGTGCGTGAGCCTATGCAGGTTGGCCTGCACCACGCGCTCGAGGCAGGCAGTGCGGCCGAGGCGCCAGCTCTCGAGGTGCGAGGCGCGGAGCCAGCCGAGGCCGAGCAGCACGTCGATGGCGCTCACGAACTGCTTCTGCGCCAGCGCCTCTTCCGCGGCACGCGCCACACGCGATTCGAGCCGGAGCCGGTCGCTCGGGTGCATGTCGGCCCTGGTCGCGTCGCCCGCCTCCGCGGGCAGGTTCTTTGGCCCCTGGTCCAAATCGGAAACGTCGCTGTCTGGAATGCTTGGTTCTGAGGGTTTCCCTGAGGAGGTCACGCCGTCGCCTCCCTTCAGCGCAACATGGCCTGGGCTTGGTGCCTTGGCCTGATATCTGCCTGGTTGCCAGCGCATGTCTTCCGTCGCAGGAAGGATGGTACAAAGTCCATTCCAGTCGACCGACCACAGGTGGCGTCCTGTATGGGGTCGACGACCTTCACCAGGATTGTAGCGAAGGTGACGGTCATTCAGTCAAGTGCGGCTGTTCTGGGGGATTCGTCTGCTGCGGCTGGTTGTGCCTTGCGATGTCACAGGTGGATTCTTGGCGTCAACGCGAGGTGTCAGCCAGCGAATCGCAAGCCAAGGACGGCCGACGTGCTGCAGCAGCGAAAACTGTGGTCCTCTGCCTTGCAATGGCTGCCCACGGGTCATCGGGACTGTAGATTCGTCCTGGCCCAGGTGGAATCAGCCGGAGAACCTGAGTTTCGCCAGCCAGGGGCTAAGATCCGCTCTACGAGCGGGGTTGATGGCGGGAATAGTGTTGTGGCACGACGGTGACGTCGTGCTGCTGATGGCGCCGATTAGTCCGCGGGCAGGAAGCGTTGCAGCTCGAAGATGTCGAGCAACCGCCGCTGGATCGTAGAGCACTCCGAAATGGTGCGGCGGGCGCGGCTGACGCTGTAGATCAGGACAATCTCCTGGATGTCCTTGAGTTCGGTGACGAGTGCGTCGGCGGAGAGCCCTAGCTCGCGGGTGCGGAACTGCATGAGCTTGAAGGCCATGAGCGCGATGACACAGATGAAGCCATAGATGCGGATCTTGGTGTCGGTGAAGTGGCGGATCGGCGAGAAGCGCAGGACGTCGGGTGACTTGATCAGGCGGAAGTCGTATTCGATCTGGGCCTTGTCCTTGTTGTAGAGCGTCACGATCTCCTCGGTGGAGAGGCTCTTTTCGGTGGAGAAGAGTAGCCGGCACGCAAAGGTGACGGCCCTGAGCGCGCCGTTACACTCGCCTTCTGGACGTATACTGCCACCTGGATGTGGTACATCCAGGTCCACGCTACCGAGCGAACCTGGAAGACATTGCCTCCCAAAAGCGCACGCCATCCTTCCTCGCTGCACTGGCTGCTTTACGCAGGGACATTTGGCAACACTGAATTTTCGCAGGGTCTGCCTCAACGCCCGTCCTACCGGAAATGCAGGACGTGCTACTCGAATCCCTTGCCACTGCGGCCTAGCCGTTCCACGCCTTCAGCAGAATCTATACAACTCCACTCAACTTATCCCTTAACCCATATTAACCCTCCACAATCGTGCTCCGCACCCCCGTGTTCATGCCAGTCGCCGGCTAGGGCTTGAGGTGGAAGAGGACGCGGCGTCGGAGAAGGTCATGTTGGCCGCGGCCGTACATGGCGCGCTTGATCGCCTTGAGGCGGTTGATAGAGCCCTCAACGCGGCCCTGGCTCCACGGGAGAGGTGCGCCGTTGGTTACGGCGTCCAGGTCCTTG
>JAJZVM010000026.1 GCA_021845645.1 Bacillota bacterium
GTTCGAGCAGGCCCTCGTGCGCCTTGAGGAGTCCTACCTCGAGCAGGACATCCCCGCGGATCGCTACCGTTCGTACAAGCGCAAGTACCGCGACAGCCTTGCCGAGGCCAAAGCAGGCATGCGGCAGGTCGAGGCGTCTTTCCGCTCCGCACAGGACTCCGTCTCCAACCTGGCCAGCCTCAAGCGGCTGGCCGAGGAGTATGGCTCCTCCCTGGACATCCTCTCCTTCGCGACACGAAGAGCGATCGTCACTGCACTCATCAGCGACGTCGTCGTCACTGAACAGGAAGCCGTCATCACCTTTGTCGGAGCGTTAGCTCCGTCCACCATCGCGCTCGCACGATAGATGGTGTATGTAGCTGCATTCAGGTCATGAGCACCAGCTGGTCGGCGTAGTGGCTGAGCGTCACCTCGTCGTAGGCGCCGTGGGCTCCGGTCTGCGCCTGGGTGGGGATGATGTCCACCGCCAAGGTCTTGTTCATGGCGTGCAGGTTGTGCGCGAGCTCGTCGACGAACGCGTTGAGCCCCGTGCGCGCCTGGAACGGCAGGCCCTGGAAGTCGACATTGAGGCCGGCGTAGTTGTTCTTCTGCACAAGCGTCGTGAGGTTCTGGATCGCCGTGTGCATCGCCGTGTTGTCCTCGAGCACCTTGTACTCGCCGCCGTTCGTCACGAGGGGTACGAGCGGCACCTTGTGCGAGTAGGCCCAGGCGCGGGTGGCCGCCGTCGAGGTGTCCTTGATGCTGCCGTCGGAGTTCACGGTGTACCACCATGGCGAGAGGTCGGAGAGCGCCTTCGGATCCCGGCCGATGGCGACGAGCCCCTTCTTGGACGCGTCCTCCGTGAAGAAGCCGATCACCCGCAGCGGCTTCCTGGCGGTCGTGCCAGCCGCGCCGAACAGGTTGCCCATGCGCTTCGTCCTGGTGGTGCTGGCGCCGGTCAAGCCGCGCAAGCCGGTCATGCCCGTGGTGCCGGTGCGGCTCGAGGCGCCCATCCTGGTCGTCCTGGGTCCGACGCCGCCGGTCGCAAGGCCGGTACCGGAGTGGCCCATCCTGGTGCTTGACGCGCCGAACGCGCCACCGGTGACGCCGGTCCTGGTTCCGCCCTTGCCGGTCACCGGCGTGGGATAGGTGCCGCGGGTCATGCCCGCGCCGAGCCGCGTGCTGGTCGACCCGGTGCCGCCGGGGGTCGCGCGGTTCGGTCCCCAAAGTCCCGAGAACCAACTTCCGACACCGCCCGAGCCGCGCCCTGCCGCGCCGCGGATCACGCGATCCGTGCCGCGCGTGACGCGCGACGTGGCGTTGCGGACCGGCTCCGCTGCCGTACCCTTCTTCTTCGGCGCGGCCGTCGTCGAGCATCCGGCCAGCGTGATCACGAGCAGCCCCAGGGCCGCCGCCTTCGTCCATCGCCCTGACATGCCGTCACTCCTCCCTAGTTGCGATCGGAGTTACGGTCTGCCGAGGCTTGGTGCGCTAGACAAGCGATTGCTGGCACCTGAGGCGCGATGCGGCAAGTGGCCGCGCGGCGTCAGGCGTGGCGGCGGCCCTCATCCTCGTGCTCCTCATAGACGAAGCGCCCGCCGCGCAGCCAGGACGCACCGGCGGCAATGAGGCACATGACGATCGCGAAGCTGAGCGTGACGACGAGACCGCTGTGGAACGGACCGGAGATGAGCGCAGGGAAGAAGGACCGGCCGACGAGGCGCATGGCCGAAGCCGCTGGCAGGGCGTGCAGCAGCCTTTGTCCCAAGAGGTTCCTGAGCGGGTTCTCTCCGAGGAACGCGGCGAACAGGTAGCTGACGGGCGGAAGGTGCGCAAGCCGTGTCGCGAGGGCGATGGGCACGCCCTGCCGCGTCAGGCCGCGCAGCATCGCGGACGGCACGTGGGCGCTCAGGCCGACGATCATGAACGAGAAGAAGACGCCGATCGACAGCGGCATGCCCGTGTTCTGGAAGGTCGCGCGCATGCCGGAGGCGGCGCCGCGGTAGCGGGCGGGCACGCTGTTCATGATGCCCGTCGTGTTCGGAGCGCCGAACAGGCCGAAGCTGACGCCGTTCAGGAACAGCACGAGTGCGAACAGCGGGTAGGCGAAGTTCGCGGGCAGGAGCATCAGCAGGCCGAACGAGACCGCCGCGAGGAGCATGCCGCCCGTGGCGAACGGGCGGGCGCCGTAGCGGTCCGAGAGCCATCCCGACAGGGGGCCGGCGATGATGAAGCCGAGCGTCAGCGGCAGCATGTAGATGCCTGCCCAGAGCGGCGTCTCGGCGAAGTCGTACCCGTGCATCGGCAGCCAGATGCCCTGCAGCCAGATGATCAGCATGAACTGCAGGCCGCCGCGGCCGATCGAGGAGGTGAGCCCCGCGATGTTGCCCGCCGAGAACGCGCGGATGCCGAAGAGATGCATCTCGAACATCGGCTGCGCAACCTTGTGCTCGATGAGGATGAACAGGATGAGCAGCACGAGGCCGGAGCCGATCGTCGCTAGCACGAACGGGCTCAGCCAGGCCATGCTCGACTGGCCGTAGGGGCGGATGCCGTAGGTGACGCCCACCAGCAGCAGCGTCAGGCCGGCCGCGAACGCGAGGTTTCCCCACCAGTCGATGTGCGCGGGGTGGCGCTCTCCGGTCTCCCTGAGCTGCACGTAGGCCCAGATCGTGCCAAAGAGGCCGATGGGCACGTTGACCAGGAAGACCCAGCGCCAGTCGACCGTGACCAGCAGGCCGCCCAGGATCAGGCCGGCGAACTGGCCCGCCAGGCCTGCCATCTGGTTGATGCCCATCGCCATGCCGCGCTGGTCGGTGGGGAAGGCGTCGGTGAGGATGGCCGCCGAGTTGGCCATCAGCAGCGCGCCGCCCATGGCCTGCACCATGCGGAAGACGATGAGTTCCATGGCCCCCGCCGCACCCTGGCTCCAGGTGACCGAGAGCAGGATGGAGGCTGCGGTGAAGATGGCGAAGCCGAGGTTGTACATGCGCACCCGTCCGAACATGTCGCCGATGCGCCCGAAGCTGACGACGAACACCGCCGTGACGAGCATGTAGCCCATCAGGATCCAGAGCAGGTAGTCGAAGTTGCCTGCGTCGAGCGGGTTCAGGTGGATGGCGCGGAACACGGCCGGCAGGGCGATGATCAGGCTCGATGCGTTGAGCATCGACATGAAGATGCCGAGCGTGGTGTTGGAGAGCGCGATCCACTTGTAGTGCGGCCCCGGCTGGGCCGCCGCAGCGGACCTGGTCATCGATGCATCCTCCCGTACGCGATCTCGCGGCAGCCCGCGCTAGTCCGATCTGCGGCGCATGCCCTCG
Organism: Bacillota bacterium; assembly: GCA_021845645.1. The sequence goes on from JAJZVM010000026.1 coordinate 3,303, forward strand.
GCGGAGCGGCGCAGCTTGACGAGCAGCAGCGCCAGCTGCCGCCGTTCGGAGGCGGCGAGCGGCTCCAGCACGTCCCCGATGAGCCTGCGCCGCGCGGCGAGCCAGGTGTCAATCTGCCCCTGCCCGGCGTCCGTGAGCGCGACCAGCACCACGCGCTCGTCGTCCGCGAGGCGCGTGCGCGTCAAAAGCCCCTGCCGCTCGAGGCGCTGACACGCCGTGGTGGCGGCGCTCTGGCCGATGCCGAGCTCTGTCGCCACCTCCGTGACGCGCTTTGGGCCGTCGCAGTACAGGAGCCGCAGGAGCCAGTACTGCTGCGCCGTGATCTCGCCGCGCCGGACAGGGTTCGTCAGCTGGCGCAGCACCTGCAGCACGGCGATGAGCTCGTCGACGACCGGCTCGTCGGCCACATCGCCCACTCCCTTCCCCTTGCATTCCGCCACCAATATATCGCCATGCAATGTATGTTGCGATGGGGCCGGCCGCCGTCGCATCGGCCGCCGCCCTGCGGGTCAGACTGTGGTCGGCGGCGGTGGCCGCGAGGGAGGAATTGCGGTGCTTCTCATACCTGTGACGGCCGGTGGGAGTGAGGAGTTCGACCGCTTCGTCGGATCACATGTGCACGGCGACCCGCTGCAGGGCGCGTGCTTCGGCGACCTGCAGGCGGAGCGGGGGCGCACTGTCCACCGCTTCTATCTCGTGGAACACGGGCACGCGGTCGGGAGCCTGAGCCTGATCGCGGCCGACGTGGGCAGGCTCGGCCAGCTCCTCTACGCTCCGCGCGGCCCGGTGCTCGACCCCGGTCAGCGCGTGGCCTGGCGCAGCCTGGCCTGGGAGCTCAGGCACCATTTCCCTCGGGCTTTCGCCTTCGCTTGCGCACCGCGGATCGACGAGCGCCAGCCTCGCCCACCTGGCTATTTCCCACGGCGGAGGGTACCCCTCGACCCCGGGCTCTCGCTGGCCGCGGTCGAGCTGCCGCTCAGCGGAGATCCCGAGCGGGACTTCGCACGCCTGCACAGGCGCTGCCGCGTCCAGCTGCGCCGGGCCCCGGCGCACGGTGTATCGGTGCGCGAGGCGCGTCGCGACGAGGTGCGCCTCGCGCTCGGCCTGATGCGGCGAGGCCCGGCGGTCATCGGCCAGGACCCGGCGGCCCTGGCCGACGCCCTGGCGGCGTTCCGCGCCCGCGGGCAGGCGGCGCTCTTCCTGGCCGAGGAGGCAGGGGCGGTGCGCGCGGCAAGCGTCGTGATCCGCCTCGGCCGTCACGCCATCTGCCAGTACCTGGGACAGGACGATGGCGGCCGCCACCGCGCGGCCGGCTACGCCGCGCAGTGGGCGGCGATCGCCTGGGCCGAAGGGCAGGGCGCGGAACGGTGCGACATCACAGGATTCCGGGCACCGGGCGACCCGACGCTCGCGGACGTCGCGCGGCGCTATGGCGGGATCGAACACCGCTATGCACTGCTCGAGGTTCCGATGCGCCTGGGACCTTACCTCGCCTACCGGCTTCTGCCGGCGGCGCGGGTACGCAAGGGCCTTGGCGCGGGCGCGGCCGCACCAGCGCACTAGACGTCCCAGGTGGCCGCGTCCCATGGCGTCCCGGCGACGCCCGGCGCCCATGTTGCGCCGGGCCCAAGCATGTCCGGCCAGGCACAGGCCGGCCGTGCCAGGAACACCACCCCTGGTCGTGATAAGATCGACTCAGAAGCTTATCGGCGTTTCCGATCAGGGGGGTTCGGGATGGATCTGCGCGTCCTGCGCACGTTTCAGGCGGCGGCGCATCTCGAGAACTTCCGCGAGACGGCGGAGCGGCTCGGCCTGAGTCAGCCGACCGTCTCCGCGCAGGTGCGCGAGCTCGAGATCGAGCTCGGCGAGGCGCTCTTCGACCGCACCGGCCGGCGCGTGCGCCTCAACCAGGCGGGCCAGGTCTTCCTGCCGCATGCGGAGGAGGCCCTGCGCGCGTACGACCTCGGCCGCCAGGCGGTGCGCGCGCATCAGAAGATTGCGGCGGACCGCCTCGCCGTCGCCATATCGCCGGAGCCGGCGCGCACCCTCCTGCCGGCCGCCCTGCACCGCTACTGCGACCTGCATCCCAGGGCGCGCGTGTCGGTCGAGGTGGTGCCCTCGGTGCAGCTCGCCGCCCTCGTCGAGAGCGGCTCCGCCGATCTCGGCATCGGACAGATCGCCGCGGACCCGGAGCGCTACGCCGTGCACTGCCGCGAGCTCCTGCACGACCGGGTCGTCCTGGTGGCGCGCCACGACGGCCTGGATCACGATCAGGTCCCTGCCGACTGGCGCAGCCTGCTGCAGGAGCAGCGCCTCCTGAGCTACGGCCACCCCGCCTACTGGCCGGATCTCCTCCAGGCCCTGGAGCATCTCGGCGTGCGTCCGCGCATGCTGCGCGTGACGCAGGTCGAGCTGACGAAGCGCTTCGTCGAGGAGGGCATCGGCGTCTCCTTCCTGCCGGAGCGCTCGGTGCGGCGCGAACTGCTCGAAGGACGGCTGATGGAGGTGGCGACGCCGGGACTGCCGATGCCTACGGCGCCGACGTTCCTGATCGTGTCACAGGAACCGCTCGCCGAGCCGGCGCGGGAATTTCTCGAAGCCCTGCGCATGACGCTGCAGCTCGGCGAACCCCTCGTCTGATTCGTCCCCGCCGGCTGCGGCCCGTCAGCCGCGCATGGCCCGGCGCGCCTGCCGCAGGGCATCCTCGGCTGCCTGCAGCTGAAGGGGACCGGGCGGTCGGTTGCCGTAGTGCGCCGCTTCCAGCACCTCGAGCGCGGGCCAGGCGGCGGCCTGTGCCGCCTGCGGCAGCGCCAGGACCTCTTCGCGCCACGTCGGACGTCCCGCGCCGCGTCCCTTGGACAGCCGCGCGAGCTGCCGCTCGATCCGGCCGAGCCGGTAGGCCGTGCTGCGGCGCTGCCGCGCGTAGCGCAACGCAAGGGCCAGGGCGATGAGGCCCAGCAGCACAGGCGCGGCCGCCTGCGCCGGCATGCGGCCGCGCGCGGGTTTCGCGGCCGGAGGGTGCTGCCCTCGCCCTTTCGCTGCGGCGGCGGACCCGGGCGTCGGGTCCAGCTGGACCCAGCCGTAAGGGGCGACATCCACCTGCGCCCAGGAATGCGCGTCTTCCGCGCGCAAGGTCTCGGTCCGCGCAGCGGCATCCCAGACGCCTGGCGCGAAGCCGACGACCCACCTGGCCGGCAGGCCCTCCAGCCGCGCAAGCATCACGAAGGCCGTCGAGAACTGGTCGCAGTAGCCCTCATGGCTGCGCAGGAGAAAGCGCCCGATCGGGTCGCCGTGACGGCTTGGCACGAACGCCTGGTTGTAGACCTCGTGCCGGTCGAGGTAGTCCGCGATGCGGGTCGCGAGAGCCCAGGGCCCGCCGCCGCCGCGCTTCAGGCGGCCCGCCAGGGGGCCCAGTTCCCGCCGCAGCTGCATGGGCACCTCGAGGTCCTTCGCAGGCGCCTCTCGCAGGGGCAGGAAGGTCGCGGTCCCGAGTAGGCTCTCGGGCTGCGACGGCACCACGAGCTGCCAGGTGTAGCTCGGCGTGCCGGGCAGCAGCAGGGCGTGGGCGGCGGGCAGGAAGGTGCCGCCGGCATCGGTCGCCTCGGCGGTGAGGCCGACCGGCGTGCCGGTGTAGACGAGCGGCGTGATGCTGCCCGGCAGCACCTCCTGCACTGTTACGTGCCAGGAGCTCACCGGCAGGGCGCGGCTTTCGGGCGGCCAGAGCGGCGACGGCAGGGGCCTTGCGCCGAGCGCCAGACGGGGTCCCGGCGGCTCGAGCCAGTCGACGCCGTTGAACGTGTCGAAGGTGGCCTCCTGCCAGTAGGCGGGGTGGGGCGCACCGCGCACGACCAGCAGCGGGGCGGGCGACAGCGTGACGGGCTCGTTGACGTCCACCCGGCGCGGCAGGGAGGCGCCGCTGACCGCGACGCGCAGGCCGGCAAGTCCCCGCACGACGCTGGCGGGCGTCGGGGTGGCCGGGGACGGCGCCTGCGGCCAGACGGCGGCGAGCGCGAGCCCCAGCAGGGGCAGCGCCCCGAGCGGCACCGCCGTCCAGGGCACCGCCTCGTCGTCTCCGCCGATCGCGAGCAGCAGCACCCCCAGCGCGAGGAAGCCGAGTGTGGGCAGGTCGGCGCCGACGGCCCAGATGCGCCGGTTGAGCGCCAGCACGAGGGTGCCCATCAGCCAGAGCCAGATCAGGCGTCCACGGGATGTCGCCTCGCCGAACACCTGCCAGCCGAGCAGCGACGTGAGCCAGAGCAGCAGGCCCGTGACGGTGACGGCGATGGCGTGCGGCCCGCCCGTCAGCAGGCTCTGCCGCAGCGCAGGGGGCATCAGGGAAGGCAGCGCGGCCGAGAGGCCGAGACCCAGTGCCGCGGCCCAGCGCGCCAGGCAACGGGGCAGGCCGCGCCCGGCCAAGGTGGCGAGAAGCGGCGGCAGGATTGCGAGCAGGAGCGGGCGGGGCATGCCGCCGGCCACGGCGTAGGGCCAGACGAGCAGACCGAGCCAGACGCCGCGCAGGATGAGCAGGCCGCGGCTGCGGCTCATGACTCGAGTCTCCCTGCCCAGGCGGCGAGGTCGCCGAGGCTCCTGACCGCGTCGCCCCGAAGCTCCGCACCGACGCGCAGCACGACGCCGGCGAAGGGCTGCTCTGAACGCAGGGCGGCGCTGCCGGCCACGATGAGCCAGGGATCGCCATGGCCGTCCGGCAGCATCGGCGGCTCCGCGGCCGACGTGAGGCGCGGGCCCGAGGCCCGCGCAAGCTCCGTCAGGATACGTCCAAGCTGGTCCTGGCCACGCCTGGGTGCAAGGCTGGCGCCCTGGAGACTCAGGCCCACGGCGAAGCCGGCGGCGAGCAGGGCCTCGGAGAGCGATGCGGCGGCGGAGATGGCGAGTTCGACATCCTGCAAGGAGGCCTCCGGGCAGTGGAGCCGGAGCGTGCGGGACTGCTGGGGAGGCGGTGTCGATTCCCGCACCTGCGGGTAACCTCGCTGGGCCGTGCGGGCCGCGTGCAGGCGGCTCGGGCGGTCACCCGGCAGGAAGTCCCGCGTGCCGCGCGCCACCTCCTCGTCGCCCCAGGACAGCGAGTGCATGCCACCCAGCGCGACCTGGGCGCGCTGCGGGTAGACGAGCAGCTCGCCCGGCAGCGGAATCGCGACGCTGCGCTGCACAAGCCCCAGGCCGTCGCGCAGGGTCGCCCGGCAGTCCGTGAAGCGATAGAGGCCGCGCGGCACCGCCCTGAGCATGTACTCCGCATGCAGATGGCCGCCGAGCCGCCACGGCCCGCTCAGGCCGCGCAGGGGCTTTGGCGCGTCGTCCTCCAGGCGCGCGAGCACGATCGGCCAGCCGAGGCGTATCTGCCCCTCGACCGTCACGGGCACATCGTCGCCGGCGGTGACCGGCTGCCGGGGAAGGTGGCGGCGCAGGCTGGCACGCGGGCTGCGTCCAGGGGAGATCGCGGCTCCGACAGCCAGGAGGCCCGCAAGCAGGGCGACGGCGACGATCGCCGCACCGAGCCGGCCGCCAGCCAGCACGCCGGCCGCGAACAGGGCGAGCCAGGGCCAGACGCCGGCACCCTGCAGGCGCAGAGACTTCACGGCTGTGCGCTGCGCGGCAGGGGCAGGGCGGCGATGATCTCCCTAAGGCACGCGTCGGGCGTGCCGGTGCGGCAGCGGAGCCGGTGGCCGAGCACCCAGGGGCTAAGCGCCCGCACGTCGTCGGGCAGGACGTGGCCGCGACCGTGCAGGAAGGCCCAGACCCGCGCCGAGCGCAGGAGCGCCACGCCTGCACGCGGGCTTGCGCCCAGGAGGACGTCCGGATGCACGCGCGTCGCGCGCACGATCCCCTGCACATAGCCGCGCACGGACGGCGCGACGTGCGTTGCGAGCGCGGCGCGGCGCAGATCCAGGATCCCGCCCCTCTCGAGCACGGGCCGCAGCGCCTGTGGCCGGATCTCGCCCGCCATGCGCTCGAGCAGCCGGTCCTCCTCTTCCGGCGTCGGGTAGTCGAGATGGATGCGGAAGAGAAAGCGGTCGAGCTCGGAGAGCGGCAGCGGGAAGGTGCCCTCATGCTCCGCGGGGTTCTGCGTCGCGAGCACGGTGAACGGCTCCGGCAACGGGTAGGAGTGGCCCTCGACGGTGGCCTGCCCCTCCTCCATGGCTTCGAGCAAGGCCGACTGCGCGCGCGGCGAGGCGCGGTTGAGCTCGTCGACGAGCAGGAGTTCGGCGAAGATGGGACCAGGCCGGAATGCGAACGAGCGCTGCTCCGGATCGTAGATGTGCACGCCGACGACGTCGGCCGGCAGCAGATCCGACGTGGCCTGGACGCGGTGGAACCTGAGGTCGAGCGCTTCGGCGACGCTCTTCGCGAGCAGCGTCTTGCCGACGCCCGGCACATCCTCGATCAGGATGTGCCCGCCGGCCAGGACGGCGCAGACGATGGCCAGGGCGGCGTTCTCCTTGCCTACGACGCGCCGCCCCACCTCCTGGAGCACCGCTGCGATGCGCGGATCAAAGCCCCGCGCGGCGACGATGGGTCGTTCGCTCATGATGCCTCCAAAGGACATGTGCTGGTTTCGACGATAGCATAGCCCGCCCGTCGGCGCATGCCGCGCAACCACCGGCCAGCGCCGGGCGTTCTACCGGGTGCCGGAGTGCTGAAGGCACGGAGGGACGTACGTGTACGAGAACCGCGAAGAGGAGTTCGAACGCTTCTACCGCAGCGAGGAGCGCCGCGTGCTGCGCCTCTGCTACGGCGTGCTGGGCGACAGCGAACTCGCGCGCGACGCGGCCCAGGAGGCCTGGCTCCGCTACCTTCGCTATATCGAGGGCGAACGGCCGGAATACTCGGTGCCGCTGCTCGTGACGATTGCCTTGAACGCCGCGCGCGATTGGCAGCGACGGCGCAGGCGGCGGCCCGAGGACCTGCAGAGCGACGTGCCGGGGCAGGCCGCGGCGCCCGCTGCGGCGAGGGACCCCGATCTCCTGGCTGCGGTGCGCAGCCTGCCGGATCCTGAACGCGAGGCCATCCTGCTGCACTACGGCCTTGATCTGCCGCTCGTCGACATCGCGCGCGCGCTGCAAAAGCGGACGGGCGCCGTCAAGAGCATCCTGCACCGCGGCCGCGCGCGTCTCAGGTCGCTGCTCGAGGCTGAGGAGGGGATCTCGCATGGACGCTAGGAACGAGCGCTTCGAGGAGCGCCTAAAGAGCCTTGGCGCGGCGCTCGACGGCAAGGTCGGCCCGAGCGACCCCGAGCTGCTTGGGCGGCTGCTGGGCCTGCGCGGGGATGCCGCGTCGAAGGGCCGCACGCGCCGAGCGGCCCCGCACGGCCAGCGACGCTGGTACTACTGGGCTGCGGTGCTGCTCGCGATCCTCGTCGCCGTGCCGTACGTCGCGCACCTTGCGGGCAAGCCGCAGCAGGCGACGCATCACCCGAGGCGTGAGACCGTGCTGCGCCGGACAGGCAGCGGCAAGCCGATCGTCCTCGGCAGCATCGAGGCCGTCGATTTCGTCACGGCCAAGGCGGGCTGGGTGGCGGCCGCGACCGGCGCCTACGGCTCGCGCAACGCCGTGCTCGAGACCAGCGACGGCGGCAGGACGTGGCTCGAGCGGATGCTGCCGCAGGGCTACACGGCGCTTGCCATCCACGTTGCGGGCGATCGCCAGGGGACCGGGTACGTGCTCGCGCAGCGGACGGGTCTCGGCGAGACCGGTGCCGCCGGGCAGACGGTTCCCGTCGCGATCCTCACGACACAGGACGGCGGCCGCACATGGCATGTCGCCTGGAGCGAGCAGGGCCCGCAGGCGCTCGACAACGGGACGGTGCTGATGCGCGTCGGTTTCCAGTTCTTCGGCAGCCAGGGCTACGCGTACGTCGGCGACAGGATCCTGACGTCGCAAGACGGCTTCAAGGCCTGGTCCGCCCTCAGCCTGCCGCAGGGCTTCGAGCCTGTGCACATGGACTTCCTGACGCCGCGCGTCGGCTTCGTCGCGGGCCAGACCTGCCAGTCGCCGCCGCAGGCCGGAACGTCCGGTGGCGCTGGCTGCCGGGCCGAGCTGATCGCGACGACGGACGGCGGCCAGAGCTGGCAGACGTCCTTCACGGCGCCGCAGGCGACCTACTGGAACTACTCCGACGCCGTGAATTTCGCCACGGCCGAGGACGGTTGGTTCTTCCTCAAGGACGGTGCCAGCTTCCAGAGCTACCTCTACGAGACGACGGACGGCGGCCAGACGTGGACGCTCGAACAGCCGAGCTTCGCACAGGGCCGCACGGTCTACGGCCCACCGACCTTCGTGACGCCGCAGGTGGGCTGGCTGCCGGTCAACACAGGCGCCGCGCCCTATCCGGGCGGCCTCCTGATCACGCGCGACGGCGGCAAGACCTGGACGCAGGTGGGGTCGGCCCGCAACTGGAGCTTGAACGGCATCTCGCTCCTGTCGCCAAAGGTAGGGTATGCCGCCGGCGGCGGCGGGTCGGCCCAGGCTGGCTTCCTCGTCAAGACGACGGACGGGGGCCGCAGCTGGACGCAGATCCTGCCGTCGCTCACGCCGACGGCGCAGGTGGACTTCGCGACGGCCACCCAAGGCTTCGGCGTCGGCGTGACCTCCGACCCGCAGGCCATCCTGCGGACGACGGACGGCGGGGCCACCTGGCGGGAGGTCGCGCGCTCGCCAGGGCAGGTGCAGGCGATCTCGTTCGTGGACCAGAGGCTCGGCTACATGCTGACGACGACGGCGAGCGGCCAATCCGTCGCGCTGCGCAGGACGACCGACGGCGGCAGCCGCTGGCAGGTCGTGAGCGAGCTGCCAGCGTCGAGCGGGGCTCTGGTTGGGCCGAACCAGTACCTGCACTTCTTCGGCAGCCGGCAGGGCATCGTCCAGACGGAGACCTACCCGGACGTGGTGCTCGAGGCGACGTCGGACGGGGGCAGGTCCTGGACCAAGATCCACGACCAGCCCGCCGTGTCCGGCACGGTGCAGCAGTTCGCCTTCACGTCGCTCACGGACGGCTACATGCTCACGACGGTGCCGGCTGCGAACGCGTCCCAGCCGAGTACGGTCACCCTGGCCGCCACGACGGACGGCGGCGGGCACTTCAGGACAGTCCAGACATGGCAGGGCAGCGGCCAGGGCGCGGGGCTCTACTTCCTCAGTCCCGATCAGGGATGGGTGGCCATGCAGCGCAATCCGTACAGCGAGAACGCGTCGACAGAGGTCCTCGCGACGCGGGACGGCGGTAGGACCTGGGCTCCCTCCACCACGCCGATGACGCTGGAGAACAGCTACACGAGCCTCATACTCCAGTTCCCGACGGCGCGGGACGGCTGGCTCATGGGGCTGACGAGCCTCTACCGCACCCGCGACGGCGGCCAGACCTGGCAAGCGATGCCCTGAAGCCGCCACGCAAGGGCTCCCGGCGCAGACGAACTGCTGCGGCGGGAGCCTTCGCTCGCATCCAGCGCAGCCAAAGACAGCTCACAAATCCCGGACAAGCCGGGCGAGATCACGCCAGGGAGCTTCCTGGAAGCCGGCGTTGGCGCGACTCGTCGACGGCAACACGGCGACGGGCGTCAGGCCGATCGTCTCGGGCTGCAGGCCGTAGTCCGCCTTGCGGCCGAGGAAGGCCTCCGCCGGTCGCTTTCCGTTGAACGCGAGGCAGCCCGGGGAGCAGGCGAGGATGCGTCGCCTGAGGGACGCCGGCTCGTCGCTGCCCTTGGGCAGCCGGCGGTCGGGCCCGAAGACGCCTTTGGCGAGATCCGTCAGTCCGATGCGGTAGGCGAGCACCTCCTGGTACTCCTCGGGACGCAGGAGGCGCGGCGTCAGGCCGAGCTCTGAGAGCAGCGGCCAAAAGCGGTTGCCCGGCCCCGCGTAGTAGGCATGGCGCTGGGCCGAGCGCAGGCCAGCGGCGCTGCCGCAGAATACTACGCGCAGTCCCAAAGCCAGGACGTCCGGCAGGATCGGCGACCCGTCCATTGGGCGCACCTCCGCGAAACTTGCCTTGATGCTAAAGGTACTGCGGGGACGATGGCGAACGCCAAGGCCATATCACCCGCGTGAATGGGTGAAGGAGGCAAGTCCAATGGTGAAGCTGGACAATGCCGGTGATGTCCCGGGCGAGCTCCGCGGCGGCAGGATGCTGCCGCAAGCCGATGTCCCTGGCGGCTTGGGCGCGCCCGGACCGAGAATGCTTGTGCTGCTGGGCTGCACCAGGCAGAAGGCGGAGACGCCCGAGGACCCCCTGACGTGGCAGGACTTCCTCGACCCGGAGCGCCTGACGCGCCGCACCGACGAACTCAAGGGCCACCGCAGGCCCGCCCGTGACATGTTCACGTCGCCGCTGTTCCTCGAGGCACTCGAGGCCGTGGCGGCCCTGCGCACGACGTTTGGCCAGGACGCTGTCGGCGTCCTGATCGTTTCTGCCGCATACGGTGCCATCCCGGAAGACAGGGAGATTGCACCGTACGACGTCTCGCTCGGGGACGTGAGCCTCGAGGAGGCCCGCTGGCGGGGGGAGCACCTCGGCTTGCCGGCTGCCGTCCGCCAGGCCAGCGAGGGCTACCCGCTCGTGCTGTCGCTGCTGGGCAAGGCGTATCGTTCCGCGACCGACCTGCCGGGGGACGAGCCGCTGCCGGGCAAGCGCATCTACCTCACCGGCACGTCCGGTCTCGGTTGGCTGCCCGAGGGTTCCAGCCAGGTGCGCCTCGGCGCCGCCGAGATGGAGGCGTTCGGCGCGGGCCCGATGACCGTGAAGGCGAAGGTCCTGCAGCACTTCGCCACGGGCCTTGCGCGCGGCGGTCCTGAGGCATTCGCCGACGTGCTCGCCCATCATGGCGCGGAGGGCTTCCTGAGGGTGGCCCTGACCGGACGAGACATCTAGACACCGCCAAAAAGGTGACCGGGCACGGCCTGCGCCGTGCCCGGTTCGGTCACTTCTTGAAGTAGTCGCGGTTCAGCGTGATGTAGGACTCCCACTGTGGCGGCAGCATGCCCTCCTCGAAGATGGCCTGCACCGGACAGACCGCCTCGCAGGCGCCGCAGTTGATGCACTCGTCCGGGTCGATGTAAAGCTGCGGGTCGTCGTCCTTGCCGTGAATGCAGTCGACAGGGCAGACGTCGACGCAGGACTTGTCCTTGGTGCCGATGCAGGGTTCCGCGATCACGTAGGCCATCGGGCGATCCCTCCTGCGACAAGGTTATCGGACGGCGGGCGGTACGCCAAGGTTTTCACGCACAGTGGCGTGCAGGTGGACGAACGCCGCGAACGCCATGGCCTTTGCGGCGGGCTGAGGCGGCAGGATGAGAAAGATGCGGCGACGCAGCGGGACGCCCTTGATGCGCAGCGGGAAGAGACCGTCCACCGCTCCCCGCAGACTCGCGAGAGAGACGAAGCCGCAGCCGACGCCTGCGCGCACGGACGCCAGCAGGGCCTGGGCCGAGGAGACCGTCAGTACGATCCGTCGCGCGGCAAACTCTGGCGCCACAGGGCTTAACGCTTCCTCCACCGTGCGCCGCGTGCCGGAGCCCTCGCCGCGCTCGACAAAGCCCTGACGGCAAAGCACCTCGGGCGGCATCTCGCCGCGGTCGTGCCACGGGTGGTCCTGTCCGACCACCAGCACGAGCTCGTCCTCACCCACAGCTTCCGCCCGCAACAGGCCGGGAGCCGGCGGATGGCCGGTGAATCCCGCGTCGCAGTGCCCGAGCAGCACGCATTCCTCCACGGCGCGGGAGTCCATGATGTGCAGCAGGGTGCGCAGTTCGGGCTGGCCACCGGCAAAGCTCGCCAGAAGACCCGGCACGAATCCCTCGCCAGGCGTCGTGCTGGCGGCGACATGGAGATCGCCGCGCAGCAGCCACGGGCGCTGGATCTTGGCGCGCAACTCCGCCTCAGCGCCCAGCGCGGTCTCGGCGAAGTGCAGAAACGCGAGGCCGGCCGGCGTTGGGCTCACGGTGCGTGAGCCCCGCACGAGGAGAGGCGTGCCCAGCTCGGCCTCGACGCTCTGGATGCGGCGGGACACCGTCGGCTGGGAGCAGTGCGCCTCGCGGGCCGCTTGGCTGAGGCTGCCGCTGCGCACCGCAGCGGTGAAGAGCCGCAGGTCCTGCAGGTCCAAATGTGGCCTCCTCATGCACGGAGGGTATGGGATGGACGCGAGCGCGTCACTCAACATGTATGGTACCTCGTCGCAGGTGCCTGCGGGAGTGGAAGGATGAGGCCGCCCCTTCGGCCGGCGACCCGCCGTGCATCGCTGATCGCCTGCAGGGCGTGCGGCATGCCGCGTACACCGGCGAAGGCGGCAGGCCAAACGCCTGGATACCGCGTCGCCTGCAGGCGTCCCGTGGGCATCGTACCGCCGTCGGAGGCGACCGACGGCGCGAGGGTGCCCAAGGGATCCTGCGGCAGCCTTCTCCCCGCCCGAGCTCTACGCGCGATTGGACATGGGGCACGTACCGGCGCAAGGTGCGATGTGGTCCGCCAATCCGGCTTCAGGTTGTGGCGCGCCGACGGCTCCATGGTTCGCCACGCGATGCAAAAGCGAGATGCTGCTTGGCATTGAGCGGCCCAAAGGCGACCGGATGCCGACTATTGCCGTGGCAAAATGGACCGGCTTTGGCGGGTGCTTTGCGCAACGTCCCCCACGCGTGCAGAGCTCCCGACGGCGCCGTCCCTTGTCGCATGTCACGCTGCGGATGACAGCGATATCTCCAAGAGAGGTCCCCGCCTTCATGACACCATGCGACCTTCTGCCAATTGGCCAGTGTGTGTAGAGCGCACCGACGGAGCCCCAAAATACCGCGGTGGATGTATCAGTAACGCGGTCAACTATTAGCTGATTATCTGCTGCGGGGCATTTGGTACGGCAACCGCAGTACAGCAATGCTGCGCGTTTTTGGGGCAAGCGCTCAACGTTCCCACACATCTGGCCGTGTGATACACTGTCGGGTGGACTCCGAACGGTGGGGGTGGGCGCATGCTCTCGCAATACTTCCCGATCGCTTTGTACATTGCCGTTGCGCTGGTGGTAACGGCGGGTGTCCTGGGCGCGTCCCGCATGCTGGGACCGCGCAAGCCGTCGCCCAGGAAGCAGGCGACGTACGAGTGCGGCATCATTCCTGAGACATCGGTGGGCCCAAGGTTCTCCGTCAAGTTCTATCTCGTTGCGATGCTATTCATGATTTTCGATGTCGAAGCCGTTTCGTTTTACCCTTGGGCAGTCCTGATGCACAAGCTGCGCCTCTTCGGACTCATGGAGATGGTTCTCTTCGTGCTCGTGTTGGCCATCGGCTACGCGTATGTATGGAAGAGAGGAGGATTCCAGTGGCAGGAGTAGAGGATCGCCCCATCCTTTTTGCGAGCGTCAAGAAGCTCGCGCAGTGGGCACAGTCCGGGTCTCTTTGGCCGGCTCAGTTCGGCCTTGCATGCTGCGCCATCGAGATGATGGCGACAGCCGCATCCCGCTTCGACCTGTCGCGGTTCGGCGCCGAGGTGATGCGGGCCTCGCCTAGGCAGGCGGACGTCATGATCGTCGCGGGCCGCGTGTCGCAGAAGATGGCTCCGATCGTGCGCGAGCTCTACGACCAGATGCCTGAGCCGAAGTGGGTCATCGCGATGGGCGCCTGCGCATCGGTCGGCGGTGTCTTCAACAACTACGCCATCGTGCAGGGCGTCGACCGGGTCGTGCCGGTGGACGTCTATGTGCCCGGCTGCCCGCCGACTCCGGAAGGGCTCTTGGAGGCCGTGATGCAGTTGCAGAAGAAGATCCGCATGGGCGGACGCCCCATGGCGCCGGTGATGCCGTCGCCCGAGGAGGTGGCCCACGCATGAAGCAGATTCTGAGTGCCCTCGAAGAGTCGTTCGGCGATCGCGCCACGGTGTCGGAGTCACTCGGCCAGACCGTGGTCCAGTTGCCGGCGGCCGAGATCGTGAGCGTTGTCACATTCCTGAAGTCCCAGGGCTTCAACATGCTGATCGACATCAGCGCGGTAGATCGCCTGGGGCGCGAACCGCGCTTCGACGTCGTCTACCATCTTTATCACCTGGAGCTCAAGGACTGGCTCAGGCTCAGGGTGCAGGTGGGCGGCGACGCGCCCAGCGTCCCTAGCATCGCGCACGTCTTCGCGTCGGCTAACTGGGCTGAACGCGAATGCTATGACATGTTCGGCATCCGCTTCCGCGGCCACCCCGACCTGAAGCGGATCCTGATGCCCGAAGACTGGAAGGGACACCCGCTGCGCAAGGACTACCCCCTCACGGGGCTCGACCCCTTGCCGCCGCTGGTGCATGAGTAAGGGGGGAATCGGCATGGCGGAACCAGAGACGACTTTCGGCCAGGTCGACCCCGAGACCGGCCTCAAGCCCATGGTCATCAACCTCGGACCGCAGCACCCCGCAACGCACGGCGTGCTGCGCGTGCGTGTGGCCCTGGACGGCGAACAGGTGCGGGCGTGCGAGCCGATCATCGGCTACCTGCACACGGGGATCGAGAAGAACTTCGAGGACCTGACGTTCAACCAGGCGATCACGCTCACGGATCGCATGGACTACCTTTCGCCGATCACCAACAACTTTGGCTACGTGCTCGGCGTCGAGAAGCTGCTCGGCGTCGAGGTGCCCAAGCGCTGCCAGTACATCCGCGTCATGTTCGCGGAGCTGTCGCGCATCGCGAGCCACCTCGTGTGGCTCGGCACGAGCGCCATGGACATGGGCGCAATGTCGCCGTTCTTCTACACGATGCAGCAGCGCGAGCAGATCCTAGACCTGATCGAGATGTCGGCCGGGACGCGTATGAACCCAAGCTACTTCCGTGTCGGCGGGCTCCTGAACGACCTGCCGCCGGGATTCGCGGAGAAGCTCCACGCGTTCTTGGACGGCTTCCCGCACTGGCTGCACGAGTACTACGCACTCCTCGACCGCAACCCGATCTGGGTGGAGCGGCTCAAGGGTACCGCCCCGATCACCAAGGAGCAGGCGCTCGACTACGGCTGGACAGGGCCACTGCTGCGGGCATGCGGCGTCGATCGCGACCTGCGCAAGACGAACCCCTACTCCTCCTACGAGGAGTTCGAGTTCGACGTCCCGACCGAGACGGCGGGCGACGTCTACGCCCGCTACCACGTGCGCATGCGCGAGATGCAGGAGAGCATGAAGATCGTCCGGCAGGCGATCGACAACCTGCCCGAAGGCGACTGGCACGTCCCGGGCTGGAAGATCTACCCCCCGAACAAGGCGGAGATCGGGCGCAACATGGAGGCGCTGATCTACCACTTCAAGCTGTTCACCGAAGGCATCCGGGTTCCGGCCGGAGAGGTCTACTCCGCCGTCGAGGGACCGAAGGGCGAGATCGGTTACTTCATCGTGTCGGACGGTTCTGGTAAGCCGTACCGCGTCCGGGTGCGCGGACCTTCGTTCTACAACGTGCAGGCGCTGCCCGTACTCGTGCAGGACAAGATCCTCGCGGACGTCGTCGCGGCGATCGGCTCCATCGACATCGTTCTGGGGGAGGTGGACCGATGAACGCGGAAAACCTCCAGCAGGCGCACGAGCTGCTGCACCGATTTCCCAAGAAGTCTTCGGCGCTTATCCCGATGCTCCACCTCGTGGAGGACGAGTTCGGCTACATTCCCGAGGCCGAAGTACAGGTCGTGGCGGACCTCATGGGCGTGACGCCGGCCTACGTCGAATCGGTGCTCACGTTCTACACGCTCTTTCACCGCCAGCCGACCGGCAAGTACCTGATTCAGGTCTGCCGAGGCCTCAGCTGCCAGCTCAACGGCGCGGACGACCTCTCGCGCTTTCTCTACGACGAGCTCGGCGTGCAGCGCAACGGGACGACGGCGGACGGTTTGTTCACCGTCGAGGAGGTCGAGTGCATCGCGCTCTGCAAGGATGCGCCCGCGGTGCAGATCAACCTGGACTTCTACCCGCACATGACGAAGGAACAGCTGCGTTCCTTCCTGGACAAGGCCGCGAAGGAGGTCCGGAGCGGTGCCTGAGATGCGGCTTCTCTTCAAGAACATCGATGTCCCGGGCATCGACGGCATCGAGGTCTACGAGCAGCACGGCGGCTACCGGTCGCTGCGCAAGGCCGTCCTCGACATGACGCCGGACGCGGTCCTGCAGGAGGTCATGACGTCGAACCTGCGTGGCCGCGGCGGCGCGGGATTCCCGACGGGACGCAAGTGGAGCTTCCTGCCGAAGGACGGCCGCACGCGCTACCTCGTCTGCAACGCGGACGAGTCGGAGCCGGGCACGTGCAAGGACCAGGAAATCATCTACCGCATCCCGCACCTTCTGATCGAGGGTGTGCTCACGAGCGCCTACGCGATCGGCGCGGAAGACGCCTTCATCTACCTGCGCGGCGAGTTCAAGACCGGTTACCGCATTCTCGAGCGCGCGATCGCCGAGGCGCGGCAGAAGGGCTATGTGGGCGAGAACGTGCTGGGCTCCGGCCGGCGCGTCGAGATCACGCTCTACCTGGGCGCCGGCGCGTACATCTGCGGCGAGGAGACGGCCCTGCTCGAGAGTCTCGAGGGCAAGCGCGGCAATCCGCGCCTGAAGCCGCCCTTCCCCGCCACGGCGGGTCTCTACAGCATGCCGACGGTGGTGAACAACGTCGAGACGCTCTCGGCTGTCGTGCCGATCATCGAGATGGGCGGCGCCGAGTACGCCAAGTTCGGCACCGAGCGCAGCGCGGGCACCAAGCTCTTCTCGGTCTCCGGCAACGTGGCGAGACCGGGCAACTATGAGGTGGAACTCGGCAAGGTGACGCTGCGCGAACTGCTCTACGACATCGCGGGCGGTCCCCCCGCAGGGCACGAGTTCAAGGCCGTCATCCCTGGCGGCTCGTCCGTGCCGTTCCTGACGCCTGACAAGTTCGACACGCCGCTCGACTACGAGTCGCTGCAGGCGGCCGGGACCATGCTGGGATCCGGCGGCGTCATCGTGCTGGACGAGCGGGCGTGCATCGTCAAGTCCACCCTGCGCCTCATGGAGTTCTACCGGCACGAGTCGTGCGGCAAGTGTACCCCTTGCCGGGAAGGCACCATGTGGCTCAACCAGGTGCTCGCGCGCATCGAGGCGGGCGAGGGCCGCCCGGGAGACCTCGAGACGCTGGCGGACCTGTGCAGCAACATCGACGGTCAGACGTTCTGCCCGCTTGGCGACGCCGCCATCGGCGCGCTCGCCTCGGGCCTCAGGCTCTTCCACGACGAATACGAGGCGCACATCACCAAGGGCGGCTGCCCGCTGGGGGAGGTAGTGCGTTGATTACCCTCACGATCGACGGCCGCGAGGTGCAGGTCGAACCGGGGACATTGATCCTCGACGCCGCCAAGCAGGCGGGCATCGACATCCCCGTCTTCTGCTACCATCCGCGCATGGATCCGGTGGCGGCCTGCCGCATGTGTCTCGTGCGCATCGAGAAGATGCCGAAGCTCCAGCCGGCATGTGCGACGCCGGTCGCGGAAGGCATGGTCGTCCACACCGACACGGACGAGGTCAGGAAGTCCCACGCCGGCGTGCTCGAGTTCCTGCTCGCCAACCACCCGCTCGACTGCCCGGTCTGCGACAAGGGCGGGGAGTGCGAGCTGCAGGACAACTCCATCCGGTACGGACCGAACCTGACCCGCTTCGCCGACCACAAGCGCCACCTCGACAAGGCCCGTCCGCTTGGACCGATCGTCGAGCTCGACCAGGAGCGCTGCATCCAGTGCATGCGCTGCGTGCGTTTCATGCAGGACGTCGCGGGCGACGCGGTGCTGACGCTGCACGACCGCGGCGGACACGCCGTCGTCGACGTCGCGGAAGGCCGTACGTTCGACTCGATCTTCTCCGGCAACACCATCGAGATCTGCCCCGTCGGCGCGCTGACGTCGCGGCCGTTCAGGTTCAAGGCCAGGCCGTGGGACCTCGACGAGGTGGAATCCGTCTGCCCGCACTGCCCGGTCGGGTGCAACATCCGGCTGTCGCTGCGCCACGGCGAGGTCAAGCGCATCCTCTCGCGCGACAACGAGGAGATCGACTGGGGATGGCTCTGCGACCGGGGCCGTTTCGGCTACGGCTTCTTGCACGAGGGGGAGCGCCTCACGCAGCCGCTCGTCCGCCGCGGCACGGCGCTCGCCCCCGCGAGCTGGCCCGAGGCGATCGCCGCGCTCAAGGCCGGCATGCGCGGGCGCGTCGGAGCACTCGGCGGCGGCCGCAGCTCGCTCGAGGCCCAGGTCCTCATGCGGCGCTGGCTGCGCGAGCAGTTGGGATCCGAGAACGTGGACCACCGCGTGCTGCCGCTCACGACCGCCATCGCGCCGGGACCGGTGGGACGCATCGACGACGTGAACGACGCAGACCTCGTGCTGGCGCTCGATGCCGAGATGATCGAGGAGGCTCCTGTGCTCGCGCTGCGGCTGCGCCGCTTCGAGCGCAAGGGGCTGCGGATCGTGAGCGTCTCGCGGCGGGCGGGCATGCTCGACATGCCGCACGAGGACCTGGAGACGGACGATGTCGCGGGGACGCTGAAGGGGATCGCACAGGGCGAGGGCGCCATCGGCGAGGCCTTCCTCAAGGCGAGGAAGGTGCTGATGCTGTGGAGCGGCCGCGGCCATGATGTCGCGACGTCCATCGGGACAGCCGTGCAGGCGCGTGCCGGTGAGACGTACACGATGGTCGTCGGCGGACTTGCGAATTCGTTCGGCGCCCAGGCGGCGGGCCTCGTGCCGGGGCCGCAGGGCCTGGACACGCGCGGCATGCTCGAGGCCGCGAGCCGCGGCGAGCTCGACGGGCTCTTCCTCCTGGCGCAGGACCTCGACGAGTTCCCGGACCAGGAACTGGTCTCGGCGGCGCTTGAGCATCTCAAGTTCCTGGCGGTGGCGGGCTGGGTGCCGAGCCGCCTCACGGAGCGTGCGGCCGTCGTGCTGCCGCTAGCCGCCTGGGCCGAGTCGGACGGGCACTTCGTCAATATGGAGGGCCGCGCCCAGCGCTACTTCTCCGGCGCGACGCGGCCGGGCGGCGTCTATGACGACTGGCAGCTGATGGCGCAGCTCCTGGGCCTCGACTGGGGGGAGGAGGAGATCATGGCGGCGGTCAAGGCAGAGCTGCCCGACCTCTTCGACGCACACCGCCGCGAAGGCGGCCCAGTGCCGCAGGGCGGCGCATCCGACGCAGGCGCGGCTTTGCGCGCAAGCATCTACCAGAAGGGCGTAACCCCCGATCCGTTCCTGCGGTCGATCGCACCGCAGACGGCACTCGCTGGGAGGGCGGAGTAGGATGCTCACAGTCATTCTCATCCTCGTCAAGGGCCTGATCACGGCGGTGCTGCTGCTCTCCGCGTTCGGCCTCATGACCTGGGTCGAGCGCAAGGTGCTCGCGCGCTTCCAGTTCCGGCCCGGGCCGAACCGCCTGGGGCCGGCCGGCGTCATGCAGTTCGTAGCGGACGGGCTCAAGCTCGTGTTCAAGGAAGAGATCATCCCGACTGCGGCGGACCGCGTCGTCTACCTGATGGCGCCCTTCATCTCGCTGACGGCGGCCATCGTCGCCTTCGCGGTGATCCCGTGGGGACCGCCGATCCACATCTTCGGCCAGACGGTGTCGATGGAGATCGGTGGGCCGAACATCGGCATCCTGTTCGTCTTCGCGGTGACGTCGCTCGGCGTCTACGGCCTGATCCTCGGCGGCTGGGCGTCGGCGAACAAGTACAGCCTGCTTGGCGGCCTGCGCTCGACGGCGCAGATCATCTCCTACGAGCTGGCGATGGGGCTCGCCGTCACCGGCGTGCTGCTCGCCGCGGGTTCCGCGGACCTCAACACCATCGTCGCGAAGCAGTACCACCTCTGGTTCATCGTGCCGCAGATCCTTGGCTTCATCATCTACCTGATCACGATGGTCGCCGAGACGAACCGCACTCCGTTCGACCTGCCTGAGGCCGAGAACGAGCTGGTGGCGGGCTACCACACGGAATACACCGGCCTCAAGTGGGCCATGTACATGATGGCGGAGTACATCAACATGATTACGGTGTCCGGTCTTGCGACGACCCTCTTCCTCGGCGGCTGGCACGGACCCTGGCTGCCGCCGGAGATCTGGTTCCTGATCAAGGTCGCGGCGTTCATGTACTTCTTCATCTGGCTGCGGGCGACGCTGCCACGGCTGCGCTACGACCGCCTGATGGCCTTCGGCTGGAAGGTGCTTCTGCCGGTGGCCCTGCTCAACACGCTCGCGACCGCCGTGTGGGTGGCCGTTGCACGCTAAGGGGGCCGGGGCGGTGTGCCCCGGCCTTCTCAAGGGGGTCTTCGGATGCTGAGCACCGTCGTCTTCTGGATCGCAGCCGCGCTGGCCGTCTCGGGTGCCATCGGCGTCGTTGCCACGCGCAATCCGGTGCACACAGCCCTGTCGCTCGTGCTCACGATGCTGTCGCTCGGTGTCCTCTTCCTGCTGCTGCACGCGGAGTTTCTCGCGGTGGTCGAGGTGCTGGTGTATGCAGGGGCCGTCATGGTCCTCTTCCTGTTCGTGGTGACCCTGCTGATGGCAGGCGTCAAGCCTCCCAAGGAGGAGCACCACCTACGCCTTGCCTATCAGACCCTGATCGCAGGACTCTTCGGTCTCATCCTCTTCGTGCTGGTGCTGCACTCGATGACGGGCGCGGGGTGGGTCGGGACGCTGGCCAGCCCTGGAGCCGGCAGTTTCGGCTCGATCGCGTCGTTCGGCACCGCGCTCTTTACGCGATACCTCCTGCCCTTCGAGCTGACGGCCGTCGTGCTGCTGGTCGCAGTCATCGGCGTCGTCGTGCTCGGACGCGAGCAGGAGTAGGGGAGGGAAGCTCATGGTGCCGATCGGCGACTACCTTGTCCTCTCCGCCGTGCTGTTCGTCATCGGCGGCGTCGGCGTCCTTGTGCGGCGCAACCCGCTGCAGATGTTCATGGCGGTCGAACTGATGTGGAACGCCGTGAACCTCACGTTCGTGGCGTTCGCCCGTCAGTACCTCGACATGGCTGGGCACATCTTCGTGTTCCTGGTGATCACGGTCGCGGCGGCAGAGGTCGCGATCGGCCTGGCGATCATCGTCATGGTCTTCCGCAAGCGCGAGCACGTGGACGTCGACGACCTCTCGCTGATGAAGGGGTAGGACATGCAAGACGCAATCGTTATCCTCCTCCTGCCCGCGCTCGGCAGCCTGATTGCCGCGGTGCTGGGGAAGAGCATCGGCCGCAAGGCCACCGCCTATGTCACGGTGGGGGCCATGGGCGTCGCCTTCCTCTGGGCGTTCTCCGTGTTCTGGCGGCTGCTGCAGCTGCCGGCTTCCCAGCGCAGCTTCGATCCCGTGTACTGGCAGTGGATCCAGGCGGGTGCCCTGAACCTGCACTTCGGTCTCCTCATCGACCCGCTCTCCACGACGTTCTTCCTGATCGTCACCTTCGTCGGATTCCTGATCCACCTCTATTCCGTCGGCTACATGCACGACGACGAGAACTTCCAGCGCTTCTTCGCCTACCTGAACCTCTTCGCGCTGGCCATGCTGCTCCTCGTCGGAGCGGACAACTTCGTCTTCCTGCTCGTCGGCTGGGGCGGCGTGGGTCTCGCGTCCTACCTGCTGATCGGCTTCTGGCACCAGCGCCCGAGCGCCGTCGCTGCAGCGCGCAAGGCCCTGGTGCTCAACGTGGCCGGCGACGTCGGCATCATGCTGGCGATCTTCATCCTGGTCATGACCCTCGGGCGCCTGAACTACACGGGCGTCTTCAGCCACGTGAGCTCGCTCACGGCCTTCCAGGTGGAGCTCATCGCCTTCCTCCTGTACCTGGGGGCGGCTGCCAAGTCCGCGCAGTTCCCGCTGCACGTCTGGCTGCCGGACGCCATGGAGGGCCCGACACCGGTCTCCGCCCTGATCCACGCGGCCACGATGGTGACCGCCGGCGTCTACCTCGTGGCGCGCGCCTACCCGATCTTCCACGCGGCGCCGGTCGCGGCGGAGTGGATCGCCGGCATCGGCGCCTTCACGGCGCTGTTCGCCGCGACGATCGCCATCACGCAGAACGACATCAAGCGCGTCATCGCCTACTCGACCGTGTCGCAGCTGGGCTACATGTTCCTGGCGGCGGGCATCGGCGCCTACGCCGCGGGCATCTTCCACCTGACGATGCACGCTTTCTTCAAGGCTCTGCTCTTCCTCGCGGCGGGCTCGGTGATCCACGCCGTCAGCGGCGAGCAGGACATGCGCAAGATGGGCGGGCTCAAGAAGCTGCTGCCCATCACCTACTGGACCATGCTGATCGGCGCCGCGTCGAACGCCGGCGTGCCGCTCTTCTCGGGCTTCTTCTCGAAGGACGAGATCCTGGGGCAGGCCCTGGCGTCAGGCCACTTCTGGCTGTGGCTCGTCGGTGTCGTCACCGCGTTCTTCACCGCACTCTACATCTTCCGCCTGATCTTCCTCGTGTTCCACGGCACGTACCGCGGCGACGGCCACCCGCACGAGTCTCCGAAGGTGATGACGATCCCGCTCGTCGTGCTGGCGTTCGGCGCGCTGTTCGGCGGCTACCTCAACGTGCCCGGTGCGTGGAACGTCTTCGACCAGTGGCTCGCGCCTGTGTTCGCGCGTTACCCGGGCGGCGTCATCGCGGCAGCCTCCGCCGCGCCGAACTGGGGTGCGATGGCATTGACGGCCGTGGTGGTCCTGGTGGGCATCTATGTCGCATGGCTGTTCTTCGGCCGCGGCGAGGTGCGCACGGAGCTGCCCGAAGGCGTCCGCGGGGTGCACAAGGTGCTCTACCACAAGTACTACATCGACGAGCTGGGCCACGCGGCGCTCATCTGGACATCCGACCACCTGGCGATCGTCTTGGACCTCTTCGACCGCGTCGTCATGAACGGCATCGTCATGGGCATCGCAGGACTCGTGAAGGCCTGGGGAGAGGCGCTCGCGCCTCTGCAGGACGGCTTCTTGCGGCGCTACGGCCTCGCGGTGTTGATCGGCGGCGTGGCCATCGTGGCCTACCTCACTCTGGTGCAGTAGGAGGTGCTGGGAATGCTGGAAGTCCTGTTTTTCCTGCCGGTCCTGGGCGCTCTCCTCCTGCTCCTGCTGCCTGCCAAGGCCGCACGCTGGACGGGCTTCGGAGTGGCCGTCCTGACGTTCCTCCTGGCGCTCTACCTGATCCCGTCGGCCTACGGCCACGGTGCGGGCTACGGGACCCTCCTGAGCGTACCGTGGATCGGCGCCTGGGGCGTCAACTGGGCACTCGGGCTGGACGGACTCTCGCTGGTTCTGGTGATCCTGACCACGCTCGTCTCGGCGGTGGCGATCGCCTGGACGCCGGCCCGGGACCGCGCGTACTACGTGCTGTTCCTGCTGCTCGAGGCGACGGCGCTCGGCACCTTCCTCGCCGCGGACCTCTTCGTGTTCTACGTCTTCTGGGAGGCCATGATCATCCCGGCCTACATCCTCATCGCCGGCTACGGCGGGCCGAGACGCCAGAAGGCGGCGATCAAGTTCCTGATCTACTCGCTGGTGCCGAGCCTGCTGATGCTGGCTGCAGTCGTGGTGCTGGGCTACGAGGCGTTCCTGCAGTTCGGGCAGTGGAGCTTCTCGCTCGCGACCCTGAGCCACCTCAGCCTGCCGGTCTCGATGCAGATGTGGCTCTTCGCCGCGTTCGCCTTCGCCTTCCTGGTCAAGATCCCCGCGTTCCCGTTCCACAGCTGGATGCCGGACGCCTACGCCGAGGCACCCGCTCCCGTGACGGCGATGCTCTCGTCGGTGCTTTCGAAGACGGCGCTCTACGCCTTCCTGCGCATCGCACTGCCGATCATGCCGACGGCGGCCCAGCGCTTCGCGCCCGTGCTCGCCGTGCTGGCCCTTATAAGCATCCTCTACGGGGCGTTCATCGCCCTGGCGCAGCGTGACGGCAAGCTTGTCATCGGATACTCGTCCCTTTCGCACCTGGGCCTCGTCCTGCTCGGTATCGCCGCCCTGAGCTACACAGGCCTCCAGGGCGCGGTGCTGCAGATGTTCAACCACGGGATCTACGCGGCCGGCCTCTTCCTCCTCTTCGGACTCGTTGAGGAGCGGGTCGGAACGCGCGACCTGGAGGCGATGGGCGGCCTCGAGGCACGCGGTCCGATTCTCGCCGGCCTCTTTCTGATCGCGGTGCTGACCGCTCTCGGCCTGCCGGGCCTGCAGGGCTTCGCGGGAGAGATCACACTGCTCACCGGCATCTACATGAGCCACGCGGCCTGGGCCTGGATCGCGGTCATCTCCGTCATCCTCTCCGCGGCGTACTTCATCCGCCTGTTCCAGAAGGTGGCGCACGGCACGCCGAGGGCGCCGGCAGGGGCATCCGGCGAGCGGCCGGAGATCAGCGGCGGGCAGATCGCCCTGATCGCGCCGCTCATGCTGGCGATGGTGCTGTTCGGCCTGTACCCGAAGGCCATCACCAACATCATCGGTCCTGCCCTCACCCATGTCTCGCAATCGGTGCGGGCGACGGCGCAGGGGCCGTCCGCCGTGACGTCGGAGGTGCAGGTCAAGTGAACTTCCCTGTCGTCAATCCTCTGAGCGTCCTGCCGGAGATCGTGCTGCTCGTGACCTCCGTGCTCGTGCTGTTCGTCGCGCTGTTCCTGCGCGCGAAGCACACGGCGTGGCTCAACTACGTCGGCGCGGTCGGCGTGCTGATCGCCATCGGCACCCTGCCCGTGCTCTGGCAGGGCCACGTGCAGGTCGGCTTCGGCGGTGCCATCGTCGGCGACCACTTCGCGCTCGCCATGGACGCGGCGATCCTCATCTCCGCGCTGGCCGGGCTGCTCCTCGGCCTGCGCGAGGTGCAGCCAGGTGCGGACTACGTGGCGCTGGTGCTCTGGGCGGCGATCGGCATGATGGTGCTGACGTCGGCCGTCGAGCTGCTGTCGATCTTCCTCGGCCTCGAGGTGCTGTCGCTGCCGCTCTACATCCTGTCCGGGTTCAGGCGTCATCGCGAGAAGTCCGGCGAGGCGGCGATGAAGTACCTCCTGATCGGCGCCTTCTCGTCCGGCATCTTCCTCTACGGCCTCGCGTTCCTCTACGGCGCGACCGGGTCTGTGACGCTGCAGGGAATCCAGACGGCCCTGCTGCAGAACGTCGGCACGCAGCCGCTGTTCCTCGAGCTTGGCACGGCACTCGTGATGGCGGGTCTCGCCTTCAAGCTCGCCCTGGTGCCCTTCCAGAGCTGGGTGCCGGACGTGTACGAGGGCGCTCCGACCCCGGTGACCGCCTTCATGTCCGTGGGCACCAAGGCCGCCGCCTTCGGTGTGCTGACGCGCCTCCTGACGGTGGCGCTGCCTGCCGCGCTCGTCCACTGGCAGCCCGTCCTGAGCTTCATCGCGGTGCTGACGCTGCTCTACGGCAACCTGGCGGCGCTGCGGCAGACCAACATGAAGCGCATGCTGGCATACTCGGGCATCGCCCAGGCAGGCTACCTCGTCATCGCGATCGTCGCGAACAGCCAGACCGGCATCGGTTCGGGCATGTTCTACATCGTGGCCTACGCCTTCATGAACCTGGGCGCCTTCGCCGTCGTGGCCGCGCTGTCGGGCGAGAATGAGGAAGGGGCGGAGCTCTCCGCCTATCGCGGTCTGTTCTACCGCAGGCCGTGGCTTGCAAGCGCCATGACCTTCTTCCTGCTCTCGCTCGCATCGATTCCGCCGCTGGTCGGGTTCCCGGGCAAGTTCTACATCCTGCGCGCTGCCATCGAGTCGGGCGGGCTGCTGCTCGCCATTGCGATCCTGGTCGGCACGATGATCAGCCTGTACTACTACCTCAGGCCGATCGCCTACATGTTCCAGCGCGGCGAGGCCGAGGCGCCAGTCGCGCCGAAGGCGCACTGGGCACAGCAGTTCGCGGTGGGTGCGATGCTCGTCGGGACGCTCGTGCTCGGCCTTGTGCCGTCCCTTGTCACGACGGTCCTGCAGCACGCGGTGCACGCCCTCTACGGGCTGTAGACCGAAGCTCCCGGCCGCCGCCCCGGCGATGGGGTGGCGGCCTTCGCTTTGCATACGGCGTCGACCACCGCATGGAATGGAAGCGGGGGTGTCGGCCCGTGGCCTTCTGGCAGGGTACAGGACTTCTGCTCCTCGGAGGCATCCTCAGCCGCCTGCTCGGCCTCTACCGCCTGCTGCTGCCGCGCCTGCTGGGGCCCGAGGGAGTCGGCCTCTACCACATGGCCTATCCCGCCTACGCCCTGACCCTCGCCATCGCCACCGGTGGGCTGCCGGTGGCGGTTTCGCGCCTCGTCGCGCAGAGCGTCGCACGCGGCAGGCACCGCGAGGCGCTGCGCGTCCTCCGCGTCGCCCAGAACGTGCTGCTGGCCTTGGGCCTGATCGGCGCCTCGGGGCTCTACCTGGCGGCCCCGTGGCTCGCCCTGCACGTCGCGCGGGATGCGCGCGCGGCGCCAGCCATCGCGGCGGTCGCGCCGGCGGTTCTGCTGGTAGCCGCGATGTCCTCCTTGCGCGGCTACTTCCAGGGCTATCAGGAGATGGCTCCGACCGCGGTGTCACAGGTGCTGGAGCAACTGGTGCGCGTCGTGGCGATCGTGGTGCTGGCCTCCCTGCTCCGCCCTCTCGGCATTGCCTGGGCGGCGGCGGGCGTGGCGGGTGCCGCAGGGATCGGCGCCTTGGCCGGCCTGCTTTCGCTGCTCGTCATGCGCCGGGTGCGCCGCCTGCCGCGCGGCGGCGCGCGGGGCATGCCCGCAAGACAGATCTTGACGACGCTCCTCGGCATCGCCCTGCCGATCACCGTCACGGGACTCGGTGTACCGTTGATGCAGCTTCTGGACCTCGCCGTGGTGCCTGCCGTCCTGCAGCAGATGGGCGTGGCCGCCGGCAGCCGCACGGGCGCCTACGGCGTCCTCAGCGGCTACGCCATGCCCCTCGTGGCCTTGCCTGCGATCCTCAGCGGTGCGATCGCGGTGGCGCTGGTCCCTGCCGTGGCCGCGGCGACCTCCAGCCGGGACGGGGCCCAGGCGCGGGCCCTGACGCGCGACGCCCTGGCGGCCGCGTGGCGCTGGCTCCTGCCCGCCGCAGGCGGTCTCTTCCTGCTTGCGAGGTCGATCGTGGTGCTGTTCTTCGGTAGCCCGGACGCCGCCCAAAGCCTCATGGCGCTCGCGCCGAGCGCGCTCCTGTTCGGCTTTGGCCAGGTGGCGGCTTCCGCCCTGCAAGGCTATGGCCACACCTGGCGACCGCTCGGGAATCTCTGCGTCGCGACCCTGGTGAAGCTTGGGCTGAGCCTTGTGTTCGTACGCCAGATGGGCATCGTCGGAGCCGCTCTGGCGACGAGCATGGCGTATGCCGTGTGGACGGCGCTGAACCTCGCCGCGATCGCAAGGCTGACGCGCCAGCCCGCGCTCGGCGCCTGGGCCCTGCCGCCGATCTTGGCCGCCGCAGGCATGGGCATCGTGCTGAGGCTGATGGGCACGCCCACGTCCGGGAGCGCGACGCTGCTGGCGGTCGCGGCGGGCGGAGCGACCTACCTTGCGCTCCTGGGCATCCAAGGAGGGTTCGGGCAGGCCGAGCGGGAAGCCCTGCGCAGCATCGCGCGGCGCGCGCGGAGCATGCTGGAGGGCAGGAGATGATCGTAGGTTGCGGATCTTCGGCACAGGATTCCCGTGCGAGGTGCCGGAGGCGATCGTGCAGGCACCGAGCGGGCGGCTCCTCGCGCCGCCCGGACTGCTTTCCAGGGAGGCGCTGAGGCGCCACGGCGTGCGCGTTGCGACGTCCCTGCCGGA
This sequence comes from Bacillota bacterium, assembly GCA_021845645.1. The sequence goes on from JAJZVM010000026.1 coordinate 31,026, forward strand.
CACGTCCGAGGCAGGCGACGTCGTGCTTCTGGCGGGCGGACCCGAGGCCGGCGATCCCTGGCTGCGGCAAGGGCTCAGGCAAGGCGCCGAGATACAGTGGACGACGCCGCTGGCCGTCGCCTGCGACCTGCCGCCCGGCACCGCGAGCCGCCACGCCGCCTGCGGCGACCCCTGGCCGGCCGGGCAGGGCGTCGTGCTCTACGGCCACGAAAGCCTCGCGCTGCCGCAGGCGCTCCTGACGTTGGGCAAAGGGACCCTGATCGGCCGCGGGCGGCGGCGCGAGGGCCTGCTCGCGGAGCTCGCGCCGGAGCGGAGCCCAGACGAGGTGCTCTACGTTCCGCCGATGGGTGCCGCGAGCGCTCTGCCGCTCGCGGCCGCGACGGCGGTGATGGCGATCCTGCGGGCGCCGGGCGGCTGCCCCTGGGATCGCGAGCAGACCCACCTGAGCCTGCTGCCCTATCTGCTGGAGGAAGCCTCCGAGGCGTACGACGCGCTCGCCGAGGCCGATCTGCATGGGATTGTGGAAGAACTGGGAGACTTGCTGCTGCAAGTGCTGTTCCACGCCGAGCTCGGCGCCGAAGAGGGCAGCTACGGCCTCGCGGAGGTGGCGGACGGGCTCTGGCGCAAGCTGGTGCGCCGTCACCCGCACGTATTCGGGGAGGAGCACTACACGAGCGCCAGCGAGTTCCTGCCGCGCTGGGAGCAGCTGAAGGCGGAGGAGGGGACGCGTCGGCAAAGCGAACTTGATGGCATACCCGCGTCACTATCCTCTCTTGCAGCACTTGAAAAGGCCATGCGCAAACTCATGCGCTGCGGCATTGGCCAATTGGGCGAAGGCGGTTACACCGCACTTTTTGAGGAGCGCGTGGCCGGCGGAGAGGATCTCGAGCTAGAGGCGCGCCGGGCGCTCTCCGCGCTCAAGGCGCGCTGCAGGCGAGCGGAGATCCTGCTCGGGGTCCGGCTGTCCGCAGCGGGACCGGCAAAGGCTGCGCAAGCGTGGAAAATGGCGCAAACTGCGCAGGTCCTGGGCGAGGAAAGAAGGAATGAGTGGCCAATTGACGAATCATAGGCGTCGACAATCGGCAAAGGGAGGGGTACCTACGAACAAGACCGAGCTGGTCGCGAAGGTCGCCGAGCGCGCCGGGCTGAGCAAGAAGGACGCGGACAAGGCGGTTACCGCCTTCGTGGACACGGTCGAAGAAGCTCTGACCGGCGGTGACAAGGTTTCGCTCGTTGGGTTCGGTACCTTCGAGGTTCGCTCGCGCGCCGCGCGCAAGGGCCTGAACCCGCAGACGAAGAAGGAGATCAAGATTCCGGCGAGCCGCGTTCCGGCGTTCAAGGCGGGCAAGGCTCTGAAGGACTCCGTCGCCAAGTAAGGGCAGGTACGCGGAAAGCCGGGGCGCATCAGCCGATGCGACCCGGCTTTTCCGCCATGTGCGAGGGAGGTGACGGCGTGCGCCTCGACAAGTGGCTCAAGGTGGCCCGCGTGATCAAGCGCCGGACCCTGGCGCACGACGCCGCGGAGACGGGCAGGGTGACCCTGAACGGCAAGGCGGCCAAGCCGTCGGCGGAGGTCAAGGTGGGCGACGAGATGATCGTCGACATCGGCGGCCGCGAGACGGCCCTGCGCGTGCTCGCCGTGCCGGATCGACCGCTGCCGCGCGGCGCCGGCGAACTCTACGAGGTGCTCTGGGTGCGTTCCAAGGGAGCCGGCGCCGAAGAGTAGCTTCTGTCGGCGGGCGAGGGCCGGGCGAATGGCGCCCGGCCCTCGCCCGCTTCTTGCCATGCATCGGGCGACGGTTCGTTCGGTGACGCTAGATGGCGGAGGGAGGGGAGCGATGGACGAGCTCCTGCGCCGGTGGCGCTACCCCGCGCTGGTCGCGGCGCTCTTTCTTGTGCTGCTGATCCTGGTCTTCGCGCGGCAGGCCAAGTCGCCCAAAAGCACGTCGGTTCCCCGTGCCGCCTTCAGCTTGTTCTGGCGGCCGATGGTGATGGGGTTCTTGGAGAACCAGGGAACCGGTCCCGGTACCTCCTGGGCGTCACTTGTGGCGCACGCCAGGCAGATCCAGATCACGAGCCCGTACTGGTACCGCATCGACGCTTCGGGCAACCTGACGAACGACATGGCCATGCCGCAGGTGACCAAGTTCGCGCATAGCCACCGCAGCTTCGTCTGGCCGCTGATCGGCAACTCAGGCACGGATCCGATGTACAGCGCGGGCACGCGCAGCCGGATGATCTCGACGATCGAGAGCCTGGTGCAGCGCCACGGCTACGACGGTGTCCTCATCGACTTCGAACTCCTTGCGCCCTACTCGCGCGACGACCTCTCCACCTTCCTGAACCAGCTCGGGAAGGGCCTGCACCGCCAGGGCAAGGGTCTTGGCGTCGCGGTGTTCCCGAAGGTGGGCATCACCAAGGACGTCAGCTACCCCTACGACTATCCCGCGCTCGGCAAGGTGACGGACGCCGTGGTGATCATGGCGTACGACCACCATTACCAGGGCGGACCGCCGGGACCGGTGGCGCCTCTCCCCTGGGTGCGCGACAACGTGAGCTTCGCCCTGGGCCACATCCGGAGCACCCGGATCTATCTGGGCGTCGCGGCGTACGGCTACGACTGGACCGGCAGCGGCCAGACCAACACCGTAACGACGTTGCAGGCGCAGGCCCTCCTGAAGAAGTACGGCATCGCGCCGACATGGGACGCGGTGTCGCAGGAGTACCACTTCCGCTACGTGGACGGCGGCCAGAGCCACGAGATCTGGTATGAGGACCAGCGCTCGTTCGCCCAGAAGCTTGCGCTCGCCAAGGCGTCCCGCCTCGGCGGCATCGCGCTCTGGGAGCTTGGCGGCGAGAGCCCCGACATCTGGACGCAGCTGAGGCACACGAGCATCCTCTGAGTGCGTCAGGCCAGCAGGATCGCACCGATCACGACGAGCGCCGTCCCCGCCCACGCGAGTGGCGTCGGGCGCTCGCGGAGTCTGAGGTAGCCGAGTGCCGCCGCGAGCAGCGGCGCCGTCTGGCGCATCGCGACGGTCGGCGCCAGGGGGCCGAGGCGATAGGCGTAGAGCAGCAGAAGGTACGAGGCGAGGCTAAGGGCGCCGAAGATCGGCGTCATGCGATCGCCCGGTCCGCCCTGCGCCCGCAGCGCGAAGGGCGCCGTGAGCAGTGTCGCGCCGGTGTAGAGCAGGGCGATGTAGAGGAGCGGTGGCGCATGCTGGACGCCACGGCTGTCGATGAAGGTGTAGGCGGCGATCAGCAGCGCGATCCAGGTTACCCGCACGAGGTCTCGCGGAGGCCCTGGACGCCCTGAGACGAGCACGCTGCCGGTCAGGACCAGGGCGATCGCGAGCCAGCCCAAGGGACTCGGTCGCTGGCCGAGCAGGACGAGAGCGGCGAGCGACGCCAGAAGCACGCCGCCTGCCCGTGACAGGGTGTAGGCCCAGTGGAGCTCACCCGTGCGGTAGGCGGCGGCCAGCGACGTGAAGTAGAAGGCGTGCACGATCGAGGTCGCCAGAAGGTACGGCCAGAGCGCCTGCCATGCGACGTGCTGCCAGAGACCCGCGGACAGCGCGAGGGCGATGACCGCGGATGATGCGGCCAGCAGCCACATGAACCTGAGGCGCCCGCTCGCCTCGCGCGCCGCGGCATTCCAGAGAACGTGCAGCACGGCAGAGCCGAGCGCCAGGAGCAGCGCCAGCTGCGACAAAGCCTCACCACCTGCCGCCACGGGGTGCTAGAGCTCGAACTGCGCCGACCAGGCCGCCTCCCGCAGCGGGCTCAAGGTGTCCTGCACGAACCTGCGGTGGCGCGGGTCCTCGATGTAGGACGTGAAGTCGGCGGGCGTCCGGAAGTCCAGCGTGACGGCATAGTCCGCCGGCAGACCGGAGCTTCCGGGGAGCCGCAGCGCCGGTCCGACGCAGCCCGCCGCCACGGCCGGGATCTCGTCGAGCAGCCGGCGGAAGGCCGTGTCCAGGGCGGCGACATCTTCGGGTCGGACACCCTCCTTGAGCTTCAGCAGCAGCACATGGCGCAGCATGGCGAACCTCCTCAGACGATGATCTCGGGCGACGCCGCCGGTACCTGGTGGCTGCGGTAGGTGGCGAAGGCCAGGGCCGTCGCGAGCCACAGGACCGCGGGACTCAGGAGGATGCCGAGCAACTGGCCCGGCGTACCCAGAGCCGCCTCGATCAGGCTGGCCACGAGGTCGAGAGCGATCGTGATGACCAGCAGGAGCAGCCAGTGACCGAGCCGGCCACGGCCGTAGGCTTCACCGAACGCCTGCGAGAAGCCGATGAGGACGGGCACCTGATCCACGTAGATGATCGCCTGTGCGGCCTGCATGTAGGGCCCGACCAGGAAGACGAGGACGACCAGGATGATCGCGAAGACGCCCATGAGGCGCACGAGGATGCCGGTCGCCTGCAGGCTGCCGAGCGAAGCGATCTGGCTCAGCCCTGCGAGAGATCCGGTCGCCCCGAGGATGAGCAGGATGATGAAGGTCAGGACGATGCCCACGAGCAGGTTGACCGCGAAGAGCCCCAGGGTTCGGCCCCAGAGGCGATAGCCGCGCTGCCAGAAGCCGCTCGAGGTGTCCCCGCGCGCCGCCTCGCCGAGCGCCCCCAGCGCCGCGCCATAGCCAAAAGAGACGACCGCTGCGACGACCACGATCGCCAGCAGCAGCAGCATGCCGGCGCCCTGACCGGCGCGTGCGGCGGCATCGATGGCGAACAGCACCACAACCACTGCTGCAGCCACGATCGTCAGCAGCAGCTGGACGTAGACGTCCGCCCTGGAGCGCAGGATCTTGCTCCACAGGGCAAAGACCGACGACATGCGACCACTCCTTCACGCCAACAAGGCGTCCCGCAGCCAGCGCTCCGGGACCAACACTCAGTTCGCCCACCCGACGCGCCGCTCCTTCGCGGCTGGCAGCAACGCGCAGGCTGCCGCATAGCATCGAGTAGCGGGGGTGACCAAATGGCCGGTGCGGCCAACGAGAAGCACCATGCCCTTAGCCTGCGCGACCGCCATCTCCTCGAACTCACGGGCGTGACCAAGGTGGAGTCGTTCGACGAGCACGAGATCGCCCTGTCGACCGAACTCGGGGTGCTTTCGGTGAAGGGTGAGAGCCTGCACATCCGGCACCTCGATCTCGAGCGCGGAGACCTGCAGTTGGACGGCACGGTCGTCACGCTCAGCTACCAGCAGGAAAGCCGGCGCAAGGGACGCCTTGGCCGGCTGCTCAGGTGATCGACCTGCCGCTGCCCGAGCAGTTCGACCGCCTGCTCTGGGCGGCAGCCATCGGCATGTGCGTCGTGCCGCTCTGGTACCTCGCCGTGCGGCTTTGCGCCGGGCGGGCTTTCTGGCGTGGCATGACCGAGTTCCTGCTGCTCGGCGTGGTGAGCGTCGCAGCGGCGGCGGCCGTGTTCATCGGCACCGTCGGCGACCTGCGAGCCTACGTGCCGATCGGATTCGCCACGGGAAGCGCGTTGGCGGCTGGGATCCTGAAGATCCTGCGGGTTCCCTGGCAGGAGACGAGATCCCGGCGCAGAATCTAATGCGACATTCTATCCACAAAATGTGGACAAAATGTGGACAAGTAAGGAGGCGAGGCCTGCGTGCATCTGGAAATCAGAGGGGCGGAGCGCCTCAGCTTCCGTGAGCGTCAGGTCGTCACCCTGAAGGAGACAGGGGTACGGCTCGACGCGATGGCGCGCCAGCTCGCCCTGAGCGAGTCCAGCGTTGCCACCTTGCTCCACCGCGCCAAGACCAAGGGATATCAGGTTGTGATCGTCATCGACGGCGACCCGCTCGCCTTGAATACGAGCACCACGGAGGAGGATGAGGAGCTTGGCGAAGGCAGCTGACGCGATCGGCCTGGCGGTGCTCCGCGCCCCCGCGCCGCAGCGCAGAGCCCCCGTCGAGAAGGAGGAGCGGCAGGCCCGCCCGCGACGCAAGGCCCGCCGTCGCCTGCGCCTGCGGTTCGGCCGCCTGATGTTCGCTGCGGCGATCGCCTACCTGCTCGGCGCCGGCGCGATCGGCGAGCTGCAACTCCTGCACGTACAGGCGCAGGAGCGCCAGATGCTGCAGCAGCTCCACGCGACCCAGAGCCACGCCGTGCAGCTAAGGAGCGAGCTGCGCCAGCTCAGGACGCAGGCCGGAGAGGCGCAGGCGGTGCGGCAGGTGCTCCACTACGCGCCGATCAGCGGAACGCCCGTCGTGATCACGGTGCAGCACTGACAGCGGCTTGACTGGACGAGCAGAGCCCCGCTAAAATTCGTATCAGAGGTATTGGGCAAAGCGGCCCATGCGGAAAGCGGGGAGACTTTGGCGGAGGAAGAGATCGTCATCGGGTCCGTGGTCGATGGCGTGGTGACGGGCATCACGCGCTTCGGCGCATTCGTGTTGCTTCCGGGCGGCAAGACAGGACTCGTCCACATCTCCGAGGTGGCGGACTCCTATGTCAACGACATCAAGGAATTCGTCAAGGAGCAGGACCAGGTCAAGGTGAAGATCCTGTCCTATGACGGGAATCAGAAGATCGCTCTCTCCATCCGCCAGGCAAAGCCCGGCGCCTCGGCTGTGCGCCCGCGCAGCGGCGGCGGCTTCGGAGGCGGCGGCGGCCATGCCCGCGGCCCCGCGCGCCCGCAGAACTTCGAGGACCGCTTGGCGCGGTTCATGAAGGAAAGCGAGGACAAGCAGGCGGACCTGCGCCGCCATCACGATTCGCGGCGCGGTGGCCATCACGGACGAGGCGAGGGCTCGGTCTGATCGGATGCGGCTTTTCGGGGCGTCCCGCGAGGGGCGCCCTTTTTATGCCGTCGGGGCAATTGGCCCTTGCAGGGCAAGGGCGGCGATGGCAAATTATCACTGTGAAAGAATAGTCCGTCGCCGGAGGAAAGGACTCTGGTTCCATGTTGACCAAGGTTCGCGTGGAAGGGCGTACCATACGCATAGCGATGGCGTCAGGCACCGAGCGGACGGTGACGTTTCCCAGCCCGATCGCGCAGCTGGTGGGCTTCGCGCAGGCTGTGGCCGTGCGTCTGGAACCGGATCCGTACATTCTCAAGGACCGCAACGTGTTCGGCGTCACGGACAACACCGCCAGCGTCTGGCGGGTGGACTCCGTCATCGCCGGCGCCGTCTGCACGAGTCTCGCGGCGGCTGGCGAGCGCCTCGTCGCGGCGCTCGACGACGGGCGGGAGGTTGCGGTCGACCCGATGACCGGAAGGCTTCTGTAGCGGCGGCGCTTTGCACGGGCGGCCCCTTCTGGTACGATGTGCACAGAGTTGTGCACATGACGGGAGAGGTGGACCGTTGGAGCGCTTTGCGTTCGTCCTTCATCCGCTGCGCTTCGTCGACTTCACCCGCAAGTTCCCTGCACTCAAGCTTTTGCCCGAGGCCGTCGTCGAGAAGGGATTCAGCCACCTCGCGCCGTTCAAGGCCTCGCACATCACCGGGCTGCACTCGCCTACCGGCGTGGAGGCGGAGGGCTGGTTCATCGTCGTGCCGGTCTCGGCGAACCTCATGCTCAAGATGCCCTTCCGCGAACAGATCCTGCCGAGGATCGTGCGTGCCGGCCGGCTCGCCGAGGAGCTCGGAGCCGGCATCGTGGGCCTTGGCGCGTTCACCAAGGTCGTGGGCGATCGCGGCGTTTCGGTGGCCAAGGCGCTCTCCATCCCGGTCACGACCGGCAACTCCTACACGACCGCTTCCGCGGTGGATGGCGCCCTGCTCGCGGCGGAACGCATGGGCATCCCGTCCAGCGAGGCGGAGGCCTGCGTCGTCGGGGCTACCGGCGCGATCGGGCGTGCGGCGGCCGCGGCGCTCGCCGGCTCGGTGCGGCGCCTGAGCCTGATCGGCCGGCGCGTCGACAAGCTGCAGGCGATCAAGCGGAGCATCGACGACCTAGGGACCCACACGGAGGTCGTGGTCGGGACCGACGCGCGCATCGCCGCCAAGAGTGCCGACGTCGTCCTCACGGTCTCTTCCGCCACCGGCGTGCTGTTGGAGCCCGAGGACCTGAGACCGGGTTCCGTCGTCTGCGACGTGGCGCGTCCGCGCAACGTCTCTGAGAAGGTCTACGAGCGGCGGCGGGATGTGCTGGTGATCGACGGCGGGGTGATCGCCGTGCCCGGCAAGGTGGAATTCCATTTCGACTTCGGCTTCCCGCCCGGCTACGCCGAGGCGTGCATCGCGGAAACGATGATCCTGGCGCTCGAACGGCGTTACGAGCCCTACACGCTCGGTCTCGACATCCGGCCGGAGCGGGTGCGCGAGATCCGTGAGCTGGCCCGGCGCAACGGTTTCTCGGTCGCGGGGTTCCGCCGCTTCGAGCGGGCGATTCCCGACGAGGAGATCGACGCCATCCGCGAGGAGGCAGAGCAGAGCCGCCGCCGCTCGACGAGCGCCCGGCAGGCCTAGAGAAGCATGCGTCGCGGCGGTCTGCCAGGGCGGGCGGCCGCCTGCTATGCCTTCTTTTGACGGCGCAGCACCTGACGGGTGTAGATCTGCTGCCAGATCTCCTGGGCGACGAAGAGGATCACCAGGACGAACGCCACCGGCAGCACGCCGATCGGCAGCACGTGGCGCAGCCAGAGGATGATGCCGAGCGCCCCGAGAAAGAGCGCGAACCAGGACCAGTAGGCGAGCCGCAGGGCGAAGCGGCGTTCCCTCTCGGGAAGTTCCGACAGCGATGCCAACCGGGTAGCCCCCTTTTTCAGCGACCTTGCACGGCGGTTTGCAGGAATTGGAGGATCTCGCGGTTCGTCTCCTCGCCGAGCTCGTAATGGAAGAGATGCGAGGACAGGGGCCCCTGCAGGAGGTGGAAGCGCGCGCCGGGGACGGTGTCGGCCACCTCCTTGCCGTAATCCCATGGCGTCATCAGATCGCGCTCGCCGGCAAGCACGAGGCAGGGCAGGCGCAGCCGGCCGAGGCGCTCCAGCCTGTCCGTGTCGCGGGCGAGCGACAGGTAGCGCGACATCGTCTGGTCGCTGACCGCCCGGCTGCCGCGCAGGCCCAGGCTGCTGCCGTCCGCCGCTCCCAGGCTCGCGATCAGCGGCCGCGAGGCCATGAAGTAGGGGAGGAGTGCGAGGCGCTCCTCCAGGGGTCGGCCCACGATGAGCGCGACGAGGCGGCTGCGCATCTCCAGGAAGGCGTCCTCGCGGCCCCACGTGGCGAGCAGGATCAACGACGCGACACGGGCCGGATCCAGCATCGCCATCTCCTGCGCGACCGCCGATCCGAGGGACTGGCCGAGCACGTGGCAGCGTGTGACGCCCAGCGTGTCGAGCGTCGAGAAGGCATAGCGCGCCAGATCCTGGACGTCCTGCGGCAAGGAGCCCGTCGCCAGTCCTAGGCCGGGGTAGTCCAGGGACAAGGCGTGAAAGCCGGCCGCCTGCAGCGCGCGGCCCTGCAGGCCGAGAGCCATGCGGTCGGCGCCGGCCCCCGGCAGCAGGAGCACAACCTCCCCTGCGTGGCCGAACTCCTGTACGCTCGCCGTCCTGCCGTCCGGCAGAACGGCCGCGCGATGGCTGCTCAAGAGAGGAAGTCCACCTCCTGGCCGACTCCTTGGGCTTCGGCACGGCGCAGCACCACGGCACCGACCGCCAGATCCCAGGCCGCAATGCCCTGCGAGAGGAAGAGCGTGACGTCGTCCCTGTGCCGCCGGCCGGTGCGACGGCCGGCCAGCACCTCGCCGAGGTTCGGCAGCTCTTCGACGTCGATCTCCCCCCGGGCGGAGAGCGGCGACAGGTCGCCGGCCTCGGCCCTGGCCGTCGCGCGCGAATCGACGACGACGGCGGCGGCGCGGAGCACTGCGGGGCCGTCGAGCTCACGCTCGTGCAGGCGGTTCGAGCCGATGGCGTTGATGTGCTGGCCCGGCTCGATCATGTGGCCGAACAGCACCGGCTCCCTGGCCGACGTGGCGGTGACCACGATATCGCTGCCCTCCACCGCCTGCGCGGCGGTCGCGGCCGGCTGGACGGGCACGCCCGTGCGCTCGCCCATGCGCTGGCAGAAGGCCTCGAGCCTCTCGCGATCGCGCGCGTAGACCAGGGCCTCTGCCAGCGGACGCACCCTGGCGATGGCCTCGAGCTGGGTTTCCGCCTGGTAGCCGGCGCCGATCATGCCGAAGCGCCTTGCGTCAGGGTTGGCCAGCACGTCCGTGGCTACAGCCGACGCCGCACCCGTGCGCAGCTGACCGAGGCGGTCGCCTTCGATCAGCCCGAGCAGGCGCCCGTCCTGCTGCGAGAAGATCTGCACGAGGAAGCGGACGCCACCCTGCTTCGACACCACGTACACCTTGCCTCCGATCAGCGAGAGGGTCGGGTGCTCGGCGAAGAGATCCGAGAGGATCGCCCCGCCTGTCCTCAGGCGCCTGCGCGGCTCCTCCTGGAGCCCCGTCTCGCCCTGGGCCAGGCTGAGTTCGCGCACGGCGGCGATCGCATCGTCCATCGTCAGGAGCGCATCTACTTCGGCTTCGCGTAACAGTCGTGCCAAGAGGACACCCCTCCCATGCCATCCTAGCATTCCGTGCCCGGAAGGGCTTGGCTACCTGGCCACGGGCCCGATCCGGTACAATTAGCCGCGAGGCTGACGAGACCGGTGAGACTGGAGCGAGGCGGTGAGCCTGATGCGCATTGCGGTGCTCGGTCTTGGGACGGTGGGGCGCCACGTCGTCGAGGCGCTCGACGGCGAGCGCGAGCTCTTCCGCGGTCGGCTGGGCGAGGAGATCGAGGTGACGCGCATCCTTGTGCGCGACCCGCGGAGGGAGCGGCCGCAAGGGGTCCGCGGCCGCATCACCTTCGATGCCGACGAGATCCTGGCGGATCCGGACATCGAAATCGTCGTGGAGCTCCTGGGCGGGCTCGAACCCGCGCGCAGCTACATCGAAGCCGCGCTCAAGGCGGGGAAATCCGTGGTGACCGCCAACAAGGAAGTCATCGCGAGGTCCGGGCCGGCGCTGTCGCTCTCGGCGCGACCCGGTGCCGACCTGCTGTTCGAAGCCGCCGTCGCCGGCGGCATCCCCATCATCCGCTCGCTCCAGGAGTCGCTCGCGGGCAACCGCCTGAGAGCCATCTACGGTATCGTCAACGGTACGACGAACTTCATCCTCAGCCGCATGCAGCAGGACGGCGGCAGCTTGTCGGACGCGCTCGCGGAGGCAAGCCGCCTGGGTTATGCCGAGGCGGACCCGAGCGACGATCTGGACGCTCTGGACGCGGTGCGCAAGATCTCGATCCTCGCGTCCCTGGCCTTCGGCGGCTGGGTCGACGTCGATGCGGTCGCGAAGGAAGGCATCCGCGCCATCACTGAAGAGGACATGGCGGAGGCGAAGCGGCTCGGCGGCGTGATCAAACTGGTCGCGCGCGCCGAGGCGACCCCGGACGGACTCACCCTGGGCGTCTCGCCGACGCTCATCCCGCTGGGACATCCCCTGGCGGATGTGCAGGGGGCGCAGAACGCGATCTACGTGCGCGGCGAGCCGATCGGCGAGCTGATCTTCCAGGGGCCGGGCGCCGGCGGTCCCGCAACCAGTTCCGCGGTGATCGGCGACATCATCGACGCGGCGCGCTCCCGACGCGCCGGCGGCCGGAGCGTCGCCCTGCCGCGCGAACCGGCGCCGCTCGTGCCGCTCGGTCGGCACGCCCACTCCTACTACCTTCGCCTGCGGTTGCGCGACGAGCCCGGCGCCCTTGCGCTGGTCGCGCAGGCATTCGCCGGCGCGGGCGTCACGTTGCGCTCGGTGCGCCAGCCCATGAGCCAAACCGGGGAGTCCACGATCTCGCTCGTCACCGGCCCGACCAGGCGGGCGCAACTCGAGGAGGCGCGCCTGCGCCTGCGGCACAGCCCCGCAGTGCTGGCCGAGGAGAGCCTGATCCTTGCGGAGCTCGAACCGCCGGTCTCCCATGCGGCGGACGGGCGCTAGCAGGTCTCAGAAACCCTCAACCACGAAGCGCAGGCCCTCCGACCCGTCGGGCGGCGTAACCCCGACCAGCGACGGGTCAGGGCCAAATGCCGGTGGGCCATGCAGCCATGCGTGCCTTGGCGGCCCTGAACCCGGCATCTGCGTCGGGAGGCCGTGCGGGGACGCGCCAGGTAAGGGGCGGGGCGCCCCATATGGCATCGCGCCTTCAGCCCGCCGGCTTCCAGACCTCCATGAGCGGCCGGGCGGATGCCTTCATGCGCGACGAGATGGCGCGACACGTCAGGACAGGGATCCGCCCCCCATCGGCGAACTGCCTTGCGTGATCCCAAAGGAGGCATCCCCGTCCGTGCAAAGGCGCTTTGACCCGGTGACGCTCGACGACATCGCCCAACTGCCTGCCCCTGGTTGGGGGCATCCGGGTTCGTTCCGTTTCCTGCCGGACGGAAGCGGTATCCTCTATGTCCAGCCACGCCAGGGGGAGCTTGCCCAGGATCTCTGGCTCCACGACATCGCAACGGGCGCGGGGCGCATCCTCGTAGAGGCCAGCGGCCAGTCGCAGCCCGCATCGCTAGCGGAGCAGCTGCGGCGCGAGCGCCAACGCCAGGCCTACGTTGGCGTGACCTACTTCGATGTCGCGCAGGACACGCTGCTTGTGCGCCGCGGCGACGAGGTGCTGGTCGGGGCGGTACGGGGCGACCTGCAGGCGCTACCGGCGCTGGCGGACGCCGAGGCGCCGAAGCTTTTCCCGGACGGGCGGCGCGTGGCCTACGTCGAGCACGGAAACCTCAAGGTGCTGGAGCTCGGCAGCCTCGAAGTGCGTCCGCTGACGCAGGGCGCCGAGCCGGGCCTCTCGTTCGGCCTCGCGGAGTACGCCGCGCAGGAGGAACTCGATCGCAGCGAGGGGTTCTGGATCTCCCCGGAGGGGGACCGCATCGCGCTCTGCCGCGTGGACGAGCGCCACATCCCGCTCTACACCATCGCCCACCAGGCGCAGGGGGAGGTTTGGCTCGAGCAGCACCACTACCCCTTCGTCGGGCAGGCGAACGCAAAGGTGGCGCTCGGCGTCGTGCCGTCCGCCGGCGGCGAGATCGTCTGGCTCGAGGGTGCCGGAGAGTACCTCCTGCGCGTGGAGTGGTTCGGGAAGGATGTTATGGCCCTCTACTGCGACCGCGAGCAGCAGCGGGCGCACTGGCGTCTCTACCGCCCGGACGACCGGGCCGGCGAGGTCGTCTGGCACGAGGAGCGACTGCCCTGGTTCAACGTCAACGATGCGACCCGCTTCCTGGACGACGGCGCCATCCTGTTCCGGAGCGAGCGCGACGGCTATCCGCGCCTCTACCTGCAGACCGCGCGGGGCGAGACGCAGGTGGTGACGCCAGAGGGCTACCTCGTGTACGACCTCCTGGACTTCGAGCAGTCGAGCGGCGTCTTCCGCTGCATCGGGAGCGCCGAGGATCCCACCGTGCGCCACATCTACGAGGGCAGACTCGGCGAGGTGGGCCTGCGGGCGCTGACGTCGGGCGACGCATGCCACGACGCCGTCTTCTCGCCGGATCGCCGCCGCTACGTCCTGCAGACGACGGCTCCAGAGCATCCGGTGCGCACCACCTTGCACGACCTCTCGGGCGACAGTACCATGACGATCCACGAGTTCCCGGGCCTCGACGCGGACGCATTGGGGCTCCACCCGCCCGAGTTCATCGACGTCCGGCGGCCGGACGGCCTCGTGCTGCACGGGGCGCTCTATCGGCCGCAGGGTGTCGAGGGGCCGCTGCCGCTGGTCGTCTCGGTCTACGGCGGCGCACACGCCCAGATGGTCGTGAAGGCCTGGGACAACACGACGGACCTGCGGGTGCAGTATCTGGTGCAGCGGGGCTATCTCGTGCTCAAGCTCGACGGCCGTGGCAGCTCCGGCCGGGGGCTCGCCTTCGAGGCGCCGCTCGACCGGTCGTTCGGAACAGTCGAGCTCGAGGACCAGCTCGTAGGAGTCCGCGAACTCGTCGCGCGGGGCCTTGCCGATCCCTCCCGCGTGGGCATCTTCGGCTGGAGCTACGGTGGCTACATGACGCTGACCGCCCTCACCAAAGCACCCGACGTCTTCAAGGCGGGCGTCGCCGGTGCGCCGGTGACCGACTTCCGCTGGTACGACACAGCGTACACCGAGCGCTACATGGGCACCGACGAGGACAACCACAGGGGCTACGAGGAGGCGAGCGTGCTTACGCACCTCGACGGGCTACGAGGCGATCTCCTGATCGTGCATGGCATGGTGGACGAAAACGTCCACTTCCGACACACGGCACAGCTCATCGCCCGCCTCATCGAGATGCGCAAGCCGTTCGACATCGCCACACTGCCGGAGTCCCGGCATATGGTGCGCGGCTTCGAGCAGCGTCGCTTCGTATGGGAGCGCACTCTCGAGTTCCTGCGGCAGAAGGTGTAGACAGGCGCTCTCGGTCGCTGGTCCAGCGCCTGGTGCTATAATCCGGAGTGTGCCGGGGTGGCGAAATGGCAGACGCAGGGGACTTAAAATCCTCCGGTGGCGACACCATGCGGGTTCGAATCCCGCCCCCGGCACCACGTTTAAAGGCTCCACAGATAGGGTTTCAGGCATTCGGGCGGTCCGCCCAGGTACGCTGGGGACCGCCCGAATCCGTCTATTTCTCGCAGGGTCCGGGTACTTTTTCGGGTGCGTGAAGGGGCCGCCCCGATGGCCTTTGACGCCCGTAGCTGTCCATGGCCGGGTGCTCCGCATGCACGAAAGGCGTGCCGGCGACTCACGTCGATCGCCAGCGCGTCGAGCCGCACCTAGATTCTTATGCCACATCGTCAGAGAACATGTGCCGGGAGTCGCTCCAAGTACGTAACGGCACGCTGCGACTTGCATATCATCGGACAGGTGGACGAGCCCGCCGAGCATGGCGAAAGTCCGGGCTCGGCGTGGTATAACTTCCGTTTGCCAAGGGAGGAGGTCAACGCGCGTCCGAGCATACACGTCTCGGTCCCAATTCCGTAGAAATCGGGGGTCACGCGCGCACACGATCAGAGGGGGGTGAAGTGGTCGCAACCGCGGTGGATTTCGGGACACCTTACGGGCAGGAAACCATGACCGGCAACCCTCTGGCGTACTTGCCGCTAAATAATGCGACTGGCAGTGTTACAGCTGCAGATGTGAGCGGAAACAACAACAATGGAACTATAAACGGTTCCCCCACCCTGCAACAACCAGGACCATTGGATGACTCGAGCAGCTCGAGCTATTATTTGAATGGCAGTTCGTATATGAGTATCCCATCAATCACAACGAACTGGTCGCAAACAACGGTTGAAGCTTGGGTGAGATTGACTTCTTCACCAAGTGACAACCCGCGTTTGATAGCAAACTCGCATACCGATGAAGACAATAAGGGACTCGAATTGATTATCAATTCGGGGGCTACGTCGGGGGCGTTTATTGTTGGCAATGGGACCAGCTATGGTTCCGCCGGATGGAACCAGACCCTAGCCCCCAATACCTGGTACTTCTATGTTGGGACCTATGATGGCAGCACGGCAAAGGCCTATATCAACGGGAACTTGGTGGGTCAGGCTTCGCTCTCCGGCAGTATTGCAGCCAGCAGCTATCCACTTACCATAGGGATGGACCCCGCTTACAACGGTGACTATATGACGGGTGACCTCTCTAATGTCGCGATCTTCTCCCAGGCTTTATCTCAGAGTACAATCCAGCAACAATATGATGTAGCGTTGGCACCGCCGTCTGGTACTGTAAGCGCGTCCGTGTACAGCGTGACGGACACGCAGATCGTGGTGACCTCGCCGCCGGGAGCGGGCACGGTGGACGTGACCGTGACGACACCGGGAGGCACCAGCGCGACGAGCAGTGCTGACCACTTCACCTACACCTCGGCGCCTGTTGTCACGGGCGTCAACCCGTCTGCTGGGCCGCTCGCGGGCGGCAGCACCGTGACGATCAGCGGCGAAAACCTCACCGGCGCGACCGCGGTGGACTTCGGGACGCCTTACGGACAGGAAACCATGACCGGCAACCCTCTGGCGTACTTGCCGCTAAATGATGCGACTGGCAGTGTTACAGCTGCAGATGTGAGCGGAAACAACAACAATGGAACTATAAACGGTTCCCCCACCCTGCAACAACCAGGACCATTGGATGACTCGAGCAGCTCGAGCTATTATTTGAA
>JAJZVM010000152.1 GCA_021845645.1 Bacillota bacterium
TCCATGGAGAGTTCGGACGTCAGCGCAAGCGACGTCTCGTGTAACAGTTGGAACTGCAGCAGGCGGTGCTCCGCAGTCCGGTGCAGAATGGCGTTGTGCGACGCCGTCGTGATCGGTGCCGCGAGCTCTCGCAGCATCTCTATCTCGGACGGAGTGTAGGAGCGCTCGATCTTGTGGAGCAGTGTGTAGACGCCGACCTTGCGTTCGCCGGCAATGAGCGGCACTGCAAGCAGCGAGCGGTATCCCTCGCGCTCCGCCTCCTCTTGACGCACAAAGCGCGGATCGCCTCGCACGTCCGGACAGAAGACGACTGCGCCCTGCTGCAGCGCCTGTCCCGGCAGGCCCATCCCCATCAGCCAACGCACGGCTGTCCCTCCCTCCGGGATTCTCGCGATCCGTGTGAGGTGCATACCGTCCGGTTCTAGTACGAACAATTCCGCAACGGCTGCACCCATCGCGTCGGCGAGTACATCCAACATCTCGCGTGCCAGCACTTCCTGGTCCATCGGGCGGATCAGCGCAGCCATCACACGGTTGATGGCTGTTAGTCGGTGCGCCTCGTGCTTCGCTTCGCTGAGCAGCCTGGCGTTCTCGCAGGCGATCGCCGTATGGCGGGCCAGATGTCCAAGCAGATCAATGTTGTCCTGCACAAAAAGGAATCCGTGGTTGGCGAAGACGAGCAGGAAAGCCGCCTGCCGATCCTGATTGCGGATAGGGATGGCGGTGAACTCCTGCACACCCCAGATCACGGCCCAGGACCGTACAGCGTTCGGCAGTTGATCGAGGCTTCTGCTCACGCCAGGACTGCCCTCCACTGTGGACGCCAGAATGCCCTCCCGCGGTAGCACGAACTGCGTCGGACCCGGAAGAGTTTCCTCTCGCTGTCCATACCACTGCACGATGGCCTGGTCAGCGCCAACCGAGGTGGCCACCACGGCGACGGCTATTGCCCCAGTGATGCGCACAGCCGTCATTGCGAGATGCTCCAGGGCAACGTGTACGTCGCGGTTCTGTGGAGCCCGGCGGATGAATCTGTCGATCTCGGGAAGTTGCCAACTGTGCTGGAGCCAGGCGGGCGGCGTGAAGCCAACCACGTATCCTGCGCTCGCGGCCAGTGCCACGATGGTCGCGAGTAGGTGGCCCAGTGAGGCCGTCGGACCGCTCACGATCTCCGCAGCGAGTAGCGCAAGCACTATCGCTCCGGTCCCTAGGGCGATGGCGAGCATCCGCCGCCGCACGACCCCACGCGTTCTAAACGATTCGCGCAGGAATAGGAAGACGGCGTAGGTGTCCACGACAACGTAGTACGCGATGACCAGCAACGCCGCGCCGGCGCGCAAGCCGCCGGCTGACAGAACGAGCACAATGCACGAGAGCAAGAGCCACGCGGATGCGCTCCAAAGTAGCGCAGAGTTCACCCGAGTGAACCTGCTCGCCACGCGGAGCAGCAGGTATGGCTGGGCCAAGAACAGGACCCCGCTCGTGACACTGAGAATGCCGGGAGGTACACCGATCAACCGACCGATGTCTGGGAGGACAAGCGATCCCGCAAGTGCTCCCAGCATCAAGGGAATTTCTACATGGGTAGTCCGGTCTGAACGCAGGTAGCGCAGAAGCGCAGTAATGAACACCAGCAGGAGAATGATGTCAAAGGCACGATCCGCAATGGTTGCCATATCCATGCCCATGCCCACCTTACCAACTTACTGGGAATAGATTGATCTTAGTGCATAATCCCGTCAAGGTTAGTCATGATTCGCCCTGTGGGTGAGTAGCTATCGGGGTGGGGTCGGCGTAGAGATGGACGCGGACCTTGATGGTCGGGATGCTCGTCTCTTCCGGCCACACGGCTCCGCCCGATGCTCGCGCGCGGACTCATCCGTGTACGGAACGGCGCGCCTCACCCACGACGGCGAGTTTCACGGTGCGTCATCCAGGCGGACGCGCACCGTGAAACTCTCGCCGTCCCCTACTCAAAGGTGGTCAGGGGACGGCGCACCCCTCCGTCCGCGGCCTGCGCTGCAGGAAGCGCCCAGGCGAGCAGGCAGAGGAAAACCGTGAGCCAAGCCGCTGCCGCCTTATGTACGTGCTCGCCTCCGCTTCTCCCCTTGGCTTGGAGCCCCGCTAGGTCCATCGCCTGCGGCGCCCCGGAACGCGGCGCCCATCTTGCGGCGGGTGGCGGGGAGACGGTGGCTTGCGCCCGCTCATGCGCCGCTTCGGCACTCATCCGGCCGAGCTAGCGGACGAGAGGCTGCATGCCTTGCGCAAACGTCTCAAGTGTCCTTACCGAGACCGCCCGCCCGGTGAGGTAGACGAGAACGCGACGATGGTATGCTCTGCCGACGCCCTCGTACGTCGTCTGCCCGCCCAGGAACCAGACAAGATTGAAGTGGCCGGCGCCTCCCGGCGCCCAGTGGATCCGCCCGACACCGACCGGCAGGTCGCCGACCGAACTGAGGCGCAGGTGGTCGGCCTGGGTCAGGAAGCGGATCGCGGCCAGCAGAGAAGTGTGCGTCGTGGGTAGCTCGTCGACACCCACGACACCGGGCAGCATGGAGCCCCGTCTTAGGTTGGAGCGGAGCCTGGGCGGCACGCACGTGATCCCGAACTGCCAGAACGGCAGAGCCATCTGCGACGGCGGCGTCAGCGGCCCGATCTTCACCCGCGCCGCGGGCTGGTAGGCACCTTCGCACCGGTAATGCGTAACCTCGGGCGCGAGCAGACCGAGGGATGCCGGAACGGATGTCATGCGCTGCGGCGCGGAGTCGTTCCTCACCAGCAAGACGGGAATCGAGGGCGTACCGCTGTGTACGGTAGCCCCGCAGCCGCCGAGGAGAGTCGCCAAGAGAACACCGGGCAGCGCCCGCCGCAATTGCAAGAGACGTCACCAAAAACTAGCATACCTGACGGATTTCCGCAGTCAATGCCAGGACCCCCGCCCGGCGCCAGCATCGTCCGGGGCCTTCGGGACCGCACGCAAAAGGGATGCCGACCAGTCGGCCGGCATCCCCGCTTTTGCGCCGCTCTCAGCGGAATTCCGCGAGAAGTTCCCGGAAGTCGGACTCCCCGATGGCGATGTCGCGCCCGGCGAGCGGCTCCTGCGCGAAGCCGGGCAGGGCGTCCTCGTAGGCCACCGAAGCCGGGTCGTGGTAGATCAGGCCGGTCACGAGCTCCTCGCGCTCGAGCACAGCGGCGATGGCGTCGCCGCGCCGGTCCGGCGTGTAGCCCGCATCCTCGTCCAAATCGTACAGCGACTGCTTGTAGAAGTCGTAGGTGTTGATCTTGTTGTAGGTCACGCAGGGGCTCAGCACGTTGACGAACGCGAAGCCAGGGTGCGCGATCGCCCCTTCGATCAGGCGCGCGAGCTGGGCCTGGTTGGAGGAGAAGCCCTGCGCGACATAGGTGGCGCCGGCGCTGAGCGCCAGCGAGAGCGGGCGCACCGGCGACTCCACGTTGCCGAACGGCGACGCCTTCACCTTCTGCCCGTGGTCCGAGGTCGGCGAGTTCTGCCCCTTCGTCAGGCCGTAGATGTGGTTGTCCATCACGATGTACTTGACGCCGATGTTGCGGCGGACCGCGTGGACGAAGTGGTTCATGCCGATCGCGAAGCCGTCGCCGTCGCCGCCGGCCGCGATCACCAGCAGGTCGCGGTTCGCCAGCTTGACCCCGAGGGCGGACGGCAAAGTGCGTCCATGTACAACATGAATGTTGTACGAATTGATGTAGTTGCCCATCTTTCCGCTGCAGCCGATGCCTGCGACGATGGCCACCCGGTGCGGCGGGATGCCGAGCTTGACGAGCGTCTTCTGCAGCGCGGCGAGCACGCCGAAGTCGCCACAGCCGGGGCACCACCAGGACTTCTCCGATGTCCTGTAGTCCTGCAGGGTCACGGTTTCCATCGTCACACCCCCTCAGGGACGATCATGGACTGCACGGCCGCCACGATGGCGGCCGGCGCAAGCAGCGTGCCGTCGAAGTGGACGAGCGCGCCGTAGCGCCCGTCCTCGAGCCCGGCGATGCGCAGGAGCTGCCTGAGCTCCCCTGTCGCATTCTGCTCGACGACGAGGATCCGTCTCGCGGCGGCGAGCTCCGCACCGAGCACGGCGTCAGGCACCGGCCAGACCTGCCGCACCTGCACGCGACCGGCCTGCACACCCTGGGCCCGCAAGGCATCGACCGCCTCGTCGACCGCCCCGACCGTGGAGCCGAAGCAGACGATCGCCGTCTCGGCGTCCGCCGCGAGCCGCGACTCGACGGCCTCCGGGCGTGCCCGCAGGGCTTCCGTCTTGCGCTGGCGCTTCTCCATCTGGGCGACGCGGTTCTGCGGGGCCTCGGACACCTTGCCCGACGATCCGTGCTCGACGCCTGTCGCCAAAAACTGCCCCTTCGCCATGCCCGGCAAGGCGCGCGGCGAGATGCCGTCCGCCGTCAGCCGGTAGCGCTCGAACTCGCCCGTCAGGCGGTCGAGTTCCGCCTGCGGCACCAGCTTGCCGCGGTCGATCGTGTGCTCCATGAGCGGCAGGTCCTCGACAGACTGCAGCCACTGGGCCAGGGCGAGGTCCGAAAGGACGATCACGGGGCACTGGTAGCGGTCGGCGAGGTTGAACGCCTCGAAGCCGTCCGCGAAGGCCTGGACGGCGGTGCCGGGTGCCAGGACGATGCGCTGGCCCTCGCCGTGCCCGCCGAACACCGCCGCCATCAGGTCGGATTGCTCGTTCTTCGTCGGCATGCCGGTCGACGGCCCGACCCGCTGGGTGTCGATGACGACGGCGGGTATCTCGGCCATCGAGGCCAGGCCGATGCCTTCCTGCATCAGGCTGAAACCGGGTCCCGAGGTGGCCGTCATCGCCCGCGCGCCGGCGTAGTTCGCGCCGATCACGAGCGTGATGGCGGCGAGTTCGTCTTCCATCTGGCAGACGGCGCCGCCGAAGCGCGGGAAGAAGGTCGCGAGGCTTTCCATGATGTCGGTCGCCGGCGTGATCGGGTAGGCCGCCATGATGCGGCAGCCCGCCGCCAGGGCTCCCAGCGCCAGCGTGTCGTTGCCCGTCATCAGGTAGCGCTCGCCCGGTGTCGCGGCAGGCAGCGAAAAGCGTCCGCAGAGCCCCTGCGCCTCGATGAACGCGAAACCCCGCGCCAGAGCCTCGACGTTCTGCGCGACGACCAGGTCGCCCTTGCGTCCGAACTTTTCCGCGACATAGGCCTGAAACGCGTCGAGCGGCAGACCGAAGAAGGCCGCGGACGCCCCGACGGCCACCATGTTGCGCACGACCGGCGCGCCGATTTCGCGCGCGATCTGCGTCAAGGGCATCTCGACGAGCCTGGCCGTGGAACCCTCCGGCAGAGTCGGCTTCAACTGGCTGTCCGCGAGGAGCGGCGCTCCCGCCTCGAGCAGGCCGCAGTTGCGGTCGATCGTCTCCTGCGTCAAGGCGACGAGCACCTGCACCTTGTCCTGCGGCGCCAGCACCGGCTGTGGCGCGATGCGCACGGTGAAGTTGGTGTGGCCGCCCTTGATGCGCGACGAAAAGTGCCTGTAGCCATAGATGTAGTAGCCGAGCCGGCTCAGAACCCTGCCGAACACATCGCCAGTCGCATCGATGCCTTCTCCCTGGTCGCCGCCAATCATCCATGCGAGCGATGCCTGCAAGCCGCAGCCCCCCCTAGATACGCCACCAGAGTACTCGATTCCGTTCTATAATAAAAGTGAACATGCCCCATTCCCAGCATGTCTTTGACGCATGACGGAGGCTACAGCGATGCTCTTGCGCCAGTTGCAGACATTCGCCTCCATCTTCGAGCTCGGGAGCATGACGGCCGCCGCCGAGCATCTCCACCTGTCCCAGCCCGCCGTGTCGCGACAGCTCAAGGCGCTCGAACGCGAACTCGGCGCGGAGCTCTGCCAGCGCCGCGGCCACAGCGTCCTGCCCACGCCGGCCGGAGAGGTGGCGTACGCCTACGCGCAGCGCGCCATCGCCCTGCAGCGCGACCTCCACCAGCAGGTCGCGACACTGGCCGCGCCCGAGACCTGGGATCTCACGCTGAGCTGCGTCGACACGGTCGCCGTGCACACGCTGCCCGACCTCCTGCAGGACTTCCTGCACCTGCACCCCGGCGCGCAGGTGCACGTGCACACCGTCGCGACGCGCACCGCCGTCGGCGAAGTCCTGCAGCGCGAGGCCGACCTCGCCCTGACGACGACGCCCGTGACGCATCCGCGCCTGGAATGTCTGCCGCTCTTCGACGATCCCGTCGTGCTCGTGGCGACTCCGGAGTTCCTGACCCGATTCCCGGCGCCCCGCACCATCCAGGACCTGCAGGACCAGCCGTTCATCGCGTTCCAGTCCGGCACGCACCTGCGGGCCCTCGTCGACGCGACGCTGGCGCAGCATGGCATCCGGCCGCGCATCATGCTCGAGTACCACGGGCACGAGGGCGTGCGCGAGGTGATCCTGCGCGGCCTCGGCATCGCCTTCGTGCCGCTCTCGGCCGCAAGGGCGGACATCGCGTCGGGCCGCCTCGCGCGGCTCGAGCCGGAGGGCCTGCCCGCACTGAGCCGCCAGTCCTGCCTCGTGCTGCCGCGCGGCGCCGCCCTGAAGCCGGCGGCCAAGGCCTTCATCGAAGTTTCCAGGGCCCACTTCGCCTCCGAGGGAGGAACGCCCGGCTCGTGATGCGAAGACCCTGATCCGACCGTGTGGTCAGGAGGCTGAAGGTTTGAACGTCGTTGTGGTCCTGGCCGTTTTCGCGGCCTCGGGCGTCGAGTTCGTCGAAGCCTTGACGATCTTCCTCGCCGCGCGTTCCGTGGGCGGCTGGCGCCCCGCGATCTGGGGCACGGTGGTCGCGCTGGTGGCCCTGGCGGCCCTGGTTGCGGCCTTCGGCTACGCCCTGCTGGCGCTGTTCCCGATCGGCTTCTTCCGGGCGCTTGTCGGACTCATCCTGCTCCTCTTCGGGCTCAAGTGGCTGCGCAAGGCGGTCCTGCGCAGCAGCGGCCGCAAGGCGATGCACGACGAGGCGCTGATCTACGAGCGCGAGCTCCAGCAGCTGCGGGCGGCCCCCGCACAGAACACGGACTCGCTCGCCTTCGCCACCGCCTTCAACGGCGTGCTGCTCGAGGGCGTCGAGGTGATCTTCATCGTCCTCACCCTGGGCGCGAACGCGGGTCTTCTGCCGTCGGCCATCCTCGGCGCGGCCATCGCCTTCGTGGTGGTGGCGGTCGCGGGCATCGCCCTGCGCACACCCTTGAGCCGCGTCCCCGAGAACGCGCTCAAGTGGATCGTGGGCACCATGCTTTCCGCGTTCGGCACCTTCTGGGCCGGCGAGGGAATCGGTGTCCACTGGTGGCAGCAGGACGTCTCGATCGTCGTGCTGATCGTGCTCTATGCCATTTTCAGCCTCGCTCTGCGCCGCTGGCTCGAGCCCGGGCGCCAGGCGCAGGCCGCCTAGGAGGGACGCGGGATGCGCAAGGTTTGGGAAGTGATCCTGGATCTCGTCTACGAGGACGGGTTCCAGTTCTTCGGACCGATCGTCGGTCTGGTCATCGTCGGTCTCATCGCGGGCATGACGCGCACGCCGTGGCTCGGCGTCCTGCTCTTCGCCCTGATCGCCCTCTCGCTATACCTCAGCCTGCGCCGCGAACTGAAGCAGCGCTAGGCGTCGGCCCGCAAGGCCGGCTCGCCCGCGGCCTGCGGCTCGCCGTTGCGCAGGGCGAGAACGACGCCCGCCATGATCAGCAGGGCACCCGGCCAGAGCCAGGGCGACAGCCGCTCGCCCAGCGCCAGCACGCCCAGGACGGTGCCGACGATCGGCTGGACAAAGAGAAACAGGCTCGCGGTCGCGGCGGGCATCTGCGTGAAGCCGTAGTTCCAGAGGTACATCGCGATCGCGGTCGACACGAAGCCGATGTAGGCGATGCCCAGGTAAAGCCCTACGCCGTAGTGGCTCCACGGCAGGCTGAGGATTGCGCCGCTGGCCGGTATGAGAGCCAGGAAGCCGAACGACGTCGTCGTGACGGTGATGAACCACAGCCCCTGACGGCGTCCGAGACGCCGGTTGAGCACGGTGTAGACCGCCCAAGTGACCGCCGCGAGCACCAGCATCAGCACGCCGCGCGGCGTCGCGCCACCGCCTGCCCCGGGCGCCATCACCACGACCGCGCCGCCCAGCGCGAGCGCGATCGCCCAGATCTGGGCCCCACGCAGCCGCTCGCCCAGCACCGGCAGGGCGAGCAGGGCGATGAAGGCCGGCGAGGACGACGTCACCAGCGAGGCGACGTGCGCGGACGACCAGAACGTGCCGTAGAACTGCGCCACAAGGGAGAGGGCGAAGCCCAGGGTGCCGCTGACCAGGGCAACGGCGTAGTCGCCGAGGGTCGGCCTGAGCGCCAGCGGGCGGTAGAACGGCAACAGGGCCAGAATGGTCAGGCCGAGCCTGATCTCGACAAGCGGCACAGGCGGAATCTCCCGAAGCACGACCCTGCTGACGACGTACACGCCGCCCCAGATCGCGGTAGCTAGGACCAGGGCCACGACACCGCGCCATCTCGCCACTCGTGTTCTGCCCCCAGAGATGGATGCGTTCAGCCGATCAGGCGTGGCAGTTCCTGCGCGAGCCTTTCCGGATCCCCGACGAGCAGCAGGATGTCACCCGACTCGATGATCGTATCGCCACCGATGCCCGAAAGGAAGCGCCCCTCGCGCTTGACCGCCGCAACGGTGCCGCTGAAGCCGGACGCCGACACCTGGGCGATCGATCGCCCGGCGGCGGGCGAGCCGGCGGCGACCCGGATCTCCTCGACGGAGCCGTCCTCGAGCAGTTCCACCACCGTCGGCCTGGACAGGAAGGCCGCAAGGTTCCTGCCGGCCGAGATCTCCGGCAGGACGACGCGCGACGCTCCCGCCCGCTGCAGGAGTTCTGCCGCGCGCAGCTCCGCCGCCCTGGCCGCGATCGGCAGCCCTGGCCGCAGGTCCCTGGCCAGGCTGACGACGTAGAGGTTGGCCGCGTCGTCGGGCAGGGCCGCGATCAGACCCCCCGCCCGCGCGAGGCCTGCCCGCTCGAGAACGGCGCGGTCTGTGGCGTCTCCGTGCAGGCAAGGGATCTCCTCCGCCTCGAGTTCCTCGACGAGGCTCTCCTCGCGTTCGATCACGAGCACCCGCAGCCTGGCCACCTTGAGTTCGCGCGCGGCGCGACGCCCCACCCGCCCGCCGCCGGCCACGATCACGTGCTCTTGCAAGCGCTGCAGCATCCTTTCCCGGCGCAAAGTCTCGAAGTAGTCCGCCCAGCCGAAGCCGGTCAGGCTGGCGATCGCCGCGACGCCGATGACGATGCCGGAGAGCACCGTGACCGACACCCACAGCTCCTGGGCCCCGCCGTGCACCCTGAGGCCTGTGTCGCCCAGCGTCGTCATCGTGACGATGCTGAGGTAGAGGGCCTGGCCGAAGGAGACCTGGAAGGCCGCGACCCCGCTCAGGCCCAGGACGAGGAGGAGACCCGCGAGGATCCAGGCCGCGCGCAGCACCGTGGCGCGTGCGGCGCGCGTCGTCCTGTCGGGGCCGTGTCCCCTCATCCGCCGCCCACCCCTTCTCCCTGCTTGCCGCTGTCGAAAATGCCGTTTGAAGGCACTGCCCGCTCAGGCGGACCCGAACAGGCCGCCGGATGGCGTGCCGTCACCGCGGATGCCCAGCAGTTCCTGCATCGCGAGGGCGCCGCGCATCGCGAAGTCGCCGTGGTTGTTGTTGAAGAGGACGTGGACCTCCCGCGCTGACTCGTGCAGCACCTCCGCGGTGCGCCGCAGCGCGAGCAGCTCCTCCTGGCTGTAGAGGTAGTAGAAGCGGTCCTGCGACGAGGTGCCGTGCACGTACCACGTCTCGGCGTTGCGCCCGTGCAGGCGGAGGATGGCCACCTCGTCGGTGACGACGGGAACGAGCGGCACCGATCCCTGCCCCACCTGCGGTTCGTCGGCCACGACGTGGGCGGCGCCGATCTCGCGCAGCAGGGCGGTGAGTTCCTCCCCGCCGTCCTGGTACCAGGAGCGGTTGCGCATCTCGACCGACACGTGGAAATCCCCGAGTTCCTCGCGCAGGACGCGCAGGGCCCGCGTCGCGTCGCTGCCGCGGCGCAGCCAGGGCGGAAACTGCAGCAGCACGTAGCCCATGCGGCCGCTTGCGGCGAACTTCAGGAAGCGCTCCTTGAATTCCCGGCAGGCCGCGACCTGCTCCGCGAGCGCGAT
>JAJZVM010000153.1 GCA_021845645.1 Bacillota bacterium
GCTGCGCGGCTTGCGGCCTTGCCCTCTTCGTTGCCCACCCGTCTCTGCTGCTCAGGCGGGCCGCCCCATCAGGCGACCACTCCAGTACTTGACCTTCCCCGACCCACTCGTTCCGACAATGGACCGGATTCCTGACGTCGGGCGTCGCTGGCGACGTGCAGACGATGCTTGGGTCCCTCGTGCGATCGCCGCTCCTGCTGCTGCTCGTCATCAACTTGGCGTTCCTGCTCATCCACGTGTTCATCGAGACGGCTCCCTCCATCCTGATCATGGTGCCGCTCGTGGTGCCGGCGGCGATCGCCGCCGGTGTGGATCCGCTCCAGCTTGGCGCGGTGATCGTGGTGAACTCGACGATCGGGCTGATGCTGCCGCCCGTAGGTGTCAGCCTCTACGTGGCAAGCAACCTCGCAGGCGTGCGGGTAAGTGAGGCGGTGCGGCCCGTGCTGCCCTATGTGCTCGGTTCGCTCGTGGTCCTTCTGCTGGTCACCTTGTGGCCCGCGCTCAGTCTCGTGATTCCCGGTGCGCAGTGATCACGCATCCAGGGGGTGCCCTGTTGTCGGATTTGGACGTCAAGCTGAGACCACTCGGCGACGCGGGAGTGCTTGTCGAGTTGCGCGAGGAGATTTCGCCCGAGATCGGGCGCCAGTGTCTTGCCTTGCGCGATGCGATCTCGCGGGCATGGCAGCGCGAAGGACCTGGCCGTCTGCTTGACCTTGTGCCCGCCTACCGCTCGCTGGCCGTTTACTTCGATCCGGACCGTACGGCCCCATCGGAGGCGAGCGCGTTCCTGGAGCGGGTGGTTCGTGGCTTTCAGCCGGTGCCTGACCAAGGATCCCAGCCCAAGACGAGATGGCGAGTGCCGGTCGTCTATGGCGGGGAAGAAGGGCCGGACCTGCCGCAGGTTGCGCATGGCCTTGGCCTCGGCGAAGGCGACGTTGTCGGGCTGCACGCCGAGGCTCGCTACCGGCTCTACATGTATGGCTTTGCGCCGGGCCACGCCAGCTTGGCGGAGAGTCCGCCGGCGCTACGGATCGGACGGAGGTCTGAGCCGCGGGCAGCGGTCGAGCAGGGGGCAATCGGACTCGGCGGACGCCAGTGCGGCATCTACTCGCTGCGAGGCCCTGGCGGACTGCACATCATCGGCCGAACGGCGATCCGGCTGTTCTTCGCCGACCGCGTGCCGCCGACGCCCATGGCGGTCGGCGACGAGGTGCAGTTCTTCGCGGTGGAGACGATGGCGGCGGCAGAGCGCCTGGAGCGCGCAGAGTGACAGATCGGGGGAGGAGGGTGACTTCAGTGGTCAAGGGCGTCGTCGACATCAACTGCGACATGGGTGAAGGCTTCGGGGCCTACGACATCGGCGACGACCGCACCGTCATCCAGTACATCAGCTCCGCGAACATCGCCTGCGGTTACCACGCTGGCGACCCGGTCGTGATGGAACGCACCATGCGCCTCGCCCTCGAGCATGGCGTGGGCATTGGGGCACACCCGGGCCTTCCGGACCTGCAGGGGTTCGGCCGGCGCAAGATGGACCTGAGCCTGCGAGAGGCCAGGCTGATGATTCTCTATCAACTCGGTGCGGCACGCGAAATCGCCGGGAGCGTCGGCGCATCGGTGGGCCACATCAAACTGCACGGTCAGTTCTCGGACATGGCGCTCCACAGCGAGGAACTGGCCGGCGCGGTGGTGGACGCCGTCGCAGCCGCTGACCCGTCGCTGATTCTCGTGACGCGCTCGGGTGGGCTGCTTCACCGTCTGGGTGAGGCGAGGGGGCTGCGTGTGGCGAGGGAGGTCTTCGCCGACAGAGCCTATCAGCGCGACGGAACGGGGGTGCCGCGGCGCCTGTCCGGTGCCCTGATCACGGATGCCCAGGAAGCAGCGCGCCGCGTGGTTCGGATGCTGACAGACCACCTCGTGGATACCGTCGACGGCCAGACCTATCGGGTTGAGCCCCATACCGTTTGCGTGCACGGGGACACGCCGGGCGCCACCGGCATCCTCGCCGCGGTTCGCGAAGCTGTTCTGGCCGCGGGCTTTGAGGTGCGGCCGATCAAAGACTGGCTGTAGAGGGGGGCCGGACATGGATGGACACCTGATGGACGGGCTGCGCTGTACGGGCTGCGGGGCGGAGTACACCCCGGACCGGCCACGCTCGCTCTGCGAATCCTGCGGGGCGCCCCTGCAGGTGCGCTACGATCTGGACCGCGTTCGCCGAACCATGTCCCCGAAGGACGTCGCTACGCGCGAACGCAGTCTCTGGCGCTATCGCGAACTGCTACCGGGTCCGTACGAAGAACGTGTGACCCTCGGGGAGGGCATGACGCCACTCGTGCCACTGCCGCGCCTCGGGCGGGCCTTTGGCCTGGACGAGCTCTACGTGAAGAACGAGGCCGAGAACCCAACGGGGTCGTTTAAGGATCGCGGCGCAAGTGTCGCCCTGACCATGTACAAGGCGTTGGGCGTGCCGAGCATCGTGCTGCTGAGCTCAGGCAACGCCGCGGGGTCTTGGGCGCTCTATGGCAGGCGCGCGGGGATCGAGGTGCATGTGATCCTGCACGACGATGCGATCTTGCAGGCGAAACTGGACCTGATCGCCGCCGGTGCGGCCACGGAGACATTCCACGGCGGCAAGGCTCAGGGCATGAAGCTTCTGGATCGTCGCGTCGAGGAAGGCTGTTTCAGCGTGCAGGCCTTTCACGAGCCCTATCGGCAGGAAGGGAAGAAGACGATGGGGCTCGAGCTGGCCGAGCAGTTCAGCTGGCGTATGCCCGAAGTGATCATCTTCCCGACCGGCGGCGGCCATGGCGTCGTGAGCCTCTGGAAGGCGGCAACCGAGCTTCGGGATCTCGGCTGGCTCGAAGGAAACATGCCTCGCATCTACGCCGCTCAGATGGACGGCTGCGCGCCGGTCGCCCGGGCGATCGACGAGGGAACGCCGACGGTGCGGCCATGGGAGACCGTGGATGTCATCCCGTGTGGTCTCCGCACGCCCAATCCCTTTGCGAGCGACCTGATCCTGCGTGCCTTGCGGGAGTCCGGGGGAGGCGCCGTGGCCGCCCGCATGGACGACGTGCGTTCCCTCCTGCTGCGGACGGCTCGTGAGGAGGGCTTGACCCTGAGTCCCGAGGGCGCGGTCGCGCTCGACGCCGCGCGTCAGCTCGCCGAGCGGGGCGAGCTACAGGGGGGAGAGCGCGTCGTCGTGTTCAACACGGCCAGTGCGCATCGCTACACGGAAACCTGGCGCGAGATCTGCGACAGCGCGGGGGCCGGCCTCGCGAATCCACGATGATCGCCATGGGCTCCCTGACCGTGCGGCGCGCCGGCTTCTTCACCACCGTGCAGGACGGGGGCCGGTACGGCTATCAGCCTTACGGTGTGCCGGTATCGGGCGCCATGGACTGGCTGAGTGCGGAACTTGCGAACCGGCTCGTCGGCAACCCGGCGGGGACGGCGCTGCTTGAGATCACGCTAGGGGAGTTCTCCTGCGTCATGGATCGGGAGAGCTGGGTCGCCGTGACGGGGGCTGATGTGGCGGTCGCGCTGGACTCCGGCGCTAGCCCCGGCGTGTGGCAGGCGTTCAAGGTGATGGCGGGCGAGGAGCTCAGACTTTCGCGTCCACCCGGGACGACCGGCATGCGCAGCTACATGGCCGTTGCAGGGGGCTTCAGGCTGGACCCCGTCCTAGGAAGCTGCAGCACATTCGTGGCCGCGGGCATCGGCCCTTTGCCACGCCCGCTCAAGGCAGGCGACCGGCTGGATCTCGGGAGCCCGGGCGGAGTGCCGGTGCCCCAGGCCCTGCCGATCCGACTCAGGCCCCGGTTCCCCAAGGAGGTAACCGTTCGGGTCGTGCTCGGTCCTCAGGCGCACCGATTCACCGACGAGGCGGTGCGAACGTTCCTCGGGGAGGTCTTCGTGGTCACACCACAGAGCGATCGAACCGGTTACCGATTGCAGGGTCCGCCCATCCGGCACACGGAAGCGGCGGACATCATCTCGGATCCCATCCCCACGGGCGCCGTGCAGGTGCCGGGCAGCGGCCAGCCGGTGCTCCTCATGGTCGACCACCGAGTGACGGGCGGATACGCGAAGATCGCCACCGTCATCGGCTGCGACCTGCCGCTGGTGGGACAGATGGCGCCAGGGAGCGGCATCCGCTTCGGGGCGGTCTCGGTGGACCAGGCGCACGCCGCGCGCCGCGAACTCCGTCAGGCGCTAGCGGCGGCCGGGTTCGCATAGCAGCGCCGCCGCGAGACATCGGCAGAGCCGCATATGAATGGAGGGAATCCTGTTGAAGATCACGGATGTCACGGCTGTCAGCCTGGTGGTCCCGATCCAGGAACGCATGAAGGCCCCGATCAGCCTGCCTTACGCCGATGAACTGGGGCCGATCGTGTTCGGCCAGTACCGCACCACGCTTGTGCGCATCAAGACCGACGAGGGCATCGAAGGCGTCGGCGAATGCATGGTGCGCCTCGCTCCCACCGCGACGCGGGAGATCGTTCACGCATTGAGGCCGGTCCTGGTCGGCAAGGACCCCTATGACGTCGAGGTGATCTGGGAGCGCCTGTACGGGATGATGATGAACCGCGGCCACGACAAGGGCTTCTATCTTGAAGCGGTCAGCGGGATCGACATCGCCCTCTGGGACATCATGGGCAAGGCGGAGGGCAAGCCTGTCGCGGCGCTCCTGGGCGGTATCGCTAACGCGACGTTTCCGGTCTACGCCTCGTCGGTGCGCTTCAGAGGTTTCGAACAGACCCTGGCGGACGCCAAGAAGTTCGTCGAGAAGGGATATCGCGCCATCAAGATCAAGGTGGGGCAGAATCCCAGGCGCTTCGTCGACGATATCGAGGTGGTGCGGACGATCAGGGGAGAACTCGGCTCCGATATCGACCTCATGGTGGATGCAAACTGCGGATACGACGTGGGCACCGCGGTGGCCGTCGGGCGCAAGCTGGAGGAGCTCGACGTGCGCTGGTTCGAGGAGCCGATCGCGCCGGACGATCTACAGGGCTACGAACTGCTGCAGCGCAAGCTCGATATCCCGATCGCCGGAGGAGAGACACAGTTCTCCCGCTTCGGCATGCGCGACATCCTTTCCCGACGCCTCATCGACATCGTGCAGCCCAATGTCTCGCGGGCCGGCGGCTTCACGGAATGCCGCAAGATCGCGGCGCTGGCGAGCGCCTTCCACGTGCCGTACGCCCCGCACACCGGCAGTTCCTCCGCGATCTGCATCGCGGCATCCATGCAGCTTGCCGCCGCGCTGCCCACGAGCCTGATCTTCGAGTCGATGGAGAGTGACTGGTCGAAGACCCAGGAGAACCCCCTGCGCCAGCGCCTCGCGCCGGCTCCCATCGCCACGTTCAGCGACGGGAACTTCACGCTCGATCAGCGCCCGGGACTTGGCGTCACGCTGAACGAGGAGATTGTCGCCGCGTATACCGTCTAGCAACGATAGCGAGCGAAATTCGTCTCGGGAGTGTGAACCGTCTGTGCTGCGGATCAGCTACTTTGGCATCTCCAACTTCCTCGTGGAGCATGGTGGTGTGCGCATCCTGATCGACCCGTGCTTCAGCGAGAATCCGATGACTTCCGTCCGAGCCACGGACGTGCCTTGCGACCTCGTGCTCGTCACGCACGGCGGCAAGGACCACCTTGGCGACGCGGTCGAACTCATGCTCGCCAACCCTGGGGCGAGACTCTACGCGCCAGCCGACGTGGCCACGCACGCCCTTCGCCACGGCGTCGATTCGGCACGGACCTTCCGCATGGTGCCTGGCGCGCAGCGCGAGGACGGTGGCGTGCGGATCAAGGCGGTCCAGGCAGTGCACATCTCCTTCACGAGGTCGGACGACATCTACCTGACCGGCGTGCCGCTCGGCTTCATTTTGACGCTGGGTTCCCTGCGTCTTTACCACACCGGCGACACGTGCCTGTTCTCCGATTTCCGCCTGATCGGCGAGTTCTACAAGCCAGACGTGATGCTCGTTCCGGTGGGCAAGTTTCCGGGAGCGGTCACGGAGATGGAGCCCTGGGAGGCGGCGCAAGCCGCGGCGTGGGTGAACCCGGCGCTCTGTATCCCCATGCACTGGGACCCGCTGACGCAAGGGGACTATCCCGCGCTGTTCGCAAGCGAACTGCGAACGCGCGCCGCGGCCGACAGGCCGGTGGTTCGCCAGATACCATTCGACCGTGCGATCGCCCTGGATGAACAGGGCGTCGTACAGGGAGAGGGGCCTTGGCGATCCACCTGATCCCCGTCGGCACGGCGCAGCGCCTCGCCTAGTACACCAACGGTCCCCGCCAGCCGCCGCCCGTTACCGGTCCTCGCTGTCGCGTTCGTGGAGGTACGCCTTGCCGCGCAGCATCGACGCCAAGGCGGCGACGAAGGCCAGGGTCGCGGCCGTCACCATGACCGCGCTCATCGCCTCCATGAACGGGGGCGAGATCAGGTGGGGGAAGAAGTGGTTGCCGAGCACCGTCCTGCGGCTTGCGGCGGGCAGGGCCCGGAGCACAGCCGCCGGCAGAATGTTGGCCATCGGGTTGTAGCCGAGAAGCGCCGCGAAGAGGGCCTCGATCGGAGGCAGGTGCGATACCCCGGCGGCCACGGCCGTCGGGATGCCCACCCGCGCGAGGCCGTGGAAGAGCGTCGCCGGGAGGCTCTGCGAGAGGCGCACGACGAGGATGCTGAAAAACACCGCGATGGAGAACATCATCGAGCTGTTGGTGAAGGTGGCGCGCATGCCGACCATCAGGGGGATCATGTCGATCGCAGCCCGTAGCGGCGCGTCCACGAAGTTCACTCCGTGCAGCGGCAGCCAGATGCCCTGCAGCCAAATCACCAGCATGAACTGCAGGCCGCCGCGCGCGATCCCGGCGAGAAACTGGCTCAGATTGCCCGCGGAGAAGGCGCGGATCTTGAAGAGATCGAGATGGAACATGGGTTCCGCGACCCGCCGCTCCACGGCGATGAAGGCGGCGAGCAGGACGACGCCGAGGCCGATGAAGATCTGCACCATCGGGTTGCCCCAGCCCATGTTCGCGCCGCCATAGGGCATGATCGCGTAGGTGAAGCCGAGCAGCAGCACCACGAGACCGACCGCGAAGAAGAGGTTGCCCCACCAGTCGATGTGCTGGTCCGCCTTGGGCTTCGTAGTCTCACGCAGGGCGACGTAGGCCCAGATCGTCCCGGCGAGGCCCACCGGCACGCTCACGAGGAAGATCAGGTGCCAGTCGATCACCGAGAGCACGCCGCCCAGAATCAGGCCGATCAGGCCGCCGCCGATGCCGGCGATCTGGTTGATGCCCATGGCGAGGCCGCGCTCGTTGAACGGGAAGGCGTCCGTGAGGATCGCCGCCGAGTTGGCGAAGAGGAAGGCGGCGCCGATGCCCTGCACGAGGCGCAGCAGGATGAGGGCCAGGGCAGCGGACTTGCCGGTCATCCAGAGCGATACGCCGTAAAGCGCGAGCGAGCCGATGGTGAAGACGAGGAATCCCGCCTTGTAGAGACGCACGCGGCCATACATGTCGGAGAGCCGGCCGAACGTCACGAGCGTCACCGCGGAGACGATCATGAAGCCGAGCAGCATCCAGAGCAGGTAGTCGGTGTTGGACGGCACGAGCGGGTTGATCTTGATGCCTGAAGATCGCCGGCAGCGAAATGATCGTGATCGACGAGTTGAGCGAGGCCATGAGGACGTCCAACGTCGTGTTCGAAAGCGCAATCCACTTGTATGGAACCCTGTGGTGCAGCGGCTTCGACGTGCTCTCTGCGCGGGCTCGCCGCGACCGGTCCGCTTGGCTCATCGGGCTTCGCCCCCCTCTCGTGTGGTCTTGCCCAATTGGCGCTCCCAGGCTGCGCAGGCCGTCTCGAGCACCTTGAGCTCCGCCTCGGACACGCCGTCCAGGAGGTTTAGGAGCGCCGACCGCTGACGACCTTGGGCGGCGGCCACGGCCGCCGCGCCCTCGTCCGTGAGCGAGAGAGGTACGACGCGGCGGTCGCCCGCCGCGCGCGACGGATGCGCGGCCCGCAGCACGAGCCCACGACGCACCAGACCATCGATGCTGGCGCTCACGGTCGCCGGCGCAAGCTCGAGGCGTGTGGCGAGATCCGCCGTGCGGTGGCAGTCCGTGCCGATTGCGATCAGAAGGCGCAACTGCGGCAGGGTGAGCGGTTCTTCGCCGCCGGCCGAGGCGGCTCGCTGCAAGGTGCGCACGAGACGAGGCAGCACCTCGAGGATGCGCACGACGAGGCCCTCGCGCGTCGTGGCCGGCGCGTTGTTATAGATCGTCATGTGAAAGGTTTGCCTCCCTAAACATCTGTCAGGATAGACGTCCTGGGGCGGGAGGCGCAACCGGCGCACCTGGGGAGGAATCCCGCACACCACCCGCAGGGACTTTGCCGGGTGGCGCTCGAAGTAGTGCAAGGACGACCGGGGACCGGGTCCCCTAGCGTCGACGAGACCCTGCAGGGATGCAGTAGCGGGAAAGCCCATGGCGTCCGTCGCATCGAGGATCGGCGGAGCAATTCGGGAGGGGAGCAGGTCTTGAAGGTATTGATGCTGGGCCACGCCGATGTCGAGAAGTACCTGCCCATGGACGCGTGCATCGATCTCATGGAGGAGACGCTCAAGGCGGGCTCGGCCGGGCAGGCCGTGCAGCCCCTGCGCTCGCGGATGCCGCTACCGGGCGGCAAGGGAGTCGTGGGTCTCATGCCGTCCTACCTCGGCACCATTCCGGCCGCGGGGGTCAAGGTGATCTCGGTCTTCCTTGGCAACACCGGAACGCGCTACGAGTCGCACCAGGGGCCCGTGCTGCTCTACGAGCCGGAGCATGGCCAGATCCTGGCGATGGCCGACGCCGCCACCATCACGGCCATCCGCACAGCGGCGGTAAGCGGGGCTGCGACACGCCATCTGGCGCGCAAGGGCCCGGTGGACCTCGCCATCCTCGGTTCGGGCACTCAGGCACTTCTGCACGTCGCGGCGGTGCGCGCCGTACGCGAGATCGCGCGGCTGCGCGTCTGGAGCCGCAGCGAGGAGCACGCCCGCCGCTTTGGGGAACTCGTTGAGGAGCGCCACGGGTTCGCCGTTGAGGTCATGCCGGATGCGCAGCGGGCGGTGGCGGGGGCGAGCGTCGTCTGCACGACGACGTCCTCCCGCGAACCGATCCTGCGCGGGTCGTGGCTCGCGCCAGGGACGCACCTCAACGTGGTCGGGGCATCGACGCAGGGTTTCCGCGAGGTGGACGGCGAGGCCGTCGCCCGCAGTCGGCTGTTCGTGGACTGGCGGGAGTCGGCGGCCAGCGAGGCGGACGAGATCCGCATCCCCATGGCCGCGGGGGAGATCGGCCAGGACCACATCCGGGGCGAGCTCGGCGAGCTCTTCGCGGGCAAGGTGGAGGGCAGGAGGTCGGACAACGAGATTACCCTCTTCAAGTCGCTGGGCATCGCGGTGGAGGACCTTGCGGCGGTGCACGCCGTGTACATGAGGGCCAAGTCGAGCGGGGGCGGCGTCGAGATCGAGTTCTCGGGCGAGCGCACCGAATAATCGGCTGGTTCCAACGGGCCCAGTTGCGCCGCGCGGTCTGGGTTACGACATAGACGCGGGCACCAGCCTGCGATCGGTTGACGCTCGCGTCTCGTCGAGCCTTAGACGAGTTCCCCATCGACCGGGAGCAGGCCGCGCGGCTCCTTGCGCTCAGCCTCGAGGTACGTGACGCCGCTGCCTGTGTTGATGGAGACCACGGTCCTTGCCGCATCGATCCATCCCTGCGCGCGGCGCGTCCTGGCCGCGGCCAACCTCGCGGCACCGTCAGGGCAAACATAGGTACCGTTCCGTTAGACCTACTCAAAACTATCCGAAGGTAGCTTTGACGCTAACTTCCTGCTTCATTGGGGCCGGTTTCACAGTGGCCAGATGGCCGCTGCCAGAGCCTGACCGTCCACAGGCTGACGCCGTGGAACTCACGGCGTATGTAGCCAAATTGGTCGCTGCGTTGAGATCGCGGTCGTGTGTGGTATGACATGCTGGGCAGGTCCAGCTGCGTATCGCGAGAGGCAGTTCTTCC
>JAJZVM010000154.1 GCA_021845645.1 Bacillota bacterium
CGAGGTCCTGGCGTACGTCTACCGCCAGCAGGGCAAGGTGCCCGGGGGTGGCGGCGCGTGATGCGCCTCGGCCAGAGCGGCACCATCCTCTTCGTGATGGTCATCATCATCATGCTGATCATCCCCCTGCCGACCTGGATCCTGGACGGCCTCATCCTGGTGAACCTCTCGTTCGCCCTGCTCATCCTGCTCGTCACGCTGAACGTCAGGGATCCTCTGCAGTTCTCGGCCTTCCCTGCCCTGCTCCTGATGACGACCCTCTTCCGGCTCGCACTCAACGTTTCCGCGACACGCCTCATCCTGCTGCAGGCTAACGCCGGCACCGTCATCTCCACCTTCGGCAACTTCGTCGTGGGCGGGAACGCGGTGGTGGGCTTCATCGTCTTCCTGATCCTGATCATCGTGCAGTTCATCGTGATCACCCGCGGCGCCGAGCGCGTCTCGGAAGTGGCGGCACGCTTCACGCTCGATGCGATGCCGGGCAAGCAGATGTCGATCGACGCCGATCTCAACGCCGGGCTGATCAGCGACCAGGAGGCCAGGCGCCGCCGCCGGCTCATCGCGCAGGAGGCCGACTTCTACGGGGCCATGGACGGTGCCAGCAAGTTCGTGCGCGGCGACGCCATCGCCTCGATCATCATCGTGGTGATCAACATCGTGGGCGGCTTCGTCATGGGCATGGTCTTCCTGCATCTCGCCTTCACGCAGTCCCTCTCGACCTACACCATCCTCTCCGTCGGCGACGGTCTCGTCAGCCAGCTGCCGGCCCTCCTGATCTCCACGGCCACCGGTCTCCTCGTGACGCGCGCGGCGTCGGAGGTGAGTTTCGGCGGCGACCTCGCGCGGCAGCTGCTGCAGGCGCCGCGGACGCTCTACGTGCTGGCGGCGGTGATCGCGTTCCTCGGCATCTTCACGCCGATCTCGAAGGTGGTCGCCCTGCTGCTCGCCGCCGCCTTCGCCCTGCTCGGCTACCGAGCCCAACTGGGCAGCAGCGAGCTGGCCGCCGCATCGGCGGGAGTGGGTGCGGGCGTCGCCGCGAGTCGTGCCGAGGAGCTGCCGGGGACCTCACCGCAGCCTGCTCAGGCCCAGGCGGGGCCGCCTGCACCGATCGACGCTCTTGCCGTCGAGTTCGGCTTCGGGCTGCTCTCCCTCGTGGACAAGGCCCAGGGGGGGGACTTCTTCGAGCGGGTGCAGAAGGTGCGCGAACAGATGGCGGAGGAGTTCGGCATCCTGCTCCCGCCTGTGCGCGTCAAGGACAACCTTTCGCTGCCTCCCTCGACCTACCGCGTCCTGCTGCGCGGGGCGGAGGTGGCACGCGGGGAGTTGATGCCAGGGCGCCTGCTGGCCATGGGCAGCGAGGGGGGCTCCCTGCCTGGCATCGCGGTCAAGGATCCCGTCTTCGCCCTGCCCGCCATCTGGATCGCGCGCCAGCAGCAGGACCAGGCCGTGCTGCAGGGCTACACGGTGATCGATACCGCCACCGTTCTGACGACGCACTTCGCCGAGGCGGTGCGCAAGCACGCGGCGGAACTCCTCACGCGCGAGGACTGCAAGCGCCTGCTCGACCGCCTGCGACAGGTGGATCCCGCGGCTGTGGAAGAGCTGACGCCGGGTCTCCTATCCCTCAGCGTGGTGCATCGCGTGCTGCAGGGCCTCCTGCGCGAGGGCATCCCGATCCGCGACCTCGTCACCATCGTCGAGACGATGGGCGACCGGGCCGGCGAGACCAAGGAGCCGGAACAGCTGACGGAGCACGTGCGCCAGGCTTTGGGCCGGCAGATCAGCCAGCGCGTCGCGCCGCCGGGCGAGGTGCTCTTCGCGATCACCCTCGACCCGAGGCTCGAAGCCGAGCTCCGTACAAGGGTACAGGCACAGGAAGGTAGAACTTTCCTCGCACTGGACCAGGAGACGGCGCTCAAGCTGACGCAAGCCGCCGAGCGTCTGGCGAGGGAACCGTCCCGCGCGGACAAGCCCTTGGCCATCGTGGTTGCACCTGCGCTGCGGAGTCATCTGAGACGCCTTTTACGTCCCGTGCTGGAGGATGTGCCTGTGCTGAGCTATCCGGAACTAGATCCGGGCCTGAGACTGCAGAGCGGGGGGGTGATCCGCCTTGACGACGAACGTGGAGCGGTTTAGGGCGCAGGACATGACTGCGGCCCTGTTGCAGGTGCGACAGGTCCTGGGACCGGACGCCCTGATCATTGGCACCCGCAGCTACCAGCCGAAGGGCCTGCGCAAGATCTGGGAGCATCCCTACGTCGAGGTGTTCGCCGGGCGTGGCGCCCCAACGGCGGAAGCGCCCCCGACCTCCCCGCCAGTCTCCGCGCCGACGGTCTCGGGCGTGCAGGCCGCGGGCATCGTGCCCGGTTCCATGCCACTAGGGTCGGCGGCTGCCTTCCCGCCGGCCGCAGCAGAGCCAAGCGCACCTGGCGATGCGGCCGTCGACGAGTACGAGAGGTGGCTGCAGCCACGCCTCAGCCGCTTCGAACCGCGCTCCCTGGCGCTCGTCGGCCCGACCGGCGGCGGCAAGACAACGACGCTCGCCAAGCTCGCCGCCCGCTATGCCCTCGACCGCGGCGAGCGGGTGGGCCTCGTCACTACCGACACCTACCGCATCGGCGCGGTCCACCACCTGCAGACCTATGCCGAGATCATGGGGCTGCCGTGGAAAGTGGCGCAGGATCCGCCCTCGATGCGTGAGGCCGTGGCGTCGCTTGCCTATTGCGATCGCATCCTGATCGACACCTCCGGCCGCAACTTCCGCCGGGACGAGGCGCGTCGCGAGCTTCTGGCTCTCCTCGCCGCCGCGAATCCGGAGTCGGTGGAGCTTGTGCTGTCGCTCACGACCGGACGCGAGGAGATGGAGGAGCTCGGGCGCTACTTCAAGGACGGGCCGCTGACGCGCATCCTGCTGACCAAGCTCGACGAGGCCAGTTCGATCAAGAAGCTGGTGACCGCCATGCAGGTCTTCGATCTGCCGCTCTTCGCCGTCACGAACGGCCAGATGGTGCCGGACGACATCTGGTTTCCCGGTGCGCGCCAGCTGGCCCAGGCGATCGCCCGCGAAGCGGTGACCGTCGATGCATGATCAGGCCACGGCGCTCAGGGAACGGCTGAGGCCGCCGAGGCCGGTGGCTGAGGTCTGGGCGGTGGCCACGCTCGGCGGCGAGCGTGCGGCTCTGCAGTTTTCGAAGGAGATTCTCGAGATCCTGAGGCCCGCGCCGCTTTCGGTGCGCCTGTGGGGCGGCGAAACGGACGGCGCGAGTGTCGTGTTGCTGCCGTCGGGGGAGGGTCGCCAGACCATTCGCCGGCCGTACCTGCGCGGCGCGCACACGTGGCTTCTGCTCTGCCCGGCGAACGAGGTGGGCTACGCGGAGTGCCGCGCCCTCTTGGACGAGATGACGGACCGCTCGCTGAGGCGCGTCTACCTGGCACTCTCGGGCGTCGCGTCCGTCCAGGCGGGCGAGGCGGCTGTCGAGCGCTTCTCCGGCCTGCTCGGACCGTCGATCCCATATCAGCCGCAGTCGTTCGGTTTCTACGGACCGAACGAGCACGGTTCCCTCACGCTGGCACCCACGGCCCTCAGGCGCTTCTTCTCCCCGGGACGGTGACGCGATGCGCGAGAGACAGGACGCCTATGCGCGATGGAAGAGCCCGGGGCAGGACCTGCGCGAGGAGTATTTGCCGCTCGTCTACGAGCAGGCGCAGCGCATCCTCTTCCGCCTGCCGCCGGGTCTGCTCGAGCGCGACGAGGTGGTCTCGTTCGGCGTCATAGGCATGCTCGAGGCCCTGGAGCGCTACGACGCGGGCCGCGGCGTACCGATCGAAGCGTATCTCAGGACGCAGATCCGCCGCCGGATCCTCGACGGGCTCAGGAGCCAGGATCGTCTGCCCAGGCGGCTGCGCGAGCGGGAGAGGCGGGTACGGGAGGCCTACGCCCAGCTCGAGCAGCAGGAGGGGCGCTCCGTATCGGACGACGAGGTGGCGGCATCGCTCGGCGTGACGGGCAGCGAGTTCCAGGACTGGCTCCTCGACCTCAGCTTCACGACCCTCTGGTCGCTCGAGTTGCTGGGCGAGGAAGGCGTCGAGCCCCTGGACGACGATCCGTCGCCCGAGGCGGCCGTCGAGGCGGGGGAACTGCACGCCCAGCTGAGGGCGGCGATCGAGCGGCTGCCCCGGCGCGAGCAGGAGGTGCTCGCGGCGCATTACGACATGGGCTACAGCATGCAGGAGATCGCAGCGGCCTTCGAGCTCTCGGACCGCTACGTGGCACAGTTGCACGCGCGCGCCGTCCTGCGCCTTAGGGGCTCGTTGAGCAGGTATCGCGCACAGATGAAGGGGAGGGATGTCCGGTGATCCCGAAGAGCGGCAGTGCGGCTGGAGGCGAGATCGAGACGCTCCTGCAGCAGTTCAGCCAAACTCTCGAGGAGGCGAACCGGGAGCTCCTCGACACGATCCGCGACGAACTGCGTGATCTGCATGCGCGGGTCGGGGCTCTCGAGGGCGAATTGCGGATTGCGCGGATGGAGGTCGACACCCTGCGGCAGGAGTTGCGCGGCGCGAAGTCCTCGCCGCGGGACGATCCGCCGGCCCAGGCGCAGGAGCCGGAGCGCAACGCGGAAGCCGAACGCATCGCGCAGGAGATCCGCCAGCGCCACAGGGAGATCTGGCAGCTGCAGAACGCCGGCGAGAGCGCGGCGGAGGTGGCCAAGAGGACAAACCGTCCGCAAGGCGAAGTAGAACTGATCATGCGACTCATGCGTCAGCGCGGCACATCGGCCCCTGGCGCCGGGAGGTAGGGCATAGTGGGTCCGATGGTGTCGATGGACGTCTCGACCTCCGGCCTCACAGCGTACCGCGAGATGATGGACGTGGTGGCGAGCAATATCGCGAACATGTACTCCACGACGACGCCCGCCGGCACTCCGTATCAGGAGGAGGCCGTCGTGCTCCAGGCCGGTCCCACCTTTGCCGCGACCCTTGGCCAGGTGCTCCAGCCGCAGGGCGTGGAGGTGTCCGCCATCGTGCAGCTGACGCAGGCGGGGCCCGGAGCCGGGGCGACCGCGGCCACGGCCGGGCAGGCGACCAATGTCGACCTCGTCGCGCAGATGACGCAGCTGATCATGGCGAGCCGCGCCTACGACGCCAACGCAGCCGCGTTCGCGCTGGAGAAGTCTGTCGAACAGAGGGCCTTGCAGCTTGGCCAGAACGCCTGAGCCGGGGGCTGCCGCCCCTGGAGCTCCCGACCTCGGCAGGATCTTCGGTACCGCAAGGGACTTCTGGCAGGAACGCGAGCCAGGGGTCCGGCGGAGCTATGTCACCTGGGCCGTGATCCTCGCCGTCGTTCTCGGCGGCATCGGCTACTTCACCACGCGCAACCCGATGACCCTCGTCTTCTCGAACCTTGCCCCGGCCGACGCCGGCCAGGTGACGCAGGCCCTGACATCTCTCAAGATCCCGTACCAGCTTGAGGGGACCAGCATCTACGTGCCCGCTTCCCAGGCCGACCAGGCCAGGGTGGACCTTGCGACGCAGGGACTTCCTGCCCAGGGATACGTCGGCTATTCGGGCGTGCTCTCGAGCACGGGCATCGGCATGACCGACCAGCAGTTCAACCTCGCGACACTGAACGCGCTGCAGAACGACCTGGCGCAGACGGTGGAGTCCATTTCGGGGATCGCCAAGGCCAACGTGCTGCTGCAGCCGGCCCAGACCTCCGTCTTCGTCGACCAGCCGCAGTCCCAGGCGACCGCTGCCGTCTTTGTAGACCTGGAGCCGGGTATCACGCTGGCGCCAAGCCAAGTGCTGGGCATCGAGGAGCTCGTGGCCCATTCGGTGCAGGGCCTCTCGATCGACCACGTTTCGGTGGTCGACCAGAATGGCGACCCGCTCGCTGCCTCGAGCGGCGGCAGCTCTGACCCGATATCGGGTGGCGCCGGCGCCGCCGGTCAGATGGCTCTCGAGCGCCAATTGGAGCAGAACCTCAACGGCGAGCTCACGAACCTTCTCCAGCCCATCGTCGGCGCAAACAACGTGGTGGTGCAGACCAGCGCGAGCCTCGACACCAGCCAGACCCAGACCCAGTCGAACATCGTGCAGCCCCTGGCGGCGGGTCAGGGTGTGCCAGTCTCGAACCATACCATCAAGGAGACTTTCACCGGCACAGGCACGCCGCCGACCGTCTCCGGCTCGAGTTCTACGCCGACCTATCCGTCAAGCTCGTCGAGCGGACAGAACAACCTGAGCTACTCCGATTCCACGATCAACTACCAGGTGACGCACATCAACAAGACGGTGACGTCGCAGCCCTACACCCTGAAGGGCCTGACCGTCTCGGTGATGCTCAACTCGACTGCCTACCGTCTGAACGCGGCGAACCGCCAAGCCCTGCAGAAACTGATCGGCACGGCCGTCGGATTCACGACCGTCCAGGCGATGAAGAACGACGTCACGATCTTCTCGGCGCCGTTCCAGAAGGCCCCGAGGCCCACGTTCGCCACGACCTCGACACTCCCCCTCTCGCCGAGTATGCTGGCGGCCGCGGGAGGCGCCCTGGTCGTTCTCCTGGTACTCGCGTTCCTGCTGATGCGCCGCCGTGGAGCCAGGTCTCCGCAGCGCAGGGTGCAGCGCCAGGTTCTGCAGCCGCTCGCCGAGCCTCTGCCGCCTGTGGCCCCTGACCCCACCCGGGTAGTCATGGACCGGGTCAAGGATATGGTCCAGCGCGACCCGGAGGAGGCCGCCAACCTTGTGCGCGGCTGGCTGCGTGAAGATGCGAAATCAAGCCC
This sequence comes from Bacillota bacterium, assembly GCA_021845645.1. Next base: position 6,786 of record JAJZVM010000154.1, read on the forward strand.
AAGAAGGAGATGAGGAGGCATGCCGCCTTGCCGCACGACGGTGAGCGGCCTAGACGGGACGCAATCGGTCAAAATCGGCCCAGGGGACAGTTCGCGCCATGTGAAGATGCGCGATAGGAAAAGTAGAGGGATTGGGGTCCATTAGGAGGTGGGTCAGGTGAAGGTGGACGAGGTGTCCGGTATTCCCGAGGTGCCGCAGATCCGGCAGGGACAGGTCGCGCGGGAAGCCGAGCTGCAGCGCCAGAACGTGCAGCCGCCGACGCCGCCCGACCAGGTGGAGATCTCCCAGGCAGCGCGTTTCGCAGCTGCGCCCGACCAGGCGGCGCGGGTGGAGAAGCTGAAGGCCGAGGTGCAGAAGGGCATCTCGGTGCAGGCGGACAAGATCGCGACGGCGCTCCAGAGCCAAGGCGTCGTGCGTTGAGCGGCGACGGGGATCTGGAGGCTGCGATCGATCTTTACGGACAGCTTTCGCTGCTCCTAGGAGAGATCCAGGCGGCGGTGATTCAGGCAGATACGGACGCGCTCTCGGAGCTCGTACCTCAGCAGGAGGAGCTCCTGCGACGCGTCGCCGAGCTGAAGTTGCCCAAGGAAGCGCCCAGCGAGCTTGCCGCAGAGCTCGAGCGGAGCGCGGCAGAGGCCCTGCGCCGCAATACCCAGAACGGCGTGCTGTTGCGGGAGCAGCTCGGGCTCATCCAGGTGACCATGAAGGCCATCCTGGGCGGCGGCAGCGCAGTGAACCGCCTGGCCTGATCCAAGCTCGGAAAGGGGGAAATCGCATTGCCTTCGGCGTTCTTCGGCCTCGACATCGCGAACACCGCGCTCTCTGCAGCGCAGGTTCTTATGGACGTCGCCGGCCAGAACATAGCCAACGACGCGACCCCCGGCTACTCACAGCAGACGGCCAGCCTCGTCGCTACGCCGCCGTACGCCCAACCCGACATGGGGGGCCTTTATACACCGCAACTCGGCACCGGCGTCGAAGTGCAGTCGGTGAACCGCGTGCGCGCAAACTATCTTGATGGGCTCTTTCGCACCACCCAGAGCGACGTGAGTCAGTATTCGAACCGCGCGAACTACCTGCAGGCCCTACAGAGCGTGTTGAACGAGCCGGGCTCGAGTGGCCTGTCGTCCACACTCGATCGCTTCTTCTCCGACTACCAGACGCTTTCCCAGAACCCGCAGAGTTCCGCCGCGAGAACCGTCGTCCAGCAGGACGGCGAGGCTGTGGCGGCCCAAATCCAGCAGATCTACCAGGGCCTGCAGAGCGTCGGCCAGCAGGCGCAGAATCAGGCCACGCTCGACGTGCAAACGGTGAACTCGGACCTGCAGCAACTGGCGAACCTCAACCAGACGATCGCGCAGGCCCAGGCCATCGGCCAGCAGCCGAACGACCTCCTGGACCAGCGCGACAACCTACTGGACAGCCTATCGAAGCTCATCAACATCAACGTGACGACCAAGTCGACAAGCGTCGGCTCCTATGTCACGTCCCAGGTCACCGTGACAACTCCCGCCAGCGGCGGCGGAGCAGTGACGCTGGTGGATGGGGCGCAATACGGGTCGCTCAGCATGAGCCCGGCAAGCTCGGGCCCCCAGTTCACCCTCACGGCGACCGACGCGGTCACGGGTCCCGTGTCACCGCCACCCGCCCTGGCACCTGCGGGAGGATCCATTGGCGCTGCGTACCAGCTCGTCAACCAGGATCTCAACCCATCGCCTTCTTCCGGACAGAGCCTGATGAGCGAATTCCTCGGAGCTGTCGACCAGTTGGCAAACCAGGTCAATCAGGTCCAGAGCCAGGGCTACTACCTTGACCCGACAACTGGCCAGTATGTGAACTCTCCTGCGGTGGACTTCTTCGTGGCCCAGACGCCCTCTGGTTCCACCGCCTTGACGCAGGCGAATGTGCAAAACATCGAAGTGAATCCGCTGATCCAGCAGAACATCGACTACATCGCTGCCGGTGCGACGGCGAATGCGGGAGACGGCGCCAATGCGACGGCCATGGCTGACATCGCGCAGACACAGGGCGGACCGCTGCAGCAGTACGCTGCCTTCGTCTCCGACATGGGAGCATCCGTAGACCTGTCTCAAAATCTGCAGAGCACCTCGAATTCTCTGTTGACGCAGATCACCTCGCAGCGTGAACAGACGTCCGGCGTGTCGATCAATGAGCAGATGACCAATCTCATTCAGGCCCAAAGCATGTACACGGCCGCCGCCAAGGTAGCAGAGGCCATGGACAGCTCTCTGCAGTCCCTGCTCAGCGCGATTCAGCCGTAAGACCAGGAAAGCCCTGATCATTCGAGGGGGAGGGAGACCCGGTGCGCATCACCGATCAGATGATGTATCAAAACCTGACACAGAACCTGGACCAGGCCCAGGCGGCGTACGTCCGCACCCAGGAAGAGGCGAGTTCCGGCGTCTCCATCTCGCAACCCTCGGATAACCCGGCAGGTACGGCGGTCGTTCTTCAGCTGACGTCTGCGCAGCAGCAGGTGACATCATGGCAGGCCAATGCACGGGCTGCCCAAAGCAAGATGCAGACAGCCGACCAGGCGATGTCGCAGCTTCAAAGCGTGATTTCGTCGGCACAGTCGTTGGCCGAACAGGGCACCTCGGGGAGCATGACAGCCCAAGACCTCACTGATCTGTCGCAAAAGGCGGCTTCCTTGGTGCAGCAGGCGGAAAGCCTCGCGAACACGGAATATGCCGGCCAGTACGTATTTTCGGGCGTCGCACAGCAGATGCCCGTCGTAAGCGGCGCCTACAACCCGGCCGCCACTTCCGCGCCCCAGACCATCGAAATCGGCCAAGGCGTCAAGGTGCAGACTTCGGTTGATGGGAATCAGGCCTTCAACACCGCTCCGGTGAGCACGCCAAGCGACTGGAGCACCAACCACTCCTCGCAGGCTACCCTCCTGAACGTGCTGTCGGCTTTGCAGTCCGATCTCTCGAGCGGAAACACGGCCGCGGTCGAGGCGGATCTCGGCGCGTTGGCGGCTCAAGGCGACAACGTCTCCAGCCTGCGGGCCCAGCTTGGTGCCAACATGGAGCAGGTGCAGGCGGCCGTCTCGCAGCTGACCACCATGAGCTCCACGCTCCAGATAGAGCAGGGCAACGTCGAGAATGTCGACATGGCACAGGTGCTGACGCAACTCACCGCTCAGCAGACGGCGTATCAGGCGGCTGTCGCGGCCGGCGCCAACATGAAGCTGCCCACGCTGGCCAGCTACCTGAGTTAGGAGCGAGGGCTAAATAGCGAGGTGCCGCGC
>JAJZVM010000155.1 GCA_021845645.1 Bacillota bacterium
CGGTCGCCCGGATCGAGCAGGATGGCGGACAGGTAATGCCCATAGAAGACCTGCCTGCCGAGCAGGCTCCAGGTCCGGCCGCCGTTCGAGCTGCGCAGGACGCCCTCGGAAAAGTAGCAGTCGCCGCAGTCGTCGTTTTCGCCCGTGGCGGCGTAGATCACCGTGGGATCCTGCTGGACGGCGAGCGCCCCGATCGCCATGTCGCTCGTGTGGTCGGACAGGGGACGCCAGGTCTGCCCGTTGTCCTTCGTCAGCCACACGCCGCCGCCGGCGGACCCGGCGTACAGGTCCCCGCCGGCTGCGGCGAGCGACGTCACGCGGCCGCTCTCGTTGCCCGCATAGGGGTCGTGGAAGACGGGCGCAGGGCCGAGTGGCTGCCAGGCGCCTCCGGTCGGGATCGGGCCGGGGCCGGTCGCGGAAACGGTCAGGCTGAAGGCGGCGACGACAATCAACGCGGCGCTGGCAAACAGCGCGGCGAGCAGGCGTGGCAAAGAAAGCCCTCCTGAACGACGTGGGGCGGAAACTGCGGTTTCCCCGCCATTCGGGAAGGGTTGGTCCCGTTCCTGCGGGAGATTGCGCCAGGCCCGCGTCGCGCGCAGCGACGCCCAGCAAGCCCGAGGTCTGCAGGTGGACCGCCTCGCCAACACGAAGCCGCCCGCATTGCAGCCGCATTGGAGTTGAGCGACGTTGCAAAGCCAAGACTGGCACGAGACCGCCATGCGCATGGACAAGGACGACCCCCTCGCCGAGCTGCGCCGTGAGTTTCTGCTGCCCGACGGGGTCGTCTATCTCGACGGGAACTCGCTTGGACCCCTGACGCACCGCGGCCTCGCCGAACTCGAGCAGACGATCGGCGAATGGCGGCGCCTCGGCGTCGCAGGCTGGCAGGACGCCAAGGTGCCATGGTTCCACCTTGCGGAGACGCTTGGCGGGCAGCTCGGGGCCATCGTCGGCGCCGAGCCCGGCGAGGTGGTGGCCACCGCGCAGACGACGTTGAACCTGCACCAGATCCTACAGACCTTCTACCGTCCGGAGGGTGACCGGCACGTCATCGTGATCGACGCGCTCGAGTTCCCGAGCGACCTCTATGCCGTGCGCAGCCACCTTGAGGCGCGAGGCATGGACCCACACCGCAGCATGCGCCTCGTGCAGAGCGGCGACGGCCTGACACTGGCGGCGACGGATATTCTGGCGGCCCTCGCGGGCGACGTCGCCCTGGCCGTGCTGCCAGGGGTGCTCTACCGATCGGGCCAGCTTCTGCCGATCGCGCAGATCACGAGGGCGGCGCACAGGCGCGGAGTGCCTGTCGCTTGGGATCTGTCCCACGCCGTCGGCGCGGTGCCGCTCGACTTGCACCGCGATGACGCGGACTTCGCCTTCTTCTGCACCTACAAGTACCTGTGCGGCGGGCCCGGCGCGATCGGCGGCCTCTTCGTCCACCGCCGCCATCTGCCTGTTCGGCCTGGCATGGCCGGCTGGTTCGGCAGCGACAAGTCAAGTCAATTCGACATGGCGTCCGAAATGGCAGCGGCCCATGACAGCGGAGCGCTGCAGGTCGGGACGCCGCCCGTGCTGGCCGCGGTCCCTCTGCTCGGGAGCCTCGCCATCTATCGCGAGGTGGGGATGGAGGCCGTGCGGCAGCGTTCGTTGCGCCTGACGGATTTCTTGATCGCCCTGGCGGACGATTGCCTGGCGGAGTTCGGATTCCGGGTCGCGACGCCGCGGGAGGCGGACGGTCGCGGCGGGCATGTGGCGCTCGAGCATGCCGAAGCGGCGCGCCTCAGCCGTGCATTGAAGGACAGGGGTGTCGTGCCGGACTTCCGCCCGCCAAACATCGTGCGCTTCGGCCCACACCCGCTCTATACGACCTTCAGCGAGCTTGCGCAGGCAGTCCTTGTCCTGCGCGAGATCGCGGAAAGCCGCAGTCACCTTGCGTACCCCGCGGAGCGGGAGGAGGTCGGTTGACCGGGAGCGGCCAGAACGACGTGTGCGCAAAGCGATCCGTGTCGGATCGTCGCGCCACCTGCGACGGCAATAAGCCAGGGTCCGGACCGCTGGTCCGGACCCTGGCTTGGGAGAGCCGCCGCGATGTTCTCCTGAGCGGAAGCTACTTCATGTAGGCAGGTACGTACTTGGCGAAGTCCGCGATGTGGCCGGGGTAGGAGTTGAATCCGGTGTAGAGCCACACAATGGCTGCGACGGCGAGCACGACGGCCGCGATGAGCGCGATCCAGCGCTGGTTCTTCATGGCGACTGCCGGCAGCGTGAGGATGCCGCCGATGCCGGCGAGAATGAAGCCCAGACCTGCGACGCCCGGCTCCTTGGTCATACCGTGGGCAATGATCTGCTGGCCGACGATGACGGCCGTGATGCCGGCGAAGAAGCCCCAGATCGCCGGTCCGAGGAGCTCGAGCCGGAAGACGAGAGCGAGACCGGCGACGGTGAAGAGGGCGCCGAACATCAGCGCGGGCTCACCGAAGGCTACGTTGTAGCTGCCGGGAAGCGGCCAGCTGACGATCATCGGGATCGCGGTGGACGCCAGGATGAGGGCGGTGGCGCCGAAGCCGAAGCCCCAGGTGGGACGGTTCTCGGGAGCCGGGTTCACGAAGAGGTACAGAGCGAGAAGTGCAAGACCGGCACCTACGGATACGAGCATGACGGCAAGATAGTCGATCATGGAACTTAGCCTCCCCTTGGCAGGGCGCCCTGCGGCCCTTGGCGCCTCGCCCTTGCGGGCGTCTGCCTGCAACAACTATCGTGCTTGAACACCCTGGGCCATATGAGCATGTAGTCCGTTTCACATGGTTCTGGAGGGGTGTCGGTTGGCAGGGCAATGTACCCTCACCCTGGCCACCTGCAGGAGAAGGATGGCATTCCGCGTGACAAAGTGGGCCTAACACCTAGTGAAAAGTGGCGCATGCACTAGGTCCACTCGCCGCGGTGCAAGGGGCAACATGGCCAGCATACGGACCTTGTCGCCTTTGTGCGGGCGATAAAGCGCATTGCGGCCCATATCGCGGGAAGGCAAGATGCCGTGTTCGGCATGAGGCGCATGGTGGCCGGATCACTGCGGCCGCGGTCGACCAACCTGGGATGAGCTGGTACGACCTGCCATCTCGGCGCGGCGAGCGTCCGGGCCATGGGCCGTCTGACTACGCTCGTTTGGCATGCTTCCCCAGGGGGTTGACGCGCGCAGAAATTTCGATGATGATCAAAATACTCGAGGGGGTGCGCCTGTGGCGCTCGGCGATGTGTTCCAGGCACTCTCGGATCCGACGCGCCGACAAATTCTGCGGATGCTCAGCCGGGGCGACCTGAACGCTGGTGAGATCGCGGCGGCCTTCAGTCTGTCGAAGCCGAGCATCTCCCATCATCTCAACACCCTGCGTCAGGCGGAACTTGTTCTGTCGCGCCGTCAGGGGCAAATGATCATCTATTCGCTTCACACCACGGTGTTGCAGGAAGCCCTGGGCTGGGGCTTCGACATCCTGCGCCATGGCGAGGCGGGAGCAAGGGGGGACGCGAAAGATGGGAAGTAGCATGCCGGAATACGACATCCGCCGAGAGGCGCGACACGACTGGGCGGTCTACCTTGTGTGGCTGCTCATGCTCAGCGCGGGCATCTGGGCCATGCCGCATCTGCCTGCGCGGGTGCCGACGCACTTCGGCCTGAACGGCCAGGCAAACGGGTGGATGTCGCCGGCGGGGGCCGTGTTCGTCCCCGTCGGCGTGTCGGTCCTGGTCTGGCTTCTGCTCCTGGTGGCTCCCGTGATCGACCCGCGGCGCCGCAACTACCCGGCCTTCCTGCCGTTCCTCCGGGCGCTGCGCCTGCTTGTGGTCCTGGTCGTCGCGCTCATGTTCGCGGCCAGCATGTGGCGGGGGCTTGGCCATCCGCTGCAGGTGGGCAATGTCGCGGTGCTGGTCGTCGGCATGCTTTTCATGTTCATTGGCAACTCCCTCGGGCGCGTCCGCCACAACTACTTCGTGGGCATCCGCACGCCGTGGACCCTGGCCAACGAGGAGGTCTGGCGGCGCACGCACCGCTTCGCCGGGCCTGTCATGATGGTGGGCGGCCTCCTGCCGATCGTCCTGCTGCCCTTCTGGCCGCAGGCCGGCCGCATCCTTCTGCTGGTCTCTGTCCTGGGCAGCGTCCTGGTCGCGGTGGTGTACTCGTACCTCGTCTTCAGACGGATCGCGAGCAACTAGCAGCGACGCGCGGCTTGGGGAGGCGCACCAGTTTGCAGCAGCGGCGAATCGGTATCGGCCGGGGGACCATGCGCGTCCTCTACGCGGGACAGGGCCCATGCGCGATGGTGCTTTGGCCCGGCCTCGGTGGCACGGCGGAAGCGTTCTTGCGCCTGCTCGGCCAGGCGGAGGCCAAAGACTGCCTTCTCGTCGCGCTGGATCCGCCAGGCCATGGGCTCACAGACCCGCTGCCGCTGCAGGGCGGTCAGGACGCCGCCCTGGTGTGGCGTGCGGTTCTCGAAGCATTCGACATTCGGCGCGCGGTGCTCGCTGGACACTCCTACGGCGCGGTGGCCGCTTTGTCCGCGGTTGCGGCGGATCATGGGCTCCGCAGCGCAACCGCGGACCTTCTGCTCTACGACGGCGGCTACCTGCACCAGGAAGGGACGCCGGAGGAGCGCCACTCCGCATGCCGACGGCAGATCGCCGAATACACGTTCAGGACATGGGACGCATTCCTCGAGCGGGCCCAGGCGGAAGCGCCGATCTGGGACAGCGCCGCGCAGGCGGCGGCGCGGGCCATGATGATGGAGCGCGAGGGCCGCGTCTGCCTGCGCGTCGACGCGCGGAGCTGCGCGGACGCGCTCGACCTGATCGCGGCCCATGGGCCGGAGAAGCTTGCGCCTGTCGACGTTCCCCGGGCCATGCTGTTGCGCGCCGGTCGGCCGGAGGAGATGGAGGGGCAGCGGCGGGCAGGCGTGGCGGCGCTCATGCGCAAGCTGCCTTCGCTCGACGTCCGGGTGCTGGGACAGGCGAGCCACGAACTGCTCGACGAGGCGCCCGAGGCCGTGGCTGACAATACATGGTCGTTTCTCGCGGGCATCGCGTGGCAATGATCGGGCCGGACGACGATAGTCAGCCCAGCACGGCGTGGAACGTCGTGACGAGGCCGACGACGATCACCGAACCTGTCGCAAGATAGACAAAGAGGCGGTACGGGCCGTGCATGCGCAGGCGACGCGGCAGGGCTCTGGCCTCGAGCGCCACGAGGAAGCCGAGCACGACCGGCAGGAGGATGGCGTTCATCACCTCGATGTCGATCGTCAGATGGACGAGCGGCAGACCGGTCAGGACGACGCCTGCGCCCAGCGCCAGGGCGAGGCCATAGGCGAGGTAGAAGTGCGGCGCCTCGCTCAGTTTGCGGTTGAGGCTGTGCGGGTAGCCCAAGGCTTCCCCGACACCGAAGGCCGCCGCCACCGAGACGACGATCGCGGCGACGAGCGATGCGCCCAGGATGCCCAGGCCGAAGGCGAGCTTCGCGCCGGCGAAACCGAGGAAGGGCTCCAGCGCCCTTGAGATCTCGGGAATGCCCTGCAGGGCGGTGGGGTGTCCCGAGCGCCCGATGGTCGCGGCGACGGCGACCACGACGAAGATCATCACGAGCTGCGTGACGATGGCGCCCAGCAGGGTGTCGAGGCGCGCGCCACGCAACTGGCCTGGTCTCAGTCCCTTGTCGATGACGGCTCCCTGCTGGTAGAAGACCATCCATGGCATGATGACGGCGCCGACGTTGGCGGCGAGGAGCAGGAGATAGCCACTCTGACCGAGCGGCAGATGGCCGAGGCCGCGCACCATGGCGGCAGCGCTCGGGTGCGCCAGCCACGCCGCCGGCAGGAAGAAGAGTTCGAACAGGCCCAGCGCGACGCCGATGTACTCGACACGGCGGTAGCCACCCGTGAGTCCGAGCCCGATCAGGAGGAGAGCGGCGAGCAGGACCGTCGGTGTCACCGGAACGCCGAACAGCTCCGCTACGCCGGCGATGCCCGCGAACTCGGTGACGAGCGCGCCCACGGCCGCGATAAAGAGCGTGGCCACCGAGAGCACGGCCCAGGGTGCACCGAACACCTCTCTGATCAGTTCGCCGTGGCCGCGCTGCGTCAGCACGCCGAGCCGCACCGTCATCTCCTGGACGACAAACAGGACCGGGATGAGCAGAAGTTGCGGCAACAGCATGCCGTAGCCCCAGAGGGCGCCGGACTGCGCGGCCGTAACGATGCTGCCGGCGTCCGTGTCGGCCAGCATGACCATGAGACCCGGCCCGATGACCGAGGCCGCGAGCAGCAGGCCCGGGCGCGCAGCGGCGCGCGGCAGGATACCGGACGCGCCTGCTCCGGGGCGCGCAGCGGATCGCGCAGGCTTGTGCGTCACGGCGTAGCCGGCCTCATCGCGCCGCATCGCGTACCCCCTTGTCCTAGGTTCGGCCGAAGTTAGGTCCACCTAATAGACCGTCGAATTTGTGCCTACATCGGTCAAGGGCCGCTTAGGCCCCGACGCATGGGCCAAAGAGACGTGCGAGACTGTGATCTCGGGTCGGACTCGATGGCACGACAGCACTTCCACAGTCTGCTCGCACCGGGTAAAGACGATGCCGCCCGAACCACGGAGGGTTCAGGCGGCAGGCGCCGGGCAAGATGCTGCCGCTTTTTCAGGTCCCTTTCGGCACCTCGCAGATGAGGATGTCGATCGGCAGCCGGAGCAGGCTGCGGCGCATCGAGATGCGGCTCACGAAGCCTGCGTCGGAGGCGAGCCTGCGCAGGATGAGCGGTCGTCCGAGCGCCGAGAGCGAAAGGATGCGCCGCAGCACGAGATAGAAGGCCAGCGTGCGACCGTAAGGCATCTCCTCCGCCAGCGACGCAAGCACGACGCGGCCACCGGGGCGCACGACGCGGCGCAGTTCGCGCAGTGCCGACCGTACGCCCTCATCGTTCAGCAGTTCCAGCACGAGGCTTGCCGTGGCCCCGTCGAAGCCGCCGTCCGGATAGGGCAGGGTACGGATGTCGGCCAGCCTCAGATCGATGCGGCTTGCCAGTGGCGTGCGGGCGATCTGGCGCCCGGCCTGGCGGAGCATGGCAGGGGAAACGTCCACAGCGGAGACCTTGCCCTCCTCGCCGACCAGATCCGCAAGCGCGATCGCGAGCCGGCCGGTGCCGCAGCCGACGTCGAGCAACCGCTCGCCCGGCGCCGGGCGGAGCAGGGCGAGCACAGCCTCCCAGATCTCCTGGGACGATTCGAACATGAACACGTCGTAAAGCCGGTGGGCCATGCCGTAGAACCGTTGTAGCCTCGCCGTCGTCCGGTCCTTCATGCGTTCCGTCGTTTCCGTTCGCCCGCCTTCGAACGTGCTGCGGTGGGTCATCCCATAGGACTATAGCAGAGCCTGAGGAAGGTGACTGATCCCGATCCGGCGTAACAGCAATGACAAGGGGGATTGGCCGTGGCTTACACGCTTAGTGACTTGCGTGCGGACGTACCGGTCCTGCGCCGCAAGACGTATCTGAATACCGGAACGCTAGGCGCTGCGCCACAGACGGTGACGACGCGCTTTTTCAAGTCCTACGAGCAATGGCAGGTAGAGGGGGCCGGCTGGCCCGAGGCCTACGAGCGACGGCGCGACGGCATGTCGCAGGTGCGCCGGGCGCTGGCTCTCATGCTGGGGGTGCCGCAGTCGGGGGTCGCTTTGGCCGCCAACGTCACGCAGACCGTCAACTGGATCGCCCAGGGTCTCCCGTGGCAGCCAGGCGACGAGGTGATCGTCGGGACCGAGGAGCATCCGGCGAATCGCTACCCGTGGCGGGCACTCGAGGCGATGGGGCGCATCCGGGTGGTCGCCTGGCCGATGGCCGAGGACGACGCGGGCCTGATCGCGGACCTCGCCCGGCTGATCGGGCCACGCACGCGACTGGTCGCTGTCAGCCACGTGCTGCAGACCAGCGGGCGGGTGCTGCCGGCGCAAGAGATCGTGGCACTCTGCCGGCGCCGCGGCGTACTGTCGCTGATCGACGGCGCGCAGGCCGTCGGCCAGATCGGCGTCGACCTCCCTTCAATCGACCCGGACTTCTATCCTTTCGCGGGTCACAAGTGGCTGCTGGGCCCTGTCGGCACCTCGGGGATGTATATCCGCGAGACGGCGCTTGCCGGGCTCGGGCTGCTGCCGGCAGGCAGCGGCTCCGCCCAGCACGATCTCGCGGGTCGCGAGGATGAGGGGGTGCCGTGGCGGCACGAGGCTCGCCGGTTTGAGGTCGGGACGGCCAACTGGCCGCTCTACGAGGGACTGGACGCCGCTCTCGCCCTGAGGTCCGAGATCGGCGCCCAGGTGATCGAGGAGCATCAGCGGCTGCTGGCGCAGACATTCATCGATGGCCTGCCAAGTGGTGTGGAGCTCGTGCGGGTGCCCAGCGCGGCTGCGATGTGCACGGTGCGCTTTCCCAAGGGCCCTGCAGATGCCCTGGGGCGCCTGGCCAGCGAGCACCGCGTGATCGCCCGAGGGGTCGGCGAGTTCGTTCCGCCAGGCGTCCGCTTCTCCTTCGGTCCCTACAACAACCTGGACGATGTCGCCGCAGCGCATCGGGCGCTGGCGGCCTTGACGGCTCATGGCTAGAGCGGCGGCCGCTGGGCCGCTCGCGGGTGTGCGCGTCCTGGACCTTTCCCGGGTGCTGGCAGGCCCGTATGCGACCATGTCGCTCGGAGAACTCGGCGCACGGGTGATCAAGGTGGAGCATGTGCGGGAAGGCGACGAGACGCGGAGCTGGGGACCGCCCTTCGTAGCCGGCGAATCCGCCTACTACTTGGGCGTCAACAGGAACAAGGAGAGCATCGCGCTCGATCTGACCCGCCCCTTGGCGCAGGAAGTCGTGCGGCGCCTCGCCCTGAACTGGGCCGACGTAGTGGTGGAGAACTTCCGTCCGGGCAACCTCGAGCGGTTCAACCTGTCGCTCGAGGCGATGCGCCGCGACAATCCGGCCCTGATCACCGCGAGCGTGCGCGGCTATCCGCTGGGAGACGACCGCGCGGGCTACGACTTCGTGATCCAGGCTGCGGGTGGTCTGATGTCGATCACCGGTCCGGAGGATGGCCCACCGTACAAGGTTGGCGTCGCGGCGGCAGACCTCTTCACGAGTTCCTTCCTGCTCAGCGGCATTCTGGCCGCCCTCTACGCGCGCTGCCAGACTGGCCAGGGGCAGCACCTGAGCGTCTCGCTGTTCGAGTGCGAGGTCGCCATGCTGGCCAATGTCGCGTCGAGTCACCTGCTGACGGGGGCCCCGGCCAGGCGCCACGGCAACGCGCACCCCTCCATGGCGCCGTACGAGGTCTTTGAGACGCGCGACGGGCCCTTGACGCTAGGCGTCGGAAACGACCGCCAGTTCAAGGGTCTGGCGCAGGCCTTGGGCCATCCCGAATGGCTGAGTGACCAACGCTTCTCGACCAATCCCTCGCGCGTCGAGCACCGCGCGGAGCTCAAGCGGGCGATCGACGCCGCCCTGTCGCAGCGCGGCAAAGAGGAGTGGCTTCGCATCCTGACGGATGCCCGCATCCCCTGCGGGCCGATCCGCAGCGTCGCCGAGGTCTTCGCGAGCCCTGAGGTGGAACGCGCCGGCACGGTGGTGGAGATGAAGCATCCGCTGATCCCGGACCTCAGGCAGGTGCGGCTGCCCTGGCGGTTCTCCGGCACGCCCGCCGAGCCACGGACGCCGCCGCCGCTGCACGGACAGCACACGCGTCAGATCCTGCGCGAGGCCGGGCTCGACGAGCGGGAGGTCGAGGCGGCTTTCGCCGATGGCGTCGCGAATGGCCCGCAGGCGGCAAAGACCGGTCAAGACGGATGAAACGGCGCCGGGACAAGCCCGGTGCCGTCGACAGGACATCCTTCACCGTTGCTTAGCCCCGGATGCCCCCGGCTTCAGCCGTGGGGAGGCAGGGGCGTACTCGAAACCATCTGCGAGGTGAATGAGGTTGCAATGCCGCCACGAGATGCCGTCCGCGCTGCCGACGCGGAACGAGCCG
>JAJZVM010000156.1 GCA_021845645.1 Bacillota bacterium
CGCGCTCGTGCCATTCTCGAGCGGCGTGCTGCTGGCCGTCGCCGACGGCGTCAGCGGTTCGCAGGCCGGCGAGGTGGCCAGCGCCATCGCGACGCGCACGTTCCGGGAGTGCCTCGAGCCGCATCAACGGGAGGCTCCGGAGACCGGGCCGCTGCGTGACGCGCTCGAGGCCGCGAATGAGCGCATCCTGACCGCCAGGCAGGAGTCGACGCGGCAGGCGGGGATGGGCACGACCATGACCTGCGCGTGGCTGAGCGAGCAGCGGCTCGCCTTCGCCCACGTCGGCGACTCGCGCCTTTACCTGCTGCGGCGCGGCGAGCTCACCTGCGTCACGCACGACCACTCCGTGGCGCAGGAACTGATGCGGCAGGGGACGATTCCGCCGTCGGAAGCCGAGCGCCATCCGCAGAAGCACGTTCTGACGCGCTGGCTCGGTCTCGAGCCGTTTGCTTGCGACGAGGGTACGCTCGAGCTCGAGCCGGGCGATGTGGTTCTGCTCTGCACGGATGGCCTCGTGTCGGCGCTCACCGAGGCTGAGGTCGCCCGCGAGATGCGGGACGGCTTCGCCGGCGTGGCGCTGCGCCTCGTCGAAGCGGCCAATCGCGCCGGTGGCCCCGACAACATCACGGTGGTCGCGGCGCGCACCGCGCCGCCCGGCGAGCGGGGTGAGCAACCTTGAAGGGCGAGACGCTGGGCGGGCGCTACCTGCTGCAGGATCGCATCGGCGGCGGTGGCATGGCGTGGGTGTGGCGGGCCGAGGACACCCTTCTGCACAGGCCGGTCGCCATCAAGGTGCTGAGGGAAGAATTCGCGGGCGACGAGCAGTTGGTGCGCCGCTTTGGCCAGGAGGCGCAAGCTGCGGCGTCTCTCGTGCATCCGAACGTCGTGCACGTCTACGACGTCGGCCAGGAGCAGGGAACGCACTACATCGTCATGGAGCTCGTCGAAGGCGAGACACTGAAGGAGACCATCCAGCGCCAGGGGCCGATGCCGGTCGGGCGGGCCCTGCAGGTGGCGGCAGCCGTGGCGCGGGCCCTGCAGGCGGCGCACAAGAAGGGCATCATCCACCGCGACATCAAGCCGCAGAACATTCTCCTCACCCCCGAGGGGGAAGTGAAGGTGGCGGACTTCGGCATCGCCCGGGCGGCGACCGGAACCACCATCGTGCACACGAACACGATCATCGGTTCCGCCCACTACTTTGCCCCGGAGCAGGCGAGGGGCGGCTTCACCGACGTCAAGTCCGACCTATACTCCCTTGGGGCCGTACTCTACGAGATGCTGGCTGGCCAACCGCCCTTCGAAGGTGCGACGCCGGTGGCAGTGGCCCTCAAGCACCTGCAGGAGGAGCCGGTCGCTCTGCGCAAGCGCAGGCCGGAGGTGCCACGCAGCGTCGAGGCGATCGTGGCGCGTCTGCTCGCCAAGGACCCGGCTCAGCGCTACCAGAGCGCGGACGCCCTGCTCGGCGATCTGAGAAGGTCGCTCGAGGAGATCGGCGAGCCGCTGGGGCCGGACGAGGCTGGCGAGGGCGAGACGCCGGCGAACAGGAACGGCCGCCATCAGCACCCTGCTAAGAAGAGAAAGCGGCGCATCTGGCCGTGGATTGTTCTCGTGATCGTGCTGGTGCTGCTTGGCGTTGGCGGTGCCAAGGCCTTCACCACCTGGATGACAGTACCCCAGGTGCATGTGGCGAAGGTCGAGGGCATGAGCCTCGCGAAGGCCAAGGCCAAGCTGCACAAGCAGGGCCTGGTGCCTGCCAAGGTCGGGACGGAGCACAACAAGGCCAAGGCCGGCACGGTCGTTCTGCAGAACCCGGCCGCGGGCGACACCGTGAAGCGCGGCCGCGTCGTCAGCCTCTGGGTCTCGAGCGGACCGCAGAAGACCGCGGTGCCTCCCGTCACGAACATGACCGAGGCGGCGGCCAAGGCATCGCTGACCTCCTTCAATTTCGTGCCGGTCACCCTGCATGAGAAGAGCAGCCAGACACAGGGCACGGTGGTGCGGCAGTCGCCTGGCGCGGGCACCAAGCTGGTCGCGGGCGCGACGGTCCGCATCTGGGTCAGCGACGGGCCGGGCCAGACCCAGGCCGCGGTGCCGAACTTCATCGGCGAGAACTACCAGACGCAGGTTCAGCCGGAGATGACGGCGCTCGGGCTGCCACCCGCCGGAGTCACCTACGCCTACTCGACCACGGGGGCGGGCACGGTCCTCGACCAGTCCGTGCCGCCGGGAACCCAGGTGACAAGCAACATGACGATCGCCCTCACCATCAGCAAGGGCATCCCGCCGTCGGGTGGCTCGGGGCCACTCGGCGGGCCGCAGCAGATCACGCTCACCTACACGGGACAGGGCACCGCCGATATCCAGGTCTGGATCGTGGATGCGACGGGCACCAACATCATTTACACGAACCCGACTTTCACCGGATCGACACCGCTGGTGGCGACTTGGGAGGGCGACGGGCGGATCGAGGTCTACGCCGGCACGGACGGCAGCACCGTACCCAGCATCGTGTACTCGCAGCCCCTGCCGGTGCAGGGAGGCGAGATCTCCATCCAGTGAAGCTGGGCGTGGTGCTGCGCGTGCTCGGCGACCGGGCGCAGGTGCGCAGCGGGGACGAAATCCTGAGCCTGCGGCCGAAGGGCGTGCTGCGCGACGGTGGCCTTCTGGCGGGCGACGAGGTGGAGATCTCCGGCGAACACATCACCAAGGTGCGGCCGCGGCGCAACGAGCTCGGCCGTCCACCCGTGGCGAACGCGAGCCTGCTCCTGGTCGTCGCGACGCTGCGCGACCCCGCCGTGCAACTGTCCGACGTCGACCGCCTGCTGTTGCAAGCGGCCGCCGTCGGGTTGCCTGCGGTCCTGGTGCTGAACAAGTCGGACCTCGCCACGGGGGACGAACTGAACGCGTTCGCGGCGCCGTACAGGGGCGCTGGCTACCAGGTGGTCGAGACGGCGGCGATCCGCCGCGAGGGCGTCGCCGAGGTGCGCGGGGGGCTACCCCGAGGCCTCGCCGTGCTCGCGGGACCGAGCGGCGTCGGGAAGTCGAGTCTGCTCACAGCGCTCACAGACATCGCCGTGGAGGTGGGCGCGATCTCGGCGCGGCTGCGCCGCGGGCGTCATACGACGCGGTCCGCGACGCTCTACGAGCTTGGCGAGGGAAGACTTGTGGCGGATACGCCCGGCTTCTCGGCGCTTGAGCTGCCACTCGTGCAGTCTGTGCGGCTGCGCGACCTTTACCCAGAGTTCGAGGGTCGGAAGTGCCGCTTCAGCGACTGCGTCCACCGCGCGGAGCCGGACTGCGGCGTCCGCGCGGCGGTGGACCAGGGCCTGATCGACCAGGGACGGTACGAGCGATACCTGAGATTCCTCGCGGAGATCGAAGGGAGGCCACCGCAGTGGCACTGATCGCGCCATCGATTCTCACCGCGGACTTCCTGCGCCTCGGAGACGAGCTGAGGCGGGCCAAGGGAGCGGATGTCTGGCATCTCGACATCATGGACGGCCACTTCGTGCCGAACCTCACCTTCGGCCCGCTTTTGTGCGCCGCAGTTGCCAAGACGTCGGAGATCCCCGTCGAGTGCCACCTGATGGTCGAGCGACCGCAGGAGCTCCTGCCGCGCTACGCGGAAGCGGGGGCAAGGCGCCTCATCGTGCACGCGGAAGCGACGCCGCACCTGCACCGGTTGATCGCGCAAATCCGCGACCTCGGCTGCGAGGTCGGCGTGGCGCTCAACCCGGGGACACCGCTCAGTGCGATCGAGGAGGTTGGGCAGGACCTCGACCTCCTGCTCGTCATGACCGTCGACCCCGGCTTTGGCGGGCAGTCCTTCCTGCCTGGCCAGATCGGGAAGATCCGACGTGCGCGGGAGCTTTTACCGAAGGCTCTGATTGAGGTCGACGGCGGCATCGGACCTGCCACCGCACCCGAGGTGGTGCGGGCCGGCGCCGACATTCTCGTGGCGGGCTCCGCCGTTTTCGCTCCAGGGGCCGATCCCGCGCAGCGGATCGCGGAGATTCGCAGATCCCTGCACGAATCGCCCTGACACCCCATACCATGGATAGCGGGGGTGGACTCGAGTTGCGCGTGCACGTCGTACGGGTGCCTAAGCTCCTCGGCGGTCTGCTGCTCGGCCTGTTCTCTCTGTTCGAGGGCCGTGGCAAGGGAGCCACGCCACCGCCTGAGGAGTGAAGGCTCCCAGGCAGGCGGCAGGCGCAAAGCGGGCGGTTCCCCGGCTGGGGAACCGCCCGCTGCGCGTGAGGCAGATCTAGAGAGCCCGCTGGACCTTCCCGGAACGCAGGCACCGGGTGCAGACGTTGACGCGCTCGACACGCCCGTTGACGACGGCGCGCACGGTCTGGATGTTGGCGCCCCAGGTGCGGTGCGTCTTGATGTTCGAGTGCGATACGAGGTTGCCGTGCGCGACGCCCTTGCCACACACGGAGCAGGTCTTGGCCAAGTTGAAAGCCCTCCCAATACTCAAAGAAAGGTACAAACGACATATAGGATAGCATGCGGCACCGTGCGGCGCAACCGCACGGGCTGGCTCTTGTTGGTGCTCTACGATTCCGTCCGGGGTAACTGCTCAGCGAGTATGTCCAAATGAGGAAGGACGTGGTCGCGTTGACGGAGAGGGAGCAGTTGCGCATCCGGGTCCTGAATGAGCACCTGCTGCAAGTGCTCGATGCGTGGCAAGAACGTCTGCGGGCGTCCGAGCGCAAGTCGGCCCCGCTGCACGTCCGTTTGTCGTCATGGACGACCTGCAGATGTTGCGCGCCAAGCTCCAGATGAGCGAAGCCAGATCCTGCGGCCGGATATGGCATGGTCCTCGGATCTGCTTGCGCGCCTTCCTGCTGACATGTGGTTGAGAAATAGAGCAGGAATAGTATGGTGACGCAACAGACGGGTCAAGGTTGGGACCAGCCATGCTGGCCGCGCGGACGTTGGTGTATGCTGGTCGCGGCGGGCCGGCACGGCTCGCGGGGGGAGACAGCTTGCGCCTAGTCGATGGGACAGGGGATCCGAGGCTCTGGCAACTGTCGCCGACCCTGGCGGAGACGGTGGCCGTGGCGGTGGCGAGCGGCCACGCGCCTGAAACCTTCGGGCTGCGCATGAACAGTCCCTATGTGCTGCTTGGCCCGCAAGACTTGCGTCTGCCTCATCCCGAACGAGGCGTCGATTGGCTGGAGGCGCAGGGCCTGCCGGTGTATGTCCGCGTTGGCGGCGGCTCGGCCGTCTTGCTCGACGAGAACTGCCTCAGCTTCTTCTGCGCGGTGCCCTGTCGTGACATCTCGCGCCTCGATAGGAATTTCCACGATCTCACGCGCCCGGTGCGCCGGGCGCTCGCGACCCTTGGCACGCCTGTCCGGTTCGGGCGGGCGCAGGGTTCCTACTGCGAGGGCCCGCAGGATCTCCTGACCGAGGGCGGGCGCAAGCTCCTCGGTGTCGCACAGGCCTTGCGCCAGGGCTATGCGCTGGTCTCCGGCATGCTGCTCCTGGGCCAGGACCCTAGGCACACGACTGCCCTGCTGCAGGAGTTCTACCGCCGCTCCGGCAGCGATCGCGTCTTGCGGCCCGAGGCCGTGACGTCGCTGAGCTTGGAGGCGGGGCGGCAGGTTCCGCTCGCGGAGGTGAAGAATGCGATCCTGCGCGAGGCGGTAGCACTTGGCTGGGGCCCCGACCCGTCGCCGCTGAGCGCCTGGGAGGACGACCTCGGCCAGCGGATGCTCGGCGTGCGGCGTTATCCTGCGCAGCCCCTTGCGCAGCCGCCGCTCATTCGTTCAGTATAGGATTTGGCAACTGCATAGTGCAGGGTTGCGGGTGCCCTCCCACGGGAGGGCGAAGAGGGAATCAGGTGAGATGCCTGAGCGGTCCCGCCACTGTATGCGGCCGATGAGCGCCATAAGAGCCACTGTCGAGAGACGGGAAGGCGGCGCGAGGACACCGCGAGCCAGGAGACCTGCCCGCGCCATGCCGGCGATCCTCCGGAGAAGAGGCCACGCCGGAAGGCGGCGTAGTGCTGCCTTCTTGGGGGCCGCCCGGAGCAATCCGGGCGTTTCGCATTTCCCGGGAAAGGGAGTGTCCGAATGCGCCGCCTTGTCGGTCTCGCCGCGTTCACGTGCGCGGCTGCCCTGCTGGCAGCCGGTTGTGGCCAGGCCCCGCAGGCCACGGGTCCCATCCACCTGATCGATGACCTGGGCAAGCACCTCGTGCTCAAGGCCCCCGTCACCCGCATCGTGTCCCTTGGCCCGTCGAACACCCAGATCCTCCTGGCGCTTGGGCTGCGCAAGGACATCGTGGGCATCGACGACGAGAGCATTCAGTACGATCCGGAGCCGTACAGCCGCGAGGCCAAGGGCCTGACGGTCGTCGGCGACTCGTACACGGGCCTCAACGTCGAGAAGATCGCCGCGCTGCATCCGCAGCTCGTCCTGGCCATGCAGGGCGTCAAGAACATCTCGGAGGTCGAGGCGCTCCACCTGAGAGTCGCGACGCTCGACCCGAGCAGCGTGCAGGGCATCTATAGGGACATCGCGTTTGTCGGTGGGGCCACGGGCAGGTCGGCAAAGGCAGCGGCGCTCGTCGCCTCGATGAAGTCCCGTCTCCAGGCGATCGCGAAGGCCGTGCGCAAGCTGAGCCATCCCAAGGTGTTCGTCGAACTCGACCCGACGCAGTATTACACCGCTGGTCCCGGAAGCTTCCTCGACGGGCTCATCAAGATGGCGGGAGGCACCAACATCGCGGACAAGGTAACCACCGAGCAGTACCCGGCCCTCTCCAGCGAGACGATCATCGCGCAGGATCCTCAGGTGATCGTTCTGCTCGACACGCCGTCGGCGAGCGCCAAGACGGTCGCGGCGAGGCCCGGCTGGTCCGAAATCTCGGCGGTGCGCCACGGGCGCGTCGAGCAGAATATCGATCCGAATCTGCTGGCGGATCCCGCTCCCGCCCTCGTACAGGGCGTCAAGGAACTCGCGCAGGATCTCCACCCGGGGCACCGCATCCCATGACGGCCCGGCTCACGGGCACGCGCCCGCGCGGCATCCTCCTTCTGGGCCTGCTGGCCCTGGAGATGCTGGCGGCCGTGCTTGTGGGCCCGACGGGCATCGCCCCTGGCGCGGTGCTCAAAGGGCTTGCGCATCCGGCGTCCACCAGCGTCGTGGCGGCGATCGTCTGGCAGGTGCGATTGCCGCGCATCATCGGCGCGGCGCTCGTGGGGGCGGCGCTCGGCCTATCGGGGACGATCCTCCAGGCGCTCCTGCGAAACCCTTTGGCGGATCCCTATCTGATCGGCACGTCCGCCGGGGCGGGACTCGGGGCGACGGTGGTGGAGATCTGGTTGCCACAGTTCGGCCTCATGCCGGTCGGCGCTTTCGCCGGCGCGGCGCTCGCGGTGCTGGCCGCGTCCTCCGCCTCGCGCATGCGCGGCGCGGGCAGCGTCACGATCGTGCTGGTCGGCTACGCGCTCTCTGTGATTCTGGGCGCCGTCAGTTCGCTTCTCCTGGCCTTCGACCATACGGCGCTGCTCTCCGTGTATTTCTGGTTCCTCGGTGGTCTGGGCGGCGTGACCTGGGGACAGATCATGACCCTCGCCGTGGTGCTCGCCGTCGGTCTCGGGCTCGGCGTCTACCATCGCCGCGAACTCGACGCCCTGGCGATGGGCGAGTCCCAGGCGTACTACCTGGGCGTTGACGTGCAGCGCACGCGCATCGTGCTGCTCCTGCTGGCGGGACTCACGACCGCGGTGGCGGTCGCGGCCTCCGGCCTCATCGGTTTCGTCGGCCTCGTGGCGCCGCACGTCGCGCGCCGGTTGTTCGGCGCCGCCCATGACCGCTCGCTGCTCGCGAGCGCCGCGGGAGGCGCAGGCTTTCTTGTGCTCGCCGACACCATCGCCCGTTCCATGCCGTTCGGCGAGGTGCCGGTCGGCATTATCACCGCGCTGATCGGCGGACCGTTCTTCATCTGGCTGATCCTGCACACGGACAGGCGGCACAGCCCATGACCATCGAGGCGCGGGACGTGCGCTTCTCCTATGGGCAGCGGACGGTGCTCGACGGCGTGAGTCTTGCCGTCACGGGGCCGGGGCTCATGGCGCTCTGCGGCCCGAACGGGGCGGGCAAGAGCACCTTCCTGCATGTGCTCGCGGGCAGGCTGCGCCCCCAGGCGGGCAGCGTCACGCTCGACGGGTCTCCGATCGGCGACCTTAGGCCCGGCGAGCGCGCGCGTCGCGTCGCGGTCGTGCCGCAGGCCGTGGACCAAGCCTTCGACCTGACGGTGGAGGACCTCGTCACGCTGGGCCGCCTGCACCGGTTGAGCGTGCGGGACCGTCTGCTGCTGCGATCCCTGTCGCCGGAGGACGAGGCGGCGGTCTCGGAGGCACTTCGGGCGGTGGACATCGAAAGCCTGCGCCAGAGACGACTTTCGCAGCTCTCGGGCGGCGAGCAGGCCCGCGCCATGATCGCCACGGCCCTGGCACAGCAGGCAGACCACCTGCTGCTCGATGAGCCGACGGCGCATCTCGACCCCGCCTTCCGGCGGGACATCCTCGAGATTCTCGCAGGCCTTGGCCGGACCGGCCGGACGGTGCTGATCGTGCTGCACGACCTGATGTACGCGGGGCTTTACGCCGACAAGGTCGCCTTGCTGGCGGGGGGTCGTCTGGCGGCGATGGGTCCGGTGGAAGATGTGCTGACGGAAGGGAACCTCACCGCCGTATTCCGCACGCCGCTGCGGGTGGAGCGGCATCCTGCGAGCGGGCGCCCACTCGTCCTGCCCGGCTGACGGCGCGGTTTTGGGCTGCCTACGCCGCGTACTGGATGCGCGGGTCGGCGAAGGCGTAAAGAATGTCAGCAAGGGTGCGCCGAGACAAAATCGGGCGCGTCGAGCCGGTGAAATTCCGGTCTCCGTAAGGCCCAGCCAGCCGCGGAGAAGCGAGCCTTGGGGACGTGATCGCGAGGTCATGGCCTAAGCGTAGGCAGCGCGAGGATCGGGCCGCAGCCCGCAAGGGCGAGGGGATTGAGCCCCGTTACATTTATGGACCGAGAGCCGACGGTGTCCTTGCTACCGGAAGGCAACAGTAGGCGCTCGCAAACGGCGAGAGCGCTGGAGATCTCGGCGGGGTCTAAGACCGCGGCACGACCGAAAACGACACGCAGCGAGACTCGGGAGACCTCCCGGCGTCGCAGCAATGCGTACGCCCAATCCGAGAGGCTAAGCCGAAGGACGGCGGAAGCGCCGGGAGGGGTCGGACCTCCTGATAGTACTCCGAGCTCGGGAGAGCCGAGCACATGGGGAAGCGGGAGGCGGTCTCAGCGGTCCAGATCCCAAATCGGCTCCACTCAGAGGGAGAAGCACGGTGAACGAGGGACTGGAACGCATCGCGATACGGGCTAAGGCGGAACCGACGTGTCGGTTTACAGCGCTGGCCCACCACCTCTCGGAGGACTTCCTCCGGGATACGTGGCGACGTCTCAATCGCAGGGGCGCAGCCGGAGTGGACGGCGTGGCGGTGGCGGAGTACGAGGAGAACCTGGACGAGCACATCCGTGATCTCGTTGCAGGACTCAGGCGGCACTACTATCACGCGCCGGGCGTGCGAAGGGTCTATATCCCCAAGGCGGGCAATCCGTCGAAACTTCGTCCATTAGGTGTGCCGACTGTCGAAGATCGCCTGCTACAAGCAGGGGTCGCGAGGATCCTGTCGGCGGTCTACGAGGCGGACTTCCTGGACTGCTCGTACGGCTTCCGGCCGGGACGGCGGGCGCATGACGCGCTGGCCGCGATCCGGGCAGAGGTCATCACGGGGCGTGCCAACTGGGTCGTGGAAGCCGATATTCGTGGCTACTTCGACAATCTCGGACACGAATGGATGCTGTAATCGCTTGCGCTCTTTGCGACGGGATCGCTCACGCTTGGTGAGAGCGATCGAGGCTGCGCAGGTCGGCTGCCCAGGATAGGGCTTGGTCGAGGAGATCAGCGGGGGCATCAGGGAAGTCCTGC